>NZ_JACJQG010000028.1 GCF_014696435.1 Calothrix anomala FACHB-343 | reverse complement strand
AGCCTGCCTTCGCAGGCTAAAAGTTTGATAGCCTGCGAAGGCAGGCTTCGTATTTCTAGCCCCACCCTTATAGGGTGAGGGCGTTTTTGCACATTTGGGATGCTCCCTGTCGCTGAGTTTCGACTATGCGGTTCGAGCGAAGTCGAGATTCAACTGTCGCAAAGCCGAGGCGCTGCTCCCACTACTTTTTTCATCCGGATGCTTTTGATGAATTTCTCTAAAGTATTTATAAATTGTTGATTAAGTATTTATTTTATTTTTTGAGATTTTTCAGCAAAAAACCTTATTTTTTTGATGTTTGTTTTGTATATTTATAATAAATAATCATAAATAATCAAAAACTTAAAAAATAGAAGCAGTAATCTCATCATAGTTAATAACGCTTTTAATTCCATACAATAGGACTATCCGCTAAGGATGGAAACTAAGTAGATATTTGTTCAGGTTTATATTGTGTTATCAAATTTCAAAGCTAAGAAAAAAAATCAGCGGTTCCCAACAGATAAACCATTTTGGACTTTCAATAAAATTGTCCTAGGATTGGCTTTGTTCTTAGGTCTGCCAATTTCTACCTTTATTATCATTTATTCCTTATTCTATCCTGCAAGCTCTTCTGCCTTATTCTCTTCCTTGACATCGAACAAACAATCACCTTACGCAACATCAATACCTTGGATTGATAATGCTGCCGAATGCCAAGATACTCAAAGAGAATGGCATGATAATAAATGTTGGGATAAAGAACATAGTCCTTCTTTCTAAGCAAGATTAGAGCAGAAAATCATCAAATCCCCAGATTGCAGCGATCAAACATCGAGAAGCCACAGATAAAATAGACAACGATATGCATTCTGGGGCGCAAAATATCAATGGTATGGACTCATCTACATGCAAAAATACATCGCACAATCCGAATGCGCTGCTTATTTGAGCGGAATCAACGCCTATTAGTCGCTGTCTCTGGCGGACAAGATTCTTTATGCTTAATAAAATTACTGTTAGATTTACAAGCAAAATGGGGATGGGATTTAGCTATTGCTCACTGCGATCATCGCTGGCGTACTGACTCCCAAGCGAATGCTATTCATGTACAACAACTGGCGAAAAGCTGGGATATATTATTTTATTTAGAAACTGCTGACAAAGAGTTAACTACTGAAGCAGCAGCAAGGGATTGGCGGTACCAAGTTTTAAGCGCGATCGCTCAGAAAAATAATTACCATTGTATCGTCACCGGACACACAGCTAGCGATCGCGCCGAAACTCTTTTATATAATTTAATTCGCGGTACAGGCGCTGATGGTTTACAGGCGCTAACTTGGAAACGTCCCCTCACGGAAAACATTACCCTAGTGCGTCCACTGTTAGAAATTACCCGTACCCAAACAAAACAATTTTGTGATGAATTCCATCTGCCAATATGGGAAGATTCCACCAATCAAAATTTACAATACGCCCGCAACCGCATTCGCCAAGAGTTAATTCCATATCTGCAAACAAATTTTAACCCCAAAGTTGAATCAGCTTTAGCCCAAACAGCCGAACTCCTCCAAGGCGAAGTGGAATATTTAGAGAATGTCGCCCAGGAGTTGCGAGAAGCAGCCACAATCGGCTTAACTCCTGTAGCAATTGTTCCTGTAAGCCTCAATCGTCGCATCTTGCAAGCAGCACCCCTAGCACTGCAACGGCGTGTTATGCGTCAAGTCTTACAACAAATACTTCCAGATGCACCCAGTTTTGAACATATCGAGAAATTAACTAATTTAATTACAGCGCCTAATCGGACACAAACAGATCCTTTTCCCGGTGGTGCGAT
This sequence comes from Calothrix anomala FACHB-343, assembly GCF_014696435.1. GTDB lineage: Bacteria > Cyanobacteriota > Cyanobacteriia > Cyanobacteriales > Nostocaceae > Aulosira > Aulosira anomala_A. Next base: position 100,175 of record NZ_JACJQG010000028.1, on the reverse strand, counting down.
CGCTCAAGTGCAAGGTGATTTAATTTACATTTTTACTTAAATGTAAATGTCGGTAAATGTTGCCTCAATTTAAGATGCAAGCAATTCTGGTTGAGACATTAACTCACGCAGTGTCTCGCGCATTTGGGCAATAGCCTGGAGTTGATAATCACCAGTTTCTTGAACTTCAGCTAAAGATTCAACCATTGCTTGTAACTTCTGGCGTAAACCATCCAAGCAGTCTTGAATAGGTTGTAAAGACTCTTGATAAATATTCACCCGACTCCAGCATTCAGTAGTTTCTGCCCGCAGGGATTGTAGGTTTTCTTCGAGTTTTTTCAGTTCTTGACGCTGTTCTTCCCAATCATGAGTTTGATTGTCAACCATTCCTTGGGCTAAGTCAATCCCAGCTTGCATTTGTTCAATCTCGCGTTCCAATTTTTGCAACTCTTGAGACTGTTGTTGACGCTGGTTTTCAGTTTGTAACAGAATCGGCTGCAAATCAATGGAATTGTCTTGTGCTTCATTAGCAACAGTATGTCCTTGCTTTTTTAAAAGTATTGTTTGATGTTGCTTAAGTAACTTCTGACGTTGGAGCAAATTCCGGCGTTGTCCCACCAAACTTTGGTTGAGCATTTGGTAGAGGTCTTTTTCATCTGCCAGTTCCATTTCCAGATTGATCGCATCTTGGTCAGAGGCTTGATGAATCTTCTTTTCTAATGCATCGATCGCTTCTTGTTTGTATTTTAGTTCTTGTTCTTGGTCTTGAACAAAACTAGAGTCGATATCATACTTCTCCTGCAAATCTTGCACCACTTTTTGCAGTTCGTCTAAAGCCATGTTTTCTAAAGCTTTCACATCGACTTGCGCCAGCATTCCACCGCTACAGCTTCCAGAAACAGACTCGATATGTTGACATAAATCTTCTAAATTGCGTAATTGCGTCTTCAAAATTCCCGCATATTCCTGCTTGCTAGCCAGAATTGCCATATTCACTTTTAACTCAGCCTTTTGCTGGTAGAGAGAATTTTGTCCCTCTTCCCAGCTATTTTGGCGATCGCTAAAGCTTTGCACCAGGCGATCGAGTTCCTCTTGCTTTTGCGCCGCTACAGTTTTCTGTTGCTCTAATTTTTCCCAGTGTTGATTTAAAGTATCTTGCTGCTTTTCAACTAACTCAAAGGCAAAATTCAATTGTTCCCGCACTGTTTCTGTGGGTGCAACCCGACTAGAAAGGCGATCGATTAACTCCCGCAATACTCGACTTTGCTCTTCATCTAAAGTCTTCCCTTTTTGAGCCTCTGCTTGAGATTCTTCTAAACGGCGCTGTTCGCCCCGCAAATGCTCCCAAGCTCCTTCCAGTTCTTGACGATTGCGCTCAATTTCTTGTTGTAACTTTGCAATCTCTCCACGAGAGCTTTCACATTCCTGTTTTTGCGCCTCTAGTTGCTGAAAATCATTTTCCATATTTTGCAACTGTTCTAAGCGCACTTCCATTTCCATTTCCCGCCGATTCAATTCTTGTGCCTGAAATGTCAATGATTGCTTCCACTGATCGATTTCTTCTTCTTTCGACTTGAATTTTTCTAACTGCCGAGAAAAATTCTGCAAAATATTCACTAGTGGACGCCCAGCTTCTTGAATGCGTTGTACCTGGCGATTAGGAGTCAGTTCTACCAATACCAGTGCGCCATCATTTAATTTGCTGGCTTCCTCTGCCGCAATCACATCCTCTGACACAGTAGTCCAATTCTGATCGGTTCGCTGACAAGCCAGGAGTTTCAATTCAGTTTTGGAATTACTACTGAGTAAATTGGTAGTGAGTAAGTTGCCTTTTTGCTTTTGTACTTCTGCTAAATACAGCACACCGTTAGTCCTTTTGTGTACTTGATGTCCGTGATTTGAGTTATATCTTAGATATTTTTGTGAGTTTGCCTGATTTCATCCGGCAACAGAGAACCAGACAAACAAAATATACAAAACTATTTATAGAGATGACATGTCACATCTGGTTACATATTTGCTAAATATAGATGTGTGGATCGCGCCTTTATATTTTGTGCTGATGGCAATAATGATGGCTACCGTGCGATCACTAGCTTTGTCAAAGTGTATTACGAAAAATTAAGGAAAATTGCTGACCGTCCTTAATGATGGGAAATGCAGCACCAATGGTAGTTTTTCTGATTTTTGCTAGATATTTCTCTAGTCGCAATTCGCAAAAATCATATTTAGTACTCGTGGGTGTAAATCAATTACCCCGGCGAAATATCCCAAACCATGCGCAGTGCGGTTTTAAAACTGGGTAGAAGGAATTACGAATTCCGCACATTGGTACTAGTGGCACAAGTTTAAAAATTTGATGAAGCTATCCTGCTATTCCCCACAATAGGTAAATTCAGGTCGCTGCCAGCATGGAAGTTATGTTTTCCAGTCAAAAGTCAGTTAGTCAGTTAAACTTGTCAGACAAGTTAATCATAAAAACATTACTGGGCAAAATTAATAAAGTATGTAAATAGAATTACAAGGAGTACCTTTGACCTCAATGCAGGGAGATTTAAATGAAATTGATATTCCTAGTATCCTGCAATTGATTGAGTGGGGACAGCGAACTGGTCAATTGTTGGTAACAACCCATAATAGTTGCCCCTGCCAAAAATTTAGTGCAGAGGTAAACAGACACCATCATTGCTTCAGCTGCAAACCACAACAGTATTGGTTTATCTTTTTTGTCAACGGCCAGATTATCTATTGCCAACAAGGTGATGGTAGTTTATCTAGGATTGACGATTATCTCCGACATTACCGAGTCAAGCTACAGCTAAAAGACCTCAAATTAGCTTCCCTAGACTCAGTCAATGTGGCTGAGTATAGCTATCTGTGGGAACTGCTGGAGCGGAATCTGATTCAACCCAAGGTTGCTCGTGAGATTTTGTACGGTCTGGTATGTGAAACTTTGTTTGATTTGCTGAGTTTGCATGCTGGTTGCTTCAGTTTTCATCACGGGCCAGCGCTTACCCCCCAATTAACAACCTGGGAGATTAGTCCGCTCATCAAGAAAATTGTCAAGCAATTGCAAAATTGGCAGCAGATGTATCCACATATTCAGTCTCCCAATCAAGTGCCAGTAATTTCTGAAGAAGTTCAATTCCACAGTGGTTTACCAGTAGCAACAATTAATAAGCTCACATATTGGGCAGATGGTAAAACCTCTCTGCGACAGCTAGCTCGTTGTCTCAACCGCGATGTTTACACAGTCGCCAAGGCTATATATCCTTATGTGCTGCAAGGTTGGCTGCAATTAGTATATTCAAACACTTGTAATTTTGACCCCTATAGAGAAAATTCTGAGGTAGAGGTAAAGAGCAAAGTACGTATACTTAGTATCCAAGAAGCTCACAGTAGCAGTGAGACGATTAAATCTATTTTGCAACCACAAGGATATGAAGTGTTAACTTTAACAAATCCCCTAGAGTCTCTCAGTCTGATTTTTCAACTCAAGCCAGATATGATTTTTTGTGACATGGCGATGCCGGAATTAGATGGGTATGAGATTTGTGCAATGCTGCGACAGTCAACCGCATTTCGGCTATTGCCCATTATTCTACTGAGCGATCGCGATCGCTTTCTCGACCGCGTTAAAGCAAAGATGGTAGGAACTACTGATTATTTAGTAAAGCCTTTGAGAGATACTGAGTTACTGACACTCATAGAGACTTATCTGAAATAGACTATTACATGGCTATAGAAAAAAGAGACTAAACTTGTTGATCCGCTAAAAGATGGGGTAAAAAATGTTATCACAGAAACAGCCAGCCCAATCTAAGTAGTACAAATTTATTATTTAGTAAATTAGTGAAGGAATAAGGTTAATTAATACACTAAATGCTTGCGGAAAAATCAGGGAATGTTCCAAATCGGGAACGTCTACATCAGGAGGTAGATAGGCATTTATGAGTACAGTTCTGATTGTGGAAGACAGTATCGCACAAAGGGAGATGATCACAGACCTCCTGAAAGCAAGTGGCTTAAAAGTCACCCATGCTAGTGACGGAGTCGAAGCTTTGGAATCCATTCAAAGCGCACCCCCCGACTTGGTGGTCTTGGATATTGTCATGCCCCGGATGAACGGCTATGAAGTTTGTCGGCGGTTAAAATCCGACCCGAAAACCCAAAATGTCCCGGTAGTGATGTGTTCTTCCAAAGGGGAAGAATTCGATCGCTACTGGGGCATGAAACAGGGTGCAGACGCTTACATAGCCAAACCGTTTCAACCAACTGAGTTGGTAGGAACAGTCAAACAACTGCTGCGAGGATAAGGATGAAAATAACATGGTCAGCAAACCGGACTTTTTAAGTGGTGGTAGTCAAGACCACTTCCGTCCTGAATTACAAGTAGAAAGTCCTGAAGGTGAATTACATTTGCGGTTTTACATTCCTTCGCACCAGGAGTTTGCACTACCTGCAACTGGAATTCGAGAGGTTATGGAACTTAGTCCCGATAGAATCACGCCGATTCCTAATGCTTCTCCTTTACTTTTGGGTACTCTAAATTTACGAGGTCGAGTAATTTGGGTGGCTGATTTGGGTCAATTTCTCGGGGAAGCAACCGCGCTAAACACAGATCGAGCAGAAATTCCGGTAATTGCTATCGAAGATCAAGACACAATCGTGGGCTTGGCGGTAGATGAAATCGGTGGTATGGACTGGCTAGATGTCCAAAATCTCATGCTACCAACTCATGTGCTGGATACGATGGCTCCCTTTTTACGCGGTGAGTGGTTACTAGATGCTAAAAAAAATCAGTGTCTAAGACTGCTCGATCAAATGGCAATTTTGCGGAGTGCGAGGTGGGCAGGATGAAATTGGGAGGGTGGATATGGGAGCAAGTATAGAAGATTACTTAGAAATATATAAGCAGGCTTGTACGGCTTATGCGCAACAAAATTATGATGTTGCCGCTACTTTAGTTGACCAAGTAGTGCAAAATTTACCAGATGACCCTAACTCCCATTTGTTACGGGGTCACATCTACTACGTTTTACAACAGTATGATATTGCCAAAGCCGAATATCAAAAAGTTTTACAGTTAACTGATAATAAGGAAATTATTGGTTTTGCTAAACATGGAATTGAAAGTATTAATCAATACCAGGGTAATTCCAGCGATCGCCTGGTGACGCCAGAGAACTATCAGCAAATCTCTACTGAAGACTTGGCACATAGTACAACAGATCTTAATACTAACAGCTTTGACAATAAAGCTTTTGACGAGTATGAAGCAGTGGTAAATGAAATAGAAGAGCTATCTTTGGATAGTCCTTTTAATATCTCTGCAAACAGCAGTACTGATTTGAATTCTCAATCAGACTCGGCAGCATCTTTTAGTGATGACCCCTTTAAGTTGGATAATCAAGCCACAGATCAAGATTCCCAAAGTAAAAGTTGGGAAGCAGAAGCAGATCTGGAATTGCCTGCTTTTTGGCAGGAAGATGAGACAGAAAACAGTATTGAGCAGTCCAGTACAAGTAATCCTTTTGTTGATTCTGGGACAAATTCCCAGCAAGAAAATGATAGCGATTCATCTTTTGCAGAAGTTGATTTATCAACCAGCAACAGCTGGGAAATCCCCACAGAATTCTTGATTGGGGAACAATATAACCCACCAGAAGACTTAGACTTTAATAGCAATAGCCTGGAAAATGAAAATTTTGCTAAAATACCAACTTCTGTGCGGGATAATGGCGTAAAAACCAACAATTTACCCTCTAGTCATCACGAGCAGCTAGCTGAAACTACATCCCATAATTGGTTAGGCCCGATAGAAGCTGAAGATAGCTTAAAAGAAGTCTCTGCTGCTAGTAGAGATTTGCCTCCAGAAGAAAAGCTGGCGCAAAAGGGTGTCAAAGTAGAAGCAAGTAATTTAGACCTTGATGATAATTTTGATTTGGACGCTTTTGAATCTGCTTTTGGCTCGGACAGTTTCACGCCAGATGAAGAACCAGTCAATCAGCCTCAGGCAAGTAATTCCCAGAGTAATATAGAGTTTTTAGATGAATTTGATGACTTTGACGATTTAGGTAATCTTCCCGGCTTTGACATCTCAGATGCAGACTCTAGCTTCAGCGATGTGGCTATGCATTCTGGTTCCTTTGACATGGCTAGCAATTCTGACTCTCACAGTGCAGAACCTTCAATAAGTAATGAAAATAGCGATCGCGAAGATGAACTATTTTCTATCACTGGTTCCCAAGAAGCCATGCCAATTTTTACCCAAGTCGATGTTGCTAAGTTAGAACCAGTCGTCAGTGTCGAGCAAAGTTGGTTAGCACCCTTAGAGAATGCTCCCCTAGAAAAGAAACAATGGTTGATTGCCGGTAGCGTTGGTATTGTTTCCTCACTGGTGGTAGCCATCGTCAGCTTTGGCGCGACGAATTTTTCCCCGCCCCAACAACGGGAATCAGTACGCAACACAGGCTGGGCAATGTCATTAGCAGCTGGGCTAGCTGGATTTGCTACTGCTGCCTTTATGGGTAATTTTACCATCAAGCAAATTCGCCGGACTACCGAAAATTTGCAAGCGCAGTTCGATGCTGTTCGCCAAGGTAATCTCAATGTCCAAGCTACAGTCTATTCCGAAGATGAATTAGGACTCCTAGCTACTGGCTTTAATGAAATGGCACGGGTAATTTTTACTACCACTAATGAAGCCCAACGCAAAGCTGACGAACAGGAAGAAGCCAAAGAAAATCTCCAACGTCAAGTAATTCGGTTGTTGGATGATGTGGAAGGAGCAGCAAGAGGCGATTTAACAGTCCAAGCGGAAGTGACAGCCGACGTATTAGGAGCCGTAGCCGACGCCTTTAACCTGACAATTCAAAACTTGCGGGATATCGTCCAACAGGTAAAAGTAGCCGCTAAAGAAGTAACCAAAGGTGCGACTAATTCGGAAACCTTTGCTAGAGCCTTATCTAGCGATGCTTTGCGACAAGCAGAAGAATTGGCAGTCACATTAAATTCCGTACAGGTAATGACCGACTCGATTCAGCGCGTAGCGGAAGCAGCGCGGGAAGCTGAGGCGGTAGCCCGCGATGCTAGCACCATCGCCCTTAAAGGAGGGGAAGCCGTGGAAAATACGGTGGCGGGTATTTTAGAAATTCGAGAAACTGTAGCAGAAACCACCCGCAAAGTAAAGCGGTTAGCGGAATCTTCTCAGGAAATCTCAAAGATTGTGGCCTTAATCTCGCAAATTGCCTCTAGAACCAATTTGTTAGCTCTGAACGCCAGTATTGAGGCAGCCAGAGCGGGAGAAGCCGGACGCGGATTCGCCATCGTTGCCGATGAAGTGCGCCAGCTAGCAGATAAATCTGCCAAATCCTTAAAAGAAATCGAACAAATTGTGATGCAAATTCAGAGTGAAACAGGCTCTGTAATGACGGCGATGGAAGAAGGTACACAACAGGTAATTAAAGGCACTAAATTAGCCGAAGAAGCCAAGCGATCGCTAGAAAATATTATTCAAGTGGCAAATCGCATTGATATTCTGGTGCGTTCAATTACCAGCGATACTGTGGAACAAACTGAAACATCGCGTGCTGTAGCTCACGTTATGCAATCCGTAGAACTAACAGCACAAGAAACCTCCCAGGAAGCACAGCGAGTTTCTGGCGCACTCCAAAACTTAGTGGGTGTATCCCGTGACTTGATCGCTTCCGTAGAACGTTTCCGGGTAGAAACCCTGGAATCTAGATAATGTAGTCAATAGTCCAAAGTTCAAATCTTGGCTCTTGACTTTTGATGATTAACTATTGACTCTTGGCGAAAAAACTATGCTGCCGGAACAACAACAGCGCATTTTGGGTTATTTTATTGAAGAAGCAAGAGACCACCTGAATACGATTGAGCAGGGGTTGTTAAATCTCCAGAGTACCCTGAACGACCCAGAAATGATCAACGAAGTCTTCCGGGCGGCTCACTCTATTAAAGGGGGAGCAGCGATGCTTGGTTTAAATAGCATCCAGCATACATCTCACCGCCTCGAAGATTGTTTCAAAATTCTCAAAGAAAATCCAATCGAGGTCGATCAAAAGTTAGAGTCTTTGTTTCTTGGTGTTGCGGATACCCTGAAAGCGCTTTTAGAAAATTTGAGCGGCCCTTATGGGTTGTCAGAAGAGACTGCTAATAATTTGATGTCAGAAACTGAGCCGGTCTTTCAATGGCTAAATCAGCATCTAGAATTATTGGTACAACAAGCAACCAATGGTGTAGACAGCAAAGCCAAAGAAGTACGTCCAGCTTTTGCAGATAACAGCCACACATTGACAGAAATTTTCATGCAGCGGGATTTCTCCGATGCAGAAGAAGACAACAGCATTGTGTCTGGTGAGACTTCTAAGAAAGCACCCCAAGAAACAACTGCACCCACTGTAGCCAAAAAACAGCAGAATTGGAGCGAATTCCAAATCCAAGTGATGCAGACACTGCGGGAAATGTTGCAACTGTTTAAACAAGGAACAACTCCCCAAAGTCGCCAAAGTCTGCAGCAATGTTGTCAACAGTTACTCCAGTTAGGTGAGGCATTTAATTTACCTAAATGGTGTAATTTATGTAAAGCAGTGACAAATGCGATCGCGAATCCAGATAATAGTTATCTAACTCTGGCGAAAATTGTGATTACAGAAATCAAAACCGCCCAGGAGTTAGTTCTTCAAGAAAAAGATGCAGATATTGTCATTAGTCAGCAGCTAGAAGTACTGTTGAGCTTTCCAGACGTTGAGCTATTCGAGATGGAAACCACTGATTTAGTGGATACATCTGAGCCTGACTTATTTGCTGATAATGATGATAATGCGATCGCAGCAGAGCTACCTGCAACAACAAATGATGTTGTTAATGACAATACAGACAGCATCAATAACTTATTTACCCTATCTGAGCCACCTCAGCAAGAACAGGCGATTCCATCGGCAAAGGATAATACCACAACTGAGTTGCCTTTGTTATTTAATTCTATCTCCAGCAATGAAGATGATACGCCACTGAGTCATCGTCATCGCGATCCGAAAGGGCCAGAAGTTGGTATAGCTGAGTTAAATACACTTGCTGATTTATTTGAAGGTGAAACTCCAGAACTTGATGAAACTTGGCAACAAGAAGAAATTTTAGATATTAATGCTGCGAGTAATCTCGGTATTGATATTAATAGTAGCGATACTGATGATACTGATAGCGATTTAGCTGATTTACTATCTTTTGATGACGATAAAAGCATTGATTATTCCCAAAACACGATAATTCAAACAGAAGATTTTGGCGCTTTATTCGGTGAAATTTCACCAGAAAAAGAAAAATCTATACCACCTGCATCGGAAATACCAGAAAATCATCTCGTTAATCAAAACATAAATTTAGAAAATCATGATGATGAAAGTCTTGAGGAATTTGCCGACATACTTCTAGAGTATCCTGGGGATATTGCACCACCAGATGTAGTAAAAGATTTATTAGAATTGGCATTAGATGAAAACAAAATATTGCTTGATGGTGAATTAAAACAAATTAACGATGAAGCAATTACTGGTGCAGAAATATATCATAAAGAAACAACTGATTTAAATAATGTATTTTCAGATAATTTACAGGATAATTCTTTAGAAGAAATTACTCCTGTTAGAGAATCTAAACTAGATTCACCACAGCCAGAACTTTTGGCTGTAGATAATTTATTTACTGAAATTCTCGAAAATACCCAAAATTCTGCCAATAAATCAGAAATTCCAGATTTATCTAATAACTCGCCAAAAATTACCAGAGAAGTTCCATCTGCAACAGAAAATTTACCAAATTTCTGGGATGAAGATGCACAAACAGAACAACAACTAGAATTAGATGCAGCAATTGAGCAAGATGTTGCTCAAGCGTTAGAAGAAAGTTTATTTACTGCGGCTAATGACTTTTTTAGCGATAGTGAGTCACTATTATCGCCACCACCAACAACTTTTGATTTGGAAGACTTCGATCAAACTATTTTGCAAACAGATGAGCAGATAGATTTGATATTGTCAGCCGATGCAGGGATGGATTTATTTGCCAAGTTGACATCAACTGAAACAACAAATATCCCTGTTGTGAATGGGCAAGAAGAACCTGCAATAGATATTAGCAGCTTATTGGCAGAAACAAGCGATGTCTCCGACGGGCTACGCCAAAGCACAACACTTTCCTCAACCTCCCTACCTCCAGAACCTTTAGACTTTACTCCTGAATTTACTAATCAGCCTACAGAAAATTTATTGGCTAATGCTTCCAGTTCTGTTAACAATCTGGACGATGATTTGTTCAATATTGATACACCAGAAACAACTGTTGTTGATAATACGAAGGAATCAACGGTTGATAGCGCACTGGATTTTGCTGGATTAGATGGATTCGATACCCCAGAATTAACTGTTGGGGAACCTCCAGTATTAAATTTAGATAATCAAGAATCAGTCGTTGATAGCGCACTGGATTTTGGTGAATTAGATGCGTTTGCTACTCCAGCAACAACTGCTGAAACTCCAGGATTGAATTTAAATAATCAGGAATCACTTGCTGATAGCACACTAGATTTTGGTGGATTAGATGTATTTGATACTCCACAATTAACTGTTGGGGAACCTCCAGCATTAAATTTAGATAATCAGGAATCAGTTGTTGATGGCGAATTGGATTTTGGCGGATTAGATGCATTTGATACTCCAGAATTAACTGTTTCTGAAACTCCAGCATTAAATTTAGATAATCAGGAATCACTTGCTGATAGCACACTAGATTTTGGTGGATTAGATGTATTTGATACTCCACAATTAACTGTTGGGGAACCTCCAGCATTAAATTTAGATAACCAGGAATCAGTCACTGATAGCGAACTAGATTTTGGTGGATTAGATGCATTTGATAACCCAGAATTAACTGTTTCTGAAACTCCAGCATTAAATTTAGATAACCAGGAATCAGTCACTGATAGCGAACTAGATTTTGGTGGATTAGATGCATTTGATACTCCAGAATTAGCTGTTGCGGAAACGCCAGTATTAAATTTGGATAATCAGGAATCAGCAGTTGATAGCGCATTGGATTTTGGTGGATTAGATGCATTTGATAACCCAGAATTAACTATTGCTGAAACTCCAGCTTTAAATTTAGATAATCAGGAATCAGTCGCTGATAGCGAACTAGATTTTGGTGGATTAGATGCATTCGATACCCCAGAATTAACGGTTGGCGAACCTCCAGTATTAAATTTGGATAATCAGGAATCAGCAGTTGATAGCACACTGGATTTTGGTGGATTAGATGCATTTGATAACCCAGAATTAACTATTGCTGAAACTCCAGTATTGAATTTAAATAATCAGGAATCAGCAGTTGATAACGCACTGGATTTTGGCGGATTAGATGTATTTGATACTCCAGCAACAACTGCTGAAACTCCAGTATTGAATTTAAATAATCAGGAATCAGCAGTTGATAGCGCACTGGATTTTGGCGGATTAGATGTATTTGATACTCCAGCAACAACTGCTGAAAATCCAGTATTGAATTTAGATAATCGGGAATCAGTCGCTGATAGCGAACTGGATTTCGGTGGATTAGATGCATTTGATGACACTCCAGGATTGAATTTAGATAACCAGGAATCAGTCGTTGATGGCGCACTGGATTTTGGTGGATTAGATGCATTTGATAACCCAGAATTAACTGTTGGTGAACCTCCAGTATTGAATTTAGATAATCAAGAATCAGTTGTTGATACCGCACTAGATTTTGGTGGATTAGATGCATTTGATACCCCAGAATTAACTGTTGGTGAACCTCCAGTATTAAATTTAGATAATCAAGAATCAGTTGTTGATAGCGCACTGGATTTTGGCGGATTAGATGCATTCGATACGCCAGAATTAACTGTTGCTGAAACTCCAGTATTAAATTTAAATAACCAGGAATCAGTCACTGATAGCGAACTAGATTTTGGTGGATTAGATGCATTTGATACCCCAGAATTAACTGTTGGTGAACCTCCAGTATTAAATTTAAATAACCAGGAATCAGTCACTGATAGCGAACTAGATTTTGGTGGATTAGATGCATTTGATACCCCAGAATTAACTGTTGCTGAAACTCCAGTATTAAATTTAGATAATCAGGAATCAGCAGTTGATAGCGCACTGGATTTTGGCGGATTAGATGCATTTGATAACCCAGAATTAACTGTTGATGAACCTCCAGTATTGAATTTAGATAATCAAGAATCAGTTGTTGATACCTCACTAGATTTTGGTGGATTAGATGCATTTGATACACCAGAATTAACTGTTGGCGAACCTCCAGTATTGAATTTAGATAATCAGGAATCAGCAGTTGATAGCGCACTGGATTTTGGTGGATTAGATGCATTTGATAACCCAGAATTAACTGTTGGCGAACCTCCAGTATTGAATTTAGATAATCAAGAATCAGTTGTTGATACCTCACTAGATTTTGGTGGATTAGATGCATTTGATACACCAGAATTAACTGTTGGCGAACCTCCAGTATTAAATTTAGATAATCAGGAATCAGTTGCTGATGGCGCACTAGATTTTGGTGGATTAGATGCATTCGATACCCCAGAATTAACTGTTGGCGAACCTCCAGTATTAAATTTAGATAACCAGGAATCAGTCACTGATGGCGAACTAGATTTTGGTGGATTAGATGCATTTGATAACCCAGAATTCACTATTGCTGAAACTCCAGCTTTAAATTTAGATAATCAGGAATCAGTTGCTGATGGCGCACTAGATTTTGGCGGATTAGATGCGTTTGATACTCCAGAATTAACTGTTTCTGAAACTCCAGCATTAAATTTAGATAATCAGGAATCAGCAGTTGATAGCGCAATAGATTTTGGCGGATTAGATGCGTTTGATACTCCAGAATTAACTGTTGACGAAACTTCAGGATTAAATTTAGAGGCTGAATTATCAGAACATAATCTAAATGTAAATTCTGCCGAAATTTCTGATTTACAACAGTTTCCAGCTAACTTAGAGTTAGAGGAAAGTTTGAAGACGGTTGCTGATGATACAGAACTAAGTTTAATTGATGAATTCTCAGAAACCGAAAATACCCTGCAAGAATTCGCTGGACTAGAAGATTTATTACAAGAAAATACAGCGACTCCAGAAAATTCGGTTGAATTAAATTTAGAGGAACAACCTGAAGCGGAAAAAATAGCTGAACAAGATAATCTTGTTGTTGCTAATAATAATTTAGAAGTGGCATCAGAAGTTGGGGCGGTAGATGAATTTGCCGACTTAGAAACATTATTAAAAGAGGAATTTACATCCCCCATACCTGATGAAGATTTTGCAGCGCTGGAAGCATTATTAGATACACCAAAAGATGATAATAATTTGCTGATACCTGCGCCTGTTTATCCACACAAACAGCAACCAGTTACACCAGCTAATTCTAGTAACACTGTCAGCGTACCAGAAATAGAAGATGAATTTGGTGATTTAGAGAAGTTGTTAGCGGAAGCCGATCAAACAATATCGCACTCACCATCTATCAAACCAAATGCGAACAAAACACCACGCCCATCTACTCGTCGTCCAGCTAGATTTGAAGAAACGATGAAGGTTCCAGTTAAACAACTGGATGATATGAGTAATTTAGTTGGGGAATTGGTAGTAAATCGTAATACTTTAGAGCAGGATCAAGAACGCTTGCGACAATCATTAGATAATTTGCTGATTCAGGTGCAGCAGCTATCTGATGTTGGGGCGAGGATGCAAGAATTGTATGAGCGATCGCTTTTAGAAGCCTCACTGTTAGCTACCCGGAAAAATAAAGAAACTGATGTATCTGCTGGAGATTCCAATTCTGAGAGGGGTTTTAGCGAACTGGAAATGGATCGGTTTACGCCTTTCCATACTTTGTCTCAAGAAATGATTGAAATGATTGTCAGGGTACGTGAGTCAGCGAGTGACATCGACTTTGTGACGGAAGAAACTGAACGAGTAGCAAGACAATTCCGACAAGTCACTACCCAACTCCAAGAGGGATTAACTAGAGCGCGAATGGTGCCATTTTCCCAAGCTATTGACCGCTTGCGGCGTGGTGTGCGGGATAATGCGATTAAATATGGCAAGCAGGTAGAGTTAGTCATTGAAGGTGGAGACACCTTGATTGACAAGATGATTTTGGATCACCTGACAGATCCATTAACTCACATGCTGAATAATGCGATCGCTCACGGGATTGAAACGCCAGAAGTACGACAAGCAGCAGGTAAAAAACCTGTAGGTGAAATTACTATTCGCGCCTTCCATCAAGGTAACCAAACTGTCATTTCTGTGGGTGATGACGGTGCAGGTATCGATACAGAACGCATTAAAGCTAAGGCGCTGAGGCTGGGTATGCTCACGCCTGAAGAAGCAAAAGCCATAACACGCATAGAAATCTACGATTTACTCTTCCAATCTGGCTTTAGTATTAAAGACAAAGCCGATGAAATTTCTGGGCGCGGTGTGGGTATGGATGTGGTGCGCTCGGAAATTAGCGAAATTCGCGGTGCAGTTAACACCGATTCTACTTTGGGTAAAGGCACAACCTTTACAATTCGCTTACCACTCACCCTGAGTATTTGTAAAGCGCTCTGCTGCGTTTCCGATAGAGCCAGAATTGCCTTCCCGATGGACGGTGTTGAAGATACCTTAGATATCCCCGTTAAAAACATCCAAGAAACTGCTGATGGACAATCATTTATTGCTTGGCGGGATACAATCTTACCATTCCGCCCCCTCAAGGAGATTTTAGCCTTCAACCGCACACTCAGTCGTGGTAATGTTTACGGCGGTAATCGTGATGATGACATGGTTTCTGTAGTTGTAGTGCGATCGGGAAATAATATGATTGCCCTACAAATCGATCAAGTACTGAGCGAGCAAGAAATTGTAATTAAACAATTTGAAGGGCCTGCTCCTAAACCCTTGGGTGTAGCTGGTGCTACAGTCTTAGGTGATGGGCGGATTATGCCGATTGCTGACGTACTGGAAATCATCGATATCTTCCAAGGACGGATGTTGAAACAAACTGGTGGTAGTATTTGGCAACAGAAGACTACCCCACCTGTACCAGAAGTCCAAGTGGTGAAAATTGATCCAACTGTGCTGATTGTTGATGACTCAATTACAGTCAGAGAGTTACTTTCCCTCACCTTTAACAAGGCTGGTTACCGAGTAGAACAAGCCCGTGATGGACAAGAAGCTTGGGATAAACTCCGCTCTGGATTACCTTGTGATATCGTCTTCTGTGATATTGAAATGCCACGCTGTGACGGACTGGAGTTACTTTCTCGCATTCAGAAAGATAACCACCTCAACCAATTACCAATCGCTATGCTGACTTCACGGGGTGCAGATAAGCACAGACAAATGGCAATCCAACTTGGTGCTAGCGGTTACTTTACCAAACCTTACCTCGAAGAAGCTCTATTAGAAGCCGCAGTACGAATGCTCAAGGGAGAAAAGCTAATTCATGGTACTGGTGCGTAAAAGCTAGGGGTTAGGGGCTAGGGGCTAGGGCGTGTTTTCAAACCCCAAACGCCTTCAGGCTGAAGCCTGAGGCTAGACAAACAAAGCCCACCTGCGTGGGCTAAAAACCTTAATTTTTCGTAGTCCGCGCAGGCGGACTTGGTAGAGGTAGCCGCACCCTTGTAGGGTGACGGCGACTTTGAAAACACGCACTAGGAGCTAGGAAAGGGGGATTAATCAGAAATGCCCAATGCCCAATGCCCCATGCCCCATGCCCATTACACAAACCACAATTAATAATTTCATGGTCAAAGTTTTATGGACTCGACTGTTAGCTATATTTTTGGCAACAGTCATCATCTGCCGTTGGGTGCTACCTGCTGGTGTTGCTAGTGCTACAATTTCCAAACAATTACCTTCACAGGTAGTAGTTGAGAAATTCACAAATGCGGAAAATATAGATAGCTTAAATAGCAGCCAGTTCCGCCAACACTACGCCCAGCAAAGAGTCCCATCAAAAACTATGCTGACTTATCCCCCCAGCCACAAGAGCGATCGCGTCGATAACTACCACGGTACTATAGTGGCAGATCCTTACCGTTGGTTAGAAAATCCTGATTCGCCAGAAACAAAAGCTTGGATTGAGGCGCAAAATCAACTTACTTTTGCTTACCTCAATCAAATTCCGGCTCAGGAAAAAATTAGACAGCGCCTGACTAAGTTGTGGAATTATGAAAGATATAGTATCCCTTTTAAAGAAGGGGAATCTTTGGGTAATAACTCCCAGGAACGCTATTTTTATTTTAAAAATGATGGGCTACAAAATCAAAGCGTTCTCTACACTTTAAAAACTCTGGATGACCAACCTAAAGTTTTACTTGACCCCAATAAATTATCAGAAGATGGTACAGTTGCTCTTTCTGGTTTATCTATTAGTAATAATAGTCAATTTTTAGCTTACGGTTTATCTACTGGTGGTTCTGATTGGCAAGAGTGGAAAGTCCGCAATATTGAAACAGGTGAGGATTTACCAGACCAATTAAAATGGATTAAATTTTCTAGTGCTTCCTGGACAAATGATAATCAAGGCTTTTTCTACAGTCGCTACGATGAACCAAATGAAAAAAGCCAATTAGAAGCGGAAAATGCGGTCTTGGGGTCTCCCCAAGAGGAGCAATTTTCCAAGACAGATGTTAATTATTATCAAAAACTTTATTATCATCGGTTAGGGACACCACAATCGGCAGATATACTAATTTATCAGCGTCCTGACCAGAAAGAATGGGGTTTCAATGGTTATGTTACGGAAGATGGCAAATATTTAATTATCTCAGTTTGGTTGGGAACTGATTCTAAAAACTTAGTTTTTTATAAAGACTTAACTAATCCTGATGCTGGAGTTGTCGAACTAATTAATCAATTTGAAGCTGATTATAGTTTTATTGATCGTGACGATAACATATTCTATTTTCGCACAGATTTAAAAGCACCGCGTGGTAGATTAATTGCTATTGATATCAACAAACCAGCACCAGAATATTGGCAGGAAATTATCCCCCAAGCAACAGAAACTTTAGAAGATGTGAGCATACTTAATAATCAGTTTGTTGCTGATTATTTAAAAGACGCTCATAGCCAAATTAAAATTTTTGATATCAAAGGTAAATTTGTCCGTGAAGTAGAATTGCCGGGACTGGGTTCAGTCAATGGCTTTGATGGTAAGCGCTATGATACGGAAACTTTTTATAGTTTTACGAGCTTCACGACACCAGGTACTATATATCGCTATGATATGGTAACGGGAAAAAGTGAAGTTTTTCGCCAACCACAGGTAGATTTTAAGCCGGAAGATTACGAGACAAAACAAGTCTTTTACCAAAGTAAAGATGGCACAAAAGTGCCCATGTTTATTACTCACAAAAAAGGTATTAAGTTGGATGGGAATAACCCCACCTATCTTTATGCTTATGGTGGTTTTAATGCTTCAATGACACCGAGTTTTTCTGTGAGTCTTTTGGTGTGGATGGAGATGGGTGGTGTTTATGCGATGCCAAATATTCGCGGTGGTGGCGAGTATGGTGAAGAATGGCATCAAGCAGGAATGAAGTTGAAAAAGCAAAATGTCTTTGATGATTTTATTGCGGCAGCTGAATGGTTAATTGCTAATAAATATACTAAATCGGCAAAATTAGCGATCGCAGGTGGTAGTAACGGTGGTTTATTGGTGGGTGCTTGTATGACTCAGCGCCCTGATTTGTTTGGCGCTGCTTTACCAGCAGTCGGCGTGATGGATATGTTGCGCTTCCACAAATTTACCATTGGTTGGGCTTGGACTTCTGAATATGGTTCGCCCGATAACCCAGAGGAATTTAAAGCTTTATATGCTTATTCACCGCTACACAACATTAAACCCGGTACAGCTTACCCCGCAACCTTGATTACTACAGCCGATCGTGACGATCGCGTTGTCCCTGCTCATAGTTTCAAATTTGCAGCAGCTTTGCAAGCGGCTCAGACTGGTGATGCGCCAGTACTCATTAGAATTGAGACGAAAGCCGGACATGGTGCAGGGAAACCGACAACAAAGACAATTGAGGAACTAACCGATAAATGGGCGTTTTTGGTGCGAGTTTTGGGGATCTAATTGTACAGACGCGATTAATCGCGTCTCCAATGACCAATGACAGCCCTTACCAAGGATATTTCCTGACGCCAACCTGCTGAATATTGAAGCTACTTATGTTGAGGTTGCAAAATTGCAATAAACTGTTACAGCTTGAAGTTGTAAAATTTTTGTTAATTTGGACGAGCATCCACAGTTTCTCCTCATCCTTTTAAGGTATTCAGCATGACAGCAACCACGCCTAAGGCATCTTCTTCGCTTCCGAATTTTTGTGAAGGTATTCAATATTTTGGGGAAACCTTACCGGGTTTTGAAACTTATGGTGCTACCCCAGCGATAGAATCGGGCAAAGTAGCGATCGCAGATCCTACAGATGCAGCAGCCGTCTATCAAACTATACTTGCTGCGGATGCTTTGCGTTACCTGACACTACAAATCACAGGTAGTAAAGCCTCTGGACACCCTGGTGGATTTGCTAGCCAAGCGGAAGCTTATGCGGCTCTGGTCATGTTAGGGTACAAGAATATTATTACGGAAGTCGGTCACCACGCTCCCGGATTTTATAGTGCTATGTTCCTCGATCGCTCTTTAGAGAATATGGGCATTTTTACAGTCCAACAATTGCGCGATCGCTTCCGGGAAAAGCATGGACTCTTAGGTCATCTTTCCGGTTATATCCCTGGTATTCTCGCACCAGCCGGGCCTTTAGGACAAGGGCAACACTTCGCTATGTCCGCCGCACTGCTGCATAAAGACAAGCTTTTCCCCTTCACTGTTGGCGATGGTGGACTAGGTGAACCATATATCATGAGTTCAATGGCGCACTTCCACACCGCTTATCCCCAAACAACCAACTTTTTACCCGTGCTGGTATGGAACGGTTACAGCCAAGAACATCACAGTATGGTTTCCCTGAAAACCAACGCAGAAATGACAGCATATTGGCAAGGTAACGGTTTTGAGGAAGTAGTTCTAGTTGATGCCAAAGAATTTGACGACCAAAACCAAGCTGGCGATTATGTTGATAGTACCGCTTTTTCCCTAGAACAGCGTCTAGCCTTTACCAAAGCCGTACTTTTGGGAGTCGATAAAGCCGCCCGTTCCGCTTTAGGTGGTAAACTTACCGTATTCATCATTAAACAACTCAAAGGTGCCGGAGTTCACGCCAGAGGCGCAAAATCTCACAACCTTTATCCCAAAGATACGTTAGATGCTCCCCATATTGTCAGCGCCTTAAAAGAACGTGCGTTACCTGCTGAAGCTTGGGAATTAGTCAGAACCAACGCCGAACGCGCTGGTGGTGGCCCAGCTGCGAAAACAGTTGTCACAGAATTTGAATTACCATTACCAGATTTAGGTGAATTACCTTTAGAAGAATATGCGGTAGGTGGTGAACCGAAAGTTTCGACAACAGCGATGGGAAGATTAGTAGGAATTGTGGGTAAAAAAGACCCCAATTTCTTAGTAACTAATGCTGATGGAAACGAAGCATCAGGAATTGCCAATATTAACCAAGCATTGAAGATTATTCACCCCACAACCGACGATTTATATAATCAAGCACCCAATGGACAAGTTTACGAACCATTAAGTGAAGATGCTTGTGCAGGTTTAGCTGCTGGATTGTCATTAATGGGTGCAAGAACATTGTGGTGTTCTTACGAATCTTTTGCCATCAACGGATTACCAATTTGGCAAACTGTTACTCAAGCAATGGCAGAATTACGCCGCCAAACTCCCTCAACAATTACATTATTTACTGCTGGTGCATTAGAGCAAGGACGCAACGGTTGGACACACCAACGTCCAGAAATTGAAGCTTATTTTGCATCAATGATGCGCAGTGGTAATGTGTTTCCATTATTCCCACCCGATGCTAACAGTATTCAAGTTTGTTATGACTGGGCATTGCAAACAAAAAATAAGGGAATTGTCATTACTGCAAGTAAATCACCCTTACCAATTCGCACCACATTAGAACAAACTCATCAAGGTTTACGCGATGGTGCAGTACTATTGCATGAAGTTCCTGGAGATAAAAAAGTTGTCTTTGCTGTTATTGGTGATATGACATTAATGCCAGTATTTGAAGCAGCAGCTTTTCTAGAAACTGAAGGTATTGGTGCGAAGATAGTTTCTGTAATTAATCCCCGACGTTTGTATCGTTCTCATGATACCGCTTGGGATACTTGTTCTGAAGCAGATGGTGGTTTCTTAGATGATGCCAAATTTGCCGAATTATTTGATGGTGATGCGTTAATTGCTGTTACTGGTGGTGCGCCGGCGATGTTAGAACCAGTGCTTTTAAGGAGTAATTCTAAGCGCGATACTTTTGCATGGAAGCGTGGGGAAACTACAGCCAGTGCAGGTGAATTGATGGCGTTTAATGGATTGACTGCGGAAGCTTTGACGAAAAGAGCGATCGCGTTAGTGCATTAATATTTAGGCTGTAATTTTTAACCGCAGATGCACGCATAAACGCTAAATAGACTGCGTTTATATGCGTGTATTTGCGGTTTTTACTTAATTTTTTTTAAATAAAATATAGTGTTAGGTTTTAACTTTTTTTAATCTTAGTAAAATTTCTGCAAATAAAAAATAATATGGATTGTTTTAGATATGTTACTTTAGATGGAAGAATTATAAGAGAACACTGCTGCCCAAGAGGAGTAGAGTATTTTATGGCGGAATGCATAACGCACCGTCAATGAGTATGAAGTAGTAATTAAGGCGTAGGTTGGGTTGAGGAACGAAACCCAACATCTCAAAATATTGTGAATGTTGGTGTCAATGTTGGGTTTCACTTCGTTCAACCCAACCTACAACTGCAAAATATAAATTATGCCAAATTGTAGGGGCGGGGTTACCCCGCCCCTACGAGTTGCGGGTTTGGTAAGTTAATGATTGGAATATTTTTTTATTTGAAAATCCCTCAGATCTTTTAAAATATCTTTATCCGATATTTTGACATTTGTTTTTTTGCTTTTTTATATATAACTTTTGGCACTTTCGGAATAGCACCACCGACTTGTTTACTTTTATGCTTACCTGTTTTACACCATGTAGCAAAATGCTCGCAATTGTTAAAAATTAAATTATATTTATTTTCACCTAATCTTTTCTTGGCTCGCTCAACAACACGAGATGAAGAATACTCTTTCTTGTGATTTTTGATATGAATATTTTTACCGAGTGTGAATTTATTAATTTCGGTTTTCCTAACTTTATGTTTCCAATAATGAATTACTTCATCATTGCCGATATAAATACCATGATGGGTAAATTTAAATCCTGATTGATGCTTCAACCGTATATAAATATGGTCTCCAGCTTTCATATAATATTGATTTAATTTATTAGATAATTATTTTATAAATGAATTATATTTATTGTGGTTCAGTAAATTTATTGAGATAACGATATTTTTTCTTGGCATGATTTAACTATCATCCATACATAAAAATATCACCTTAGAAGGGTGGGGCTATACAAACAAAGCCCACCTTCGTGGGCTAGAAATCGGTTTTTATAACCTGCGGAGGCAGGTTTTGCTCGTGTAGCCTCAGAGGCGTAGGTTGGGTTGAGGAACGAAACCCAACATCTCAAAACCTTGTCAATGTTGGTGTCAATGTTGGGTTTCACTTCGTTCAACCCAACCTACAACTCACTGATCATGAGAATCTCAGGCATTTTACGCAAACTGATGTTTGATAAAAAACATTGCATACTAGCCTGAGTAAACTAACCCAGCATTTTCAGCTCAATCTCAAATAATATCTTCTGTGCAATGGCAGGAAATGGCAAAAACTGCCATAATATAGGAAAACAGATTCAAAAACTAACTCTCGTGAAAAGTATCAATATTTCCTTACCTGACACTATGCGAGCTTATGTAGAAGAACAGGTAGCTCAAGGCGGTTACAGCAGTGTCAGCGAGTATTTTCGTGAATTAGTGAGACACGACCAAAAACAGAAAGCTAAAGAACGTCTTGAAACAATGCTTCTGGAAGGATTAAACTCTGGCGATGCAACAGAAATGACAACTCAAGATTGGGAAAATATTCGTCAAACAATCCGGGAAAGAATTAACAAACCTCAAGGTACAGTTTAGCCGTGATGTTTGAAATCAAAAAAAGACCTCAAGTTATCCGCGACTTAATAGACTTAGCAACATACATAGCACAAGATAACTTAAATGTTTCAGATAGCTTTTTAATAGCAGCCGAAGCAACATTTAAACAATTAGCAAAAACTCCAGCTATTGGCAAAGTATGTCAGTTTACAAATCCCAATTTAGCAGATATTCGACAAATATCTATCAAAGGATTTAAAAAATATCTCATTTTTTACCGCATAACTGAATCAGCAGTTGATATTCTACGAGTCATTCATAGTGCAAGAGACATTGAATCAATATTTGATGAAAACTTAGAACTATAAACTTAGACTAAAAATAATCAATTTAACTATAATTATATTTTAGTAACTAATAATACTCGTCATTACAGCCGCATTACCGGATTACAACTCAAAAACTGGACTTTACCCTAACAACATAGAAATGTAGTGGCGACTTCATTTGTTCAGCCTTAAATTCTACTAAAATCTAAGCTGAAATGGTATGCACAAAAATCTTTAACAACTCATGTCGGCTAAGAAACTAGAAACTTTAATTAACAAGGCTGTTAAAAAGGCACTTAAAAAAGAAATAGGTAAGCTCACAAAGGAAGATTTACCGATTGTTGCTAATCAAACTAATCCGCCATTAGAGAATTTTGTAGAAACTTTTGATACATGGGAAGAGAAAAGTTCTACAGAAGAAATTATTGATAATATATATCCTGCTCGTTATGTTAGTTTACCTGCTAAGGAAGATGCAGAACTTGAGAGGAAGTTGCGAGAATTAAAGTTTAAACAAGAACTAAGAAAAGATTGGATATTATTCTTGTTAAAAGATGTAATAGTATATTCTGCTACTGTAATTTTTATATTCACTGCGGCTGGTTTTTATTTATTCACCCTAATTCAAAGATATTAAATTGCGTATTATATCTTGTACTCAGAGTTATACTTAGGGTAAGTAATCAATCATGAAATATCCTTTTCGTAAGGAATAAAAATATCAAGGTTGCTATTCAGGATTATCTTCTTGTTGCAGTAGAGTATGGCTATCTATAGATAAAACCAATAAACTATGACTCCCCAAATTATAGATAAATTGACTACGCTCCCAGAACAGCGCTTTCTGTTACCTGGCTATTACAGTTGGGAGGAATTTGAGAAGATTGAAGCGTTAACAGCAGATGCACCAGGTTTGCGGATTACTTTTCTGGATGGGTGTGTAGAATTTATGACTCTTGGTGAAGAACATGAGATGCTTAAAACCATTATTGGTTTTTTACTAGAATTTTATTTGTGTGAAATGGGCATAAATTTTATCCCTGTTGGTAGTGCTACCCGTCGAGCAAAGGAAAAGAGTGCTTCTTTTGAACCTGATGAATCTTATTATATAGGTGAGAAAAAAGAGCATCCTGATTTAGCTATTGAAGTTAATATTACTAGTGGCAGTCTCGATAAACTAGAAAAATATAAGAGATTTAAAATTACTGAAGTCTGGTTTTGGGAAAATAATCAGTTATTTTTGTATGGACTAAATAATGATAATTATGAACAAATTACTCAAAGTAATTTACTACCAGGATTAGATATAAATTTATTAGTACGTTGTGTTTTAATGCCTTCAATTATTGAGGCTAGAACAGAATTTATTAAAGGAATTCGGCAGTAATTTATTATCTTCAAATCTCTGTGTTCTCTGCGCCTCTGTGGTTAGATGAATTATAAACTGCTCCAGAGGCGAGAGGCGCAGAATTATGCGATCGCCTACAGCTGCGTAGGTTGGGTTGAGGAACGAAACCCAACATTTTCGGCAATTTGTTGGGTTTCACTTCGTTCAACCCAACCTACAATTATTCTTAACTGAACTGTATTGAATTATAAACCGTTCCAGAGGCGAGAGGCGCAGAATTATGCGATCGCACTTCAGCCAGTCTTATACACAACATCAATATCAGTAAATATTCGTAACTAATTTTACAGGCGACGAAGCAAACTTGCGGAAAGTAGACTCTTTGATATATCCACAAAAAGTTGACTGGATATGACGGCTACTTTGATGGGTAACTCTGCAAACAACTATTTTTGCTTGCTTGTCAGGGTGTTGGATTTGTCTATTCGCAAGTTTTTTGGAACTTTAAAAATATGATGGGGTTTTTAATATTTTTGGTTGCTGTAGTTGCCACTGTGGTTGTAATTATCATTAGTAGCTACAACGATTTAGTCAAGTTTCGCAATCGCTATAAGAATGCTTACGCCCAAATTGATGTGCAATTACAACGGCGCTATGACTTAATTCCCAATTTGGTGGAAACTGCTAAAGGTTACATGAAATATGAGCGCGAAACTTTAGAAGCCGTAATTGCAGCGCGGAATTCTGCACTTAATGCTAGCAGTCGGGCAATGCAAAATCCAGGCGATCCGCAAGCGATGCAGCAGTTAGGTAGTGCTGAGGCGGCTTTGACGGGTGCGTTAAGTCGCTTGATGGTGCTTTCGGAAGCTTACCCAGAACTCAAAGCCGATCGCGCTATGACTCAGGTTATGGAAGAATTATCTTCGACGGAAAACCGTATTGCTTTTGCGCGTCAGGCTTTTAATGACGCTGTGACACTCTACAACACTAAAGGCGAATCTTTCCCCAGCAATTTGATAGCGCGTAGTTTTAACTTTACTAATGCTGAATTACTCCAAGAAGCGACACCAGAAATGAAAACTGCTCCCCGCGTGTCTTTTTAGGTGTCTATGAATTTCTTTGAACATCAGGATATAGCACGCCAAAACACGCAAAAGTTAATTGGGTTATTTGCTTTATCGATCGCAGTCATGATTGTAGCAATTTATATTGCTATGTTATTTGTGTTGCGCATGGCTCCCCGGATTTGGTGGCATTCTGGCTTATTTTTCTGGGTAGCGATGAGTACCATAATTGCGATCGCTCTTGCTAGCACCTATAAAATCTTCTGTCTGCGTGAGGGAGGTAGCATGATTGCGCAGCAGTTGGGGGGAAGACTGCTAATACCAGAAATGGCGGACGAGCAAGGGCGACAATTATTAAATATTGTCGAGGAAATGGCGATCGCATCTGGTATTTCTGTTCCCGCAGTTTATCTGTTGGAATCAGAATCCGGTATTAACGCCTTTGCTGCCGGGTTTACACCTAACGATGCGGTAATTGGCGTTACCCGTGGTAGTTTGCAACACCTGAACCGGGATGAATTACAAGGAGTTATCGGACATGAATTCAGCCACATTCTTAACGGAGATATGCGGCTGAATTTGCGCTTAATGGGGCTTTTACACGGGATTTTATTTATTTACTTAGCTGGGGAATTTTTGTGGCGCTGGCGCGTGCGCAGCTCTGGCGAAGAAAAAGGTTTACCCCTGTGGGCGTTTGGTTTAGCATTAATGGCTATTGGCAGTATTGGGTTATTGTGCGGGCGCTTAATTAAAGCTGCTGTCTCTCGTCAGCGAGAATTTTTGGCTGATGCTTCAGCAGTCCAATTTACTCGCAACCCTGTGGGAATTACGGGAGTATTGCAAAAACTCCAACAAATGGATTCACGCTTAATTGCTCCCGGAGCCGAAGCCGCTAGCCACATGTTTTTTGGCAATGCCCTCAAGCTGGAATTTTGGGAAGATATGTTTGCTACCCATCCACCCTTAACAGAACGCATCCGCCGAATTGGGAGTTTAAACCCCCAAGATTTAGCCAAAATGCGATCGCCAATGGGTAATCAAAGTTATGGGGATGGGCTAGCAATGGGCTTTGCTGGTGGTGGAAATCATACAGCCATTACGCCAGAACAAATAGTTAATCAAGTGGGAAGCGTTGCGCCTGAGCATTTCGCCCATGCTCAAGCTTTGTTAGCCCAGTTACCAGAAAGCTTACGTATGGGGGTAAAGGAACAGCAAAGCGCAACTGCGATCGCTTTTGCCTTAGCTTTAGAACCAGACAACCCCGAAATTCAAGAACGACAAATAACTTGGTTAAAACAAGTCCAATCGCCGGAATTAATCGAGAAAACCCTGGAATTTAGCAGCGAAATCAACCAATTAGATCCCAGCTTGCGTTTACCTCTGGTCGATTTAATGATACCCACATTCCGGCAAACTTCCCCGAAAGAATGCCAAAGGTTATGTAAATGCGTCCAAGGTATCATTATTGCGAGGGGAAGCTTATCATTATGGAATTTTGTGTTGCAGTTAGTACTGTGGCACCGACTCGAACCTTGTATAAATCCCACAGCACACACAAAAGTAGAATTCACATCTATAGACCAAATTTGGTCAGATAGCATACTAGTACTGTCAGCATTAGCCAGAGTCGGACAAACTCAACCTGATGAAATCGCCTATGCTCTGCGTTCAGGAGTTTTTCGCCTTCCCGGAGCCGGACAGCAAGAAATACCAGATACACCAGTTAATGGTAGCTTTACTGATATCAAAAAAAGTATCGATCGCCTGCGCCTTGCAACTCCCAAACTCAAGCAAGCCCTGGTGGATGCCTGCGCTCACACCGTTTTACTAGATAATAAAGTGACACCATCAGAAGCAGATTTGCTCAGAGCGATCGCCATGACATTAGACTGTCCCATACCCCCATTTTTAAACTCTCAGCGCGGCTTTAAGAGGGTAGGAGCTAGAGGCTAGAAGGGGGACAAGGAGGACAAGGGGGACAAGGAGGACAAGGGGGACAAGGAATTTTAGATTTTAGATTTGCGATTTTGGATTCCAATCTAAAATCTAAAATCCAAAATCCAAAATTGTTTCCAATGCCCAATGCCCCATGCCCAATTTCCTGGGAACCGTATCGGGGTAAACCACCGTCATAGCCGAAAGTAAACTAATCCGCATCTAAATTGCATAACTACTAATAAGGGCTGTTAACAGTCAACAGTCAACGGTCAACAGTCAACAACCCTCACAATGGATTGTGCAACTTAAAAGCAGAAGTAGAGAGTATTGAGCGATGAACTCAAAACTCTCCATAATATCTGTAATGCTACCGTATAGTTCCCCTTCTCATTCTGGGATATGGTGGTTAACAATGGGTTGAATGTGTTTTAAATAATTCAACTTTATGCCGAGAACTCCGAATGAATACTCAGTACACCTCCTACTAGAAAGTGGTCACCGCGAAGAAGTACGTTTTCCGACTATTCAAGAGTTTCAGAAGTGGTATAGTGGCGAACTAGTGCCAAAATCTGCCTCTAATGACTTTATCAGCGTGCCGATCAAGAATATTCAAGGGGAGTATATGGTAGTACGCCCATCTCGGATTATTGCGATCCGAGTAGAACCAATTTTTAGCTCTAGTGTTGAAAGATTCAGCTAAATGATGAGAAAAACCCTTGCCTTGTGTTCCTTAAGTCTAGGACTTGCCTTTGTCAATGCAATTTGGTCAGCTGTAGCTCAGGTTCCTAATTTACCGCCGCCAGTACAACCAACGCCGGTGGTACCTATCCCCGTACCACCCGTACCTGAGGTACAGCCAGCACTTAAACCTGTGGACTTAGGGAGCGGTTGTACCCCAAAGTCTGCTTGTTTGGGTTGGGATGAGCAAATTTGGGGTAGTAGGGGTAAACGCGGCGATCGCCAAGCGCTATTAAAAGCGATTGATAACAGTCTCAGTTATTTAGAAAAAGATAAGGCGATCGCTATTTATCAACAATATCCAATTCCAGAAATTACATTGGATCGGGTACGTCGCAGCTTATTACGCTTTCGTCAATTAGTTGTGCAATCTAAGTCTGCAGCACAATTGCAAGCTGCTGTCAAGCGAGAGTTTACCTTTTACCAATCTGTAGGTAATGATGGTAATGGTACTGTTAAATTTACTGCTTATTATGAGCCTGTTTATACAGCCAGTCGTGTAAGGACTGCTCAATATAAATATCCCCTATATCGCTTACCACCAGACTTCGATAAATGGGCTAAACCGCACCCAAAACGCATTGAATTAGAAGGAAAAGACGGTTTATTGGGTGATAAAAGCCAGTTACGAGGTTTAGAAATGTTATGGTTCCGCGATCGCCTCGATGCATACATGGTTCACATCCAAGGTTCTGCCCAAATTCAGTTAACTGATGGTAAAAAAACCTCTATTGGTTACGCAGGTGGAACAGATTACCCTTGGACAAGTATCGGTAGAGAACTGGCGAAAGATGGTAAATTACCACTAGATGGATTAACGCTACCAAAGTTAGTCAGTTTCTTTAAGCAATCTCCCCAGGAGTTGAGTAACTATTTACCACGTTGGGAACGGTTTATTTTCTTTAAGGAAACCAGTGGTACGCCAGCTACGGGTAGTATTAATGTACCTGTAACACCAGAGCGTTCCATTGCTACAGATAAATCTCTCATGCCTCCTGGTGCTTTAGCCTTAGTACATACCTCTCTTCCCTATCCTAATCAGGCGGGTAAGCTAGAATACCGCAGAGTCAGCCGCTTTGTCTTAGATCAAGACACAGGTAGCGCCATTAAAGGGCCGGGTAGGGTAGATTATTTTATGGGCACCGGCAAACTAGCAGGCGATCGCGCTGGCGTTACAGGCGGCAACGGTTCATTATATTATTTATTACTCAAAGA
This sequence comes from Calothrix anomala FACHB-343, assembly GCF_014696435.1. Taxonomy (GTDB): domain Bacteria; phylum Cyanobacteriota; class Cyanobacteriia; order Cyanobacteriales; family Nostocaceae; genus Aulosira; species Aulosira anomala_A. Next base: position 71,309 of record NZ_JACJQG010000028.1, on the reverse strand, counting down.
ATAGGGCATTGGGCATTGGGCATTGGGCATTGGGCATTGGAAACAATTTTGGATTTTGGATTTTAGATTTTAGATTGGAATCCAAAATCGCAAATCTAAAATCTAAAATTCCTTGTCTCCCTTGTCTCCCTTGTCCCCCTCATCCCTAACCCCTAGCCCCTAGCCCCTAGCCCCTAATAGGGCGGATAACCAAAATCATCCTCATCAGCGTAAATATAAGAACTAGAAACCCCTGCCATTTCGATTTTAGGTGTTTCTATTTTCACGGCTTCCTTACCAAATTCTTTGTAATCTTCAAAAGTTTTACAAATTATCGTAGATTCAGGCGAATCAGAAGCTATGAGATATTGCGTTAATGTGGATACTGTTGGATGTTTAAAATCTACCGTAGAAGCTACTAATACAGTATTAGGTTCAATACCCCTTTCTTCACATTCAATTATTGGTGAAAAAATCCCGTGAGCATGAAATAACTGTCCTTTTGGCGTCACAGGTTGCTTTCTGTATCCCGCATAAGCTCGTTCTAATTCAGCCACGAAACCGCTGACAACCTTACCTTGCTGATATTCGCAATAGGTTTTACTAAAACTTGCCCCGGCTGCACCATTTAAAGTTAATTGTAATGGTGTATGATGCAAGAATTTTTTATCTTCTCCAACTATAAAAATTAAATAGCGAGTAAAGGTTTTAAACTTAAGTTTATCGGCTAAAAAAGCATCGTAATTATCTTTAAGAGTACCCAATTTTAACCCAGTTTCTCTATCTTTAACTGATAACGGGCCGCGCCTGACTATTACTAAATTAGGAGTAGGAGTAATAAATATAGTTTCCACTCCAGAGCTAAATTCATGCTCTACCTGTTGCCAATTATCATCTGGTTGAAAACCTACAGCCTGCGCATTATCGAGTTTAATTGCCAAACCGTAAGATTGGATACCATCTGTGCCATACCGAGGATTAATCATCTGACACCAGGGGATGACTTGAGAAGGCGGTGCATTAAATTTTTCGTCTTCAAAGTCGAACTTAGCAGATGCTTTCATCGTTTTGGGCTATCAAAGTGGTTTGCTAAACAAGTTTATCAGTAGTCAACAGTCAGTGGTCAAGAGAGACGCGATGAATCTTAGAGACGCGATGAATCTCAGAGAGGCGATGAATCTCACAGACGCGATGAATCGCGTCTCTACAATTGTCTTTTGGTGTTTGTGTCTTTCTTGCTCGCGATCTTCTTCAATAGTAATACTTTTGTATCATTATTCGGGAATCTTGGATAGATCTAAATCTAATTTTTACAATGGTTAAGCTGGCAGCGTTGTGTTCTCCTCTACCTGACTAAGACAGATTTCCCGGAAATGGCGGAAATAATTTAAAATTTTTACAGAAATTCAGTGCATTTACAGACGCGATCGCGCATATCTCAAGCATAGACGAAATTAATCGCGAATTTAAATTAATCTTAATAAAATTATAACCAAAAATATGATTAAAAAAAAAGAAAGATTGAGATTAAGTGAGGGAGAGAGAAAGCATATTATACAAGAAATTAGCTCGCTTTTAAAAATACAGTTTAGCTTAAAACAAACTATCCAAGAACAACAACAGCAATTTAATGCAGAAGTTGAAGAATTATTTTTAGAATTAATCGATTTTTTTGATGCGTTAGAATATTTACAAAATTACATGCGCGATAATCTAGCGTATTTAGAGCCAGATGAAGAGTATTTACTTAAAACAATTGCTGATATTGAAAATCGGCTGCTGCAAATACTTGAAAAGCAAGAAATTGAAATCATAGATTTTCAAGATAATTATCCAGATTTTCGCTATTGTAAAGTTGTTGATATTGAAGTTCGTAATGATTTAGAAAATCAGACAATTACAAGAATTGTTCGGCGGGGGTTTCGTCTAGGTGATAAAATTTTACGCCCTGTGGAGGTAGTTGTCTCCAAAAGAGAAGAATAATCATCTTAAATATAACCTCCTTGTCCTCCTTGTCCTCCTTCCCTTGTCCTTTTGTTCATATACAAAATAAGATTGCTATATTAATAATGATCGTGAAATATTGGCGGGAAATTATCGCTGTAACTCAGCGTATTTTAATTGAATTATTGCGCCGCAGACGCAGCTTAATTTTTTGGATTATTTTTCCGATTTCGGTGTTAATGCTCAGTGGATTAATCTTAGCAGAAAGGGCAGAATTACCAATGAATACGGCTTTTGAATATGCTGCACCCTCAACTTTGGTAGGTGCAGCAATGTTTTTTAGCTGTTTAGGTGGAACTGTTGCTACGGTAGTTGCAGAACGAGAACAGCGAACCCTCAAACGCTTATTTCTCTCTCCCTTAAGCGGTATTTCTTATTTTTTAGGAATTTTTCTCGCCCATAGTTGCATTGGGTTAGGACAAGCAGTTTTAATTTATACTATTGCTGCTTTTTGGGGTGCGACTTTTAAGGGATCTATTTTATTAGGATTAATCGTGATTTTCATGACGATTATTGCTTATGTTGGCTTAGGTTTTATTTTAGGTACACAATTAGCACGGCGGATTGAAGATGTTAATTCACTCATCGCAGCTTTTGGCGTACCTTTGTTAATTCTAGGCGGAGCATTTTTACCTGCTGCGCTTTTTCCGCCAACTTTAATTAATATTGCTAAATATAATCCTATATATCACATGAATGAAGCTATGGTAGCAATTTCAGCTAAGGGCGAAACAATTAGCGATATAGATTCACACTTTTGGTTTTTACTAATTTTTTCCTTGCTCATGCTCTTCTGTGGATGGCTATCTTATCACCGCATGTTAATTGTAGAAAGGCGATTATGAATCAATTCAAAATTCAAAATTCAAAATTCAAAATTAAAGACAGCCACCCCTTATAGGTGGGTTTCCTACTGTTTGGCTGACGCTCACGGCGAAGCCTACCTTGGGAAACAAAGATTATTTCGTCCACCAGGGGCGAGATTTTGAACCTAGCTTTTTCCGATAAAAATAGACTTTATATTGTTGCTTATTACCCCATGCCCAATGCCCCATGCCCCATGCCCATTTATAATCTATGCTGACAATTCAAAACTTAAATAAATCCTATGGTAAAAGACAAGTTCTGAAAAATTTGAACTTGCAAATCAATTCTGGAGAAGTTTATGGCTTAATTGGTGCAAATGGCTCAGGTAAAACAACTACGATTAATATTATTTGTAATTTACTACAAGCTGATAGTGGGCAAATTAAAATTAATCAGCAATCGGTTTCCGAAGCAACGAAAAAAATTATCGGTGTAGCACCGCAAGAAAATTTACTTTATAAAAGTCTCTCTTGTGCCGAAAACTTGAAATTTTTTGCGGATATTTATGGATTGAATCGAAAAGAACGTCAGCAACGTATCTTAGATACCTTAGCATCTGTAAATTTATTAGATAGAGCAAAACAACCAGTAGAAACGCTTAGTGGTGGGATGCAAAGACGGTTAAATATTGCAGTAGCTTTAGTACATCAACCACAGCTAGTAATTCTGGATGAACCAACAACTGGGTTAGATATTGAGGCGAGATACGAAATTTGGGAATTAATCCGCCAACTGAAAAATCAAGGAATTACAGTTTTACTGACAACTCACTTATTAGAGGAAGCTGAACGCCTTTGTCAGCGCATTGGCGTTTTAAAACATGGTCAACTATTAGCTGAAGGTAGTTTAGCAGAATTAAGAAAATTAATTCCTGCCGAAGAAATTATTTTAGTACAAACTGAGTCTGAGGAACAAGCGATCGCTAGAGCCAAAGAATATGGTTTTACCCATAGGCGTTATGGTAGCGATTTGGCTTTCTGGTTACCGGAATCTTTGGATTTAAAGGAAATTATTGCCCGGTTTGATGGTATAGCTATTAATTCCATCGCGCGTCAGCCTGTACGTTTAGAGCATATTTACCTGGAATTAATGCAGTACAGCTAACAATATTTATGCCCTAATATCAGATTTTTTGTTGTTTTTGGCTATTTTTATAATTAATTGTGAATATCAATTCAATTGCAGCAGTATTTTTGATGTGTTAACATACTTTGAAGCAAAACTAGCAAACACAGCAGTAATTTTTTTCGATAAATCATAGATTTTCCAGTCGCTAATTTCTCAAATCCGAGGCTTTCATTAAATAGGAACTTGTTACCAACTACTGCTTGATTTTGTTTGTAATTACTTATCAATATCAACTTGAGCTAACAAAAAATCAAATATTTTTTTTATAAAGGTTGCATAAAGATGACAAATTGTGTAACATCTGTCTAAAGTAAATTCGTCCGGGCAAAACAACTAGATGAGGTTAAATTTGGAACTATAATCTAAGTGTAATTGCTATAGCGAATAAAGTTTGGCTGAAGTTATAACGTTTGCATGAACTGAATGCTGTTGATTTAAATCAATCGAAACAGCGATAAATTGTTGCATCTAAAAAAAAGAGGAATATCCGGCTGAATCTCGTCACTAAATTCCTCAATATCAAATTGAAATCAGAAAAGTCATCACAGCAGGGTGCTCTGAATCCCATCATCTCGACTAGTGGTGAATCACAGAAGTGGTGATTCTAGGCAAAAAGTCGGACTGAAAACCTTATTTATTTACGGGAATTCAAAGCATGACAATTATTAACGTAACTACAGCCTCTGATAGCGGTGCTGGTTCTTTGCGCAATGCGATCGCTTCTGCAAAAGCAGGAGATACCATCAAATTTTCCTCTAACCTTGCTAATAAAGTCATTAAACTCACAAGCGGGGAAATTAGCATCACCAAGAATTTGACAATTGATGGTTCGGGAGCAGCAAACTTAAAAATTAGCGGTGACGGTACAAAAAGAGTACTAAATATTGACAGACATGTTGATGCGAAGGTGCAAAACCTGACGATTGCTGACGGTTATACTAATGACGCCGGTGGTGGTATTAAGGTTGGTCAATACGGTTCGCTGATAGTAGAGAACTGTAAATTCAATAACAATCGTGGCGGTAAAGGCGGCGCAATCTTTGTCGGTTACAGCGCTAAAGCCACAGTAATCAACAGCAATTTTGATAAAAATGATGGCACTGTAACCAAATCTGGACATAGCAGTGGCGCAATTTCTACCTTTGGTTCTGGCGATCTGACTGTCAGAGGTTGTGAATTTACCAACAATAAGGGAGTCAATGGGGGTGCAATTTATAGCCTACTGGGTGGATTAAATGTAGAAAACTCAGTTTTCCGCAATAACAGTTCAGCAGGTGATTTGGGTGGCGGTGCAATCTGTACCGATGGCGCTAATGCAGTAGGATCTGGCTCCTCTGTCGGTGGTGTCATCAGAATCCGTGGTAGTCGATTTGAAAACAATCAAGCCCAAGGAGAAGGCGGCGCACTCTTGCTTTATGGTTACTCAAAAGACCAAATTCTCCTAGAAAATAGCACCGTTGTTGGTAACACAGCTAGCAGGAATGCGAAAGGAATTGCCAGAGGCGGTGGGTTACGAGGTAATAGCGCACTCACAATTCGCAATGTCACCTTTGCCAATAACACCGCAGAGAAACAAGGTGGTGGTTTGTGGTTAGATGGTGCTTCAGAGAAAAATATTATCAATAGCACCTTTTCCGGCAATAAAACGCTCACAGGTGCTGGTGGCGCAATGCTTTTGAATAGCGACAAATCTACCCCTGTGAATATTATTAATTCCACCATCGTGAATAACTATGCCGGACGGGCTTGTGGAGCCGTTTGGATTAACGATCCAGCTGCGCCTGTAACTCTAACTAACTCAATTGTGGCTAATAATAAAGCTGCGGATTTATCGCAACAACAAGTTGGATATCAACTCCAAGATGGTGGTGGTAACATTGAATTTCCCGCGCCTTCACGAGGTAGAAGAGTTGTAGCAGGTAGTCGGATTGTCGATCCGCTTCTCGGGCCTTTACAAAAAGTTGGTAATTCTTTATTGCATCCTCTGTTAGCCGGTAGCCCCGCCATTAATTCTGGGAGGACTGGTGGTATTATCCCCATAATTGATGCTATAGGAATGGCGCGAGATAGTAAACCAGATGTTGGTGCATTTGAGATATCTTCTCAAATGAACTTAACAGCTATGAACATGAGTATGTCTGGCCCGAACCTCTTACGCGGTACTAGAGGTAACGACACCATTAATGGCAGTTCTAACAGCAATATCATCCAAGGTGGTGATGGTCACGATATCCTTACAGGAGGTTCTAGTAACGATATCATTCAAGGTGGCGAAGGTAACGATGTCTTGAGGGGTGGTAAAGGTGTCGATATCTTAAGTGGTGTAGGCGGTAACGACCGATTTGTCTATAACAGTATTTCCGAAGGAGGCGATAAAATTCAATATTTTGAAGCTGCAAAAGATACAATCGATCTGCGCAAAATTATGAGTGGTGCTAACTTTAATAGTTCTAATCCTTATCAGGCATATCTTAGAAAAGAGCAGGTTGGTTCGCATACAGTTGTGAAAATTGACTCTGATGGTAGTCTCAGCGCCAATCAATTTCAAACATTGCTGACTTTGACTAACTTCAACAGTAGTAATCTGACTGAGAAAAATTTCCTGCTTTAGCTTAGGGGTTAGGGGTTAGGGCGTGTTTTCAAAACCCGAAAGTAGGTTGCAGAAAGTAGACGTAACCCAACGAAGTAACGTAAATGTTGGGTTACCCTTCGGGAAGCCCTTCGGGTTCGGCAGTTGCTTCAAGTCGGGGAACCCGCCCAACGCACTGCCTCACCGCTCCGCGTCTACGTTCCTCAACCCAACCTTGTATCTTAGGGGCTAGGGGCTAGGGCGTGTTTTCAAACTCCAAAAGTAGGTTGCTTGAGGTGAAAGCAACCCAACGAAGCGACGTAAATGTTGGGTTTCGTCCCTCAACCCAACCTACATTGAAGTCTAATTTAGGGTTTGCAAACAGTCCCTAGTGTTTGCAAAGCTCCAAAGCCTTTAGGCTCAATCTTGAGGCTTGACACCGAATTCCTGGGTAAAATGAAATTGAGAGCATTCATTCACTTTCTTTTTTAAGTCATCAGCAAGGTGTCGTTAATACTCACAAGTTTCTCTGTGTGTCATCGGCAAATAGGGTACTGGTAATTCAGGTAGATAATAACAGCCCACAGCAGGAGATATATTTTCAGAATTTGATAGATAATTACCAGAAACATTAGCAGCTTGATTACTAATGGCTATAGCTAGGCAATCGAGCAAAGAGAGTAGAATCGGCAAGCCTTCTGTATGTTCCACAGAATTAAGCGATGCGTCGCTCTCACCTGATGGAGGTAAAATTATGTCTATCAAGTTCCGTACCCGGACTGAGGCTGGTAAGTTGTTAGCTAGAGAACTAACAGCTTATGCTGACTGTAAAGATTTGTTGGTTTTAGGTTTGCCTCGTGGGGGTGTACCGGTAGCCTATGAAGTGGCAAAGGCGTTAGATGCACCATTAGATATTTGTATAGTCAGAAAAATTGGTGTACCCGGTCATCAAGAATTAGCAATGGGTGCTATTACTTCGGGAGGAATTCGCGTTTTAAATTCCGATGTCATTAATTCTTTGGCTATTACTAGTCAGACAATTAATCAAGTAGCCGCTGATGAATGGCAGGAATTGCAGCGCCGCGATCGCGTTTATCGTGGCGATCGCCCTCCGTTAAATGTTAAAAATCGTACCGTGATTTTAGTTGATGACGGTATTGCTACTGGTTCAACTATGCTGGCTGCTATTGCTTTATTAAAACAGCAAGAACCTCACCGGATAGTTGTTGCAGTTCCTGTTGCCCCGCCGGATACTTGCGAAAAAATCAGCGAAAAAGTAGACGAAGTTGTGTGCTTAAAGATGCCAGAGCAGATGTATGCAGTTGGCGTCTGGTATGAAGATTTCTCGCAAACTACTGATGAAGAAGTGCGCTATTTCATGTCTAAGCAGTCACAGTTAATGGCTGCTTTGGGCGAACCATCAGCTGCAAACAGCTGATGGTTTTGGGGAATTAAATTATTGCTTAACTAGCAATAAACTTTAAAGCCGCACCATTCATACAGTAGCGTTTACCAGTAGGTGCAGGCCCGTCATTAAAGACATGACCTAAATGTCCGCCACAGCGATGACAATGGACTTCAACTCTGGTCATAAAAAATGACTTATCTACCGATGTGGCGATCGCTTCTTCAATTGGTGCGTAAAAACTAGGCCAGCCTGTACCACTATTAAATTTAGTTTCGGAAGTAAATAGGGGTAAATCGCACCCAGCACATACATAAGTCCCTGCTGCATATTGCTTATCTAAAGGACTAGTACCAGCGCGTTCTGTACCGTGTTTACGTAATACATGAAACTGCTCTGGTGTCAAGGTTTTGCGCCATTCTTCTTCTGTTTTAGTGATTTCAAATTCATTTTTTGCAGCTGTCATAACTTCTGATTTCCTGGTGAAATATTTTGATAAAAATGCTGTACCTACAATTACTGTACTAGCTTCTAAAAAATAGCGCCGATTTTTCATTGGTGAGAGACGCGATGAATCGCGTCTGTACAATTGTCAGTTGTTTTCCTCATCTTCCTTATGGGTGGGGATTTTGAACTTGCTGATTTGGTATTATGAGCGATCGCTCTGAATTAACCCTGATAGCAAGATGAAAATCTTCTAAGAATTATAAAACTTACGCAACTGGTACGAGGGATAAAGGTTAGGATTGTCAAGAGTCAAGAGTCAAAAGTCAATAGTCCACAGTTGAGAATTTTTAACCAATGACCAATGACTGATGACTATTGAGAGGCTCAACTAAAATTTAAATTTATACTTGGCTTTTCTTCAGAATATGTTATTTGCAACTGTATTATTAACAGCCAGTTTGCTTTCATCAAATGGTATATTAATAAAATCCATAGAGCAAAATTTATCACCGATTTTCCTAGTACAATTACTTAAACAATCTGCTATGAATAAAGCGGCTTTAGAAAGACTATTAACTAGTGAAAAAGTGCTGGCTGATTGGTTTAGTTCTGAGTTTTTAGCGCATGTACCTATCTCTCAGATTGAGCAAATTATCTCTAGTTTAAAACAGGGACTGGGAGATTATCAAAAAGTAGAAGAACAAGGTGAAAATTACAGAGTTGTGTTTGCGCGTGGCTATGTACCAACGCAAATCGGCCTTGATAGCAATGGTAAAATTGCTATGCTATTTTTTCAACCGCCTGTAGCTAAGTCCCAAGATTTAAAAGAAGCGATCGCAGAATTGAAAACTTTACCGGGTCAGGTGAGTTTTCTGGTTCTCGAAGGCAAAACAGAACGCGCGGCGTTAAATGCTGATACTCCTCTGGCTGTGGGTTCGGCGTTTAAGTTGGCAGTTCTGCAAGCGCTGAAATCGCAAATTTCTGCTAAAGTGCGATCGTGGGGGGATGTTGTCGAGTTAAAATCAGGATGGAAGAGTCTACCCTCTGGGATGTTACAAACTTGGCCGGATAGTTCATTGTTAACTTTGCAGACATTATCGGCTTTGATGATTTCTCAAAGTGACAACACCGCCACTGATGCTTTAATTAATATCATTGGACGACCGATAATAGAAGCGATTACACCGCGCAACGTTCCTTTTTTGACGACTCGCGAGTTTTTTATCCTCAAAAGTGCGAAGAATCAAGAGTTACGAAAACGCTATCGTAATAGTAATGTAGAGCAAAAACGCGCAATTTTAAAATCCCTAGCTCAACAATCCTTACCCGATGTCAGTGAATTTACTGGAAACCCAGTAGCTTTAGATATTGAGTGGTTTTTTACGGCGCGAGAACTTTGTAGTTTGATAGATAAAGTTGCTGATTTACCGTTAATGAGTATCAATCCTGGGGTAGCGAATGCGGGAGATTGGGAACGAGTAGCTTTTAAAGGTGGTTCGGAATCGGGTGTGCTAAATTTGACAACTTGGCTCAAAGCGAAGAATGGAAAGCAATATTGTGTTGTGGGAACCTGGAATCATGACGCACCTTTAGAACAATCTCGGTTTATGACAATCTATAGTAGTGCGATCGCGGGTTTAAAAGACTAGCACCGCAAGGCGGAATTCAAAATTCAAAATTCAAAATTCAAAATGAATACAAGGTAAGGGTTTTGTTGATTGAGAATAGATAAATTCTTGACTCCTTGCTGTAGTTGATACTAAGGATTATATTCAAATTCACTGGTGGAACGAACGCCAATCCAATCACCGGGTGGGGTTTGTCCGACTTCGTAGGTGTAACCCATATCCCAAAAACTGATATTGTAGAGAGTGCGATCGCGCAAACACTGGTTCATAAATTGGCTGAGTTTGCGGCTATTGTCAGCATCTCTAACATATTCAAGCGTTGGCTTTTCTATTACTACCATTGTTGCGGCTTGCAATGCAAGTTCAATTGCAGATATTTTAGTTTTAGCGTATGCACCTACGAGATGATGTTCATAAGTATAGTTATATCCGCCATGATAGTAGCCGTAAATGGTAATTGGCGTGAGATGATCGAGAAATAATTGAACTTCGTTTATTAAACTTTCATCAGTTAAAGTTGCTGATTTTTCACGGACAATTTTCGTTGTGGCTGGGTTTGTTTTACGGCGATTATAGCTGACTTGATCGGGAACAGTAGGCGCAAGACATAACCAGTTATTATTTTTAGTTTCAGCTACTAGTATTGATACAGAAAAATCAGGGTGTCTCCATTCAAAATTTTGATGGTTTGTTGTGGGGATAGATAAACTATAAGCTTGCAAATTTTGACAATTTTTAGTCAGGATATGCTGAATTTTTTGATAATATTCTTGGCGTTCAGCAGCAATAGTTTCATTCCAGTTATTGTTTTTACGTTCGGAACGAGTCGGAGCATACTCACCATATTCTTTTTGATTTGTAGGCGTTCCCCATTCCTCAATATTTTGCCAATGTTCAAAAGCGAGTTCTATGTCGGTTAGGTTGACAAATCTTTGAGAAATCATCAAATTCCATAGGTTAAATTCTCCTTGGTAGATAGTTTCCCAAATAAAAGCATTAGAACAGAGGATTTCTAATGTACCGAGCAATTTTTCTGTTTCGGGGTGCATAGTGATTTGACGTAATTGTAATATTTAAAACTATGGATTATACACAAATTCGCTTTCTATGTATAAACCAGCCCAATCGCCTCCTGAAGTTTCGCCAATAATATAGATATTCTCCTGAGTCCAAAAGCTAAATCTGTACATCATTACTTCTGCAAAAGTATGATGTAAAAATTTGTTTAATTTATCGTATTTTGCATATTTTGCCTCTAAATTGTTAGCCCACCTTGGCAAGTATTCTTTCTCAGAAAAAAACTTATGAAATATGCCAATTTCTAACATTCCCGAAGCTTGTAGAGCCTGTGCCATTGCTGCTTCTTTTGTCTCAGCCGCACCATAGACGATTTGATAATCGTAATTATAGTAATATCCACCACCAATATCTCCTGCTAAATGAATGGTTCCTAGTTCTGATGTGATGGCTTGAAGTTGTGAGACTATATTGAGTGTATTTTCTCTTAATGCTTGAGCAGAGATAGGATGAATTACGGGAGAACGAGAAAGTTGTTCTTGTGGAATTTTAGTTTCTTTATAAAGAGTCTGGAAAACAGTAACCCAATCTCCATCTGCTGTTTTACCAACAATCAAACCAACTAGATCGTCTGAGGGAAAGTAAGAGGAAGTTTTGACAAAAAAAGATTCTAAATCTTGTAAATTATCTCTTATGATTTGATATAAGTTTTCTATTTTATTAGCCCAATCAGTTTGTTCGTTTTCATTTAAGTCAAAGCTATTAAAATTCCTCGCATAATCCATTGTCCGCCAACTCTTGATTGTATTCTCAATATCTGTAAGTTTTAACCAATTTTGAGAAAGGCTAAGATTGAGAATATTAAATTCACCTTTTTCGGTTGCATCCCAAACAAATGGGTAAATATATCCCCCATCTTCATGTCCTGGTAAATGAAAGCCAGATTTAGAGTCAAGAATTACTTCAATTGTTGCAAGAATTTGTTCTGTTTTTGGTTGCATAATTTCAGAGATTAGATATTAAGTATATTGAAGGTATGTTAGCAAAGTGAAACATACCTAAAATTGCTGATTTAGGAAGACACTGTAAGTAAAGCAGCTTGAAAAGCTTCTCGAACTTTAGCAAGTGTAAAATCACTGTATGGCATCTGCAACATCCTCAATTATTCACAACTAAACTTTAGCTGCTACACGAACAATGCGATTACTATCTTGCGCAAGTTTTTGGCGTAATTGTTCTGGAGTTGCGGGGTTATCTGCAACTGCGTAGCGTTCTAGCCAAGATTGAGATTGTGCTGCTTGTGTTAATATTTCTGGGGGAGTTAGGGGATGGAGTAAGGTTACTAAGCGAACAAAGGCGTTTTCGGAATTCGCATATTCTGCAAGTATGGTTGTAATGTCGTCGCTGCTGGGGTTGTAAATGCGGCTGATTCCGCGTAAGGTAGTGCTGACACTTTGTTGATTGTTGGGTTGGATAAGAAAATCACGCAGGGTTTGTTTAATAGTCGCAGGGGTATGAGGATGAAGTGCAACAGCACGACGAATTTCGATTTTTTCATCAGTTGCTAGTTGTGTCAGGATTGTTTCTGGTGAATGCGGATTATTAGCAATGGCTACACGAACAAATGCTTCTTCATCTTGTGCTAATTGTTCTAAAATCTGTACAGGTAAATTGCGATGATTCGCAACATTTGCACGCACAACTTGATCTATATCGCTGGCTAAGATTTCCAGAATATTTACAGGAGTATTTGAGTTAGCCGCAACTAACTGACGTACTTTAACTTCTGCATGGTTAGCAAGCTGTAGCCAAATTTCTGGGGTAATGTGGGGATGATTGGCGATCGCACTACAAATATTAGCATTAGAATTTTGCGCCAGTCGAGTTAAAAATTCAGCGCTGAGGCTATGATTGCGCGCTAGGTTAGTTAACACAGACTCATTTGACATCGCCATGAGTCTTTCAACAATTGTTGGTGGGAGATTTGCTTGCGCTGCTATTCGCAGATAAACCTGTTGTAGGTTACTTTCCATCAAGAATTCTAACAGGTTGGGGGGAAGTTCCCGGCGATCGCAAATTGCATGACAAATTTGTTCGTAGTCTTGATTTTTTGTATCTGTAAACCTTAATAGCAGCCTTTCGAGGAGTTGGGGGGGAGTGTCAGCACGACGCGCGATCACCCACAAAACGGGGCTATAATCATCATTAATTAAGGGTTCTAAGGCAAAAATCGGGGTATTGGGATGATGCGCTACAGCCGAACGAATCCATGATGTTTTGTAGTTAGCTAATTTTACCAATATCTCTGCTGGCATTTCGGAATTTCGCGGCTTGAGTAATTCATCTAAAGCTTTATCTCGAAATCGGAAGTCCATTTTTAAAGTGTTTTCTACAGCTTTTGCTAAAGCTTTAGCAGGTGTTTTCCCATTCCAAGGATTAACAACGCCTTTCTCTACCCCCAAAAATTCTAAAATATCCACAGGTGTATTTGGGTTACGCGCCAATGCTTCCCACACTTCTTTATTAGAGTCATTAGCCAGCTTTCTCAATAATTCCTCTGGAGTGTCAGTATTAGCAGCAACCTGCGCTCTAATTTGTGCTGATTCATCATTAGCTAAATGTTGCAGTACTTCTACAGCAGTTGGTTTATGCAGTCGCTTCCTGGCTAAACCTGCGCGAACATTTAAACTAGAGTCTTGTGTCAACTCTAATAAATTGCTGAGTGGTAAATTAGCATTTTCTGAGACTACAGAACGCACAGTTTCATCTGCATCTTTTGCGAGTTGTTGTAATACTTGAATTGGAGTTTTATGACTACGTGCGGCGGTAATTTTAGAATTGCGATCGCCTTTTTCTAAAACCTGTGCTAAAGCATAAGGACTATCAGCACGACGCGCCATTAATTGATGCGCTTCCGTAATTTCTTGTTCTTCCTCCATTGCTAATAATATCCGATGGCGTTCTCTTGCAGGCAAATGAGGATTTTTGATGACAGTTCCTCGAACAGTGGGAACATTATTATTTGTCTTTTCTACAGGTTGTTTAGCAAGTTGCAGTAAAATATTAATCGGCGTACCGGGATTTTCAGCTACCCAATTTCGTGTAGTGCTATTAGTATCTTGAGCTAATTCTGCTAATGCACTAGCAGGTGCATGAGGATTGCGAGAAACTGCTTGACGACCGACACCAGGACGAGTCATTAATTGGTTTATAATTTCTGTTGGAGTATTGGGATTTCTGGCAATTGTTTCTGGAATATAGTCCCCACTTGTCGAGAGAAGTTGCTGAAAATATTCTTTGCGTTCGGCTTCGGGAACTTGCAAATTATAAGCTAAAGCCATCCGCATATCGCAATCATTTTCGTAAGAATTTAATTTTTCTAAAGGACGAGTGAGTTGCTTTTGCAATTTTTCGCGTAAAGGTACTGGTAGACTAGGATTACCCACTAAAGCTACTGCAACAGTGCGATCGTCTTTTACCACATCTACCAGCGTATCGGGAATTTCTAATATATTAGTGATAATTTTTTGTCGTTCTGACTCTGATATAGTTGGCAGAAATTGTTTCCATTCCTCATTTACCTGTTCGTAAAAACTTTTATCTTGGCGGTATCTTCCTTGTAAATCGCCAACATAAGTATAATTTTCTAGTAATGTTGTCCATTGATAACTTTCAATTAAATTAAACCATTCCTCAACATCAATTGATATTTGATATGGAGCGAGAATTTTTCTGATTGTATCCATACAAAAATCAGCTACAGATTCTCTATTATCTGCTTCTGGATTTCTAGTTAATAGGCGGCGGAGTTTGAAGCGGAATTTATTTTGAGGTGATTCCTGTTCAACTATTTGTTCTAAAATCGCCACAGGTGTTTGCGAATCTGCGGCGATTAGCTTGAGAACATCCCTTTCTCCGGCTTTGACTAACTCCTCTAGCAACTCAATTTTTTTCGCTGGATCAATCAGAGAATTTTGGGCAACTGCTAGCTTAATATATGGATGGGGATATTGAATTAAATGTTCTAAAATTTCTAGCGAAACTTGGGGATGTTTGGCAACATCAACCAAAAACCTAATATCATCTCTAATCCATTGCTCAAAAACTTCTGGTAATGGTAGATGCGTATGCTTTGCTCGTTTCGCTACTCTTAAAGCCTCTAAATCAACTTTCGCAAATTCAGCTAAAATCCATGTAGGTGTATTTGGTTGTTGTAAAAATAAATAATGATCTCTTAACCCTTCATTAAAAAGTCTTTCTAAAATACTAGTCGGTAAATTTTCTCGTCTTTTTAAAAGTTGCTGCTGATTGGGAAATAATTGATGTAATATCTCTTCCGTTGCATTGATATGTTCGGCTACAGTTGCTTCGATTGTTTGATTTTGATATTGCGCTAATACAGCTAACACATCTGCGGGTGTTTCTGGATTCTTCGCCACTGCTAACTGAATTTTATATACCCTATCTCCAGCCAACTGCATTAAAGTTTCTGCTGTCGCGGAAGGATTTTGCGCCACCGCCAAGCGAATCCAAGCCCAACGGCTTTGTGCTAACATTGCTAATTGTTCTGCATCGGTATTCCAGTCAGATGCAATGGTATATTGTCCCTCTACTAATTCAATTAATGATGGGGGACAATTGGGGTTAAACTTCACCGCTAACCTAATAGGTAATTCTAAATCCCCTGCTAACTGCTCTAATACTGCTAAGGGTGTTTCTGGTGATTCTGCAACTTGTAAGCGTGGTTTTAAAGTCGGTTCCTGCGCCAAGCGTTCAAGTAATTGTAAGCGATATTTTAAGGGTATATGGGGATTACGCAACGCTGGAATGAGCTTTTCTGCGGGAACCCATTCGCTAAAAAAGCATGGCGGTACAGTTCCCAATTTGAGCAATTCTACAGCTAATCGGTCATTTTGCCCTAGTTCTTGTTGTTGCAGGATGGTATCTACCGCTTTTTGCCAATTTTCTGTGATTTCTCCGACATAATTTACGTGTAAGCTGGCGGTTTTTGATACTTGGCTATCAGTGCTATTAACGAGGACTTCTAAGAGCGATCGCGGTGTTTCAATGTAGTTTGCAACAGCTAATTGCAATTCTGTTGGCTGCTGTAATAACTGTTCTGGTGTATCTAAAAATGCTTGTAAATCGGCGGCGCTAACTAGCTGAAGAGGTTGCATGATAATCACACCCAATATAATAGTACACATATACTATAAAACTGACTGTAGTTTACCTACAGTCACAGTTTTTATTCCTATCTTCATAATTCCCAGAATTATGAAGATAGGAACAGAATTTGACTTCGATGAAAAAATCACTTAAGGATTAAAATCAAATTTACTTTCAATATAGATTCCTGCTAAATCTTCAGCCTTGGTTGTTCCGAGAACATATATACATTCACGGTTCCAAAAACTACATCTCAACATCTGAATATCAGAAAGTTTTTGAGTGATAAATTGATTTATCTTGTCATATTGTGGGTAAAATTCAGCAATTTCATTTTCATCCCAATTCCAAGATAAAGCTTCTATGTCAAACTTGTGAAATTTACCAATATCAAGCATTCCTGCTTGTTGGAGAGCGATTAATATTGCTTGTTCTCTAGAGTCGCTTATTGCTTGAACTAAATAATGTGGAAATCTATAATCATAGCCGCCACCATAGTAACCATAAATAGTAATCGGTTCTAATTTATTGATGATTTGCTGAAATTTATCTTTCAATTTAGCCGTATTTTCATCCAAAGATGGCTGCATAGTTAAATCAGGTAAATTAGAATATTTGATTTCTCCTTGTAATTTAGTTTCTCTGGCAACAGTTTGAGAAAAACAAAACCAATTATTTTCTTGGTCTTGACCTAACACAACATAAAATGAATACATAGGAATGCGGCTAAATTTGAAAACCTCGATATTCTGAAGGTTTTCTGAAATAGCATCAGCTAATTCCTCATATATTTCTGCTCTTGCATCAGCTAATTCCGGAGCGATAACATCTTCGTAGTCATCAGGATAATCATCTGGGTTTAAATAACCGCGCCGTTCTAATGCTTGCCAATTTTTGACAGCAACATCAATATCGGTGAGAGTTATCCATTTGCGATCGCGTCCCAGATTGAGTAAACTAAAATCGCCTTTTTCCTGGATATCCCAAACGAAAGGTTCTAAAGAAGAATGGTGATTATTGTGCAGACGAAACTCAAGGCGTTTATCAATTAATACTTCAAGAGTACCTAAGATTTTTGCGGTTTCTAAGTTCATATAAGGCTGTCATTTGTCATTTGTCATTTGTCATTCTTACAAAGTTCTGATCGGAGTAAACCTCCGCTCAGACTTTGCGCTTTGTCATGGGTAAGGGTTTTCAGTCTACGTTTTTTAACATAGTTAGGTGCAATTTAAAGATTTGCGATCGCAACTGCTTTGACAATGCGATTACTATCGTGGGTTAGTTGCTGGCGTAGTTCCTCTGGGGTTGCGGGGTTATCTGCAACTGCATAGCGTTCTAGCCAAGATGCAGATTGTGCTGCTTGTGTCAATATTTCCGCCGGAGTTTGCGGATGGAGTAGAGTTACTAAGCGAACAAAGGCGTTGTCGGAAGTTGCATATTCTGCCAGTATGCTTGTTATATCATCGCTGCTGGGGTTGTAAATGCGGCTGAGTCCGCGTAAGGTGGAACTAGTTTGCTGGGTGGTGGGTTGAAAAACTAAATCGCGCAGGCTTTGTTTAATAGCCGCCGGAGTGTTGGGATTTTGAGCAACTGCACGGCGAACTTCGACTTTTTCATCAGTTGCTAATTGTGCCAAGATTGTTTCAGAAAGATGAGGATTACTAGCCGCAGCAGTTCTGACACTGGGGTTTTCGTCGCTGGCTAAAATTTCTAAAACAGGAATTGGTGTATTAGAGTTAGTCGCTACTTGAATTTTTACCTCGCTTTGCTCATCCCGCGCCAATAATTCCAAAACGTTTACAGGTGCGTTGTTTGCAGCTCCAACTGCTTCCCGCACCGATATTGCTGTATCTTCAGCTAGGCGCAACCATAAAGCTTCTGTTAAGTTGGGATGGCGAACTAAACAAACTCGCACCTCTACGCTAGGGTCTTGAGTGAGAATGGCGAGCAGTTGTGGTGTTAAGCTGGGATTATATGCAAGCGATCGCACGATCTCATCATTCGTTGTAGGTGGAAAGAATGCTTGCGGATCTGGTGTTGCACCTAAAAACTCTCTTCTTGCCAAAATTTCTAATGCTTCAATGGGTGTGCGCGGATTCCCAGCTATGCAACGCAGCACATCATTATGATTACCGGGAAATGCACTCTTGAGCATATCCACGGTTTGATTTGGGGTATTTCCTGAATTTTGGGTACTTTGAACAATTTGGGAAAGTGCGCGAGGCGGTGTATTAGGATTGCGTGCAACGTCCAATCGCGTTGTAAAATCTGGATGGCTGGCGAGTACTTCCAATGTTTCCGGGGATGTGTTGGGATTACTGGCGACAGCGCGAACTGTAGCGACATAGGAATCTTTCGCTAACTGTCTTAAAACTGTGGCTGGGGTGTTGGGGTGCGACGCGACGCGATAACGCACTGAACTATCGGTGTGAGTTGCTAACTGTGCCAAAGTTTCCGCCGGCATTTGCGAACCTTTGACAGGATGTTTAATAAAATCAGCGAGATTTTTCCCACTCATGCTTTTAACTGCTTGAGCAAGTACAATTCCTGGTGTATTGGGATTGCGTTGACTTACGAGATTTTCTTCTAATCCCAAACGAGTCAGAATTGTTACGGGAGTGTTAGGGTTAGCAATTAGTTTTGTTTTGACTTCACGACTGGTATCGTTGGCTAACTGCACCAATATTTCCACAGATGTATCGGGATGTTCTGCAACTTTGGCTCTGATTATTGGTGATTCATCCTGTGCCAATATTTCTAATAATTGAATAGGGGTAGGTATTTTACTATGTAATGGTTTATAGGCAAGATTTAAACGTACATGAACGCTTGGATCTTGTGTAAATTCTAATAAGTTATTTAAAGGTAAATTGGCATTTTTAGAAACAGCTTGCCGGATGGCTTCATCTGCATCTTTTGCTAGTTGTTGTAATACTGGGATAGGGGTTTGATTGCTACGTGCGGCGGTAAGTTTAGAATTGCGATCGCCTTTTGCTAAAATCTGCGCTAACGCATAAGGACTACCAGTACGACGCGCCATTAATTGATGAGCTTTGGTAATTTCTTGCGCTTCTGCTTTCTCTAGTAATAATCGATAACGTTGTAAAACAGGTAAGTTAGGATGAGCAATCACTAAGTCAAACATAGTGGTATTACTATAAACTGTTTTCTCAACTTCTTCATTGAGAAAACGCAGTAATAAATCAGCAGGAGTATTGGGATTTTCTGCTAAAGTACGCCATAAATACTCTTTGCGTTCATCAGCGATGCGTCTGAGAAGGTATTCAGGTGTAGCAAGATGTCTAGCTAATTGCTCGCGGAAATTATTGCTTGTTGCCATTAATTGTTGTAAATATTCATTCCGCTCTGCTTCAAGTACAGTGGGATTAAGAGCTAGTGCCATCCGCATTTCAGCATCTTTTAAATAGCGTCCCAATTCGTCAGGACTTTTTTGGGATTGTTGCCACAATCGCTCTCTTAAAGTTGCTGGTGTAGAAGGATTACCTAATAATGCTGCCACAACTTCTAAATTACTGCGATCGCTGTTGTACGGACTATTTAATAAATGCAATATTCCATCTAGCATTTGATAATTTTCTGCTGCTTGAGAATCGCTAGGTACTGATTTCTTTCCTGAGCGATCGCGTCTTTCTGCTGTAAATCTCCCTTCCCATTTAATTGATGATTTCTGGCTAGCTAAGTATGCCAGTGTTTGCCTCTCTGATGCATTCAACGACTCGACTAAATTATCCCATTCTTTTAATATAGAGTTGCGAAATTCTTCCCCCTGTTGCAGCCAAAAAATAATTAATTCTGGTGACTGGCGGTTATCGATAAATTCTTTGATTCGGTTAAGTAATGATGGTGTAGCATCTGGGGCAATTTGCTGCAACATCTCTATCATTATATTGAGGGAAGATGATGCACCCGCTAGCTGTTCTAAAATTGCCACCGGAGTTTGGGGATTACTTGCCAATTGCAGCCGAATATTTAAATTTGAGCCTACTGCTAATTGCTGTAATAGCATATCTCGCAAGGCTTCAGGTGTTTGGGAATTTTGCGCAACAGCCAGATGTATATATGGATTAGGATATTGTGCCAAATGCTGTAATATTTCCCCTGAAACTTGGGGATGTTTGGCAACATTAGCTAAAAATATTGTCTGATCTTGAATCCATGTTTCTAAAGTTTTGATAATCGGTGAAGAATTACTTCTAGTAAGTATCTCTGCTCTCAATACTTCTAAATCAACATTCGCTAATTCAGCTAAAATCCAAGTAGGTGTATTTGGTTGATTTAAATACAAATACCGCAGTTCAGAATTTTTCCAAATAGGTTTATCTGTTGCTGCTTCATTAAAAAATTTTTCTAAAATACTAGTTGGTAAATTTTCCCGTCTTTGCAAAAGATGCTGCTGATTGGGAAATAATTGATGTAATATCTCTTCCGTCGCATTTCGATGTTCTGTTACAGTTGCTTGGATTGTTTTATCTTGATGTTGCGCTAATACAGCTAACACATCTGCGGGTGTTTCTGGATTCTTCGCCACTGCTAACTGAATTTTATATACAGTATCTCCAGCCAACTGCATTAAAGTTTCTGCTGTCGCACAAGGATTTTGCGCCACCGCCAAGCGAATCCAAGCCCAACGGCTTTGTGCTAACATTGCTAATTGTTCTGCATCGGTATTCCAGTCAGATGCAACGGTATATTGTCCTTCCACTAGTTCAATTAATGATGGTGGACAATTGGGGTTAAACTTTACTGCTAACCTAATAGGTAATTCTAAATCCCCTGCTAGTTGTTCTAATACTGCTAAGGGTGTTTCTGGTGATTCTGCAACTTGTAAGCGTGGTTTTAAAGTCGGTTCCTGCGCCAAGCGTTCAAGTAATTGTAAGCGATATTTTAAGGGTATATGGGGATTACGCAACGCTGGAATGAGCTTTTCTGCGGGAACCCATTCGCTAAAAAAGCATGGCGGTACAGTTCCCAATTTGAGCAATTCTACAGCTAATCGGTCATTTTGCCCTAGTTCTTGTTGTTGCAGGATGGTATCTACCGCTTTTTGCCAATTTTCTGTGATTTCTCCGGCATAATTTACGTGTAAACTAGCGGCTTGTGATACTTGCTTATCAGTGCTATTGACTAAGACTTCTAAGAGCGATCGCGGTGTTTCAATATAGTTTGCAACAGCTAATTGCAATTCCACAGGCTGCTGTAATAAATCTTCTGGTGTATCTAAAAATGCTTGTAAATCGGCGGCGCTAACTGGCTGAAGAGGTTGCATCACCATAAAACCTATTAAAAATTCAAAATTCAAAATTCAAAATTCAAAATTAAAGACATTTTCAGTCGGGGATTTAAACCCCAACTGAAAACCTACTACGTATAGACGCAGGGATCTTCAACCTTCGGAATTAGGACAACTTAGTACTTTTGTACCATAAAAATGACTGTAGGTAAACTATACTTACAGTTCTTATGCCTATCTTCATAATTCCCAGAACTGTCACAACGGGAACAGAATTCGACTTTGGCATATTAAAGTTGCGATTTGAAAATCAACGCTGATTTTCTGAGGAGAAAATGGAAGAATGTAAAGGTTAACTGGCTCAGGAAAAGTCTCTCAAGAGAGTTGATGGTGTTGTTGTGATTGGAATAGTCATTGTTTCTCACAGTAAACAACTCGCGCTTGGTGTACAGGAACTAGCAGCGCAAATGGTTCAGGGTAAAGTCCCGTTAGCGATCGCAGCTGGAATTGACGATCCGGAAAATCCTTTGGGTACAGATCCCATGCAAGTTTATCAGGCGATCGCTTCTATCTTCAACGATGATGGTGTTTTAGTGTTAATGGATTTGGGTAGCGCTGTGATGAGTGCAGAAATGGCGCTAGATTTCCTTAACCCACAACAACGGGAAAAAGTCCATTTATGTGCAGCACCACTGGTTGAAGGTGCGATCGCAGCTGTAGTTGCCGCCGCCGCAGGTCATAATATTCAGCAAGTTATAACTGAAGCACAATCAGCTTTAGTAGCAAAAAATACTTTGCTCGGCATAGATAGCAGCCCCGCATCAGTTATTCCTACATCTCACGCAGAATTCCCAACAAAAGAAATTCACCTCACAGTTAACAATCGCTTGGGTTTACACGCCCGTCCAGCCGCGCAATTTGTCACTACTGCCGCCCAATATCAGGCGCAAATTAAGGTAAGGAATGTTACAAGAGGTACAGATGCCGTTAGAGGTGACAGTATCAACCAAGTCGCCACTTTAGGAGTGCGTCAAGGGCATGAATTAGTAATTACGGCTACTGGTATCGATGCTGATGCTGCCTTAGCCGCCTTAGAAGTATTAATTAATAATAACTTTGGTGAAGATGATAGTACATTTGCGCCGCCAGTGGTGGAGTCAACAGAAGTTAGCCCCGCTTCTGCTGGCGAACTATCGGGAATTCCAGCTTCACCAGGAGTTGCGATCGCGCCTGTAGTCCATTATCAACTACCTGCCGTTACTGCTACACAATATCACGTAGAAGATGCAGAAGCAGAGTGGCAAAGGTTACAAATAGCCATCGCTACCGCTCAACAGCAAATTCAGACATTATTTTCTCAAGCTTCTCTGCAAATTGGCGATACAGAAGCGGCGATTTTTGTCGCTCATCTGTTATTTTTAGAAGATCCGGTACTTTTAGAAGCAGTGCGATCGCGCATTTATGACCATCATCTCAACGCCGAAGCCGCTTGGCAAGCTGTTGTTGATGAAGTCGCTTCTAGCTACCATCAACTAGAAGATGCTTATTTACAGGAACGAGTGGAAGATGTGGTTGATGTCGGACAAAGAGTACTGCGCTTACTTACCGGCGCATCAGCCAGTGCTTTAGAATTGACAGAACCAGCGATTTTAGTCGCCAGCGATTTAACACCTTCAGATACCATTGGCTTAGATCCCAGCAAAGTATTAGGGATTTGTACCACATCAGGTAGCGCCACATCTCACAGTGCAATTATCGCCCGGACATTAGGGATTCCGGCGGTTTTGGGCGTAGATCCAGGGATATTGTATCTGGAAGATGGCACAATTATGGCCCTTGATGGCGGCAGTGGTAAAGCCTGGGTAGAGCCAGAAGCAGATATTTTGAGTATATTAGAAGCGAAGCGAGAAGCTTGGCAAACTGCACAACAGGAAGCGCTAGCCAAAGCACATCAACCAGCAATTACGCGCGATGGTAAGCAAGTCAGTGTCTTTGCTAACATCGGTAGCATAGCTGATGTTCAAGTGGCTTTAGCTAGCGGTGCTGAAGGAGTAGGACTACTGCGTACAGAGTTCCTGTATTTAGGTAGGACAAGTGCTCCCACGGAAGAGGAGCAATTAGCAGTATACCAAGCGATCGCCCAAGTTTTAGATCAACAGCCATTAATTATTCGGACTTTAGATGTGGGTGGGGATAAACCACTGCCTTATATTCAAGGTGTACCAGAGACAAACCCCTTTTTAGGTTGTCGGGGAATTCGCTTTTGTTTAGAACATCCCGACATATTCACAACTCAATTGCGGGCAATTTTACGAGCTAGTACAGGACACAATATTAAAATTATGCTGCCGATGATTGCCAGTATCACCGAAGTTAGGGCAGCTAAGGAAATTTTAAATGAAGTGCAACGGGAACTCAGACAAGCAGCGATTCCCTTTGATGCCAACATTCAACTAGGTATCATGATTGAAGTCCCCGCAGCCGTAGCGATCGCAGATCAACTAGCAGCTGAGGTAGACTTTTTTAGTATCGGCACCAACGACTTAAGTCAGTATGTCATGGCAGGCGATCGCAATAACCCCCGCGTCGCTAATTTAACCGACGCATTACATCCTGCGGTACTGCGCATGATTCAGCGCACAGTGAAAGTCGCTCATGACGCCGGAATTTGGGTAGGATTATGTGGAGAACTTGCAGCCGAAACCGCCGCCACAGCAATTTTATTGGGATTAGGATTAGATGAATTAAGCGTTAATCCCCAAGCCATCCCTATTTTAAAACAAGCGATCGCCCAATTAAGTATCAGTCAAAGTCAGGCGATCGCCGCTTCCGCATTACAACTAGATTCCGCCGAACAAGTCAGACAACTTACAGCTTAACTGTTGATGATTAACCAATGTAGGGGCGGGTTCACCAATATTTTCAATGTTCAGCGATCATTCTCAATCAACCCGCCCCTACTGACTGTAATGATTCTGGGAATTTTGAACTAAGATAATTATGTCTTTTAGCAGAAGATTTGTAATTACATCTTTGCTAAACTCTACACAAAGATAGATTTTACCAATTTAAAAAAATAATGAGACAGATGTATCTGTAGGGGCGGGGAAACCCCGCCCTTTACTTCACGAAAATCCATAATCTCACACTCATTAATTAAATCGGTATTATTTAAATATCAGATGAAAATTGATTAGCCCTAGGAACTACCACCAACATAGTTGCTAACATTTAATGCTTAATTTTTCCTAAAATTTGACTTTATTTATCAGTGCGGGGGTACAAATTTCGTGTCTTCGTCAAATACTCTTTTAGACAAACAACCACAAACTCAAACTTCACCTAATATTGGGTTTTTCAAAGAAGTAGGTCAAGTAGCTGGTGTAACTCTCTTATCAATAACAATGCTAGCTAGTTCGGTGCTAGCAGGTGGATTAGTCGGTTTAGCTGTAAGTTTTCGCAATTTACCAGATGTGCGACAACTCAGAAGTTTTTCACCAGCAGAAACAACTTATATTTATGATATTCAAGGTAAATTATTAACAGCCATACATGGAGAAGCTAACAGAAAAATTGTCCCGCTAAATCAAATTTCTCCCAACTTAAAACGCGCCGTCTTAGCTAGCGAAGACAGTCATTTCTATCGTCATCATGGTGTTAATATTGGTGCTGTTGGGCGTGCAGCAATAGTTAACTTGACAGCCGGTGGTGTGCGTGAGGGTGGTTCGACAATCACCATGCAATTGGTAAAAAATATATTCCTGACTAAAAAACGCGCCTTTACTCGCAAAATTGCCGAAGCAGTATTAGCAGTTCGCCTAGAGCAAATTATTAGTAAAGAACAAATTTTAGAAATGTACCTCAATCAAGTTTATTGGGGACATAATAATTACGGTGTACAAACCGCAGCCCGGACTTATTTTAATAAATCAGCCGCATATTTGACATTAGCAGAATCGGCAATGATGGCAGGTTTAATTCAAGCGCCGGAACAATTCAGCCCCTTTGTGAATATGAAACTGGCGAAACAAAAACAAAAAGAAGTGCTGGGGCGAATGTTAGATTTAAAATGGATTAGCCAGCAAGAATATAATCAAGCTCTGCAACAACAAATTAAACTTGGTAAAATTAGATCGTTTCAAGGTAGTGCCTTGCCTTATGTTACCAATTCCGTCGCCCAAGAAATCGTGAAAAATTTTGGACGCGAGGCATTAATTAAAGGCGGAATGCGGGTACAAACTACAATAGATGCTAAATTTCAATTAATGGCGGAAGCAACTATTAAGAAATGGCATAAAACTCTTTTAGGTCGAGGATTATATAAAAATCAAATGGCTTTAGTTGCCATCGATCCGCGTACCCATTTTATTAAAGCATTAGTCGGGGGAGTAGATTCCAAAGCTGGGGAATTTAACCGCGCTACCCAAGCATTACGTCAACCTGGTTCGGCTTTTAAACCATTTGTTTACTACACCGCTTTTGCTACTGGTAAATTTACACCCAATAGCACAGTCATTGATTCTCCCGTCAGCTATCGCGATGGTGATGGGTGGTATTATCCCCGCAACTATGACGGCGGCTTTATGGGCGCAATGCCAATTCGCACCGCCTTAGCATTATCTCGCAATGTGCCAGCGATTAAAATTGGTAAAGCAGTGGGGATGAATAGAGTGATCGACACCTGCCATACTTTAGGAATTAACAGTCCAATGGTAGCTGTGAGTTCTTTACCATTAGGGGCGATTGGTGTCACACCCTTAGAAATGGCTAGCGCTTATGCCACCTTCGCTAATTATGGTTGGCGATCGCCTGCAACGGCAATTATGAGAATTACTGATAGTAGTGGTAATATCTTATTAGATAATACACCTAAACCCCAGTTAGTCCTTGACCCTTGGGCATCAGCCGCAATGTTAGATGTGATGCAATCGGCTGTAACAGAAGGAACAGGTAAAGGTGCTGCATTAGATAGGCCTGTTGCAGGTAAAACAGGTACCACTTCCGCAGAAAAAGATATTTGGTTTATTGGTACTGTACCCCAATTAACAACCGCTATTTGGGTAGGTAGAGATGATAACAAACAATTAGCCAGTGGTGCCACAGGTGGGGGAATGGTGACTCCCGTTTGGCGCGATTTTATGCAGCAAGCGCTTCAGGATGTACCAGTGATGAAATTTAAATCCCCTGCTGAATTTCCCCGCCCAAAGTCAAAGTGAAATATAGCCGTTCTCATGTAGATAAGGTTTAAATTATATCGCAATCTGTAGGGGTATAGGAATCATATTTGATTTCTGCAAAACACGTAGGGTGTGTTACCGCGAAGCGTAACGCACCGTTTTTCAAGGGTTTGGTGCGTTAGACTGAAGTCATAACGCACCCTACAAGTACCTAATTTTATTCAAAATTCAAACCGGATTCCTATATTAGTCTCAACTTAAGCTAAAAATAGCTTCAGCGTAGGCTTTCTCATTCGCCTTGGAATGAATTCCAAGGGACAAAGTCCAAGTCTACTAAAGTAGACTCAAGATTTTGAGGATATTTAGTCATCTTTAGATGACTTTGGCTATTAGCAAGGAACTTCAGTTCCTTGCGGGGCAAAATTCGCCAAATTTATCATTTACACATATTCAGTACTCATTTTTAAATTTTTCGTAAACAAAAAAGCATTTCGCTTTCTCATTTATCAAAATCAAGTACCCATTTTCTTGTTTTAGGTAAGCAAAAAGCCATTTCACCTTCTCATTAAGCCTTAACAAGTTCTCATTTTGGTGTTTTCCGCAAGTAAAATACTATTTCACCTACTCAAAAAGCCATATCACTTACTCATTTCGGTAAATCGCGCACTCATTTTAGTGTTTTCCGCAAGTAAAAAGCCATATCGCTTACTCGTTTAGGTAAATCGCGCACTCGTTTTAGTGTTTTCCGCAAGTAAAAAGTTATATTGCTTGCTCAAAAATTGCAATGCTTGACAATAAAATGCTGTGTAGCTATGCTTTGTTGTTTTTTGTGCATTACTTAATTACCAATCGCTAATTATTACTTGCAAATAGCCATTATTGCTACTTTAAATATAAATTCAATAGGATCTGTAATTTATGTATTTCATCTAGCTCCCATGCTCTGCGTGGGAGCGATGATCTGTGGGCTGCCGCCTCTTATCTGATAAATTGAGGCGGAGCCTCGCAATCCGCATTTCCAGCCGGAGGCTGGAAACGAGATTAATCGCATTACTTAATTACCAATCGCTAATTATTACTTATAAATAGCTATTATTGCTACTTTAAAAACACATTTAATATGCTCTGTATTTTATGTATTTTAAATGCAGAAATATTTAATTTTATTCGGCAAAATTCATTGGCAAAACAGAATTAACCCAACAAATTAAGCCTATGAAATTGCCTCATGTCCCAAAATCTCCAGCGCTTGTGCAAATGCTGAAGTGGATTTTCCAACCAATGCCTTTCATGACAGATTGTGCCCAGCGCTATGGTGATATTTTTACCATGCAATTAAATGCACCTGTGGTGTTTGTTAGCAATCCCCAGGCTTTAGAAAAAATGTTGACTAGCGATACAAAAGAATTTGCCGCACCTAGCGATTTCAACACGGTATTTGAACCAATGCTAGGAAAAAATTCTGTAATTACAGTTAGCGGAGAAGTACATCGCCGTCAACGTCAATTATTAATGCCGCCGTTTCACGGTGATAGAATGCGTACCTATGGACAGGTAATTAATAAAGTTACAACCCAGGTAATTAGTCAATGGGAAATAGATAAACCATTTTGTACTAGATCGGCAATGCAAATTATTACCATGCGGATAATTATGCAAGCTGTATTTGGATTATACGAAGGCCCCCGCGCCCAAGAATTAGAGGAAATTTTAGCAGTAATGCTAAATGAAAACTCGCCTTTAAGGGTTGTAGAACTGTATTTTCCCGCCTTAAGAATGGATTTAGGCCCCCGCAGTTCTTGGGGAAGATTTTTGCGTCGTAAACAGCGCGTTCACGAACTATTAAACGCAGAAATTCAAGAACGGCGAGATCATCCCGATCCATCGCGGACTGATATTCTGAGTTTACTGATGGCAGCGCGTGATGAAGCTGGTGAAGCCATGACTGATGCAGAATTGCGCGATGAATTGATGACACTGTTAACAGCAGGACATGAAACCACAGCCACAGCATTAACTTGGGCATTGTACTGGATTCATAAGTTACCATCAGTTAAGGAAAAACTATTACAAGAATTAGATACTTTAGGTGAAAATCCAGACCCCAGCAGCGTGTTTAAATCACCATATCTTAACGCTGTTTGCTGCGAATCCTTGCGAATTTATCCTGTAGGAATGTTAACTTTCCCCCGTGTAGTCAGAGAACCTGTATCTTTATGCGGTTACGATTTAGAACCCGGTACAATCGTTCTTGGTTCCATTTATTTAACTCACCAACGCGAAGATTTATATCCACAACATCAAGAATTTAAACCAGAACGCTTTTTAGAACGTCAATTTTCGCCTTATGAGTTTTTACCCTTTGGCGGTGGTGTGAGACGCTGTATAGGTATGGCATTTGCCCAGTATGAAATGAAAGTAATATTAGCAAAAATTCTTTCTAGTTGGGATTTGGCGCTAGTCGATGAGAATCTAGAGATTTATCCAAAACGGCGTGGTTTGGTAACAGGGCCTAATCGCAGCGTGCAAATTGTAGCAAAAAACCATCATCGTTTACCATCTCGGACTTTAGAGTCGAGTAATATCTAACGATTTGGCGATTTTGACAATCACCGCACTTTTAGGGAGGTGATTGTCAAATGTATATGGAAAGGGGATAAGTTTGTCGCGATCGCATTAATATGATTGTATGGTGTGAAAAAGCGATCGCATTGGGTGACGATGAGATCGCAGGTAAATTCATGAAGCGATTTTTGCTTGATGATGCGATCGCAAAATTTAAAATTTGCAAATGCTAAATATAGTTAAGGTTAAGGTAAAGTTGACTCTGATGTTGTACAACTACCTCAAAAGTAATATTTTCCAGGCTAGGTAAAGGAACTGAGGCGATCGCTTATCCAAAAATCTCGTTATTAGCTTTGGCTACACCTAAGTTATCACTTCCTCTAGGGATAATTTTGTTGTATCCTAGACTAGCTTAAGTAATTTTCAACACCAAACTTTACAACAACTTTTTACGGATTTATCTGTTAGTTTGGGAAAGACTAGATTGTGCTGTTCTTAATTCTCGCTCAGAGAATTATTTTTTTGTCAAATCATACAATTTAAACGTCAATGGATATCCAACTCATCAAAAGAATTGAAAAACCCATTCTGCCAAAGCCAGAAGTACAAGAAGAGTTATCTCAGCCGGCTTCCAGCGATGATACTTTTGAGATTCCAGAATCCACAATTCAACAACAGCCAGTACTTGATGTTAACTATCAAGAATCCACATATATTCCATTGCGCGATCGTCCTCTGATTCAATCAGTTGGTAATTCCGGCTGGCAAGTTTCAGAAATTTGGCGAGATTTAAGAATAGATAACTTTTATGATTAAACAATTGTTATCTTGCAAGAAAAACATCTAGCAATGTTCTAGATTCAGAGAACGACTTTCACAAGTGTTTGACGCAAAGAAAGTGCCTAAATTAGTATCTGTCTGGAAAATCGCCAGCCCCATCTCTTTGTGTGGTGGGGTTAATTCACCAAATTTTAGATTTTAGATTTTAAATTTTGGATTAAACAAAATTTAAAATCTAAACATGTCTGTAACCTCAAAGCAGTCACAGAATCTAAAATCAAAAATTGATTTATCTAGAGCAACCACTCTTAATCATGAACTGTACCATCGGGCATAATCGCCCCTTGAAAGTCAACATCATCAAGAATAGCTCCGGTTAAATCTGCTCCTTGCAAATTCGCATTGCGCAAAATTGCGCCATCAAGATTCGCATAGCTGAGATCGGCTCCTTGCAAACTCGCTCCGCTCAAATCTGTAGCCAAATCCCCCCACTGAAGTCTGCGGCTGAGGTTGGCGCGGCACAATTTGGCTTTATCCAAGTTAGCATGATGCATAGTAGCGGCTCTTAAGTCAGCGTAGCTCAAATCTGCCTCAGTTAAAATTGCATATCCTAAATCTGTGCGCTGATCGGAACTAGGGCGTAAGTCTGCTTGAAACAGTAGCGAACGGGAAAGTTTAGCACCTGTTAAATTCGCACCGCATAAACTAGCTTTAATTAAATTAGCTGCTGTTAAATTAGTTTGAAGTAGTTTTGCACTCGTCAAATCTGCTTCCCGCAGCAAAGCACCAGATAAATCTGCATCGCTCAAATCTGTACCCCAGAGCAGCGCTTCACTAAGATCTGCTTGTTTGAGAGTAGCTTGACTCAAATTAGTTTTGCCCAACCGTGTCTGACGTAAATCTGCATAGCTAAAATCGGCACCTGTTAAAATTGCATTTGTAAGTTCTGCTTCTTGTAAATTGACTCGTGGAAAACTGCGTTCTCCAGCGCTATAACGTTTGAGAATTTCATCCACATCCATAAATTACTCGACTTTTGATTGACAACTGGAGCGCGATCGCATCCCCTGTTAGCCATCTGTAGCAACCTTAAACCGGAATATTACAAGGCTGGGTTAATTCTGCCATCAGTTCTGCAATTGACATGATTTGCTCAGTGTACCTAACATTCGCCCCAGAAAAGATTAAACCATTCTCAACATCTCCATTTGCAGCTTTAGCTAGTGCTTGGAGAATGCAATAGGTTTTACCTGTATCCCGAAATAAACATGTCTCTAAACAGTTAGCAATGCAGCGCTGTTCTTTGCTTAAGCAGCCGTCCATAACTTCTTGGGCAAAGGTATTACGTAAAGCACGAGTCATTTTGCCTACTGGACTGGGTACGGTGACAACATCTTCTCTAAAGGCATTAAGATGATATTCTTTATAACGGCGATCGGCATCACATTCTTCTGTAGTGATGAAGCGAGTACCGATTTGTACCCCATCTGCTCCCAGCACCATCATCAAATCGATATCAGTGCGATCGCTAATTCCCCCTGTCACAATTAACGGAATCTTTACCCCTAACTTCTCTTGGCAATAATGGCGCAATTCGTAAAGCACAGTAGCCACAGAGAATCCTGGTAAATTCACGCGATCGCATTCGGTAAAATGTCCGCCAACAAACTGGCAATTTTCCACAATTAAAGCATCAGGTAGGCGGTTATATTTCTGTTGCCAAGTTTGGCAGATTAACTGCGCTGAGTAAAGGTTGGCTACACTCGGCACCAGTGCTACATCTGGATAATCAGCAGTATACTCTGGTAAAGATAACGGTAATCCGCCTCCAGTAACGATCAGATTGGCACCATTAGCCGCAGCCGTCTGCGCTAAAATAAGATAATCTCTAGTAGCAACTAATACATTTACACCAATAATCCCATCTGGGCTAATTTGGCGTACTTTGGTTAATTCATCAATCAAAGCCAGGCGATTAGCCTTAAAAAAGCTGCTGCGTTTGCGTTGCTCAAAATAAGGAGAAGATAACCCCAATCCCATTGAGGCGATCGTACCGATTCCTCCAGCATTAGCAACAGATCCAGCTAGGTTAGCACCAGCAACCCGCACAGCCATTGCGCCTTGAACTATGGGATAGCGGGCAAGATGTTTGCCAATCCGCAGAGGCGAGAGGATATCAGTCATAATAGACTTACGCATTAATTAACTAAATAACTGTGTAGTAATTTTATCACTCCAATGTAACTCACATCGCGGATGAGTTAGTCATTAGTCATTTCGCCCCCTTGTCCTCCTTGTCCCCTAGCCCCTAGCCCCTAACCCCTATTTTCAGAAAACACTGCTGTATTATCTCGCAGCGCTTTGAGACTTTCGCTTTGTTGTAACATGTGTTGGCTAATGCGATCGCACGCTAAATCGCAAAGCTCAAAAATCATCGGATCGGTAATTGCGTAAAAAGCATTAGTACCTTTCGTTTGACGCGATACCAACCCCGCTTGAGTTAACACTTTCAGATGCTTGGAGAGATTTGCTTGTCCTAAGCCTGTGGCATCCACCAAATCCATCACATTCATCGGCCCTGACTTTAAACAAGTTAAAATTTGTAGTCGGCTAACTTCTGATAGCACCTTAAAATAATCAGCAAGAGCCACAAGTACTGTTGAATTAGTCTGAGATGGCTTTGGTTCTGGCATAGGAGGTTGCATCTTCAGCACATCAATTAATTGTATAACTATTTAGTATAATAACCAGATATTTTTATTAACAAATTTTACTAAGTCAGTAAATGCTGGTGTAAAAAAAATCCACTTGATAAAAAACTCCACCCATAGTCATTGAGTTTTGTAGGGGCGGGTTTATTTGGATCTTTATGAATCAATGAAGATATCGGTGAACCCGCCCCTACTAAAAAGACTTGCTATACGCAGGTATTAGACCAGATTTTTTGAACAACTGACAACTGACACTTGTACAGACGCGATTAATCGCGTCTCTAGCAACCGACAACTGACACGCACAGCGCCATAAAAATCTCGACAAAAGTCTAATTAACTTCCCCTGGTAGGTACAGATAGTCTAGATACATCTGGATTCGCTACCAGCCAACTACCTTCATGCTTATCTTCGTTCTTCAAACTTTAGCAGAAATTCTAGCTGGAGGAACCTCACTCACCAGTACAGAGCAAATTGACTTTAGTCATCCTAGTAATCGACGGGAAGAGGGTGCAGGGCCAACTCTCAATTTGTATATTTACGACATTCGTGAGAGTAAGCAATTTCAACAATCTGGTAGACAAGTGGAACGTAAAGCTTCACGGAGTTTACAACCCACATCTGTAGGTTGGTCGCCTAATTGGTTTGATGTCTCTATGCTATTAACAGCCTGGGATCGAACCGCCTTAGGCGAACATCATTTACTCAGCGAAGCCTTAACAGTACTGCTGCGTCATCGGTCTTTGCAAGAAGACTATTTAGTTCCAGAACTGCGGGGTTACGGGAATTTAGCTCTGACAGTGGCTTTAGATCCACCTATTGAGATTGGTTCATTATGGAGTGCGCTGAATGTACCATTGCGTTCTGCCTTGTATATCACAGCCATGATTCCAGTGGAACCGCAAACCACCCTTGTACCGCTAGTTTACGAACGGATTTTCAATTTGCAAAACCAATTGAGTGAGAACGGTAACGGCACAGTAGTTACCAGGCGAGTAGCGATCGCAGGTATGGTGAAAAGTGCAGTTACTAATTTACCCCTAACTACAGCAGAAGTAACTATACAAAGAACTAAAAAATCAGCGATAAGCAATAAAGAAGGGCTGTTCTTTTTTGAAGATATGCGTCTGGGTAATTATGTCTTGACAGTCAACTGTCCCGGCTACTTACCCCAGAATGTCAATGTCTTGGTGGATAGCCAAAATTATAGCTTCAAAGAAATCTTACTAACTCCTGAATAACGAAGGCAGGAGGCAGGAGGCTTTTATGTTTCTTATATTTCACAAAGCTAACCCAAAATAATCAAATAAGGGATTTTTCCTTCTGCCCTCTGCCCTCTGCCCTCTGCCCTCTACCATTACTTTTTAACTAAATTGGAGAGACTTTTATGGCTAGACTAGATTACTTTGCACCTGGTGTCTATGTTGAAGAAATAGACAGAGGTAGTAGACCAATAGAGGGTGTCAGCACCGCAGTTGGTGGATTTGTTGGCTTTACCGAAGATATTCGTGATGGGGCTGAACTATTTAAGCCCATGTTGGTCACCAACTGGACGCAATATCTCAACTACTTTGCCCGTCCTAACTCCGATGGCTTCACCGATTTCAACGCTTATTTACCCTTCGCCGTTTATGGCTACTTTATGAATGGTGGCGGGCGCTGTTGGATAACTAGTATCGGTACACAATTACCAGGCGCACCCAAACCGCCAAATCCAGAACCAGCCAACATTCGCATAAATGGTCGCGGTAACCGTCCTACCCTCCGGTTGACATTACGCCCCGAACAAGCAGCAGGCGGTGCAATTAACATTTTCATTAGCGATAGCGGCCCTCGTGCCTTACCAGAAGGTACAGAAGGCGAACAACCACCAAATACAGGGGAATACTTTACCGTCCAAATCCGTCGGGGTGATGAAGTTCTCGAACAATATGAGAACTTAACCATGAATCGCGAAGTTCCCGGCCAAGTAGCAACTTATGCGATCGCGGCTTTGAGAGGTTCCATGTATGTCAACGTCGAAGATATTTCTCAATCTGGACAACCTTTATCTCGGCGTCCGACTAATGGCCAGTATGAACTAGCGCCCCCCATTGTCGCCCAAACAGTTGATAGATTTTCGCGAGACTTTGAAGGAGTCCGCGACGATCGCACAGGGGTAAGAGGGATTTTTGAAATCGATGAAATCACCATGCTAGCTTGTCCCGACTTAATGCGGGCTTATCAATCAGGCGTGATGAACTTGGATCAAGTCCACGGCATCATGGAACTAATGATTAGTATGTGTGAGGGTTCTGCTAGTGGCGACATTCCCAACCCACCCAACCGCATGGTATTAATCGACCCACCACCAGAACAAACCAAACCCCAACAGGTAGTGGAGTGGTTAAACAGATTTAACCGCCGTTCCATGTTTGCGGCGCTGTACTATCCTTGGATTAAAGTACCTAATCCACGCGATCGCGGTAATCCCATACTCGTCCCTCCTTGCGGACATGTCATGGGTGTGTGGTCGCGTACCGACGAAACCAGAGGCGTATACAAAGCACCAGCCAACGAAGTACCTAGAGGCGTCATCGGTCTAGGTTATGAAACCAACTTCCGCGAACAGGAACTGTTAAACCCCTTGGGAATTAACTGTATACGCAACTTCCCCAATCGTGGTATCCGCATCTGGGGCGCAAGAACACTAGTAGAACCAGATAAAACCGAGTGGCGCTACATCAGCGTCCGCCGCTTAATTAGTTATATTGAAAAATCCATCGAACTAGGTACTCAATGGGTAGTTTTTGAACCCAACGATGAAGATTTGTGGGCTAGAGTCAAACGTACCGTCAGCAACTTCCTAGAAAGAATTTGGCGTGAAGGTGCCTTATTTGGTGCATCACCAGAACAAGCATTTTATGTTAAATGCGATGAAGAACTTAACCCACCAGAAACCAGAATTTTAGGACGTTTATACATCGAAGTCGGTGTTTGTCCAGTCAGACCAGCAGAGTTTGTCATCTTCCGTATCAGCCAATGGAATGGCATAGAAGATGAAGAATAAACTTTCTTAATTCACTCGATTTTATCAGTGCAGGGCTTACGCAAAAACTCTCAAATTTTTATTAATCTGTGTCCTCTGTATTTGGTGCGGTTTATTTCTCCCTCAACCATGCGTAAGCCCTGTTTATATCCTCAATTTTGGATTAAAAATCCACCAGCCACAATCATAAATAGGAGTTAAATCATGCCCGGTCAACCAGAATTATTAGCTGCTTGTCTATTTTATTTTGAAGCAGATGGAGTTACAGAGAAATCTATTAAAGAAATTAGCGGGTTAGGTGTAGAAAACACCCCAGCCCAAGAAGTACATGGTTCGAGTAAAAGCGGTAAAATTTGGCGACAAGCAACTCCTACCGTTACCAAATTTACGAATATTACCCTGAAAGTAATTGCCACCGCCGATGTAGACCTTTATCAATGGTACCAAAAGTGTAACGAGGATATGGGTACACCTCGTCAATGGGATCAAAATCGGAAATCAGCTTCTGTAGTTGCTTATAATCAACAACTCACAGAAGTAGCGCGCTGGAATATTGTCAATTGCTATCCTGTGAAATATACAGGCCCAACATTAACAGCTTCTAGTGGTGATATGGCTACAGAAACAGTCGAATTAGTTCATGAAGGTGTTAAACGTGTTAAATAAATTTCCCTAATTCATAGTTTCTCATTTAGGGCTATTTACAATCTTTGTGAAACCTGATTGTTGAGGTTTTCTAAAGCAGCGTGAAAAGTCAGTTTTGACAGGGAGGAAAATAAACTACTGCATTTTACACCAATTCACTAAAATCATGAAACAGATCCAAATACAGGAACCATAGCAAAATATGGATTTCTGAATTTTGAATTTTGAATTTTGAATTTTGAATTGGTATTACTCCCTGTCCTCTGTCTTGATTTGGTAAAAAAAAGTGGCTCAAGCAACTGAAAAACTTCCAGAAATTCTTGCTACCCATAGGTTCTATTTAGGATTGACATTAGACGGTCAAAAAGATAATAGCGATTGCTACTTTTTAGAATGTCAAGGTTTTAAAAGAACCCAAGATGCCATTGAAGTCTGTGAAGTTACCCCTAACAAATGGGGAGTAGCAGCTAAAGGATTAGTAGTCAGAACTAAAATACCGGGAAATGTCAAAAGTGGCAATATAACTCTCAAGAGAGGGACAATTGCTAACTCTATGGTTTTTTGGAAATGGTTTGAAGAAGTGCAAAATGGTAAATGGGCAAATCAGCGAAAACTCATGGCTTTATCTATTTATAATCAAGCCAGTCAAGAAGAAGCGAGATTTGAATTAGCAGGTGCTTGGCCTGCTAGTTATAAAATAGCTGATTTAAACGCCCGCAGCACTGACTTACATATTGAAGAACTGGAGATTGCTTTCGAGGAATTTAAGCGAGTGAAGTGAAGTAATCAGGAGAATTATGTTCCCGACAGAGTTTGAATTTACATTACCCAAGGGGTATCTAGACGCAGAAGGTAACCTCCATCGCCAAGGTATCATGCGTTTATCAACAGCGATAGACGAAATCGCACCACTGCGCGATCCTAGAGTTAAAGCTAACGAAGCTTACGCTACCATTATTATCTTGTCACGTGTCATTACTCGCTTGGGCGCTCTCTCGGAAGTAAATCCTGCGATCGTGGAAAATTTTTTCTCCCAAGATTTAAATTACCTCCAAGATTTTTATCGTCAAATCAACGGTTTAGAAACAGCAAATTCTCCAGCAGTTCTAGTCAATAGTCAATAGTCCATAGTCCATAGTCTATAGTCTATAGCTCATAGTTAAATATCCAATGACAAATGACCATTGACCAATGACCATTGACAAATGACCAATGACCATTGACAATCTTAAATTCCCGACTTCTAACCTCAAAGGACTAAAAAAGAAGCCGGGACTTTGCCCTAACTGCTCAAAATCTATACAATCTATAATCTAAAACTAAAATTGGTATGGGTCGTAAGCAAGATAATCTCGTTACTGAATTTAACTTTATTCTTCCTAGAGGATTGATTGATAGCCAAAACCGAGTTCATCGTCATGGAGTGATGCGTTTAGCTACCGCCAAAGATGAAATTGTCATCCAACAAGAACGCAAAGTTCAAGAGAATCCAGCCTATGGTACTTTGGTAATGTTAGCACGAGTTATTACCCGCTTAGGTAGCTTAAACTCTGTTAGTCCCGATTTATTAGAAGGTCTACTCTTGCATGATATTGCTTATCTGAGAGAATTTTATAATCGTATTAATCAACAAGGAAATGTCGAGATACCCACACAATGTCCTCATTGCAATACTCAATATTCAGTCGAGCTAAAACTCGCGGGGGAGTAGTCAGCTACCCCTCTGATACCTTATATGAGGAGGTAGCTTTCATCGCTTATCACTTCCACTGGTCACAAGATGATATTTTTAATTTAGAGCATAAAACCCGTCAACGCTGGGTTACAGAAATTAATAAAATTAACCAAAAATTAATATGAAAATAAAAGTTAACTACTCACCAACCCTAAATGAAGTTAACGAACTTGATTTAGCATTAGCAACTACACCAAAAGGAGAATGCATTATCGGTCGTTCTCCTGATTGTGATGTAGTTCTAGACAGTCCTGATGTTAGTAGAATACACGGTAAATTCTTTATTCAAAGTGGAAATTACTATTTCTGCGACCTTGGTAGTAGAAATGGCTCAATCATTAACGGTAAACTAGCGGAAAAAAATAGCCCCTTCTTATTAAAGGATAAAGACATTATTCGCATTGGCGATTACACGATGATAGTGGAAGATATAATTCCAGCATCAGAACAATTGGCAGAAACAGTATTTAGAACGATAGATCCAGCAATATTTTCTGGGCGACTTAGCGCTAATCAAACTCCAGAGGTAGTCAGTCAATCTGAAGTAGAAGTTAGTCAAACACAAAACGAAGTAGAAGCTACAGAATTAGAAGAAGCAATTAATGCTCTAGAAAATATCTTAGAAACCTCAGAAGAAACTGGTGAACTAGAAGCTGATGTAAGTACACCAACAGCAGAAGAAGAAGTTACTTTTATACAATCCCAAGATGTTGATGTTATTACACCAACACCAGAAGCGGTAAGTGAAATTCCTGGGACTATTAATCAAGAAAGTGTCGCTACCCCAGAACCCGAAGAAGTCACTTTTATACAACCTCAAGATATCATTACGCCAACATCAGAAGCGGTAAGTGAAGTTCCTGGGACTATTGATCAAGAAAGTGTCGCTACCCCAGAACCCGAAGAAGTCGCCTTTATAGAACCTCAAGATGTTATTACGCCAACATCAGAAGCGGTAAGTGAAGTTCCTGGGACTATTGATCAAGAAAGTGTCGCTACCCCAGAACCAGAAGAAGTCACCTTTATACAACCCCAAGATGTTATTACGCCCACACCAGAAGCGGTAAGTGAAAATCCTACAACGATAAATGAAGAAAGTGTTGCAACATCAAATGAAATTCCTGGGGATATTAACGAGCAATATCTTGATGAAGATGCAGAAATTTTGCGAGAATTCACAATAGTTCAACCACGAGATATTGCCAGCCACTCATATCAGAGATTGAGCGAAGTTACTCCAGATATTAATGAACAAAATATCGTGGAAGAAGAGGAAATTCTCCAAGAATTTACTAATGTACAACCGCGAGATATTCTTGCTCAAACGCCAGAATCAACTAGTGAAGTTCCCGCAGATGTGGCGGAAATTTTACAAGACTTCACTATTGTGCAACCGCGTAATGTAAATCTACCCTTTGATTCAATTAGCGATACTGACGAAAGTATTAGTAGTGAAGATAGTGTAAATGAGGTTAAGGTAGATATTGCACCAGTAGAAGCCCCAGAATTTGTTGATAACTTTACGCCAGAGTTTAGTCACGATGAAGAAGGTACATTTACAGAAGATGTGCTGATTGTCTCCGGCTCTATAGTTAGCGGTTCATCCGATATCGTGAGTGAAGTTCCTGATATTAGTGCTGATGATGCATCAATAGTTGAAACACCAACCGAAGTAGTCAGCGAAGTTAGTCAATCAGCAGATATCAGCGATCGAGAAGTTAATTTGACTGCAAATAATACAGAAGAATTAGTTGCAGATATTGGAAATTTAGAAACTGCACAAGATGTTGATGCTGTACCTGCAACAGTTAATGAAGTTGCGGAACCAACTAATATTGAATCTTTAGAAGAAGTAGAAGAATTAGTTGTTACTTCTAAATCTGAACCTGAAAGTGCAGAAGATGAAACAACGCCAGAATTAGTTGTTACTTCTAAATCTGAACCTGAAGGTGCAGAAGATGAAGTCATGCCAGAATTAGTCAGTAATCAAACTTCAGAATCAATTAGTCAAACGTTTGCCGAAATTTTTGGCACAGAAAAAACACTATCTGATGAAATAGCCGAACAACAAATACCTGTAAGTGAGCCACAGCCAATGATCAGTCAAAAAAATATAGTTCTTATAGCTCACGACAGCAAAAAATCAGAATTAGCTGAGTTGGTGAATCAACACAAAGAGTTTTTCTCACAGAGTCTGACTGTTGCTTGGCCATCTATCAGTGAAGTTTTAAGTCAACAAGCAGGTATCACTATTAGTCAACAAATTCCAGCCGCCACATCTGGAGGATATCAAACTATTAATTCCTTGGTAAATTCAGGAGAGGTTTTAGCAGTAATTTTCCTCAGA
This sequence comes from Calothrix anomala FACHB-343, assembly GCF_014696435.1. Classification (GTDB taxonomy): domain Bacteria; phylum Cyanobacteriota; class Cyanobacteriia; order Cyanobacteriales; family Nostocaceae; genus Aulosira; species Aulosira anomala_A. The sequence continues at coordinate 30,856 of NZ_JACJQG010000028.1, read as the reverse complement.
GATTTTCTCGTACCTCAGCCTGGTCAAGCTAATGAAGAAGCATTCTTAAGAAGCTGTAACATTAACCAAGTTCTCCTTGCAACTAATTTACCAACCGCAGAGGCGATCGTGCATTATCTCAAACATTTGTAGATCAGCTATTCTGCTTTTAAGTTGCACAATCCATCATGAGGGCTGTTGACTGTTGACAGCCCTTAGGGACTTCCAAATAAAAAAACATCCCAATCATTAACTTACTAAGCCCGCAACTCGTAGGGGCGGGGTTACCCCGCCCCTACAATTTGGGATAATTTATTTTCTGGAGTTCCCTTATTAGTAGTTATGCAATTTAGATGGACATTAGTTTATACCAATTCTCTGTGAAGCTGCACATAAACGCCCGCAGGCTAGAAGCCTGGGGCTAAACAAACAAAGCCTGCCTACGCAGGCTAAATTATATGCATCTTCATATTAAATTGGTATTACATGCATCAAGCACAGGAGTAGGCGCAAAGAAAAAATAGCTAATCCTCAATGCCCCATGCCCCATGCCCCATGCCCAATAACAATTAACAAAAAATGCGCAAATCAATCATTTACATGGGATGCTGGTTGATTGATTAGTGAGATTTGCAGATGTCTGTTGTTTCTGGTGTAACTGTTACTGTTCCCGCCACCACTGCTAATTTGGGGCCTGGTTTTGACTGTATCGGTGCAGCTTTAACGCTGTACAACGTGTTTAATTTCAATCGTCTGGATGAAGGCGGGTTAACTATTCATGTCACGGGTGAGGAAGCTGATGGGGTACAAACTGATGAAAGTAATTTGCTCTATCAAGCTTTTGTGAAGCTATATCAATATATAGAGCAGATACCGCCGAGTGTGAAAATTGAAATTCAGCTAGGTGTACCGTTGGCGCGGGGTTTGGGTAGTTCGGCGACTGCAATTGTTGGGGGTTTGGTTGCGGCTAATCAACTAGCTGGGGAACCTCTCTCGCAGTTGCAAGTGATGGAATTAGCGATCGCAATGGAAGGACATCCGGATAATGTAGTCCCGGCTTTATTAGGCGGATGTCGTCTGGCGGCTAGCAATGGTGCAGCTTGGGAAATTTGTGATGTACCTTGGCAGGAAAATATTATTCCAGTCTTGGCGATTCCTGATTTTGAACTTTCTACTTCCGAAGCGCGGCGAGTTCTCCCTACGGAATTTAGCCGTGCTGATGCCATTTTCAATACCGCCCATTTAGGATTATTGCTGCGAGGTTTAGCAACTGGTAAGGGAGAATGGTTAAAGACAGCTTTGCAAGATAAATTACATCAGCCCTATCGTAAAGCTTTGATTCGTGGTTACGATGCCGTGAATATGGCGGCTGTAGCGGCTGGTGCATATGGCATGGTAATTAGTGGTGCAGGGCCGACATTATTAGCTTTAGCCGATGCAGAACATGCTCAAGCTGTAGAAGCGGCGATGAGGACTGCTTGGCAAGCAGAAGGAATTACAGCTGTAGTGAGATCGCTTTCTCTGGATAACCAAGGCGCGAGAAGCGTTAAACAAGGATAAACAGGAATTATGCAGCAAATTGTCTCGGAAATAGCAGCCATTCGCCAGCACATTCAAGCTCTCGAACAAGAACGCGCTAGTTTCACTGTAAATAATATAGTGCCCAGCGAGCATAATTCACCCAGCGCGATCGCCGAAGCTTACCGTCGCTTTGCCAGAGAAAATGCCCAACTAGCGGTAGAAATTAAAGGTATTGATGATGCGATCGCCGCCTTGGAACTTCAGCTAGAACAAAAACAAGTAGAACTTGCAAATTGGCATATTAATTCTAAACAACTCACCCTCCAGCAGCAGCTAGAAGAAGCTAGAAGCGTCGCCCAAGTTCATGCGCAACGCATTAATCAACTCGCTGGCGAACTAGCAACCGAAATCCGCCTGCTGAAATCTTGCGCCGATGAGCTAAGTCCCTTGTATTGGCAAGTTTATTACAAGCCTTTCATTACCGGCTTCAAAACAATCTCCGTTCCTCACGTGCGCTCCGATGGCGATGTGTGGACAATTGTCAACCGCATTGTTTAACCTCAGCCGCCATCAATATATATAGCGAATTGCAAGTTGGTGAGGTACAGATAATCGTTGATTGTAGGGGCATTGGCACTGCCATGCCCCGAAGCGCGTACCATCATTTACCTCAAATATGCTGTATATAGTGCTTGCTACAACATTGAACCCACAAAGGTGGGCTTTGTACTAAGAGCCAGTGGCTTGCAGCCAGTGGGCGCTCTATAGGGTTTGTAGCCATCCTCAAAAGCACCCCTTAATAATGTCGCGAGTAATCACTCACTACAAATCGTTACCAATTTATTTACAAACAGTTATTTATTATTCAAACCAAATTTCTAAATTTAACTTTTGCTATAAGCCTATCAGTGAGTAGCTTTCAGCCCATCCGCAAAATTCTGGTTTGAAATTTACAAAAAAATAGACCACACATTGACGTTGCAAAACTTTACAATTAGAATGGTGGACGGCAAAATGATGAGTATTTATCTCTATCCAAATCTTAAGATTTACTCTCGTAGGGATAAATTACGTTTACAAATCTACAAGCTCGTTCATATACTGTAATCAAAAGAAAATTGTAAATCAATTGTCAAAAGTGATGAGTCTTATTCAAGTTCCTTGGCTAACGGCCATAATACTCTTGCCCCTGATGGCATCCCTAGCCATCCCGTTGATTCCCGACAAAGAAGGTAAAACCGTTCGCTGGTATGGTTTAGGAGTAGCACTAGCAGACTTTGCCCTCATGATTTATGCCTTTTGGCATCACTACGACTTCCAAAACTCCGGCTTCCAACTAGTAGAAAAATATTCTTGGATACCACAGTTAGGATTGAACTGGTCTGTAGCAGTAGACGGTTTATCAATGCCTCTAGTGTTACTAACCGGCTTAATTAACACCCTAGCAATCTTCGCGGCTTGGAAAGTAACCAACAAGCCGCGTTTATTTTATGCATTAATGCTGGTGATGTACAGCGCCCAGCTTGGCGTGTTTGTTGCCCAGGATTTACTATTGTTCTTCTTAATGTGGGAAATCGAGTTAGTACCTGTATACTTACTAATTTCCATTTGGGGTGGTGCAAAACGCCGCTATGCTGCGACTAAGTTTATTATCTACACTGCTGCCGCATCAATATTTATTCTGATAGCTGGTTTTGCAATGGCATTTTCTGGAGATACCGTCACCTTTGACATGGCGGCTCTAGGAATGAAAGATTATTCTACAGCCTTTGAACTATTAGTTTACGCAGGTTTCTTAATTGCCTTTGGCGTGAAAATGCCAATTTTCCCTCTACATACTTGGTTACCTGATGCTCACGGTGAAGCCTCTGCACCTGGTTCCATGATTTTGGCTGGTGTATTGCTGAAAATGGGTGGCTATGCACTCATCCGCTTCAATATTGAAATGTTACCTAATGCCCATGTGACATTTGCCCCAGTATTGGCAATCTTGGGTGTAGTAAATATTGTCTACGGTGCTTGCTGCGCCTTTGCTCAAACTAACCTCAAACGTCGTTTGGCTTACTCTTCAATTGCCCACATGGGGTTTGTATTAATTGGGATTGCTTCCTATACAGAAATTGGGATTAGCGGTGCAGTTCTCCAGATGGTTTCTCACGGTTTAATTGCTGCTAGCTTGTTCTTCCTCTCTGGTGTAACTTACGAACGTACCCACACCTTGATGATGGACAAAATGGGCGGTATGGGTAAAGTAATGCCCCGTACCTTTGCTCTATTCACAGCAGGTTCAATGGCTTCCCTCGCTTTACCAGGAATGAGCGGATTTGTCGGTGAATTGATGGTATTCCTGGGTATTTCTAGCAGTGATGTTTACAGTTCTAGCTTCAAAGTTGTAGTTGTATTACTCTCCGCAGTTGGCGTAATTTTGACTCCGATTTACTTACTGTCGATGTTGCGTCAAGTATTCTACGGTAAGCAAAACGAAGAGTTACATCTCGATAAATTCATCCCTGATGTTAGACCCCGCGAATTGTTTATCACCGCTTGTCTTTTAGTTCCCATCATCGGTATTGGTTTATATCCCAAGTTAATCACCCAAACTTATGATGTCAAAGCAGTACAATTAGCTGCTCATGCACGCCAAGTTCTACCAGTTGTTGCTCATCAGCAACCATCAAGCCTCTACTCTCGTTTGTTGAAAGCTCCAACATTGGCTGCTTCTCCAGTTGAAAATTTGGTTAATATTACTGACTAATTATATTTTTCACTAAGGGTGCTGCAAGTAAATTCTAAATATGAGGGGAAAATAGGTGGTTGCAAGACCACCTATAATTTTATGTATTTTTGCCCAAGAATTAGCTGAAAAGCAGACTATAAGATACCTGGTTAATTTTGAGCTTGCATTAAATTATTGATTTAACGAATTTATTTGTTTTGGCGGTGCATTACGCTTCGCGGTAACACACCCTACTGGACTGTCTAAGCTAAAATTTTGCAATAAATTTCTTCTTTTCTCTCTGTGTTCTCTGCGCCTCTGCGGTTTATTAATGTACTACTTTAGCTTAGACACGCTACTACCTGTTATTCAAAAATAAAATAGTAATCTTGATATTAGTTTCTATAGCAATCCTATCTGAGTTGTGAAAATATTTTTTTAATGAACCGCCAAGTACGCCAAGGATATGAGAAAAGAACTGAGAGTTTGTCAGTTTCATAAATAATTTCGATTGCTATATCTTCCCAGTTACATATACCGTACTATAGATACCATCCTGAGCCTTCAAAGACTAAATTTAGTAGGTAAGCGGATACTAGGAGTATAGAAACTCATGCCAGATAAACCAAGGCTGGAGGAGCAAATAATATCACAAGCAGCAGAAAATACCTTAGCTAACCGACTGGATGAAGTAGAACAAATAGACGTAGATGTGCGCACAGACTTGTTGAAAGTCGCTCAGGGACAAGTGGAAGAAGTTTCCCTAACTGGTAAAGGTTTGGTGCTGCAAAAAGATATTCGCGTACAGGAAATCAAAGTCAAGACAGATAGCATTGCTGTCAATCCTTTAAGTGCGATTTTTGGGCAAATAGAACTAAATGAACCAGTAAATGCGATCGCGCGTATAGTCATGACAGAGGTTGATATTAACCATGCACTGTCCTCAGATGTAGTTAAAAGCCAAGCACAAATTTGGCAATTAAATGTAGATGGTGAAATTGTCAGTTTTCATCTGCAACAAATCCAAGTATTACTGCCAGGTAGCGGTAAAATGGAATTTATCGGCAATGTTTTAATTGAAGAAAAAGGACAAAGCCGTCCGTTAAGTTTTACCGCAAGGGTTAGCCCACCTACAAATTCACAGCCCTTGATGTTAGAAAGTTTTAACTGTACTCAGGGAGAAGGCGTTTCCGTCCCTCTAATTGCAGCTTTAATGCGTAAGTTGAAAGAATTGCTGCAATCATCTTATTTTGCATGGGACAATATGATGTTACGCATCAAAGATATAGAGGTTAAAAAAGACAATCTCATACTTTTAGTCGAAGCCCATGTAAAGCAAATCCCCTCTACAGAAAATCTACCTTTGAGTAAGTAAATTCTGCATCCAAACAATCAAAATTTACTTACTATTTTGGCTGTCAATCTCTTTAATTCTCTAATTTCCGAATATGCAAGAATACGATGTTGTAATTATTGGTGCAGGACATAACGGTCTAGTTTGTGCTGCTTATTTACTCAAAGCTGGCTATAGTGTATTACTACTAGAAAAGCGTTCTGTTCCTGGTGGTGCAGCGACAACAGAAGAATGTTTACCCCAAGAAGCACCAGGATTTAAATTTAATTTGTGTGCTATCGATCACGAATTTATTCATTTGGGGCCAGTTGTAGAAGAATTAGAACTAGAAAAATACGGTTTAGAATATCTGGAATGCGATCCAGTAGTTTTCTGTCCTCATCCTGATGGTAAATATTTTTTAGCTCATAAATCTCTCGAAAAAACTTGTGCAGAAATTGCACGTTACAGCGAACGTGATGCTAAGAAATATGCCGAATTTACCGACTATTGGCAACGAGCATTAGGGGCAATGATTCCCATGTTTAATGCGCCACCAAAGTCAATTATAGATATTCTCGGCAACTACGATATTACAAAAATCAAGGATTTATTTTCTGTCATTGGTTCGCCTAATAAAACGCTGGATTTTATTCGCACTATGTTAACCAGCGCCGAAGATTTACTAAACGAGTGGTTTGATGAAGAATTTCTCAAAGCACCCCTAGCAAGATTAGCCGCCGAACTTGGCGCACCACCATCACAAAAAACTATTGCTATTGGTGCAATTATGATGGCGATGCGTCACAATCCTGGTATGGCTAGACCTCGCGGTGGTACTGGCGCACTTGTCAAAGCTTTGGTGAATTTAGTCACTAGTAAAGGTGGCGTAATTCTCACAGATCAGCATGTAGAAAAAGTGTTGATTGATGATAAAAAAGCGGTAGGTGTGCGGGTTGCTGGTGGTAAAGAATATCGAGCTAAATATGGCGTTATTTCTAATATTGATGCCAAGCGTTTATTCTTACAAATGACTGATAAAAGTGATATTGATGCAGTCGATCCGGATTTATGGGAAAGATTAGAACGGCGAATTGTTAATAACAACGAAACAATTCTCAAAATCGATTTAGCCTTAGATGAACCATTACGCTTTCCTTACCATGCACATAAAGATGAATATCTAATTGGCTCTATTTTGATTGCTGATTCTGTTGCTCATGTAGAACAAGCTCATAGTAAATGCACTTTAGGAGAAATTCCAGATTCCGATCCATCAATGTATGTTGTTATGCCCAGTGCTTTAGATCCATCTTTAGCACCACCGGGTAAACATACGCTGTGGATTGAATTTTTTGCTCCTTACCAAATTGCAGGTGCAGAAGGTACAGGTTTAAAAGGTACTGGTTGGACAGATGAATTAAAAAATCAAGTTGCAGATAAAGTTGTTGATAAGTTAGCAACTTATGCGCCAAATGTCAAAAATTCCATTATTGCTCGGCGTGTAGAAAGTCCAGCAGAATTAGGAGAAAGATTAGGCGCTTACAAAGGGAATTATTACCACGTTGATATGTCTTTAGATCAAATGGTATTTTTCCGTCCTTTACCAGAAATAGCCAACTACAAAACACCAATTGATAATCTATTTTTAACTGGTGCGGGAACACATCCCGGTGGTTCTATTTCTGGGATGCCGGGACGTAATTGTGCTAGGGTATTTTTACAAACCAAACATCCAATCGCCCAGACTTTAAAAGATGCGAGAGATTCCATTAAGTCTACTGTCGGTTCTGTGTTTGGAATTATGTAGTTGTTATCTCAAAAGGCAAAGATATGAAGGAAAATTTTATATCTTTGCTTTTATCTTTATATCTGTAAGAGATTAGCGATCGCTTGCGGTAACGGCAGTACAATTATCACCAATAATGCCATTGATAATAAACCTAAAATATCCCGTTTATTATCTAGTTCGGTGACATCATTAAGGGCAGGTTCATCAACTAAGGGTATGAGTAATAGTATGATTGCCCAAATGAAATATTCTGATTGGATAAAAGACAGTAATAACAGCAATAAACGCGCTATTTGCCCAATAGCGATCGCAGTTCTTTGACCAAAGATAGCGTGAACAATATGACCGCCATCTAATTGGCCTACAGGCATTAAATTTAAGGCGGTGACAATTAATCCTAAAAATCCAGCGATCGCAACTGGATGTAAGTTAATAGCTGACGTTGCAGTTAAACTATTTCCTAATGCTAATTTGGCAAGTAATGCTATCAAAATAGAATATTTAGGATTCAGCGCCTCTGGATTTAACATGCCAATTTTTGGGTTTAAAGCCACCACTTCCGAATGAGCTAAACCCCAAATTAACAAAGGTAAAGTGACAATAAAACCAGCAATTGGCCCGGCAATACTGACATCAAATAAAGCTTTACGATTAGGAATTGGACTCCGCATTTGAATAAATGCGCCAAAAGTACCTAAGAAAAAAGGCACGGGGATAAAATAGGGCAATGTGGCGCGGATTTTGTAGTATCTAGCTGTTAAATAATGACCGAGTTCATGGATACCCAAAATTGTCATTAATCCTAAAGCATAGGGCAATCCTTGGAATAAAAGCTGGGGATTGGATTGTAATGCTTTGGGAGTGACACCAGCAATTGACGAGCCAACTAAGGTAGTAGTTACTAAAGTAGCGAGTAACAGCACCAGTGCTACTACTGGGCGGGTTAATTTTTCTTGTTTGGGAGAATTAACCTGCTTTGCTGCTTGATTGTTGGGAACAAGGACAAAGAAAGGTTTGCTGTTGATACCTTCTTGAAATATCAGCAAAAAGCGATCGCCAAATTGGGCTTCGATATTAGACTTAATTTGCTGATAAGCCTGAGTGGGTGAAGTTCGCAATTGACCGCGACAAATCACCGCCTGGGGTCGATACTCAATGTTTTGAATGTAGTATGTAGACCAGGGAAAGCAATTTCGCAGTTGGGTTTCTTCCGTTGGTTCGATGGGACGCACTGTCACTGGTTCTGCGGTAGGATGGATAGCCGATTGTGTTGCTTCTATAGCTTGTGGTTCTGTTTGTTTCTCTCTGGGCGATCGCCTTCCCCATTGAAATAACAGCCAGTATAACAAAATACAGATTATTGATGACCACAGGATCAGCGATGCTGGCGGCGGTACTTTTGTCCCATACCGCAGCGTCCATCCACTCAATAAAAATGCTGGGGTCATTAAAACCAGCCACAATAACCAGACGGGTGTCTGGGTGCTATGGGCGACAACACGCTGCACCATTAGATAAGTAGCTAGTCCCAGTAAAAGGAGAAACCAAAATGTCATTTGCTCTTCGGTAATTGGAAACAATGTCTTACTAGTAGGGTTAGCACCACATCTGTGACTACTAGCCAGACTTAAAAAACCCCATTTTTTCCCCAAAGGTTAACAACAGTTGTTAACTCTCCAGCTTGTAGCCTGCTGCAGTTTAACTGTGTAACGATTGATTACAACTCCTCAGTTTCGGTTTTTTTATGTGTCCCTTACCTCAACAGCCAAGTCATACAGTTAAGCCACCAAGGGCTGTACTTGATAGTATTTATGCTTTTCCACCAAATCGGGACACATTAGGGGGAACCTCTTATTTTATTGTAAGAAATGAAAGTAATATCCTCATTGATTGTCCGGCTTTAGAACAGACAAATTTAGATTTTGTGCGATCGCATGGTGGTGTTCGCTGGTTATTTATCACTCATCGCGGTGCGATGGGGAAAACAGCAGAAATCCAGCAAGAATTAGGTTGTGAGGTCATAATTCAAGAGCAAGAAGCATATTTATTACCAGGCTTAACTGTAACTACCTTTGCTCAGGAACTGACTTTAGATAGCAGTGCCCAAGTATTTTGGACACCAGGACATTCACCTGGCTCATCTTGTCTTTATTACGATCTTTTGGGCGGCGTGCTATTTTCCGGTCGTCACTTAGTTCCCAATCTTCAAGGAGAGCCAGTACCATTACGGACAGCAAAAACCTTTCACTGGCCGCGACAACTAAAAAGCCTCAAGTACATATTAGAACGCTTCACCCCAGAAACCCTAGAATACCTTTGCCCCGGTGCAAATACTGGTTTTTTACGGGGCAAAGGTGCGATCGCGCAAGCTTATCAGAGTCTGGCTCGATTTCAGGAAGAGGGATGAGGGAAGGGAAGGGAAGGAAGACAAGGAGGACAAGGAAGACAAGGGGGACAAGGAGGACAAGGGAGATAAATCATAAATGCCCATGCCCAATGCCCAATGCCCAATACCCTATGCCCTATTCCCCATTCCTACTACTACTTGATTTTTCGTCAAGATTTCCACAGCAGCTTGATATTGTTGATCTGCTTCTGTACCAATTTGTTCGCGGGTAATTACATCTTGGGGAATGATTTTGTCTGGTTTGATACCTAGTTTGTTAATATCTCGGTGTTGGGGCGTCTCATATTTAGCAATGGTGACTGCCAAACCAGAACCATCTGATAATTCAAACAAGGATTGAATTAAGCCTTTACCAAAGGTGGTTTCCCCTACGAGTTGGGCACGACCATTATCTTGGAGTGCGCCGGCGAGAATTTCGCTGGCACTGGCAGTACCTTGATTGACTAGAATAACTAAGGGATCTGATGTCAGAGCTGGGCCAAAAGCCTCAAAACTGCCTTGAATGCCTTGGCGATTGACGGTGTAGACTATAGTGCCAGAATCTAGCCACAGGCGAGCAATTTCAATTCCGGCTTGTAATAGCCCCCCTGGATTATTGCGTAAATCTAAAATGTAGGCAGCCGCACCCTTTTTTTCTAAACTATTAATGGCATGTGCCAGTTCCATTGAGGCGTTGGCATTAAATTGATTGAGGCGTAAATAGCCAAGGGGTGTACCTTGGGGGGTGACGCGCAATTCTGAGATAACAGGATTTAAAGCAATGCGATCGCGTACTACCCTAAATTCTTGCTCGTCTACACCCTCTCGTTCGATTAATAGGGTGACGAGACTGCCAATCGGCCCGCGCATTTTAGCCGCAGCTTCATCTAGGGTAAGATTTTCTGTGGAAACACCTTCAATTTTCAGGATGCGATCGCGCGGTCTAATTCCGGCTTTATCTGCTGGCGAACCTGCGATTGGTGCAACGACTTCTAACTTACCGGTTTGAGAGTCTAGAGCAATTTGCAAGCCTACCCCGGTGAGTTCTCCAGAAGTATTTACCTGTAAACTCCGGTACTGTTCCGGGTCTAAAAACCGGGTAAAGGGATCGTCTAAGCTTTTGAGCATATTCTGAATCGCTGCATAAGCTGCTTCCTGACTTTTCAGAGGTTTCTCTAAAGCCTTTTGCCGCACCGATGCCCAATTTTGATGATTAAACGTTTCATCTAAATAATTTCGATTGACTATTCGCCAAACTTCTGATACTAATTTCTGTTCTTCCGTCAAAGCCGTTGCTGGTTGAGGAATTGCGCCCCAAGCCAGCCACAGCGCCATCAGCAATGAAAATACCCGTCTCAAAACCTTTTTGTCCATGAACAAGCCCATGTTTAATTCCACCTCAAGCCGAATTGCCTAGAACTGCCCAGTTGCTTTGTTTTTGATGAAATCTATCTCTCGATTATGTTACTTTTTTTATAGAAGTGGTGCATTAGTCTTAATCAAGTTGTTAAGTCAGCCGATCGGCTTGCATCCCACTCAACAAACGATAAGATCTACTTTGTGCCCATAATTTAGTGTTGGTTTGCCTCACAAACGCAATACATACCATGTTTACAGAGTGTTAAGTTTATTAAAAGTCTTATCACTCTGACGCCTTAAAAGCAAACGACCACAAACCTCTTTGCTAAAATCCCAAAATTGCTAATTGGGAGATTTATCAACCGCACCCGATTTTTAGGAACTTGAGATTGTATGGCCAACGTTTACGACTGGTTTGAGGAACGCTTGGAAATTCAAGCGCTAGCTGACGACGTTACTAGCAAGTACGTTCCTCCCCACGTCAATATTTTCTACTGCTTGGGTGGCATTACCCTGGTTTGCTTTCTCATCCAGTTTGCTACTGGGTTTGCCATGACCTTCTACTACAAGCCAACTGTTGCTGAAGCTTACTCTTCAGTGCAGTACATCATGACGGAAGTAAACTTCGGCTGGCTGATTCGCTCCATCCATCGTTGGTCTGCCAGCATGATGGTGTTGATGATGATTTTGCACGTTTTTCGCGTGTACCTCACTGGCGGTTTCAAAAAGCCCCGCGAATTGACCTGGGTAAGTGGTGTAATCCTGGCTGTAATCACCGTTTCTTTTGGTGTAACCGGCTATTCACTACCTTGGGATCAAGTAGGATATTGGGCTGTGAAAATCGTTAGCGGCGTTCCCGAAGCAATTCCTGTGGTTGGTGTACTAATCTCTGATTTGCTGCGTGGTGGTTCCAGCGTCGGCCAAGCTACCCTAACTCGCTACTACAGCGCTCACACATTTGTGCTGCCCTGGTTGATTGCGGTATTCATGCTATTCCACTTCTTGATGATCCGCAAACAAGGCATTTCTGGGCCTTTGTAATTTCCGCCTAAAACCTAACAGGCAATGGCGATCGGTTTCAAGATTGAGTTGTTTGTTTTAAACTGATGAACAATGAGACAAAAACTTGATATTTGAAGCTGAAAGTTAAAGAAACCCGCCTGCGCAGATTATTTCATATCCGCAGGCTAGGGTTACCTGATAGCTGATGGCTTTTACAAATGCTTTAACTCAACTTAAGCAGGAGAGCATATTTAAAAATGGCAACACAGAAGAAACCCGATCTCAGCGATCCTATCCTTAGAGCCAAGCTGGCTAAAGGTATGGGCCATAACTACTATGGCGAACCAGCTTGGCCTAATGACCTACTGTATGTGTTTCCAGTGGTAATCATGGGATCTTTCGCTTGTGTCGTGGCTCTAGCAGTGCTAGATCCCGCCATGAACGGCGAACCAGCAAATCCCTTTGCGACACCATTGGAAATTTTACCAGAGTGGTACTTGTACCCTGTATTCCAAATTTTGCGATCGCTTCCTAACAAACTCTTAGGAGTATTAGCGATGGCTTCAGTACCACTGGGACTAATTCTCGTTCCCTTTATTGAGAACGTTAACAAGTTCCAAAACCCCTTCCGTCGTCCCGTTGCTACCACAGTGTTCCTCTTTGGTACACTTGTAACTCTGTGGTTAGGTATTGGTGCTGCTTTACCTTTAGACAAATCTTTGACTTTGGGCTTGTTCTAAATTAGTCACCAAACAGCAGTTTGACGCCTGTGATTTTCCCTTGCATGTAACGAATGTATGATGTATGACAATCTGCCTATATTAGCTGGCAGTTATAGTTCATAACTTTCGTAATATATGCTTGTGAAAAATAATTCACAGGCGTCAATTTATATATATTAGGTTGCATCTTAAATATTTAGTTTTAAACTTAACTGGCTTTTAATCAGCAATCTTCCACAATATCTTGATTTTCTTGATGTTGATTTATTCAGATACTACTCTTCCTTGGTACTGGGATAATGTACTAAAATATGTCCGGTGTGATAGCCAATTATCAATTTTTTTTGGCTGCTAACTCCATCCACAATCCCTTTGACCTGCTCTACCAAAATATCAAAACCCAGGAAGATCAAAAATATAAATTGTCAACAAATCCTCACTTATTAAATAATTCAAGTCACGGTCAATGCTTAGCATAGTGCAGCGAGACCATCTGACGGTGAAGAGCGAACTTAAGCTCTTAAACCAAGTACAACAATGGTTTGAAAAATTCTGTCGGCAAAATTTATCGGAAATAAGCTGGTTAGAAAACCAACTCTATCGGCTGAACTTGGCGTTAGCAGAAGGCTTTACTAACGCAGTTCGTCATGCGCATTCTGCTTTACCGCCGGACACAATTATCGAGATTGAAGTTTGTCTGTGGATGGACAAACTAGAAATGCGAATTTGGGATTATGGGCAACCTTTTAATCCAGATGCGATCGCCGAACCAAAACCTGGTACTCTTCAAGTAGGCGGTTACGGCTGGTTTCTCCTACGCCGCCTAGCCGATCGTGTGGTTTACGAACGTGGTTCCGATGGGCGAAATTGTTTGGTAATTGTCAAACATGCGACAGAGCAGTAGTCAATAGTCAATAGTCAATAGTCAACAGTCAACAGTCAACAGTCAATAGTCAACCGTCAACAGTTAACATTCTCTACTGGATGTTGACCATAATAAGGCAAAGCTTCTGCCCAATGAGGACGCTTACCTTGTTGCCAATCTAGGTAAGCTAGTGACAAAATGCTAGTGACTGTGGCTGCTAAGTCAGATTTAGCTTCAATTAATTGATAATTAGTCTGCCAATTTGCTAGAGTTTCTTGCCAAGCTTCTGGTGTAAATACTGTATCTGGTAATAAAGCTGTTAATCCTAAATTATCGGGCTGAAGTTGATAAATCCCGCCAAAAACTTGACCTCTTTGCGCCGCCATTTGAATAGCGATCGCATCAGCATTTTGATTTCTACTAATTTCTGTCCAAGCAACTGCGGCTAAAGTAGAAACCGCGAATACCGGAATTTCTAACTGTTGTCCTAAAGTCCGTGCGAGAACTACCCCAATCCGCGTACCTGTAAAACCACCAGGCCCTTTGGCGACTGCCAGAAATGCCAAATCCGACCAAGTTTGTGGTTGAATAAATTCAATTAAGTATTGATGTATCAGGCTAGATAAATCACGCCCTAAATTCCATACCCCAGAGCGAGAGTCACCTGCAAAATTATTAATTGCTAAACCTAATTCAGGTGTTGTGGTGTGCAGTGCCAAACCGTATTTTGTAACGGCGAGATGTTCTAGTTCAGTAGTCAAAATAAATTTAAATATGTTGCTTTTATCACTTTAGAAAAAACCATATTTAAAAGTCAACTGAAGCAAAAAATTAAGTTACAGCGTAGAAGAACGAGTGGATGGGAAATATCTGCAAATTTACAAATATTCCCAAACTCCTCGCCCCATAAAAGCTTATACTTCATCACATCGTCAGGTTGGGACTAGTTCACCCGGACGCAATTTCGCCCATTTACCAGTTTCTTGCTTAAAGCTGAGACAACCGACTACATCCCATTCCATTTCAATGATTTCCCCTTTAGTGCGGATATTGACATTGATTGAGGGTTCATTGGGGTCAAAAGTGGGTGTTTCTGTTAAATGGGGTTGTTGATGCTGCGTTTCTACGGCATGATAGGTTAAACATCGGTCTACATAGTGGCAATTCACGCAAATACACATAATAGAGCCAACTCCAGGAACCTTTATTGTTAATCTAGCTTAAGCCAAAGTTATATTCACTAGTTTCTGGGTTGATTTTTATTACAATGCATAATTTAGTTTCTTCTACCTTAGCTCCAGAAAATTGGCCGTTTAGCATAGATTTATTACCACAACCAGCATATATGGTAGGTGGTGCGGTTAGGGATGCTTTATTAGGTAGAAGTCGGGAATACTTAGATTTAGATTTTGTTATTCCTACAGATGCAGTTAAGGTAGCACGCGCGATCGCGCATCATTATCAAGCAGGTTTTGTTCTTCTCGATCCGCAACGACAAATTGCGCGTGTAGTCTTCCCCAACGCTACAGTTGATATTGCTCAACAGGAAGGCGCGAGTTTAGAAACCGATCTGC
The DNA here is from genome assembly GCF_014696435.1 of Calothrix anomala FACHB-343. Classification (GTDB taxonomy): domain Bacteria; phylum Cyanobacteriota; class Cyanobacteriia; order Cyanobacteriales; family Nostocaceae; genus Aulosira; species Aulosira anomala_A. The sequence goes on along the minus strand of NZ_JACJQG010000028.1, from coordinate 15,607 downwards.
ACAGGCGAGATTTTACCGTGAATGCGATCGCCTATAATCCCCATAGTCAAGAAATTATCGATCCGCTACAAGGTTTGGCTGATTTAGAAACGCGAGTTTTGCGGATGGTTTCGCCAAAAAATCTAGAAGACGATCCTTTACGTTTACTGCGAGGCTATCGACAATCAGCCCAACTTGGTTTTACTATCGAACCCAATACCCAGAAAACAATACGTTCTTTAGCTTCACACATCACCACAGTAGCCGCAGAACGAGTTAGGGTAGAGATTGGCTATTTGTTAGCAAGTCCTCAAGGTAATCATGCGATCGCCTCTGCTTGGTTAGATGGTGTACTCACACCTTTCTTTAAAAACGCCACCAGCCAAAGCTTTGAGAAACTCACCACAGTTGACAAAGCCGCCGAATATATTGCCAAAAATTGGCAACCTCTGGGGGTTGAACTGCAACAATACATCCGCGATACTATCAAAACCACGCGCTTAGGTATCGCGAAACTTGCTTGTCTTGTCCACCCTCATCCAGAAGCTGCGGAAATTGAGCTAACGGAACTCACCTACAGCCGTGCCGAAATCCAATCTGTGACTACAGCCCTCAGACTGTTCCCAAGGCTAAAAACACCTGATATGTCTATTAGAGAACAGTATTTTTTCTTTCAGGAAGCGGGCACTGTATTTAGTACTGCTGTAGCGCTGGCCTTAGCTTTTGATAATCTGGTAGGGGCGATATCTGGAGATAAATCGCTCTGCGTTTACGCACCTTTAATCGGCCGCTACCTGAACCCTGATGATCTGGTCGCTCATCCCGCTCAAATTGTGAGTGGGAAGGAGATTATTATAGCATTAAATCTTTCTCCGTCGCCATTAATTGGTAAATTGCTTACAGAAATTGCCATAGCTCAGGCTGAAGGAAAAATATCTACTCCAGAAGAAGCGATCGCTTTTGCCGCTCGTGCGATCGCTTAGTAACTTTAAAGCAACTCCAACATTTATTCTACTGTGACATTAATATCGCTAGCAATTTGACGTAGTAACCTTGGTGAAATATCGCGCCTTTGTGAAACGGAACAGTTGTTCCACGTCCATCCTCATGACGAAATTGTTTATGTAAACCCCTTTGACGCACTTCCACAAAACCTAATTTTTCTAGAATACGTACAACTTCTTGTGGTTTCAATATGGGAATATTACTCATAATTTATTGCAACACAATCTGCTGCGTACCCACAAACTCAGTAGTTAAAGAAATATTTTCATCTTCTAAAAGCATTTCAATTACTTCGCGCAGATTTTGCTGTAATTCATCTAATGTTTCGCCTTGAGAATGCGCTCCTGGAAATCCGGGAACATAACCTACATAAAGATTTGTTTCTGTATCTCGCTCGATGATTGCAGTAAAAATTTTCATCTTGATTAACTTCCCAAGATTTTGCTTGATATCTAAAAATACTAATAACGAATTCGCGGATCGACGTAAGCATTTAAAATATCAATTAAAATACTGGCGCTAACAACGATCGCGCCGAAAAATACCAACACGCCTTGGACAATGGGATAATCGCGATCCGCGATCGCTTGATACAATCTATTAGCTAACCCAGGCCAAGAAAATGTGACTTCAGTTAAAATTGCTCCACCTAATAAAGAAGCAAAAGTTAGCCCCAAAACTGTAATTACTGGAATCAAAGCATTTTTTAAAGCATGGGCAACTAAAATTTTACCTTCAGGAATACCTCTGGCTCTAGCAGCTTCTACATAATCTGCTTGTAGAGTTTGCTTTAAATTAACGCGGACAATTCGCTCAAAAATTCCACTTAATAAAATACCTAAAGTTAAGCTAGGAAGGGCAATATGATGCAATGCTATGAAAAAATGACTGAAGTTACCCGCAAGTAAACTATCAAGAGTATACAAACCAGTAATATGAGTGGGTGCGGTAAGGTTCGGCGGAAAGCGATTAGAGTTAGGAAACCAACCTAGTTGTACTGAAAAAATTAACTGAAGAATCATTCCCGCCCAAAACATTGGGAGTGCATAAGTTACTATGCCAAATAAACGTCCTCCCACATCCACAACTGTACCCGGACGAGAAGCGGAAAGTGTGCCGACGAGAATACCAACAATCAGCGCCACTGCCATACTAAATACAGCTAACTCTACTGTCGCTGGGAAATATTGTCCGATAATTTCTCCTACATTTTGTCCCCGACTAGTTAAAGAAGTTCCTAAATCAAATCGCAGTAAATTTCCTAAATAATTTAAATATTGCAACCACAAAGGTAAGTCTAAACCCAATTGTTGACGCAGTTCCGCCTTTGCACTTTCTGGCGCACGCCCACCTAAAATTGCATCGGCTGGATCTCCTGGTGTAGCTCTCAATAAGAGAAATACAATCGTGACAATTGTAAATAGCTGAAGTGGTGCTAAAAGTAACCGGGAGACTATGTAATATTGTAGAGCTTTGGAGCGAGACATATTTAGTTAAGAGTCAATGGTTAATCGTCAATAGTTAATGGTCAATAGTCATTGGTCATTGGTCATTTGTCAAGATAAACGCCCGCAGGCTGTAAGCCTGGGGCTATAATACGAAGCCTACCTACGCAGGCTATGACTGTTGCTAGCCTGCGTAGGCAGGCTTTGTTTGTGTAGCAATACCCTTGAGGGTATTGATTAAAAAAGCGAGATGCTCCCTTTGACTGTTGACTATTGACTTTGGACTATTGACTAAAAACTACTTTTTAATTGGCTTGTAAACTAAATTTTGCGTGGGATCGAGTTGGACGTTACTCACACCTTTTTGTGCAAAAACATAGTCTTTATTTTGCCATAAGGGAACGTAAGGCACATCATTTGTTACCTGTTCTTGAATTTGGGTAAATATTTGCTTACGTGCTTCTGGTTTTTGTTCTTTGCGTTGTTGGTCGATGAGCTTATTGATGGTTTCATTGTAATAGAAAGAACCTTGAGTTTGACTGCCGCCATCTTCACAGCCTTTAGCAACAGAACCTTTCTGACAAGATAAGAATGGTTGCACGTAATTATCAGGATCTAAAAAGTCTGGATACCAATCAAGTAAAGCGGCTGGATATAAACCCTTGCTAATGTCTTTAAAGAAAGTCGCACCTTCTACGGTACTAATTTCAAATTGCAAGATTCCATCCATTTTTTGATCGACTAGTGATTTGAGTGTTTGGGCGACTAAACTGCGAGTAGCAGAACTTGAAGGATACCAAACTTGTACTTTGGCGGGATTTTCTTTAGAAAAACCAGCGCCAGTTAAGAGTTGTTTCGCTTTATCAAAGCTAGCATCACCATATTTATCTTTAAATAAAGGCGCAGACACATTAAATGTGGTGGGAATCATGCTGTAAAGCGGATCGGCTTGATTAAACAACACGCGCTGATTTAACAGTGGACGATCGATTAAGGATGCGATCGCTTGTCTGACTTCTGGTTGATCCAACGGTTTCTGATTCCGGTTCAAAACCATGTAACTCACTACACTACCTTGAGCGCTAATCGCTTGCCAATCTCCTTTCTTCGCCCCTTCTTCTAAGTTACGGATTTGATCGGGCTGTAAAGAAAGATAAGCTACATCAACTGCACCTGTACGGAAGGCGTTAAACAAGTTCACTGGGCTAGTTTGAATTTGGACGTTAATTCCTTGATTCGCTGGTTTTTCGCCCCAATATTTATCAAACACATCCAATCTTAAGGAATCAGTACCATATTGGGCTAACTTATAAGGCCCGGTTCCCACAAATGTCCCCGGCTTAAATTTCCCCGCACCGATTTCGTAAGCTTTTGGTGAAACTGGACATACACCAGAAAACGCCAGTAGTGAAGGAAACGCCGCAAACGGTTTTTTCAGCTTGATAGTTAACTCGTTCTCAGATGCAGCTGTGACAGAATCGACAATATCAGCTAGTAAAAAGGAAGGTTTACCTTTATTTTCAATGAAGCGCTTGATAGTAAAGGCCATTGCTTCCGCATTAAAGGGAGTCCCATCATGGAAAACGACTCCTTGGCGTAAGGGGATGGTGTAGGTTAAACCATCTGCGCTGACTTTGGGTAATGCTGTCGCCAGTTGGGGTTTAATTTCTGTGCTACCAGGCTCATAAGTATAGAGGCGATCGCTCATATTAAACACTAAACCCAACGATGCCAATTCATAAGCATCAGCCGGATCTAAAGTTCTGGGTTTGCTTGTCGTCCCGATAGTAATCCGTCCATCACCTGTACCTGTAGCCGGAGTTCCAGGATTATTTGGTGTGGATGTTTGTTGACGAGGAGCGCAACTCACAACCAAAACTAAACATAGACAGAATAAAGACAGGAATTGCGTCATCCGTCTCCATCGTCTAACTGATAAGGTAAACCTGGTCATATCTGGAAAATTATTGAGGTAGGCGGTGAGTCATTTTACTATACGTTGGTGAATTGCCTACATAAAAATAGCAATCTTTACGACAAAAATCCGCCAAAAATCCATATCCTGAGATTAAATACCCAGATAATTGCGGATTTGACTCATTGGGCATAGGGCATAGGGCATGGGGTATGGGACAGGGGAAAGACAGATTTTCATGCTTGGTTGTGCCAAAACCTGGCGTGAATGGCTAGCCTGAAAATAGGGGTTAGGTAAGAGATTTTTATGTTTGGTTGTGAGATTTTCTCGTGATTGACTGTCTTGAAATAATAAGTATTACAAAACGTAAATACCCTTGAAACTTTTACCAATGCTCAATGCCCAATGCCCAATGCCCAATGCCCAATGCCCCACTTGAAAATCTGATTAACTTGAGTAGAAAAATAGACATTTATTAAGATTTACAACAGTAATTGATTTTGTCGTCACGGTGAGAAGCGATCCAAAATATTTGAGATAGTTTAGCCTTGAGCAAAGGCCAAGTAGTGTCAATCAAAAATCAGCCATTTACTGCCTAGCTTTGCTGACAATAATATTGCGCAATATACATCAGCCCGGAAGGCGATCGCGATATCGTAATCAGCAGGATTAATAGTCTAATAGTGAGACTAAGAACGTGAAATATTTTTTCCTCTCGGAAGGTTGGACAGTTTCTAGAGTCTGGGCGTCTGATGGACTCTGGCAAATCACCGCATGGCGTCGCCAACCGGATATTCAGAAACTGAATGTTTGTTTGGTAGAAAATAACGAGTTGTTGTGGCTATATCGTGTAGAAGAAGCTGTTTTAACCGTAGAAGTAAAGCCAACAACAGCCGCACCGACAAATACCACCATCGGACAAGTAGTGCTGAAGCGTTTGATCACAGCAGAACAGGTAATCGAACGCTTGGGTACTGCTGAAGCCAAATGTCAGCTGCACAACATTCAAGCCTTCGCGCAGTAAATTAGGGCATGGGGCATTGGGCATTGGGCATTGGGCATTGGGCAGAGACGCGATGAATCGCGTCTCTACAATTGTCCTCCTTGTCCCCCTTGTCCCCTTCTCGATTCCTCCAGAAGAATACGTAAATTAGATGTATGACCGGGATTGGTAGCGAAAAATATCATAGATGCTACGCGATCGCATCTATTTACACGCTTGCAAAGCGTTCCATCAATAGTTACACTTTTTAAAATATTCTCATTTTTGCTTGGCACTTGCCTAGCACGCTTAACTACCCAAATGTCTTTCAAGACATTTAGCTGATTCTCCAAGAATCAGGAAGAGTTTTCGTAAGAGAACTTTTAGGTAGTGAAAAATCATAGAGCGATCGCTACCCAAACGGGTAAAGAGCGCCCAGCGTGTCAGCACTGCCAGAGCAACCACACTATTTGTCTAATAAGACTAGGCTGTGGTAAGAAATACCCTGGCAATAACAAAAACAACAGAGAAGCAAGAGCGGTAAATTTTGCCGCCCATAACTTCCGTAAGAAAATTGCTTTGTAAACTAACTCATCGAGGAGGAGCGTAGTCGATGGGACTACCCTGGTACCGAGTACACACAGTCGTTCTGAACGATCCAGGGCGACTGATTTCTGTACACTTGATGCACACAGCTCTAGTGGCAGGCTGGGCTGGTTCGATGGCATTGTACGAACTAGCTATTTATGACCCCAGCGATCCGGTTCTTAACCCAATGTGGCGTCAAGGGATGTTCGTGTTACCCTTCATGGCACGTTTGGGCGTCACTCAATCTTGGGGTGGTTGGAGCGTTACTGGCGCTCCCGCAACAGATCCTGGTTTCTGGTCATTTGAAGGCGTTGCTGCTGCTCACATTGTCCTTTCTGGTTTGTTGTTCTTAGCAGCCGTATGGCACTGGGTTTACTGGGATTTGGAACTCTTTAGAGATCCTCGTACTGGTGAACCTGCTCTCGACTTGCCAAAAATGTTTGGCATTCACCTATTTTTATCTGGTTTACTCTGTTTTGGCTTCGGTGCTTTTCACCTCACTGGACTATACGGCCCGGGTATGTGGGTTTCCGATGCCTTTGGAGTTACAGGTAGCGTCCAACCAGTAGCACCCGAATGGGGGCCAGGTGGCTTTAACCCCTTTAATCCTGGTGGTATTGTTGCTCACCATATAGCTGCTGGTATCGTCGGCATTATTGCAGGCTTATTCCACCTCACAGTTAGACCACCCGAACGGCTTTACAAAGCCCTACGGATGGGTAACATTGAAACCGTACTTTCTAGCAGTATTGCTGCGGTATTCTTTGCTGCCTTCGTAGTCGCTGGTACCATGTGGTACGGTAACGCAGCTACACCAATTGAACTGTTTGGCCCTACCCGTTACCAATGGGATCAAGGCTATTTCCGTCAAGAAATTAATCGCCGCGTTCAAACCAGCGTGGCTAATGGTGCCAGCCTTTCTGAAGCTTGGTCACAAATTCCTGAAAAACTGGCCTTCTACGATTACGTTGGTAACAGCCCTGCTAAAGGCGGTTTATTCCGTACAGGGCCAATGGTTAAGGGTGATGGTATTGCCCAATCTTGGCAAGGTCACGCAGTATTCAAAGATTCTGAAGGCAGAGAATTGACCGTGCGTCGTCTGCCCAACTTCTTTGAAACCTTCCCAGTTATTTTGACCGACAAAGATGGTATCGTCCGCGCTGACATCCCATTCCGTCGGGCAGAATCCAAATATAGCTTTGAACAATCTGGTGTAACCGTTAGCTTCTACGGTGGCGATTTGAATGGTCAAACATTTACAGATCCCGCCGATGTGAAGAAATACGCCCGTAAGGCTCAAGGCGGCGAAATATTTGAATTCGACCGGGAAACCTTGAACTCTGATGGGGTATTCCGCACATCTCCTAGAGGTTGGTTTACCTTTGGACACGCTGTATTTGCTCTGTTATTCTTCTTTGGTCACTTGTGGCATGGTTCACGTACCATCTACCGCGATGTATTCGCTGGTGTGGAAGCGGATCTAGAAGAGCAAGTAGAGTGGGGTCTATTCCAGAAAGTGGGTGATAAGACAACCCGCCGTAAGGAAGCCCTCTAGTTATTAGGGACTAGGGACTAGGGGAACCAGGGCTAGAAAAGTGTTTTCTCAGTACTTAATACTTAGTTCCCAGTCCCCAATCCCCTAGCTTGCTACAATAATATTACTGGCTGGATAGGCAGGAACTTGTAATATGGAAAGCGTTGCGTACATCTTAATTTTCACTCTGTGTATCGGAGTTCTCTTCTTTGCGATCGCATTTCGTGAACCCCCCCGAATTGCGAAAAAAGACGACTAGTTCGCTATTCCCAGATTGTTAATACCATCGAAAGCTAAATATCTGCTGGTAACTTTGTAGTATCAGCAGATATTTAGCTTTAAAGCCTAGAGAATTAGTTTGCCGAGTAAAAATTAAACTATCTGCCATTACTTTAATTAGCGATAATTCCTGATAATCCTGAATAATTGGGGAAGACTTTGGTGTAAGCTAGATGCTGGGTCAAAGACTCTAATTATGAGTAATTTGATAACGAATTATGAATACTTAGGGTGAAAAACCCTGGACGATAAACACCAACTTCCGATAAATGACTTGTCATCAGGCATTATGATATAATCTTCTATCTGGAAGTTAATATGTGTTGTTACTAGCTTTTCTACGCTAGGATGAAATAGGTTTAGACTAGCAAGATAAGCGCTTGTCTAATAATTCCACTTGCGACAAAAAATTACGGAGACTAGAACCAGGAACAAATTAGCATGGTCAATCAGAATTTAACCGCTACAGAAATTGGATTTACTCACGAAGATTTCGCTGCTCTACTTGATAAGTACGATTACCACTTTAGCCCTGGCGATATTGTACCAGGAACCGTTTTCAGTATAGAGCCGCGCGGCGCTCTGATTGACATAGGTGCTAAAACCGCAGCATATATACCTATACAAGAAATGTCAATTAACCGGGTCGATGCCCCGGAAGAAGTATTACAGTCTAACGAAACAAGGGAATTTTTCATTCTCACCGACGAAAACGAAGATGGTCAGTTGACTCTCTCGATTCGTCGGATTGAATATATGCGGGCTTGGGAGCGTGTACGTCAGCTACAAGCTGAAGATGCTACAGTTCGTTCTGGTGTATTTGCTACTAACCGTGGTGGTGCATTAGTGCGGATTGAGGGATTACGCGGGTTTATTCCCGGTTCCCACATCAGCACTCGTAAACCCAAAGAAGAATTGGTAGGTGAAGAACTACCATTAAAATTCCTAGAAGTAGATGAAGAACGTAATCGCTTAGTTCTGTCTCACCGTCGGGCGCTAGTTGAGCGGAAGATGAACCGCCTCGAAGTTGGTGAAGTTGTAATTGGTACAGTGCGCGGTATTAAGCCCTACGGTGCATTCATTGATATCGGCGGTGTGAGCGGTCTATTACACATCTCGGAAATTTCTCACGAGCATATCGATACACCTCACAGTGTATTTAATGTTAATGATGAAGTGAAAGTGATGATCATTGACTTAGATGCAGAAAGAGGTCGGATCTCCTTATCAACTAAGCAGCTGGAACCAGAACCAGGTGACATGATTAAGAACCGCGATTTGGTTTACGATAAAGCAGAAGAAATGGCTGCTAAATATCGCGAACAGTTGCTAGCAAAACAACAAGGTATCACTGCTGTTGCTGCTGATGCTGTAGTTGAAGAAGAAATTCCTTCAGCAACAGAAGAAGATATCCCAGCAGCTATTGAAGAAGAAATTCCAGCAGCTATTGAAGAGTAATACACTTCTATATTGTCTGTAATTAAAAAGATGAAAGTTTTGCAAAAAGGGGGATTTTCCCTCTTTTTTTATGGGATTATAGCAATTCTAAATTGTGATTTTTAGAAATTTTTTATTGATATCCAGGGGTGAAGATTTTGGTAACTATTAAATGTAGAAATATCACATTTACCAATATTCAGGCGATTTTGTTTGATAAAAACGGTACTCTAGAAGATTCAGAAGCGTATTTGCGATCGCTCGCTCAAAGAACAGCCAGGTTAGTAGATGCACAATTCCCTGGTATTGGCGAACCCTTACTCATGGCTTTTGGTGTCAATGGAAATAGCCTCGATCCAGCAGGTATTATGTCAGTCGCCAGTCGCCGCGAAACAGAAATCGCCACCGCCGCATATATTGCGGAAACTGGTAAGGGATGGTTTGAATCTTTAAAAATTGCCCGTCAAGCCTTGGATGAAGCCGAGAAATACATCAGTCAGACTCCTTCGCCACTATTTGCAGGTAGCGTGGAGGTGTTGAAGTTACTTTCCGAAGCAGGATTAAAACTCGGTATTGTCTCAGCAGCCACAACTCAAGAAGTCCAAAACTTTGTCGCACATCATCAACTAAGCGATTATATCCAGCTAGAAAAGGGAGTAGATGAAGGGCCGAGTAAACCAGATCCCATACTATTTTTACAAGCTTGCCAAGCCTTAGAAGTAGAATCAAGCGCTACATTAATGGTAGGTGATTCTGTCGGTGATATGCAAATGGCAAAGAATGCTCAAGCCGCAGGTAGTATTGGGATTACTTGGATTAATAAATTAGATCATGTCCAAGGTGCGGATGTGGTAATTAATCGGCTTGATGAAATTCAAATTATTGAGGTTTAAGTAGGGCGAGGCAAATGCTAACTGGTGGGGATTGTCAATAGTCAATAGTCAATAGTCATTTGGAATAGTATTCATGAGACGGCTGAGAGAAATCCGCTAAACTTACATTAAAACTCATCATGAGAAACTATGATGCTACCAGTTAAACATCAATTTCAAACCTTTGAAGAATACCTATCTTATGATGATGGCACAGAAAAACTCTATGAATTGTTTAATGGAGAGTTAATCGAGATGCCTCCAGAATCTGGAACTAATGTTCAGATTGCAAATCGTCTTTTCTTAATTTTTGCAATGATTGTAGGAATTGATCGAGTTCGAGGACATGGCTTAGAACTGGAAGTTAGAGGAGAACCCAGAAACCGTTATCCTGACTTGACTATTATTCGGGAAGAACATATTCAGCAATTAGCAAAACGTAATACTATTCGCTTATCAATGCTACCTCCACTACTAGTAATTGAAGTAGTCAGTCCAGGAGAATTACAACGAGATAGAGATTTTATTGCCAAGCGCGGACAATATCAAGATTGTGGAATTCCTGAATATTGGATCATTGACCCTGAAAATAAAACTGTCTTGGTTTTAGAATTAACTGGAAATATTTACACTGAGGTGGGTAACTTTTCAGGTGATGAAGTGATTCTCTCTCCACAATTTAATCAAATGAATGTCAAAGTATCACAACTATTTGATGCAGTAACTCAGGATTAAAATAGGATATTAATTAACCTTCAGCTTTGCTAAACAAACCATGCAAAACACAGACACAACATTACAGCTTCGCCTGTGGACTGTGGATGAATACCACCGAATGGCTGAGGCTGGAATTTTCGCTGATGATGAACGTGTAGAACTTTTAGAAGGAAAGATTATTTGGATGATTGCAAAAGGGACAGCCCATCGTTCATCTCTGGGGAGGACAGATTATTTATTAAAAAATAGATTAGCAAATCGGGCTTGGGTATCGATTCAAGATCCAGTAAAGTTAAATGAACGGTCTGAACCAGAACCTGATATTGCTGTAGTTAAAATAGACCCACTAGACTATGCAGATCATCATCCTACACCTTCAGAAGTTTATCTAATTATTGAAGTAGCAGATAGCAGTCTTAAACTAGATTGTGAAACTAAAGGAAAAGCTTATTCAAAAGCAGGAATTGCAGATTATTGGGTATTAGATGTAATTGGGCGTCAATTACATGTATTTCGAGAACCAACTGAAGATGGCTATCAAAGTGAAGTGATTTTGGCAGAAAATGAGACTATTTCGCCTCTACAGTTTCCTGATTTACAGATTGCGATCGCTGAAATGTTACCACTTTTAAGAGGGTCTTAATAAAGAGCGATCGCACTTTCAATCACTCTACATTAAAATACAGTTCAGTCAGTGCCAAAAACCTTAAGCTGCGTAGGTTGGGTTGAGGAACGAAACCCAACATTTCCAGGGGTTTGTTGGGTTTCACTTCGTTCAACCCAACCTACAATTATCCTTAATTTTTGAGAGAGTCTTAATAAAGAGCGATCGCACTCTCAATAACTCTACATGAAAAATAGCTCTGTCATACCCCTCTCAATATTACTCACAACGCCAAATTTTAATTGTTTTGTCCTTGCTACCACTAACAATCGTTTTTCCATCCGGACTAAAGGCGATTGAGCCTATATCTGATGCATGTAATGAAAGAGTATTTATCAACTCTTTTGAGCCTAAATGCCAAAGTTTAATTTTACTATCAACGCTGGCACTAGCTAAAGTTTTCCCATCAGGACTAAAGGCAACTGAGCTAACAGTATTTATATGCCCAGTAAATGTGTGGATAAGGTTCCCAGTTTGAAGATCCCAAATTTTAACAGTCTCGTTAAAGTGACCACTGGCAATAATCTTACCATCAGGATTAATAGCAACACTTCTAACTGAACTTGAGTCTGCTTTAATCGTATGAATGACTGCTTTTGTTTTCAAATCCCATATCTTAATAGTGTCGTCAATACTACCGCTAATTAATGTTTCTCCATTCACAGAAAATACAACAGACATAACAGCGTATTTATGTCCATAGAATGTATAAATTAACTGATTATTTTTTAGATCCCATATTTTAATTGTTGTATCTGCACAACCACTAGCTAATATTGTACCATCAGGGCTAAAGGCGACTGCAATCACATTATCTGAATGTCCTGTTAAAATCTTACTTACAAAAGCATTTTCCGTGATAGAAGACCAGAGTTTAACTGTATTATCATTGCTACCACTCGCAAGAATCAGCCCATCAGGGCTAAAAGCAACCGATCTAACTGGATATGAATGCCCATTCACAGTAGTGATAATCTGACCATTACTTAGATTCCACAAATTTATAGTACCATCTCCACTGCCACTAGCTAATTTTTTACCATCAGGGCTTATGGTAACAGAATTAATCCAATGACTATGCCCAGAAAGAGTTTTTATACATCGCCATATCTGATTTTTTTTGTTTTGCAAATCTGCTTGTAATTCTAACTTATGGAACTTCCAACTAAAAAAATCTCCCATCGCTGTGTAGGCAGGGGAGGTAGAGGAAGCAGAGGAGGAAGAATCCAACCTTTTTCTTCTTGGATAATGTATTTTCTGGAATTCCCCATCTTTATCAACTTCTCTCTGGCATATTTGAGTTTTTTGGTTTGGTAAATCTGCTAGTGCTTTCAACTCATTGTCATAAATTTCTCTATACTGTTGCCTAATAGAAGTCAGTTTTTCAATAAGCGTTGATTTCCACTCGTCAGGGATATCTGACTCTATGTTAAATAACTGAGGTTCATAATTTGGATTAATATTCAGATAATACCAATCAGCTAAAAAGGCTGCTAACAGTTTATGTAAAGTGACAATTGTTTGTCTAATTACCCGAAGACTTTGTTTTTCATCATTACCAGCTTCTTCAAGTTCTTTTTTGACTTCTTCCCAATTCCAAGGTTCAAAAGATAAAGATACTGGCTCTTGCAATCCCCAAAACCGAACATTAAAATAAACTTCGTGGTCTGTAACATCCGTGTAAATTATTGCTGTTGGTACAGCAGATAAAATTGTTTCTAACTGCTTAATTTCTGCATCGAATACCGAACGCTCAAAATATTTACCGTAAAATTCCACTGGGCATAAATCACCCTGAAGTGAATAATACTTTTCTAAAAATATTTTTAATTGATTGCGAATTTCTTTATTCAAACTGTCGCGAAATGATATCGGGAAATCCTCGCTGATATCTGGTGGTGGAACTAACATTAATAAGCGTGGTTTCTTTTGTTCATCAATAAAAATTCTCTGGGCTTCATCACGACTTAAAACACCAGGCCACCTTTGTTGGTCAAAAATCGCTTGAATTTCCTTTTGTTGGAGTTCAATTTCTTTAGCTGTTTTCTCGCGAACTAAATCTAAATACAAGGCGCTTAACTTGCGCTTGTCTTCTAATTCTTCTTGCTTTAATTGCAGCGCCCTTTCTTCTCGTTCTGCTTTTGCGGCTGCAATTTGTATATCTGCTTTGAGGCGTAATTCTTGAATTTGTAGTAATTCTTTTTCTCTAACTTCTCGACGGTTATAATAGTCTATTTCTGCCTGTCTTATACGCTGATCTTGTCTAATTTCTTGAACTTTTACTGGTAGATTACGTTTATCTTCTTTACTAAATTTATGGTCAATAAATGCTGAAATAATTTTTTCAGCAGCAGGAATAACAAAGTTGACTACTGCACCGATGATATTAAATCCCATACAATTTTAAACATTGAGAAAATCAATACTTGTATCTGTTTTAACCTTTAATTTTCTCAATGTCTCTGAAAATTGACGGGTAGCGGCGATTTATCTGGAATTTACAGCCATTTTTAGGTTAAAAATCATGCCCTCAGGATTAGCCTAATCATTACCCATATCTTTTTAATCTCCCGCTTCGTTGTTATTCCGGCTAGGAATGAATTCCCAGCCTCATAGCTCAAGTCTACTGAAGTAGACTAAACTTCATCCTCAGTCCACTTGAGTGGACTTCAGCTATGAGCCAAGAACTTCAGTTCTTGGCGGAATATGCACAAAAATGTGGGAATTAAAACTAAGTCTCTTTAAATCGAATAAGACAAGGGGAAAGATTTAGCATCCTTGGGCTTGACATAAACCCGTTGTTGTGGTTCTAATTCTAATTCTTTATAGCGATCGCGTGTTAAATGCGCCATCACCACTTGCCCTTCATCTAAGCTTAATTCTACTTGAATTTCCCAGCCTAAATGTATTACTCGGCTCACGGTTGCTGGTGTAGTTGCACCGTTGGCATGTTTCTCGACAATCACATCTTGTGGGCGTAAAAATACTTCTGGATGGGGAACTTCAAATTCGCTGCTTGTGAAAATCCGCGAAGAACTAGGTAACACGTTTACCGGGCCGATAAAACTCATCACAAAGGAACTAGCAGGATGATCGTAAATTTGCTCTGGAGTTCCTACTTGTTCCACGCGCCCTTTATTCATCACCACAATTTCGTCGGAGACTTCCATTGCCTCTTCTTGGTCGTGGGTAACGAAAACAGTGGTAACATGAACTTCATCATGGAGGCGGCGTAACCATGCGCGTAAATCTTTCCGCACTTTCGCATCCAGCGCCCCAAAGGGTTCATCCAGTAATAACACTTCTGGTTCTACAGCCAAAGCCCTAGCTAAAGCTACCCGTTGTCTTTGTCCGCCAGAAAGTTGTGAAGGATAGCGATCGCCTAATCCGGTCAATTGTACTAATTCTAGTAACTGTTCTACCCGCCCTTGAATTTTCTTGGCGGGAACCTTGCGAATTTCTAAGCCAAAAGCAATATTCTGACGTACAGTCCTATGCTTAAATAGAGCGTAGTGCTGGAAAACAAACCCAATATTGCGATCCTGCACGCTTTGATAGGTGGCATCTTTACCGGTTAAAAAGATTTTGCCACTATCTGGTAACTCTAAGCCTGCAATTAACCTTAGCAGGGTGGATTTCCCAGAGCCTGATGGGCCAAGCAAGGCAACAAGAGAACCAGTTTTTACCTCTAAATTTACCCGATCGATAGCTTGGAAACTTCCAAAATTCTTGGATACATTTTCAACTAATATGCCCACTGCTCTTCCCCTGCCAATAATCTACGAATAATTGCTAGGATTACCGTATTACATATATACCATAAGACCATTACTTTTGAACTACTGAAAAATAAAATTATTTAGTTAGCCACAGCTACCACAATCCAGGAAGCTACAATCAGCACCACTACAATCTAAAGCACTGCAATCTAAAGCATGACAATCAAGGACACTACAATCAGGACTCATGCTCACAAATTCAGCACAATTGCAGCCTAAATCCGCGCAATCAACGCAGTAAGTACCGTCATTACTGTTGAAGGAAGATTTATTACCATTGCTCGCGATCGCTTTTTTTGGGTTTTTGGGGAAGAGCTGGCGAAGCTGTTACCAAGTGCAAACTAAACAGTTTAGTTTAAAAACCAAGCGTAACCATAGAGGTTTATCTTTCTTCAAGGCGATTTGTTGGGA
>NZ_JACJQG010000027.1 GCF_014696435.1 Calothrix anomala FACHB-343 | reverse complement strand
AACGCCCTCACCCTATAAGGGTGGGGCTAGAAATACGAAGCCTGCCTTCGCAGGCTATCAAACTTTTAGCCTGCGAAGGCAGGCTTTGTTGGTATAGCAATACCCTTGAAGGGTATTGCGTCAAAATTGGGATGCTCCCCAGATCCCCGACTTCTTAGAGAAGTCGGGGATCTAGCAAATGGTTATGACTTGAGGTTTAGGTGTAAATTTAAGCAAGAGAAGAATATGAAAATGGGGAAAATTGATCTGCTGGAATAACCCCGCTCTCACTGTTAATTTATTCCCATCCTTGCATTTCTACTAACTCCATACATAAGTTGTTAATTTGCTCCAAGTTAGGTTTATGGGGGAGAGTTGATTGTGCATAAGCAGTTTCCATTTTTGCAACTAATTCTTCCGCCATTTTCATTACTTGCTCGTATGTATATGCACCTTGAAGAATCGCTTTTAAATCATCTGCATCACCAGCGATTCTTCTATCAACAGTAATTTCTCCTTGTTGCAAAATTTCCAGTCCACTACGCAATAGTCGAATACAATGCATCCCATGCTTCAAATCAAATCCAGATTTGCTTTCCATTTCTGCTCTGGCTGGATTGCGATTTTTCTGCCATGATAAGTAAGCTTGCCATTCTCTTAAAGCTATTTGATAGCTTTGACTTTTTTGCAGCAGACGGATAAAATCTTTGCGGCTGTTGGTGAGCTTTTGCGTGTATTCCATAGTTTCGTCGGGTAGGGTGTACTGTTTGAGTACGCCTTTGAAATCTATATCTGCTGTCAGTAGTTTATATAACTGTTCAGCTTCTTCTAAAAATTCGATTCTTCCTCTAATTAACAGATAAAGATACTCTAAAAATGCATTAAGGTCTTCTTTAACTAAAGGTAATTCGTCTTCTATGCCAAAATCTGACGGTAGTGGCTTCTTTTCGGGAGGATTTAATAACCACTTACGATGGGTTTCCATTTTTTTGATTTGAGCGAAAGCATAACCAGAATAAGTATGTTTAACTTTCTTGCTTAAAAATATTTGTTTATGATTAATTAAATGCTTGCCAATATCTGTAAGTACGGGATAGTTATTCAACCAGAGTAATTCTAATACATTGGGATTGGCTCCAGCTAATAAATGTAGGATTTTTTTTAATTCATAAATAACTGTATCTTGATTATTATCTAAAAACGAAAATATTCCTGGCTCGTCCCAACCATTTTCTTTTTGTTCTATGTTATCGAACCCCAAGTAATATCTTTTAGGGGCGATAAAAATGCCTCGGTAGTCAAAATCAGAATCGGGACGGTTTAATCCATAGCCATGACTACCAGCTAAACCTATGAGAATTGTTCTTTGTTCTACGTCTATTCTTTTCATGTGATTGAGTCAATATAAGTTAATGTCGGTCAATTTATGAAAGGTTATGGTTTTGGCTGTTGACTGTTGACGAGCAACAACCATAAATGTAATATTTCACAAATAATTGAGGATGGCTATAAATGACAAGCGATCGCTCTTTACAACCGTGAATAGCTAATAGTTATTTTTTTAAAAGTTAAATATTTTAAAGTTTTGCAAAATTTATAAAGAATATCCCTGGTTTGTAGTGCTGTAACCGGAGAATAGAGAAAATCTGAGCAACTATGATCTGCTGCTCAGACTTTTCGGTGCTGTTCTGTGTCTCATTGATCTACATCAGCGCAAATCTCAATTTCGCCAAATCAGCAAAAATTTTTTGGAAAAATCTATTATTTAATTTGGCGATCGCGCAAATAGCCCTATCGTTGAGACTTTTGTGGTGAAAATAGTTGTGTTATGTTGCTCTATAGCAGTCAATAAGATACAATTTTAGATTGTCTGTCTAATTCCTGCTCGGATCAGGTAGACATACTGCAAAAGCTGGCAAAAGCATAAAAACCGCTTATCTCAAAGTAAGCAAGGCCAGCTACCTGTACGGCAACCTCAAGGACAATTCGATGACTTACGCAATTATTGAAACTGGCGGTAAACAACTAAAAGTTGAAGCTGGCCGCTTTTACGATATTGAGCTATTGGCTGCTCAACCTGATGAGAAAGTTACAATAGACAAGGTATTACTAATCCAACACGACGGCGAACTCAACATTGGTCAGCCGCTAGTAGCAGGGGCGACTGTAGAAGGGACTGTATTACGGCATCTGAGAGGTCGTAAAGTCCTGGTATACAAAATGAAGCCGAAGAAGAAAACCCGCAAAAAACGCGGACATCGCCAGGAAATCACTAGACTGTTGATTAATTCAATTAACCTCAATGGTGCAGTTCTAGCTTTGGAAGAAGCAGCAATAACTGCTCAAGCTTCCCCTGAAGAAACCACTGCTGAGAATAATCAATAAAAGTTAAGTCACAAAAGGAAATTATGGCTCATAAGAAAGGAACAGGTAGTACACGCAACGGTCGTGACTCTAATGCTCAACGTCTAGGCGTAAAACGCTATGGCGGTCAAGTTGTCCGTGCTGGAAATATTCTGGTACGTCAACGCGGTACTAAATTCCACCCTGGTAACAATGTTGGTATTGGTAGCGATGACACCTTATTTGCGTTAATCGACGGTGTTGTTACCTTTGAAAGAAAGGGTAAAACTCGTAAAAAAGTCAGTGTTTACGCACCTGCTGCAGCTGAACCGGTTGCTAGCTAGGAAATAGCTGAAAAAAATAGGGTGGTAAGCTATTACGCACTTAAATTCTATATTTCGCACTTAGGTTGTCAAAAGTCAGTAGTCCAAAGTCCAAGCTAGCTTTTGACAGTCCTAACGCCAAAATATTTAATTTAAGTGAGTATTAGCTAATTTACACCCTATTTTTTTATGAGAAAATTGTCCGTCAAGGAAAATTAAAGGATTGCCCAGTGGCGGAGATAGAGAATTTGCATTCCTGCGCCTAAGGCTACACCTGCTAATGAAAGTGCAGATGTAATCCAAAAAGCTTGCCCTTCTTTGTATCCAGCTGCTTGAAAGTCTATTCTCGCTAAGATAGCTGCCGCTATGATTAGCAATGTGTCAAGGAACATGCGAAACCAAGCAAGCATGACAAAGAATAAGAAGGCTGCCAAAACTGAAAATAAAAAAGTCCTAGTATTGGATTTAAAAACAACAATAGATAATTGTGTCATCCTTGTCCAGGGGACAGTTAAGCAGCCTACAAATAGTAAGATACCTAACACAGTAATTCCCCAAATAAACAAAGGGGCTTTGGTCTCAGATATTACCCAGCCCAAGGTACTGTAGCTCAATAGTAATAGTGTGAGAGAAACCCAAGGGATGCGTTGCAAAATCGGCATGGGTTATATTTTTGTAGCAAGTGAAACTATGATTCCTCGACTATGAGGAGGTAATTACAGTCTTGATTCAATGGGTTTTATGAGTTTGTTTATACATAACTCCTATCAACCCTGAATTGGCTTGTTGATGCTAAAACTTAATTTTGCTTTAGCTAGGAGCTGATAGCACTGTGAATAAAGGTCTGAGTCAGAGGTATAGATTTTTTATTTCATGCCTTAGACTGTTACTCTATCATCTTATATTTTCTCGGTTCTAGCAATCGTTGATTATGCTCGTGCCGAAACAGTTCGACAAGTTTACAGAGAATTTGTAGATAACTAGTTAAATTTTTTCTTAAACATTTGTAAACTGTTAGCAGCCGAGTAGCCGAATGTCACATCTTGTTAAGGAACGATCATGAGACAACTTGTTATTGCAGAGCGCGTATGCCTGATTGGTCATATCGTGTCTATGGTATTTGGGCTTGTAGGTATACTACTAGTCGTGCCGAATGCCGAAATCATTATGAACCTCACTGAGGTTGGACAAACCGCTATGCAGTGGAGTATGGCTGGAGGTGGTGTGGTTTATATGATTTTGGGTGCGACGGCTGTATTTTTGTATGCCTACCGGACTTTGGGATTAGGTCGCGCTTTGGCATTTTTGCTGCCCTCAGTGTTTATTTCGCTAGGAAGTGAACTGTCGGGAACCAGTACTGGCTTTCCTTTTGGGCACTATAGTTATCTAAGTGGACTGGGCTATAAAATTGCTGGTTTAGTTCCGTTCACAATTCCTTTGTCATGGTTTTATGTAGGATGTGTTTCTTACCTGTTGGCGCGTGCTGGTTTAGAAGTAGACAAAAAACCCAGCTTGTTGCGTCATGTAGGTGCGATCGCCTTAGGTGCTTTATTATTAACTTCTTGGGATTTTGTACTTGACCCAGCAATGAGTCAAACTTCTCTCCCCTTCTGGTATTGGCAACAGCCTGGTGCTTTCTTTGGTATGCCTTACCAAAACTTTGCTGGCTGGATGGGTACTGGATCGGTATTTATGACTGTGGCTGCATTTTTATGGAGAAATAACCCCATTAAATTAGAGCGATCGCAGCTGAATGTACCTTTGATTGTTTACTTAAGCAACTTTGGTTTTGCTACTGTTATGAGTTTGGCTGCTGGCTTCTCTATCCCTGTATTACTAGGTTTGTTGCTAGGTGTAGCTCCGGCTGTAGCACTGTGGTGGCAAGGTACAAATGGACAAGCTGTGACTGTAGATGCTGGAACTCCAGAAATTTCCGTAGCAAAAGTCAAGGTGGCTTTGAAGTAGGGGCTAGGGGTGAGGGGCTAGGGGCTAGGGGCTAGGGGACAAGGAGGAGCCACTGCGTTGCGCGGGTTCCCCGCGTTGTAGCAAGTGGCGTTGACAAGGGAGACAAATTGTACAGACGCGATTCATCGCGTCTCTGACCAATGACCAATGACAAATGACAAATGACAGCCCTTGCCAATTTATATTTAATTACGCTGACCGATTTATCGCTTTTATTACTATTACTGCAAATACCAGCGACAGCGATTTTACTTTCACGGTTATTTAAGGGGCCGACACGGCAACGGCCTATTCAACCCCAACAGCCAACACCGGAAATTTTTGGTAGTGTCAGCGTGGTGGTGCCAACATTGAATGAAGCTTTGCGGATTAGCCCACTGTTGCAAGGCTTAAGTCAGCAAAGCTATGAAATGCGGGAAGCAATTGTTGTAGACAGCAGATCGCAAGATGGTACAGCTGATTTGGTAAAGGCTGCACAACAAAGAGATCCTCGCTTTCGCGTGTTTACAGATGACCCCTTACCTGCTGGTTGGGTGGGTCGTCCTTGGGCTTTACATAATGGCTTTTTGCAGATTTCCCCAGGAAGTGAATGGTTTTTAGGGATGGATGCAGATACTGTACCTCATCCTGGTTTGATTGCTGGGTTGGTACAGACAGCCGAAAAAGAGGGCTATGATTTGGTATCTCTGTCACCTCAGTTTATTCTCAAATATCCTGGGGAATGTTGGCTACAACCGGCTTTGTTAATGACTCTGCTGTATCGCTTTGACCCAGCCGGTGTGAATACAGAACAGCCAGAACGAGTAATGGCTAATGGTCAGTGCTTTTTATGTCGGCGTTCTGTGTTATCTGCGGTCAATGGTTATACAAGTGCAAGTAGTTCTTTTTGTGATGATGTTACCTTAGCTCGCTATATTGCTGCACAAGGATTTAAGGTGGGTTTTTTGGATGGGGCGAAGGTGCTAAAAGTACGGATGTATGAGGGCGCAATTGAAACATGGAAAGAATGGGGGCGCAGCCTCGACCTTAAAGACGCATCGCCGCGCGCTCAGATTTGGGGGGATTTATGGCTACTTTCAGCAGTTCAAGGTTTACCCCTGCTGATTTTACTGAGTTATGGTTTGCTTGTCCCCCAACCTGCCGAGCTTCCCATTCTCTTGTTATTGGGACTAAATATATTTTTGCTGGCGATTCGCTTTGCCATGTTATTAGCGATCGCACCCTCTTACGATCGCAAAACAGCTAAAGGTGGCTGGTTGTTCTGGCTTTCGCCTTTAGCCGATCCTCTAGCTGTGCTGCGAATTTTCCTTTCTGCATTCCGCCAGCCTAAAGAATGGCGTGGAAGAAAGTATAGTAATGGGGCATAGGGCATAGGGCATGGGGCATGGGGCATGGGGCTTTGGGCTTTGGGCTTTGGGCTTTGGGCTTTGGATTGGGCTTTGGTCTCCCTTGTCCTCCTTGTCCTCCTTGTCTTCCTTGTCCCCCTGCTCCCTGCTCCCTGCCCCCTTGCCTCTTTACCTAATCTTCCTCACCTCCTACTTGGTCAGCGCGTTCCAGTTCCCAGAGAATTTGATTACCTTCTCGTCTGACTCGTGAAACTATCCAGTTGCGCCAGCGCCATTGATCTCCTCGACTGGTAACTGCACTAGCATGAACATCCATTAAATCGGCAAGTTCCGAACTAGTGATTAAGTAACCTTTAGTGGCTATTTCGTCGGCAATACGTAATGTTTCCACCAGAGCGCGCAGTTGTGCCACTCTCATTTCTGGTGGCTTATCATCAATAGGAACAGAAGAGTTTATGATAGTTGGCTCCATTGTGGTTATATGCGATCCAGAATTATTTTCTGGTTGAGTTGTCTCAATTATTGTCAAGGTTGCTGGAGATTCAGTTATTTTTGCTACATTTATTTGATTTAGTTGTGGTAATGCTTGGTGAGAATCTGTCAGGGACGATTGTGTAAGTGTTGGAACTTTGCCAGTAGCAAAAGTCCGGGCAATGACATCGCACCGCTCGTTACCTATATTACCAGAATGACCCCGAACATATTCCCAATTTACTATATAACTATTGAGTTTGTCTAAAGTTTCTAACAGGTCTTGGTTTTGTACGGGTTTACCATCGGCTTTTACCCATCCTTTCTTTTTCCAGCCTTTTATCCACTTCGTAACTGAGTTAATGAGGTATTCGCTATCGGTATAGAGAGTGATGGGTTTTTGTTGTCCAGAAGTTTGCAGAAATTCGAGAGCTGCGATCGCAGCTTGCATTTCCATTTTATTGTTGGTGGTGTGGGATGATGCACCGCCTAACTCGTGAACTGAGCCATCACTGAAGTAAACGACGACACCCCAACCACCAGGGCCGGGATTTCCCGTACAAGCGCCATCTGTATATATGCTTTGGATTGTGCGTTGGGACATGATTAACTAACCGCATTGGTACTTTCAGTAATTTAGCGGCGAAAGATGGGAAGAACTATATAGGTTAGTACAGTAAAAATCAAGACTATTCTGACAATCAATCGAGTAATTGCCAGGTGTAAATTTAAACAGAAACTTTGAGGAGTTAATTACAAATGCCTTGATGTTCTTTCTGTATCAGTTAAGGTTTTAATGCCAGCTATTGAGAAAGTATTGAGAAATTGTATTGGTTGTTCATCAGCATATCAGTAAATGCTTATGCGGGCAATGGGATACTTATACCATTTTGGATTTTAGATTTTGGATTGTGAAACATCTATTGGATAAGCGTTTCAGATTTCCATCTGTCGCAATCATTTTTCAAACTGGTATTAAATTTGCATATCTTGAGATTAACCAGAGATATATATTTTTGAACTCCTGTTTGATGGAAATTAGGACGGCGAACAGCTATGGGTTATCGAAATCTGAGTTTAATTGCATTTATTACCCTCATCCTGATAATTTTCTCGCCAACGGCTAACTTTCTAACACTCTTGCAAATGTCACAGGTATTGGCGCAACCAGCCAATGCACAGAAAGCAGAAGCAGACCGATTGTATCAGCAAGGCGATCGCCAAATTCAGACTAGTCAATATACAGCAGCATTACAGTCATTTCAACAAGCGCTAGCAATCTATCGACAACTTAAAGACCGTCCAGGCGAAGCATTGAGCCTAAATTACATTGCCATAGTTCAACGCACCCTTGGCGATTATATCCAAGCACTAGAATTTTATAAACAAGCCTTAGATATATTTAGAGAATTAGGCGATCGCTTGAATGAAGGAACTGCTCTGAATAATATTGGCAAAGTTTATGAAGGTTTAGGACAGTATCCTCAGGCTTTAGACTTTTATCAACAGGCTTTAGCTATTCGCAAACAGGTAGGCGATCGCTCTGGCGAAGCCTTTACGCTTGCTGACTTGGGTTCAATTTACACTAGTTTAGGGCAGTATCCGCAAGTATTAGGTTATTTACAGCAATCTTTAGATATTTTTAGAAAAATTGGCGATCGCAAACAAGAAGCATTGATTCTTAACTCTATTGGCTTGTATTACCGCACTATAGATCAATATGCTCAAGCTGTTGAATATTATCAACAAGCCTTGGTTATTTTTCAACAATTAGGGAATCGCCGAGGAGAAGCAACTTGTCTCAATAATATTGGAGATTTTCGGCGTAATCAAGGCGAATATTCCCAAGCACAAGAGTTATTTCAACAAGTTTTAACTATTTTTCGAGAAGTTAACGATCGCGGTGGACAAGGAGTTGCTCTGAGTAATCTTGGCAGAGTTTACGCCTATCAAAAACAATATCCGCAAGCGTTAGAATCTTTTGCCCAAGCCTTAGCTATTTTTCAAGAAATTGGTGATAAACCTGCTCAAGCGCGAACTTTTAGATATATAGGTAGCGCCTTCTATCAATCGGGGAAATTATCAGAAGCAGAACAAGCTTTACGTACAGGCATAGATATTTTAGAATCTCTCAGACCAAAATTAAGCGATGCGAATAAAGTTTCTCTGTTTGAAACCCAACTTGCTACTTACCAACTGTTGCAACAGGTTTTGATTGCTCAAAATAAACCTGAAGCTGCACTAGAAATATCAGAACGTGGTCGTGCTAGAGCGTTTTTAGAGTTATTAACATCTCGCTTATCTACGAATAATAATGTTACCAAAGCACCTCAATTACCCACGATTTTGGAAATGCAACAAATTGCCAAAAGGCAAAATTCTCACTTGGTTCAATATTCCATAATTAAGGAAGAATTTTTAATTGCAGGTAAACCCCAAATTAAAGAATCAGAACTTTATATATGGGTAATCAAACCTACAGGTGAAGTTAGCTTTCGCAAAACCGACCTTAAACCATTGTGGCAAAAAGATAAAACAACTTTAAATGATTATATAATTACCAGCCGCAACTCCATTGGTACAAGAGGTACAGCTTTTCGTGGCGTTAATGTAGTTTACAACCCCAATGCACCCGCAGCAAAAAATAATTTAAAGCATCTCTACCAATTACTAATTAATCCGATTGCTGATTTATTACCGCAAAACCCCAATGAAAGAGTGACTTTCATTCCTCAAGGTGGATTATTTCTCGTGCCATTTCCGGCTTTACAAGATGAGCAAGGTAAATATTTAATTGAAAAGCACACGATTCTCACATCGCCATCAATTCAGGTTTTAGATTTAACTCACAAACAACTGCAACGTATAGGAAAGCAAGCGATACAGGGGAATAATACCTTGATTGTGGGTAATCCGACTATGCCTTTTATTTCCCCGAAAATTGGCGACAAACCGCAACAATTAACATCTTTACCTGGTGCAGAAAAAGAAGCAAATGCGATCGCTAAATTACTCAAAACCCAACCGCTCATCGGTAGCAAAGCAACGAAAGCAGCAGTAATTGGGCGTTTAACCCAAGCGCGATTTGCACATTTAGCAACTCACGGTATCTTTGATGATATCCAAGGTTTAAATAGTGCGATCGCTCTTGCACCAAACTCACCCGGTAGCCAGGGAAATCAAAAAGGTGATGGTTTATTAACAGCAGCAGAAATCCTCGATTTAAAACTCAATGCAGAATTAGTAGTTTTAAGCGCTTGCGACACCGGACGCGGACGGATTTCTGGGGATGGGGTAATTGGTTTATCTCGTTCGTTAATTTCTGCTGGTGTACCCAGTGTCTTAGTGTCCTTGTGGTCGGTTCCAGATGCGCCCACAGCATCATTAATGACGGAATTTTATCAAAATCTGCAAAAAAGCCCTGACAAGGCGCAAGCGCTGCGACAGGCGATGCTGACGACGATGAAAAACAATCCAAATCCCGTTGATTGGGCAGCTTTTACTTTAATTGGGGAAGCTGAGTAAAAGTTAGCGGCGACGGAAGCGGAGTAAAAAATATGCGATCGCAATGGTATTGTTGAGATTGCGTAATTTACCGCCCTAAGGCATCAAGTAAAAATACGTAGTGCGAGCATCTTGCTCGCGCGGGCAAGACTTCGGCGTGAGCGCTCAGTCGAACGCTGCGCGCACTACAAATATTAAATTGTTCAACTTATTTTTACACGACTCCTAAGCATCGCTTTTGGGTTGCTCTCGGTCGATGATCCTGGGGATATCAGCTAAATTATCGCCATAATTTGTTAATTTTAATTGAATTCTTCTGATAAGAAATCGTAGAATTTGAAGGTGTAGTTTATCAGACTTTAAATTATATAAATAGCAAATAAATACAACCATCCAATGAATAGTGACAGCCTAGTCAAAACAATCTTAGTGTTATCAGCGAATCCCAAGGGTACACAACCACTGCGTTTGGCTGAGGAGATTCGTGAAATTGAGGAAGGGTTATGGGGGGTGATAGCAGTTCGCTTCAATAAATACCCTTGCTACTTCCTCTACTTCCGTGCTGTCTGTCACTTTTTGCTTGTCCCAAGGTAACGTCATCTGTCCAGTTTTGGTAGTGGACTGACACGACTAAAATGTGGCAATATAATTTTCTTGTGGGGTGGACATCTTGTCCGCCCAGGACGGGCGAGACGCCCATCCCACAAGAATTTTACTAATGCACATTATTATTCCTCGTTCTCATACATACTTTCCCGGCTAACAGCATAATCTGATAACAGCGCTGAATTGCGATCGCGATTTGAAGCCCATTCTAAAAAAGCTTGTGCTAATTCTTCAGGTGTGGCAGTGAGATGAACTAAAAGTAGAATTACATCGATTCGTAGGTTGGGTTGAGGCTTTGCGAAACCCAACATTTATGCGGAAACCAACATTTTACCTACGATTACTTAACTGCTTGTATTTTGCTCAAGCCAAGCAACTAAATCAGATAAAGCTGAAAAATCTAGTAATGCTTCTGCCAAAGTATCTAGTTTCTCAATAGGTAACAGTTTAATCCTATCAATCAATGACGAATTTATTTCACCAAAACGTCGATTAAGCTGGCGTATGATTGTACGTTCCTCTCCTTGTTTATCTCCCTTCTGCAAAATATCCTGATAAATAACCGATTCCTGCATAATATCCTCACGTAATAACTGACGAATCAAACCCTTCTCAAACCGCAAACCTGCTAAAATTTCGGTGTAGGCTGCTGTATTTTGCCTTGTCTCTCTATCTGGAATTTTAACGATTTCTTGTGCCACCTGGGATAATAAATCTCGTGGAGAATCAGTTCGACACAAAGGTGCTAACGGTAACAATGCCGAATTACTCAAAAATAAGCTGGAATCTTGCTCCCACATCCTTACTGCACGGTAGCGATGTATAGTTGTATCATCTACATACTCTTCAGTAAAAGCAATTTCATCATCCGTCTCCTGCAAAAATATTACCACTTGTACAACTAGACACTTATACTGACGTTTTAACCTCACAGAATAATCTAGCATTCGGAAAGGAATCGCAGGATTAGACTGTGTTAAAGTCTGAAATTCAATATGCAAAATCCGATTGCCAGTTTGTAGAAAAGTCACAGAATCTGCACGAATTGGTTCTAAACTTAACTCAGTTTTTAACACCTTAACATTGGTAGATTCTTCAGCAATTAACCACCGCACAAAATCTTCTGGATATTTCTCTGCAAGCAATTTACAGACATTATCAAAACTCACGATATCAACCTAATTCATCCCATAAATATATTATTCTTAAAACAGTTTAGGGAATTCCAAAAAATAAATTATGCCAAATTGTAGGGGCGGGGTTACCCCCATTGGTGTCAACTTAACGTGAAACCCTTTTGGTTACTAGGTTTTGTCCTCATCCGCAACCCCTTGCTTACCCAATAAACCGCCGTCACCCTCGAAGGGTGCGGCTAATTGAACAAAGCCCACCTACGTGGGCTAAGAAAATTTAGCCCACGTAGGTGGGCTTTGTAACGTTAGCCCCAGGCTTACAGCCTGTGGGCAGTCTGTTGGGTAAGTCAGAGATACTTAAGTTGACACCAATGGGTTAGCCCGCCCTGACGAGTTGCGGGTTTGGTAAGTTAATGATTGGAATATTTTTTATTTGGAAGTCCCTTACTTCAATGAGATTGAAGTCAAGGCAGAGCTACACAATTTAAATTTAGATGGCGACAGCTGATTATGCTTGGCGATCGCAATTACTCCCAACTTCATCAAAAAAACATATAAAAGCCAACTTTTTTAGCAAAATTTTAATTTACTGGCTGATTTTGCTGTGTTGAGAAGGCAAAATACCTTATCGCCTACTCATTAAGCCTTAACGCATTCTCAAAAAACATTATTGCCTACCCATTTTGGTGTTTTCCGCAAGCAAAATGCTTTAACGCTTACTCGTTAAGCCTTAACACTTACTCATTTTGGTAAATCACGCACTCATTTTGCTGTTTTATGCACATGAAAAGCCTTAACGCCTACTCATTTCGGTAAATCACGCACTCATTTTAGTGTTTTCCGCAGACGAAAAGCTTTAACGCTTACTCATTTCAGTAAATGACGCACTCATCAACCAACAAGACATATATAGCAATCCGTTAAAGATTTGTGACATATGACAAACAGGGCTGTCAACAGTCACCCGTCAACCGTCAACAATCAACCGTCAACAATCAACAACCAACCCCCAGTCCGTATTTTTCCAACATGGTGATCTAATATTGTTGGGTATTCTCTAAAAATGCGATCGCCTGAGAACGATGATTGAAGTTGAGCATCTGAGTAAAATATACGGTTCTACCCCAGCGATTACTGATGTGACTTTTAATGTCGAACCTGGGGAGATTCTAGGGTTTTTAGGCCCTAATGGCGCTGGTAAAACTACGACTATGCGTATTTTAGCTGGCTATTTACCAGCAACTAAGGGCACGGCGAAGATAGCAGGCTTTGATGTGCATGAAAATTCTTTAGCTGTGCGTCAAAGAATTGGTTATTTACCAGAAACGCCGCCTTTATATCCCGATATGACGGTGGAGGGATTTTTGCATTTTGTGGCGAGAATTAAGGGAGTATCCCCAGGCGATCGCCATAATAAAGTGCAAGGTGCGATCGCGCGGTGTAATTTAGACGATAAGCGCAAGGTACTAATCCACAAGCTATCTAAAGGATATCGGCAACGGGTGGGAATTGCTCAGGCGATCGTCCACGATCCGCCAGCAATTATTTTAGACGAACCCACCGTAGGACTCGACCCCCGGCAAATTATAGAAGTGCGGAATTTAATTAAAAGTCTGGCGGGAACCCATACCATTATTCTATCTACCCACATTCTCCCCGAAGTTAGCATGACTTGTAGCCGCGTTGCCATTATTAATCGCGGTAAAGTAGTCGCCACCAACACACCAGAAAATCTCATGACACAGTTGACAGGTGGCTCAGGATATGAATTAGAGATTGAGGGAGAACCAGCCCTAGCCAAACAAGTCCTACAAAATATATCCGGCGTCAGTCTGGTAGAATCAATGCCGACAGTCGCGAGTCATCAGCCAGCGCCAGAAAACCGCGCTTACTTGCGGATAATATCTCAACCAGGAACCGAACCCGGAAAAGATATTGCGACAACATTAGTCCGTTCTGGCTTTGCCTTGCATGAAATGCGGCGTGTCAGCGCTACCTTAGAAGATGTGTTCTTGCAACTCACCACAGCCGAAAAAAATGTAGAGTCGATAGAAGACTCAGAAACCACAGAAGGAGAAGCCGCGTAAATGGGTATCGTACTGAGTAATATTATTGCTATTTATCGCCGGGAATTGCAAAGTTACTTTGTATCGCCCTTAGCTTATGTAATTGCTGGCATATTCTGGTTTTTATCAGGGTTATTCCTCATCATGATCTTGATGGGGCCAGATGGAATTTTACCCACCATCGCCGCCATAGATTTACAAGGACAACAAATGGGCGTACCCGTACCGCCAATTGATGTATCCTATGAATTTATCAGGGCATTTTTAGACAGAATGGGCTGGTTATTATTATTTGTTTTGCCCATTCTTTCAATGGGATTATATGCTGAAGAACGCAAACGGGGCACTTTAGAACTATTAGCTACGTCACCAATCACAAACTGGGCGGTTGCTGTGGGTAAATTATTAGGCGTGCTAACCTTCTTTATTACAATGATTGTACCCTTAATTGCACTAGAAGTTTTCGTCATCAGCCAATCAAATCCACCCATGTCACTCACAATTTTATTGTTGGGTCATTTAGGCTTAATCTTGTTAGCAGCCGCAATTTTATCGTTAGGAATGTTTATTTCATCCTTAACAGACAGTACAATTATCTCTGCCGTCTTCACTTTTGCAGTGATTTTACTGCTGTTATTCGTTGATTTAATTTCTAAAGCTATCCCCGGTTTTATCGGCGAAGCTTTAAGTTATATTTCCTTACTCAAGCATTTTAATACACTTATTCAGGGCATCTTTGACACCAGCGCCATTCTGTTATTTGCCACTTACATATTTCTCGGTGTCTTTTTGACATCACAATCCATTGATACATTGCGCTTTCAGAGGCAATAGTTGATAGTCAATAGTCCATAGTCAATAGTCAAAAGTCCATAGTCCAAATTTAAAACCATTGACCATTGACCATTGACCGTTGACTCTTAACCATTGACTCTTAACCATTGACAATTTGACAAATCACATGAAAATCGTCGCTAAAAAGAAACTTTGGAAATATTTATTTTGGCTAGGCCCTTTTTTCTTGGTTGCGGGTTTAACTTCGGGATTAGTGTCATCAACATGGGGGACGATTTCCTTAGCATTTCTGATTACTGGATTAGTAATCATTGGCTTATGGGTGTTTATTCAAAGCCAAGAAAATCAATGGTGGGGGCGGCGTTCAACCCAAGCTGGTACTAATGCTTTAGTCGCCACAATGGCAGTATTAGTAATTTTGGGATTGATCAACTTTTTAGGTACTCGCTACCATTATCGCGCAGATTTTACAGAAACCCAATTATTTACCTTAGCGCCCCAGTCGCGGGAATTAGTAAATAATCTTTCACAACCTGTAAAAGTTTGGATTTTTGATAAAACCCAAAATCCCCAAGACAGAGATTTATTAGATAATTATCGACGACAAAATTCTAAGTTTCAATTTGAATATGTCGATCCCGATGCAAGACCGGGATTAGCTACACAATTTGGTTATAAAGATAACGGGGAAATTTATTTAGAATATCAAGGTAAAAGACAGTTAGTCCAGGTAGTTTCTGATAGAGACAGACTCTCAGAAATCAGATTAACTAATCGCTTGCAACAAATTACTACCACTAACGCCGCTAAAGTTTATTTTCTTCAAGGTCATGGCGAACATCAACTAGCAGCAGCACAAGATTCTATTTCCCAAGCAGTTCAAGAATTAACTGATAAAAATTTCACCACTGCCGCTTTAAATTTAACCGAACAGCCAAAAGTTCCCGATGATGCAACGGCTGTAGTCGTCGCCGGGCCGAAACGCGGATTATTTGATAGTGAAGTCAAAGCTTTGCAAGATTACCTCAATCGCGGCGGTAATTTAATGCTCATGATTGACTTAGGTACAGAACCCAAACTAGATAACTTACTCAAAGATTGGGGTGTACGTGTAGATAATCGGTTAGCGGTGGATTTGTCAAAAAGAAATGCCGAAATTGGCCCTGCGGTTTCCATCGTTACCGACTACGGACAACATCCAATTACCAAAGATTTCGCCAATGGTATTTCTTTTTATCAGTTAGCTAGACCGATAGAAGTCACACCAGTACCGGGAATTGAATCTACACCTTTACTGCGAACTAAACCTTATCCTGACAGTTGGGCAGAAAGTGACCTGAAAAGTGAAAAATTAGAGTTTAACGCCGATAAAGATTTAAAAGGGCCGTTAACTTTAGGCGTAGCCTTGAAAAAGAAAATTTCCGCCCCATCTCCGACTCAAACCCAACCTAGTCCCACACCTTCACCCTTACCATCGCCCACAACCCAAGGAAAAGCAACACCATCACCATCCCCATCCCCAATTGCAACAGGACAAGCAAAACCCACTCCGACAACTTCACCCACTGCATTACCATCACCAACCACCGCTAATCAAGCTAGTCCTAGTCCGACAATTTCACCTAGTCCCGCTAATTCTGCACCGCCAACCGACAAGCAACCAGAAACAACGGCGACGGAATCCAGGTTAGTAGTATTTGGTAATTCGGAATTTGCCAAAGATGGCTTATTTCAACAGCAACTTAACGGTGATGTCTTCCTCAATTCAGTCACTTGGCTAAGTCAACAAGAAGATAAACAACCCTTATCCATTCGTCCCAAAGAAGCCAAAAACCGCCGCTTAAACATCAACGCCGCCCAAGCTGGTGTTTTAGCCTTATCATCGCTGTTACTTTTACCCCTGTTTGGTTTAGTAGGCGCTGCGGTAATGTGGTGGCGCAGGAGGTAGAAGAGGCAGAGGGGCAGGGGGCAGGGGGACAAGGAGGACAAGGGGGACGAATGACAAATAACACTTGTACAGACGCGATTAATCGCGTCTCTAACAACTGAACTATGAAATTTTCGCGAACGACTTTAATTTTGCTATTGCTGGCGCTGGGTTTGGGTACGTTTGTTTACTTTTATGAGATTCGCGGGGGAACTCAGCGCGAAGAGGTGAAGGAGAAACAGCAGCAAATTTTCTCTTTCACTGCGGATGATGTGCAGTCGTTGACGGTGACAACTCAAAAGCTGAGTTTGTCTTTAGAACGCAATCCCCAAGGAAACCAGC
The DNA here is from genome assembly GCF_014696435.1 of Calothrix anomala FACHB-343. Lineage (GTDB taxonomy): Bacteria > Cyanobacteriota > Cyanobacteriia > Cyanobacteriales > Nostocaceae > Aulosira > Aulosira anomala_A. Next base: position 88,421 of record NZ_JACJQG010000027.1, on the reverse strand, counting down.
CGAAATGGTTGCTAAAATCGCCTGTGTCAGAACCAGCGAATGATGCTATTGTTTCTTACTTGATGGATTTGTTAGTTAAGGGAAAAAGCGATCGCATTTTCTCAATCCCACCCAATCAAAAAGCCGAATTCGGTTTAGATCAACCCCAAGCCACAATTAACATCCAGCTAAAAAATCAACAAAGCCAACAATTATTGTTAGGAAAGCTTAACCCTAATGGTAGTTCTTTATACGTGCAAGCTAATCCAACAGTCAAACCCGATGGTAATATAGATGTGCTATTGGTATCTAAAGACTTTGAAAATGCCGTAAATCGCGAATTATCAGAATGGCAACAACCCAAAAATAATAGCGAACAACCAACCCCAACTCCAACTCCAACTGGTAAGTAAATGATGTTGACGGTTGACTGTTGACTGTTGACTGTTGACTGTTCGCTTCTTAACAACTGACCAATGCCCCATGCCCAATGCCCAATGCCCAATACCCAATGACTAATCCAACAGCCACATTGCTGATTTCTTGTCCCGATCAACAGGGATTGGTGGCGAAAATTGCTAATTTTATCTACTCGAATGGTGGCAATATTATCCATGCCGATCAGCATACAGATTTTGCGGCTGGATTGTTTCTCACCCGGATTGAATGGCAATTATCAGGGTTTAATTTACCACGAGATTTAATCGGCCCGGCATTTAATGCCATAGCTCAACCTTTAGGCGCTAAATGGGAACTACATTTTTCTGATACCATACCCCGAATTGCTATTTGGGTAAGTCGTCAAGACCATTGTTTATTTGATTTAATTTGGCGACACCGAGCCAAAGAATTTATCGCGGAAATTCCTTTAATTATTAGTAATCATAATTCTTTAAAACCAATAGCCGAGCAATTTGGCATTGATTATCACTATATTCCCATCACCAAAGAAAACAAAGCCGAACAGGAAATTCAGCAATTAGAATTACTGCAAAAATACAACATTGATTTAGTTGTATTGGCAAAATATATGCAAATTGTCAGCGAAGAATTTATTACTAAATTTCCCCAAATTATTAATATTCATCATTCTTTTTTACCTGCATTTATCGGCGCAAATCCCTATCACCGAGCTTTTGAAAGAGGCGTGAAAATTATCGGTGCTACCGCCCATTATGCAACTACAGATTTAGATGCCGGGCCAATTATTGAACAGGACGTAGTGCGAGTTAGCCACCGCGATACAGTAGAAGATTTAATTAGAAAAGGCAAAGATTTAGAAAGAATTGTCTTAGCCAGAGCAGTGCGATCGCATTTACAAAATCGCGTATTAGTCTATGGCAATCGCACAGTAGTATTTGAATGATGGATATGGGGCATTGGGCATTGGGCATTGGGCATTGGGCATTGATGATTTCTCCTCTGCTTCCTCTGCTTCCTCTGCTTCCTCTGCCCCCTCTGCTTCCTCTGCTCCCTAACCTATTGGCTTATGACTCTACCTAACTGGATTACCTTTTCGCGTTTATTAGGAATACCATTTTTGCTTTATGGCTTATACAACCCTACACCCCAAGCAAAATGGATATGTTTAGCAATATTTTTAGTAGCAGCATTAACTGATTGGTTAGACGGCTATTTAGCACGGAAACTCAACCAAATTAGCGATTTAGGCAAATTTCTTGACCCCTTGGTCGATAAATTTCTCGTGCTTGCACCGTTGATGGTGTTGATTGAATTAAATAGAGTCCCCGCTTGGGGAGTGTTTCTGATTTTAGCGCGAGAATTAGCGATCGCGGGTTGGCGCGTGAATCAAACTCAAATTACTGGAGCGAATATTTGGGGTAAACTCAAAACCGTTAGTCAAATTATAGCGATCGCCCTTTTAATTGCACCCTTATCACCCGATTGGCAATTCCCAGCCTTAATAGCTTTTTGGGTTTCTGTAATTCTGACATTAATCTCTGGGGCAATTTATCTCTTACCTGCACCCGCATCAGCCGATTAGTCCCCAATTCTACATCACACAACATCAATGCCCAATGCCCAATGCCCACTTACTATTTTTATCTCCCTTTACCCAACAAAACCACGCGGATTGTTTTAAATGCGATCGCAATATCTAACCACAGAGAATAATTCTTAATATAGTAAAGGTCGTAAGCTAGCTTTTCCGAAGCATCCTCCACCGAAGCACCATAGGGATACAATACCTGGGCCCAGCCGGTGATACCTGGTTTAACTAAATAACGTAGTTCGTAATAAGGAATCGATTCTTTCAGCTTGACATCAAACTCCGGTCTTTCTGGCCTGGGGCCTATCAGACTCATATCTCCCCGAATCACATTAAAAATCTGTGGTAATTCATCAATGCGCAGCACTCGCAGCAAGTACCCGACTCTAGTAATGCGCGGATCGCGTTGACTAGCCCATTGTGCCCCCCATTTTTCCGCATCTTTATACATCGAGCGAAATTTGTAAACCCTAAATGGCTTACCATAAAGCCCGGTACGTAATTGGCTGTAAAAAACAGAACCAGGACTATCCAATTTAATTGCCACCATTGCCAATAACATCAGTGGAAATAAAAGTATTAATAACAGCCCTGCCAATATCAGGTCTACCAAGCGTTTCAACTTCAAACTAATACCGCTAGAGACTAAGTTAAAACCACTACTAAAAGCCCACCAACTATCTTCTAATAGACAAGAGGGCAGTTTATACCATAATGTCTCGCAAATATCCGGTAATCGATAAATAGGAATACCTTGAAGTCTTAATTGCATCAACTGCTCCACCTGGGTCTCAGAAAAACTCATCTGAGTGGCTACAACCAACCCTGACCAAGGATACTGACTCAAAGCAGTTAAGTCTTTAATACTACCTCCATAACTTAAGTTAGATCCTGTTTTAGCTAATTCAGTAATATCTTTACTAGTTTCTGCCAAAACCACCAAGCGCCCTAGTGGGTTCTGCTCTAAGAACATTTGCGCAAATTTTATCCCACTCTCGCCAGCACCCAGCATTAACCACAAACTTTGTTCAGCGTGCGATCGCAACCACTTAACCGCCAACAACCTTGATATTACTGCCCAGATTGTAAATATTCCCAAGCTAACTAGCAAAATTCCTCGCCCTAAAAACGGGTACTGTCCCCAAGTCCCGGATAGGTAAATTAAAGCAGAGGTAATGCCAGCTATTATGGAATTACTAATCACAATGCGAGCTGGGGCACGTAACCCTGCTATTTGTGTATCTGGATGGTAAGTATCTGCTAAATAAAGCCCTGCCAAGACTAGTAGTATAAATCCGCAAACAACAGTATCAAATCCTACTGGTTGACCTATACGTAACCAGAATGTAATTTTTAAAAAGATGAATAAGCCAAAAACATCTGCTACCAAAAGCAATACAGGCGTGAAGCGGGGTATTTTATGAAACTGAATGCTTCCCCTGTCACAATTAAATGGTACATTGAACATAAGTATTTTATACTACACTTAAATTTTCAGGTAAATAATCTGTCGGTAGTAAATTTTTGTGTCTCTAAGATGCTTAACCCTCAAGTCCATGACCTTAAGCATGTATTTTAAATTACCAATTTTTGGTAGTAAAACAGGCAAATTCGATGAACTCAGTTTGATTTAAAAAAGATTTTAAGTGTTTATGCGATAATATTTTATTACTTTAGAACATAAAAAAATTAACACAGTAACAGTAATTTTTGTTATGGATACCTTAATATGAGTTTTTGTTCACAAGTATTTACTAGTGAATAATTGTGTATATTTTGATTCAATGTATTCTTTATGAATAACTTAAGTAGCAAGACTTAGGTCAAACGCTCAAACAATAAGTTAATCTTATAAATTATTTTAATTTTTATAAATATTTTGTGCTTTCTACCAATGATTTTTGTCAAAAGTAGTATTTTAGTGAAGAGCGAACAGAAAACTAGTATAAAATAGTCAGGACATTTTGGGAATCAGAACATCTCCGGAAAATGTCTGCTAGAAAAGAACACTAGCCATTACCACTGGATATTGTCGAAAGAATGACCTTGTGCATCAGCCTTTAGCAAAGTGACAGCCCAAATTATTATTTGTGGTGTTTCGGTACATTATTTATGCCTACTCAGCAAGACGACGGTGACCTGATTAATTTTCAACAATACTGGCCGATATTAAAAAGGCGCTGGCCAATAACAGCAATTGTGGTTAGCTCTGTGTTTGGACTAACCGCATTAGTCACCTTTACGCAAAAACCAGTTTACGAATCACAAGCCAAGCTGTTGTTTAACAAACAGAGCGGAGTCTCATCACTGAGCGGTCTGTCTTCACAAGTAGGAGAACTCAGTGGGTTAACCAACTTCAGCAACCCAGTGGATACAGAAGCAGAAGTAATTCGCTCAAATCCTATAGTCCAAAGAACTATTACCAGCCTGAACCTTAAGGATAAACAGGGTAAGCCACTCTCAATTGAAAAATTTCTCAAACAGTTAAAACTTAAAACTATTCGGGGAACTGATGTTATGCAGATCTCCTACCGCAGCACAAACCCTCAAGAAGCTGCAAACGTAATTAATTCCCTGATGAACTATTACTTAGAGAGTAATGTTCGCACCAACCGAGCTGAAGCCAGATCTGCAAGGGAATTTTTAAATCGACAATTACCTGAAGTAGAAAAACGAGTTTTAAACGCAGAAATTTCTCTGCGTCGCTTTAAAGAACAAAACAGAGTGGTGGCTCTGGAAGTAGAAGCAAAAACTGGTGTTGAAGGACTTAAGGATTTATTAGGAGAAATTACTAAAACCCAAGCAGGATTGGCAGATGCTACTACTCGTGCTAAAGCATTGCAAAGTCAAATTTCATTAAACACAGAACAGGCTGTAGAATTTAGTACCTTAAGCCAATCTCCTGGGATACAGCAGGTACTTACAGACTATCAAAAGACAGAAGACGAGTTAGCAGTAGCAAGGACTCGCTATAGTGAAGAGCACCCCACTATAGTGAATTTAGATCAAAAGGCAACAGCTTTAAGAAGTCAATTAGAAGGGAGAGTGTCTCAAACAATAGGTACTTCCGAATTTGTACCCGAGCAAAATTTGCAGATAGGAGAACTGAAGCAGAATTTGACTGAAGCATTAGTCAAATCAGAAGTAGATCGGTTGGCATTTACAACTCGACTAGCTACATTGCAGCAAGTATACTTAGACAATAAAAAGCGTTTGGATATTTTACCTCGTCTCGAACAGCAACAACTAAAGCTACAGCGACAGTGGCAGGTAGCAAAAGTTACTTACGAACAATTGATGAAGCAATTGCAGGAAGTTGAAGTAATAGAGAACCAAAACATTGGTAATTCGCGGATAATTTCTGATGCTTTAGTTCCTGACAAGCCCGTTTCTCCTATAATTCCCTTGAACCTAGGACTAGGTGGAGTATTTGCTGTTCTTTTAGGTGTAGGTGCAGCTCTACTACTGGAAGCTTTAGATAAATCTATCCAGACCATTGAAGAAGTTAAAGGACTGTTAGATTATCCACTATTGGGTACTATTCCTTTAGCTGAAAAACCTAAGGGTAGTGATGGTGAAGGAAGTGCAGAATTGCCTGTACTCAATAATCCTTATTCCCCTGAGTCCGCAGCCTTTGAAATGCTCCAAGCCAACTTAAGTTTTAGCATTTCTGATAAGACCCTAAAAGTAATAGTGGTCAGTAGCTCCATTCCTGGTGAAGGAAAATCCTTTGTAGCTGCAAACTTGGCCGTAGCTGCCGCACAAACAGGACGCCGGGTATTATTGATAGATGCAGATATGCGTCGTCCTCGTCAGCATAAAGTTTGGGAACAAAACAACCTGATTGGGCTGAGTAATATTTTAGTTAATCAAGCTGAGTTAGCAACTACAACTAAAGAAGCATTGATGACTTTAGACTTAGTGACTGCTGGAACAATTCCACCAAATGCTGCTGCACTTTTAGAGTCAAAACGGATGGCTGCTGTGATTCAAGAAGCCACCAGCAATTATAATTTTGTAATTATTGATGCCCCACCTTTAACAGCAGTTGCTGATGCCCAAATATTAGGTAAGCTCGTAGACGGAATATTGCTAGTTGTACGTCCTGGTGTAGTTGAATCTGCGGCTGCTATTGCTACCAAGAACCTATTAGCACAGTCTGGACAACGAGTTTTGGGGATGGTCGTCAATGGTATTACCTCTGGTAGCAGCTATGGTGGCTACTATTCCAAAGGTTATTACCATCAAAATGGGCATTCCAAAAATGGGAAGGTTGATGTGAGTACATCCAAAATTCGTATTTTGTAAGCTGGGAATCAAATATTAAAAGATATATTTGTTTTGTTTTGTTTTTCGTAGCTGCAAGCAGATGTTGTTCAGCAATAAATCGGAACTCAAAACCTAACTTTTACATTTTTTTGTTTGATGTTAATTTAATGAAAATTTATGCCGATTATTTTCAATAATGCATATATTCAAACAATTGTTTCATAATTACAGTAATATTTCTATTGATCGAGGAAAGAAAAGAATTCATCGGGTAGGTCTTACAGGTACTACAACTTTATTAGTCAAAGGAATTTCCACCATAGCTGGACTGATGACTATTCCCTTGACAGCTAAATACTTAGAAACAGAAAGATTTGGGCTTTGGCTGTTACTAAGTACATTCTTAACCTGGATAAGTATTGCTGATTTGGGACTAGCCAATAGTTTAACCAATGCACTGGCAACATCCGATGGTAAAGAAGATCAGAAGATGGCACAAGAAGTTGTATCCAGTGCATTCTTTTTAATGATAGTTATATCATTATTATTGTTATTACTATTTTTATTAATATATCCATCAATCCCTTGGGAACGGGTTTTCAATATAAGTTCAGTTTTAGCTAAAGAAGAAGTAGGAGCAGCTATTTTCGTCTGTTGGGTTGTGTTTATACTTCGCCTTCTACTATCAATTCCCGGTCGCATTTATGGAGCTTATCAAGAAGGATACTGGTATCAAATTTGGACTGCCATAGGTAGTATATTATCGGTAATTAGCCTAATATTTGCGATTCATCTTCATGCTAACTTACCTTTATTGATACTTGCTGGCTTTGGGACTGTACTTATTGGAGATGTATTGTGTGCTATTCATTTATTTGGCTTTCATAGAAAGTGGTTAGCACCTAAGTACAAATATTTTAATTTGTTCCAATGTAGATGGCTGCTAAAAACTGGGTTTCAGTTCTGGATTGTTCAAATTTCTGCTATCTTAATTTTTCAAACTGATCTAATTATTGTTGCTCAATTGTTCGGTGCCAGTGCAGTGGCAAGTTATGGAATTACGTTAAGATTGTTTTCTCTTATACTTTATATATCCTCTTCATTTACCATATCTCTATGGCCAGCCTACAGTGAAGCCTTATCCAGAGGAGATTATTCCTGGATTAAACATACATTTAAGATGTCAGTTTTGATAAGTTTTATTTGGTCTGTATGTGTAGGTAGTTTATTGGTTATATTCTCTCCTCAACTTGTTTATTTGCTAGCTAACAAAGAAGTAATTCCAGATATTGCCTTGCTTTTAGCTATGTTAGTTACAACAGTATTAAATTCTATTGCGCAATGTGTAGCAATGTTGGCGAATGGGTTAGGGGAATTAAAATTACAAACTATCTTTGCACCAGTTTCTGCTATTAGCAATCTTTTATTATCCATTTTATTAGGTAATTTAATAGGTGTTTCAGGTGTTACTTTAGCTACTGCAATCTGCATTTTAGTGTTTTCTTTAGGAATTACTGGTAGTGATATTTTATACAGATTAAAGTTAAGAGTTAAAAATATAAATTAGTTTAATTTAATCAGAAAAACTATTTTAAATATTTATTTTTTTTTGTTTAAATAATAGCTCCATAATTTCTTTTTTAAAGAACAAGATTTATCTGAAATTTATTGAAGTAATTTAATTATAATTAATAGTTTATTTATCAATTTATTATTTATATATTTTTAAGTTAAAATAACAATTAATAATAAACCTAAAAAGTGTCGTATGTATAAAATTCCAGTTTACCAACCATCCCTTTCAGGAAACGAGAAGAAATATGTCAATGATTGCCTTGATTCTAATTGGATTTCTTCTAAAGGTAAATATGTTTCTCTATTTGAAAAAGAATTTGCTAGCTACATTAATATTAAATATGCTACTGGGGTCTGTAATGGTACAGTTGCATTACATTTAGCTTTATCGGCTCTGGGAATAGGTCATGGCGATGAAGTGATTGTTCCAACTCTTACTTATATTGCTTCAGTTAATTCCATTGTTTATACTGGGGCTACTCCTGTTTTTGTAGATTCTCTTTCTGATACATGGCAGATAGATCCTCAAGAAGTTATTAAAAGTATTACACCAAGAACTAAAGCAATTATGGCTGTGCATTTATACGGTCATCCTTGTGAAATGTCAGTTCTTCAAGAAATAGCAGATGAACATAGACTATTCTTGATAGAAGATTGTGCTGAAGCTATAGGTTCTCAATATCAAAGTCAACATGTAGGTATTTTTGGAGATATAGCTACTTTTAGCTTTTACGGAAATAAGACCCTAACTACTGGTGAAGGAGGAATGGTTATCACTAATGATAAAACTATATTTGAACGTACAATTCATTTAAAAGGACAAGGTTTAGCTAAATACCGAGAATATTGGCATGATATCATCGGTTACAACTATCGTATGACTAATATTTGTGCTGCTATTGGATTAGCACAATTGGAAAGAATAGATGAAATTTTACTGAAAAAGCGCAAAATTGCTGACCTTTATAAAGAGTTGTTGCAAAATACAGAATTTAAAGTTCATCCAGAAATTGGAGATGTTCATCATTCATACTGGATGGTTTCTATACTCGTTTCTCAAGCAAGCCAACGCGATCGCATCAGACAAAATCTAGCGCAAGCTGGTATTGAAACTCGACCAGTTTTTTACCCTGTACATACTATGCCAATGTATTCTCATAAATACCAACGCCATAAAGTTGCTGAAGATATTGGTTGGCGTGGTATAAATCTTCCTAGCTTTCCTGATTTGACAGAACAGGAAATTGTATATATATGCGATTGTTTAAAGAACAGTTTAATTTAATTCAGGGTATCATGATTTGATAAATAACTTATGAACTATGTAAGTTTTAGAATTCTCCAGTATTCTGATGCAGAAAAACTCAGCGATATCTTATTAAAAAGTGACAAAAGCTATATCAAATACTTTCACCCATTTGATTTTCAAGTCGCTACTATTCAAAAAATATTGTTCAAATCATGTAAAGATAAATTTTTTGGAGTTGTCTTAGAATCTGGATTATCTCAAGAATCTGATTTAATTGGTTTTTATATGTTAAGAGGTTTAGATGAAGGATATACTGACCCAATGTTTGGTGTTTTTATATCTCAGCAATATAGTAGTAAGGGAATAGGACGTATTACAATTACCCATGCAGAAAGCTTCTGTAAATTTTGTGGTTATGAAAAGCTTTTATTGAAAGTTAACCCAGAAAATACCAGAGCAAGAAAAATGTATGAATCTTTAGGTTTTCGCTATCTAAGAGAGGAGGGATTGCTCAAAAATTTAGTACTTTACAAAAATATTTATATAAATTGAGTAGGCAAGAAAATGAGAATTGGATATTGGCTTGGTAAGGTAAACATAAAACATGGTGGTTCAGCTCCCTATGCTTGGAGAACTCTAGAAGTATTGTTAAATCATAGCCAGTCTTATGAAATTGATATTTTAATTTTATGTGATTCAGATATGGAATCAAGTTGCAGAGAGTTAATCAATAAGTATCAAGCCAGAGCAGAAATATGTTTAGTTCCACAATGGATTATATTTCTAAATAAATTATTGTTTAGTAGAAAAGTAAACATGTTACGTGAGCTTTTTTTTAAAATGCCTATTAAGGCTTATTTTAGCACCCAAATTGCTCAGTATTTTAAGCCTTGGTTAATCTGGTTTAAGTTTTTGAAGATCGACTTACTTCATATACCTGAACAGACTCCACCATACTATGATTTGCCTTATCCATTTGTTATCACTATGCATGATGTACAGCAATTACATTATCCTGAATTTTTTACATCTCAAGAACTTGCTTGGAGAACAAAATATTACGCCAAAGCAATTGATAAATCAGAAGCGATTATTGTTTCTTTTAATCATATCAAGCAAGACCTGGTTAAATTCTTTGGTCTACCAGAAAGAAAAGTTCATGTTTGTCCTCTACCCTACCAGAAAATTGATTTACCCCATCCTGGTGATGAAGATAAATTAATTTATCAACAAAAATACAGCCAATGGAATAACTTTTTACTCTATCCTGCTCAAACGTGGGAACATAAAAATCATCTAGCTTTAATTAAAGCATTAGAGTTGATCAAAGATAAGTTTGGTAGAATTATCCATATTGTATGTACTGGAAAAAAAAATCCAGCATTTTTCCCCGTAATAGAAGATTATCTCAAAAATTCTCAAGTAGCTAACCAAGTTCACTTCGTAGATATTGTTCCTGAAACTGAATTACATTGGCTCTACAAAAACTGTTCACTAGTTGTAATTCCGACATTATATGAAGCAGGTAGCTTTCCGCTACTTGAAGCGATGTATTTAGGAACGCCAGTTATCTGTTCTGCTGTGACTTCCCTGCCGGAAACTATTGATGATACTAGATTTATTTTTGATCCTTTAAATATTGAACAGATAGCTAACTTAATTCTCAAGATATTAGATGATTCTGGATTACAGGGAGAAAATATATTAAAAGGTAAACTACGAATTGAACAATTGAGAACAATGAATAACTTTCCTAGTATTTTGCAGGTATGGAAAACTATTTTAGCAGAATAAAACTAAGTAAGTCGGTGGAAAAAAACCAAACTCTGTTAAAAAACGTAAATTGAGTTGAAACCCTTATCAATGATAAATGATAAATGACAGTCCTCGCCAGTTATGTTTAATTGCACCGTCCTACTTATTTAAGGATGAAATTGTTAATTATTGCAATAATATCGTATAGCAAGGCTATTGAAATATGAACTTATATACTCATGTTTTTAACTTATATTGATTGTCAGGCTTGATAAATATAACTTTTTGAGATTGGTGATATTATGAATTTGCAACCTACTATATATGTGAAGAATAAACACAATTATTAGATAATTAACTGAAATATTTTTCTAAAAAAATAAAATCGTGCAAAAATAACTAAGTGTTTTTAAATATATACATTTATTTGCTTAATGAAATTCTGTGAATAAAATATTTTATGTGGCGCAAAATTGTCAGTCCCGAAATACTGTTTCTCTTAGGTACTCTTCAAGCTCTTTTTCCTTACATTATTTGGATGATTCAAGGGCCGAATGAGAATTATAACTATGAAATAACCTATTTGCCTTTATTTTTATGGACTATTGGATATTTTTTCTTTTGGCTAGGTACTAGATTTTTTAAATCTAATGTAGATAATGTGTCTTCAAAGCTAATAAAAATTAGTTTTAACGGATTAAAGAGAATAATATTTATTATTTCAGTTTTAATAATCATTCAAATTATTAATATTGTTCAAGCTTATGGCTTTTTACCAATTCTTGAATTTTTTTCAGGAAGTATAAATATAAATGATGTTAATAACAATGCTGTTGATACTGGCTTTGGTCAGTTAGGAATTTTTGTGACATCTTTGTTTTTTTTAAATGGATTACTATTATCTTTAGTCATCAAAGCTGTAGAATCCCATAAAAAACTGTCTTTATTTTTTGTCATTAATTTACTCATCGCTATTTTTGGGACTTTGATAACTGGAAAACGTCAGGGATTATTTATCCTAGTATTTTTTATATTTTCTGGACTTTCAATTCGGTTTAATAGTCCATTAAAAACATTTATTAAAGTATTTGGTTTACAGATAAGTAAGCAGGTAAGAATTTTACTTTATATACTTGTACCAGCAATTTTAATTTACTTTATGGGCTTTATTGCTTCCTTAAGAATTGGTTCAGGTTATCAAATATCTGGTACTGATGAAACTATAAATTATCTCCAATGGCCTCTAATTAATTTTGAAGCCCAATGCGAACAAGCTGGATTAGGCCCATATAAGTTTAACCCTATATATAGTTTTGTTGGTTTACTTCCTTATAGACTTTATGAAGATTATGTAATGAATAATGATTTACCTCCTAGTCCTGAACCTAGTTCTCCTGTGGGATTCTATGGTAATTTACATTGGGGGTTAGGAATTACTGGAATTATAGTATTTGCCTTAATTTTTGGCATGATATCTAAATATTTTTATAAAAGGTCATTTTTTAGTCTTCCTCATTTATTAATCTATTGCCAAATTACATGGACTCTAATTGCGGCTCATACTTATAACCACTTTCTTTCTCTGGTTTTTTTACCATTACCTGCATTATGTTTCTTATTTTTTGGCTTTTTATGCAATGTTTTATCTCCTAAAAATAATTGAATTTTTAAAAAAGTAATGAGTAATGAAATGCTTTACTAGCTTTACTAATTCAGAAAAATAATTAAACAAATTAAAAATATGAAGGTATTATGTGTTTTTGGTAAGTATCAGTATGGAGATACTAGTAGGGGAATTAATACTGAATATGCAGCATTTGTACCTGCTTTAAAAAAATTAGGACATGAGGTTATCCACTTTGAATCATGGGATATGTCTACCTATGTAAGTTTTGCGGAAATGAATCAATCTCTACTGGAAACAGTGGAAAAAGTAAAACCTGATGTCATGTTAACAGTTCAAATGCATTATGAAATTTGGCTGGAAACGCTCAAAATTATTCAAGCACGCGGAGACGTTGCAACTATATCTTGGACTACGGATGATTCGTGGAAATATATACAAGTTTCGCGATTTATTGGGGGTGCATATCATGCCATGACTACAACATATCCTGATGTTGTTAATAAATATCATCAGGATCGGATTCAAAACGTTTTATTATCTCAATGGGCTGCTAGTTCAGATTCATTTAATGAACCCTTATCTTTCAAATTGTGTCAATATCCCGTTTCTTTTGTTGGTAGAGCATTTGGTAGTCGAAACAAACGCATTGCTCAATTGCAAAAATCTGGTATTGAAGTTGCAAGTTTTGGATATGGATGGAGTTCTGGATCGATACCAGCAGAAGAAATACCACGAATAATGAGAGAATCAGTAATCAGCCTCAATTTTGCTAACTCTATAGGTGAAAATCAAATTAAAGCGAGGACTTTTGAAGTTCCTGGTGCTGGTGGTTTTTTGTTAACTGAGTATGCGCCAGGACTAGAAAAATATTATAATTTGGGTAAAGAAATTGAAATATTTCATAATATTCCTGAATTAATAGAAAAAATCAATTACTACTTGGCACATGCAGAAGAACGGGATGCGATCGCCTGGGCTGGGTTTGAAAGAACTAAGCGAGAGCATAATTATGAAATTCGCATGAAAGAAGTTTTAGATTTTGCTATAAAATCTAAAGAAAACTGGCTAAAATCTAATTCTATCCAACTACAAAAACCTTCATTTAATGAAGCACTTCAAGCCCACAAACTTAATTTTATATTAAAAACTATTAGCTGTATTTTGTTGTGGATTAGTATAATAATTTTTGGGAAGCAGAAAGGGCGTAAAGCAGCTAGAAGAATTAGCTATGAAATCAGCTGGAGGTTATGTAAACAAACTACCTTTACGGCTAGTGGTTGGCCTGGTAGAATGTTTCCTAAATATTAATATGATAAAGTAAAAAATATAATCTACGCAGTAACAGGTAAGAGGCAACCAAGTATTTAGTCTGTTATCGCTCTATATTATAAAATTGCATCTGTGGTCAGAGCAAATATTGAAAAGTAATTTTATGGAAACATCTGTTAGTGTTGTCATACCTTGTTACTGTTGTGCTAAGACTATTGATCGCGCTGTTCAGTCGATAGCTAAACAAACCTTGAGACCATCAGAGGTGATACTTGTTAATGATGGAAGTCAAGATGATACTTGGCAGATTTTGCAGAAATTACAAGATGAATATGAAAAAAATTGGATAAAAGTTATAGATTTGAAGTTGAATTATGGCCCTTCTGTAGCGCGGAATATAGGTTGGGATTTAGCAACTCAAGATTATATTGCTTTTCTCGATGCTGATAATGCTTGGCATCGAGAAAAAATTGCATTCCAGTATATATGGATGTGTAATAATCCTCATGTATTAGTTTCTGGACATGCACCAAATCAGTCTATCATAGATACAAACCTACAGGAAATTGTTCTGTTAAATCAAGAAGTTAAGGCCAGTATAGTCACAAAAAAGCAAATGTTAAGGTCTAATCCTTTTGAAACTTCATCAATCATGATTAAAAGAAATATTGAATATCGATTTGATTCTAAACAAAAATATTGTGAAGATTATTTTTTATGGATGCAACTCAGCCTTGACGAGCAAGTTATTTATTTATTGGATCAATCATTAACTTATGTTTATAAACAACCAAAAAGTTTGAGTAGTAATATTTTTAGAATGCGATTAGGAGATATTCATAATTTTTGGAAGCTTTGGAAATCTAAAAGGATAAAATTTGCAGAAATGCTTTTATTAATGATTAAATCTTTGCTAAAGTTTATGATATTTTTAATTTCTCCTAAATTTCACTCTCATCTTAAAAATATTTGGTTGTCTTATAGTAATTAATATACAATTAATTAGATTTAATCTATGACAAAAATAATAACTATTAATGCATCACTAGTTCTTTATAAAAATGATCCTGAAATTCTTAAATGCGTAATCGCTTCGACTATTAATACACCTTTAGATATAAAATTATATGTTGTAGATAACTCGAATTATCCAGATTTGGAAATATTATTTAAGGATATAAATAATGTTAATTATCATTATAATAATGGTAATAATGTTGGCTTCTCTAAAGCTCATAATTTAGCGATTGCTAAATCTAGGGTAGCCGACTACCATATCATACTTAACCCAGATATTTATTTTGATAAAAATGTTATACCAGCACTAATAAATTATTTAGAAAGTGATCAAGAGATTGGTCTAATTCAGCCTAAAATACTTTTTCCTAATGGTGATATTCAATATCTGTGTAAACGTTATCCTACAGTGTTTGCTCTTTTTGCTAGACGCTTTATTCCTAAACAATTAAATTTCTTATTCAAGAGCTATTTAGACTGGTATGAAATGCATGATATCGGCTACGATAAGGTTGCGGATGTTTCATATCTGTCAGGATGCTTTATGCTATTTCGCAAAAAGTATTTAGATGAAGTGGGATATTTTGATGAGAATATATTTATGTATCTAGAAGATGCAGATATAACTCTGAGGATGTCCCAAAAATATAGATCTGTATTTTATCCTCATGTACATATTTTTCACCATTGGGCTAAAGGTTCATATAAGTCATTTAAACTAATGCTCATTAATATCAAATCAGCTATTTATTTTTTTAATAAGCATGGATGGAAATTATTTTAATAAAAATATGAGACTGAAATAATAAAATCGGACTTAAGTTTTATTGTTGAGACAAACTGATTTCAATTTTTAGGTTATTAATTAAATATAATTTTTTTGTAAATTGTTTTTAATTGATATTAGGATTTAAACTAGCACCACTTCTTCCAGTGAAAATCCATATAATTGAGCGCACACAATCTCGCAAGACTCGCGTTAGGGATTCTGATTTCTCTTCATGTGAAATTACTGCGATAGGTGTAACTACAATTCCTTGGCTACCTAAAACAATAGTTGCGATCGCTCTTGCTCTTGCCATATGATAATCCGATGTGATCAGGTAAATATGCTGTAAATTTTTCTGGATGAAATCTGCTGCTAAGGTCGTAAAATTAGTTACCGTATCTGTGGCGCGTCCATCTAAGTGCAACCTTTGATTGGGAACGCCAAACTGCTGAAAAATGTGGCGATTATTATCTAGATACCAGCTAAAGTCAGAAACCCAAATATCTAAATTAGGGTGCGAATTCCAAAACTTTGCAGCAAACTCCATTCGCTGAAAATTACCACCTAGTACAAAAATTGCTTGGGGAGTTGGGGATTGATAGGAAGCGATCGCAATTTTCGCCGGAATCACACTAATCCAGATGGCTAAAACTCCGCCCATAAATCTCAGCAGGTAGCCTTTAAAATACTTGCTTTGCATAAATAATTTAAAGCGATCGCCTATTCTGCTATGATTTTAGACTTATTTTTTTATAAATAATTATTAACGACCTAGCAACAACGCTAAACACCTTTCCCAATCAGGTAAAATTAACCCAAAGCTTTGCGATAATTGTTGGCTGTCTAGTAAAGAATAAGCTGGTCTGCTGGCTGGTGTAGGGTATTCTTGAGATGTAATGGGAGTTAACCTTTGCAATTTGCGATCGCTCTTTTTTTCATCAAGCTCAAAAATTGCTTTGGCGAATCCATACCAGCTTGTCTTACCGCTAGCTGTTAAATGATATAACCCACCCCGATTTGCTAAAAAATCCGAGATATTCCCTGGTGCTTGCGCTACAATTTGGGCTGTTGCTTCAGCAATTATCCGACTCCAAGTCGGTGCGCCAATTTGATCGTCAACTACTTTAATTTCTTCTCGTTCTTGCGCTAGCCTGAGCATAGTTAATAAAAAGTTCTTACCCCGGAGACTGTAAACCCAACTGGTACGTAAAATTAAATAAGGTACACCCACAGATGCGATCGCTTGTTCTCCAGCAAGTTTAGTTTTACCGTAAATATTTTGGGGGTTAGGTTCGTCTAGCTCGGTGTATGCAGTATTTTTCTTACCATCAAATACATAATCTGTAGAATAATGTATCATGGCTGCGCCTATTTCTTTAGCTGCTTCGGCGATCGCACCTGGCGCAATTGCGTTAATCTTCATTGCTAATTCTGGTTCGGTTTCGGCTTTATCTACTGCTGTGTAAGCCGCAGGGTTGATAATTAAGTCTGGTTTGATTTCTTTAATTGTGCGGCTAATAGTATCTATTTGCGCTAAATCCATTTGTAAATTTGGATTATTAATATTACGCCCTACAGCTATAACTTCACCGATAGTCATCAGGGTACGTTGTAATTCCCAACCTACTTGTCCAGTGACACCTGTTAAGAGAATTTTCATATATACACCTCTGCGTCTTGCAATCTTGTTCCTACTTTATCTTTAGCTGATAAAATTGGTTCTGATTGTATTGGCCAGGCGATCGCTAAATCTGGATCGTTCCATAAAAGAGTGCGTTCGTGTTGGGGTGCATAATAATTTGTAGTTTTATATAAAAATTCTGCATATTCCGAAAGCACTAAAAAACCATGTGCAAAACCTACTGGTATCCACAATTGTCTTTTATTTTCTGCACTTAAATTTGTGCCTACCCATTGACCAAAAGTTGGGGAACTTTTACGTAAATCCACAGCGACATCAAACACTTCTCCGACTACCACCCGCACGAGTTTTCCTTGAGGTTGTTGGATTTGATAGTGCAAACCACGCAAGATATTTTTAGCAGAACGGGAATGATTATCTTGGACAAAATGCTCGATAATACCTGTTTTTTCTCGCCAAGCTTTTTCGTTATAACTTTCGTAAAAGTAACCGCGTTCATCGCCAAATACTTGGGGTTCAATTACTAATAAATCAGGAATTTCTGTTGGTGTAACTCGCATTGAATACCTTATATTGACAAAATTGAATTGATATTTTTAATTTAACGCGCTTATTATATCATTCAATATAGTTCATTATTGAGATTTTTACTAAGTTAATTTTCTACCTAATTTGTAAATGAATTTAAATTTAAAGATGACTGTTTTATTCCATCATTTTGTTCTATAAATACAAATTTTTGTTCATTTTCTAACACCGACATCAGGTAACGACCATAACTACTTTTTGCCATAGATTCAGCTAATTGTCTCAATTGAGATGAGTTAATATATCCTTGATTGTAAGCAATTTCTTCAATACAAGCTATTTTTAATCCTTGTCTTTCTTCTAGCGTTTGAATAAAATTACCAGCCTGATGTAAGGATTCATGAGTTCCTGTATCTAACCAAGCATAGCCTCTTCCCAAAATTTCTACGCGGAGTTTTCCTTGCTGTAAATAGACAGTATTTAAATCAGTAATTTCTAATTCATTCCGCGCAGATGGTTGCAGATTAGCCGCAATTTCTACTACTTGAGAATCATAAAAGTAGATACCAGGAACAGCATATTTTGATTTGGTAACTAAAGGTTTTTCTTCAATACTAATTACTCGCCCTTCGCCATCAAATTCAATTACTCCATATTGACTTGGATCTTTGACTTGATAGCCAAAAACTAATCCGCCTTCTTTGAGATTTGCAGCCCTATATAACACTTCTGTTAAACCATGACCGTAAAAAATGTTATCACCTAAAATTAAGCATACTGGCTCGTTCGCAATAAAATCTTTCCCTAAAATAAAAGCTTGTGCTAATCCTTCAGGGCGAGGTTGTTCGATATAACTAAATTGCAAACCCCACTGACTACCATCTTTGAGTATTTTCTCAAATAATGGTAAATCATTAGGCGTAGAAATAATCAAAATTTCCCGAATTCCTGCCAACATTAATACAGATAAGGGATAGTAAATCATCGGCTTATCGTACACTGGCATTAACTGTTTACTAACAGCGTATGTTAGAGGGTAAAGACGAGTACCAGAGCCACCTGCTAAAATAATTCCTTTCATAATTTTTTTGTCATTGGTCATTTATCATTGGTCATTTGTCATTTGGGTAAGTTTACAAATGATTTATGTTAATCAAGGCTAAATTATAGGACTTACGCACCGAACACAAAAATTCTCACAAGGGTGGTCAAAAGTCAAAATTCAATGGTCAAAATTCAGGTTTTTGGACTATGGACTATTGACCATTGACAAAAAGCATGAAAAATATCTGACACTGCGTAAGTCCTAAATTATTAAGAGTTTCTATTTTCATAGTTTTGTTTTAGCCAGTTTTTATATGCGCCTGAACGGACTTGTTCGACCCAAACAGAATTAGCCAAATACCATTGAACGGTTTTCAATAATCCACTGTCAAAATTTTCTTGAGGTTTCCAACCTAAATCTTGGTGGATTTTACTACAATCGATTGCATATCTTCGGTCGTGACCTGGACGGTCTTTAACAAAGGTAATCAAAGATGAATAGTGAACATTAGATTTAGGTGCTAAGTCATCTAAAATAGCACAGATTTTTTCGACAACTGTTAAATTCGCTTTTTCGTCCAGACCGCCAATATTATAAGTTTCACCAACTTTACCCTGTTGTAAAACAAGATATATTGCCTCGCAATGGTCAGTTACATACAGCCAATCGCGAATATTTTGTCCATCCCCATATATAGGTAATGGCTGCTGGTCTAAAGCGTTGAGAATAGTTAAAGGAATGAGTTTTTCGGGAAACTGTCGAGGCCCGTAATTGTTTGAGCAATTGGTGGTTAAAGTTGGTAATCCGTAGGTGTGATAGTAGGCGCGGACAAAATGGTCTGATGAAGCTTTAGATGCGGCGTAGGGACTATTAGGTGCGTAGGGTGTATCTTCTCTAAAAGCTGGGTCTTGGGGTTGGAGTGAACCATATACTTCATCTGTAGACACGTGCAAAAAGCGAAATTGCTGTTGCTTGGGCGATGATAATTTTTGCCAGTAAAGTCTACTTGCTTCTAATAATTGAAATGTACCTACAACGTTTGTTTGAATAAAGTCATGGGGATTCAAAATTGACCTATCTACATGACTTTCGGCGGCAAAATTAAGAATTGCATCTGGCTGATACTGTTCTAAAAGGTAATTGATTAACTCAAAATTACCAATGTCTCCTTGAACAAAATGATAGTTGGGGTCAGTTTCTAGTTCTGCTAAATTTTGGAGATTACTAGCGTAAGTTAATTTATCTAAATTAATTACATTAGCCCATTGCTCCTTTCGCGCTTGGAGAATAAAATTTGCGCCAATAAATCCGGCTCCTCCGGTAACTAAAATTGTTTGCATATTTTTTGTGTTAATGGTCAATAGTCAATGGTCAATGGTCAATGGTCATTAGTCAATGGTCATTAGTCATTTGTTATTTGTCCTCCTTCCCTTGTCAATGATCAATAGTTTTGACTGTTGACTTTGGACTATTGACTCTTGACTATTGACTCTTGACTGTGGACTATTAACTTTGGACTTGCAAAATCTCTTCATCTACTGAGAAATCAATCTCAGCTTTGTCACGCCCAGATGCTAAATAATCATTATTGAAGGCGTCAGTTAGCCCAGAAATTAAATCATACTCAGGTTTCCAAGCTAATTCGCTCTGAGCTTTATTGACTGATGCAAAGAAATGTTGTGTCCGCATAGGGAAAGCTTTACGTTTACCGAAATCAAATTTTTTCGGATCGTAATGGACTATTTTGATGTCATCGGCTGATTTACCAGCAGCTTGCGCACAAGCGCGGGCTAAACCATCAAAAGTGACATAGCGATCGCCTGAGATATTATAAATTTGCCCTATGGCTTGCTGATTACCGATAACCTGAGTCATGGCTTGGGCTAAATCTTTGACATGACCGAGTTGGGTGATGTGTAAACCATGACCGGGGATAACTATGGGGCGATCACGGACTATTCTATCAAAAAACCAGGCTTCCAAATCGTTATAGTTACGCGGCCCGTAGATATAAGTAGGACGAATTGAGGTAAAAGGAATACCGATTTGTTCTAAGTACGCTTCTGTTTCATGTTTACCCCGATGGCGACTTTTAGGATCGACAGGATCGCCTTCTACATGGGGCATTTGGTCGGATTTAAGATATACTCCAGCAGAACTCATATAAACAAAATGCTGTACCCGACCTTGAAAAATTTCTGCTAGTGGTTGGGTATCAGATAGTTCTCGCCCATTATTGTCAAAAATGACATCAAACTGTTCCTGTGATAATTTTGCTTTTAACTGAGTGGGGTCAGTGCGATCGCCTATAATTTGTCCTACTCCCTGTAAAGCAGGTGCAGGACGATTACCGCGATTGAACAGTACCACCTCATGTCCTTGTTTTACTAGCAGTTGAGTTAGGTAAACGCCAATGAACCGAGTCCCACCCATTATCAAAATACGCATAAATTCCCCTGTAATCTCTGTTATTCATCAAGGGGCTAGGGGACAAGGCTAGAGGCTAGAGGCTAGGGGCTAGAGGCTAGTGTAAAAAAAATATTAATGCTTTATCTTCCCTAGTCCCTCATCCCTAGTCCCTAGTCCCTCATCCCTAGTCCCTAGTTCTCCCTATTTGAGGTTATCAGGTTGCTGCATTCCTCTGGAACCTGTTTTCGGAGAATAGCGTCTTCATTAACACCTGGGTTGCTTTCCATTTCTTAATTAAAAAGGGAAAGTTTTCAGTTAACCTCATCACTTAAATTGCTGTATTTTCCATTTATTTACGTTAGCTGTGCCCTTAAAATATGCTCTGGTTCATGAATGGCTGACACCTAAAGCCACCGGAGGTTCAGAACTAGTTGTACGTGAAATTCTGAATCATATAAATGCTGACTTATTTGCACTCATTGATTTTGAATCTAGCAATCCAGAAAGCTATTTATATCAGCGTCAGATTGGTACAACTTTTCTCCAAAGCTTTCCCTTGGCGCGCAATGGTGTACAAAAATACTTACCTTTGTTACCGTTAGCCATTGAACAATTGGATTTACGGCAATATGACGTGATTTTATCTTCATCTCACGCTGTAGCTAAAGGAGTGATTACTAGTCCCGAACAATTACATATTTGTTATTGTCATAGCCCGATGCGTTATGCTTGGGACTTAACTTTTGATTATCTCCAACAAAGCAAATTAGGCAGTGGTTTAGCTGGGTGGATGACGCGATATTTATTACATCGCTTGCGCCAATGGGATGTATTATCAGCCAATCGCGTGGACTATTTTATTGCCAATTCCCAGCATACAGCTCGACGAATTTGGCGCTGTTATCGACGCCAGGCAGAAGTAATTTATCCCCCGGTTAATGTCGATGCTATGCCTTTTGTCAAGGAGAAAGAAGATTTTTATCTGATAGTTTCCCGGTTAGTTAGTTACAAACAAGTATCCTTAATTATCCAAGCTTTTAATCAACTGCAAAAACAGTTGGTAGTTATTGGTACAGGCCCGCAGATGGAATATCTTCGGAAAATAGCAAACTCTAATATCAAAATACTAGGATGGCAACCTGATGATGTAGTTAAAGAATACATGGCAAAAGCCAAGGCATTTGTGTACGCAGCTTGTGAAGATTTTGGCATTGCCTTAGTAGAAGCCCAAGCTTGTGGTACTCCGGTAATTGCCTATGGTGCAGGAGGAGCATTAGAAACTGTCAGAGATATTCGCCTATGTGGCGATACAGGAACAGGAATCTTCTTTAAAGCCCAAACAGAGGCTGCTTTAGTGGAAACAGTAGAAAAGTTTGCAATGTATGAAAATGCATTTAATCCAGAGTATTTGCGATCGCACGCTACTCACTTTTCTACAGTAGCATTTGCCCAGCGCTATCTCAATTTTGTTGAGCAGTGCAGCAAACAAAAGCAATCCTTGGAGTCAAATTCAAAATTTTTGTAATTCTTTTGTATGCTTTTGGCAATTTCAACCCAGAAGCACCTCGTTTTAGCTTTAAGATTGGGACTATGTGTGGTGTGGATTGTTAAGGAGTATGATGACTGCCCAGAGCTCACTCCTCTCCGGCAAGCGAGGCCTGCGACGAGATGCTAGCGCGTCTGCGCGTACTTTCTTCAAACGCGGTCAACCAAAAAAGACTTTTAGGTTAAAACCTAAAGGCTTGTCTTTTCAAGGTTTAAACGGAGAGTTTGCCAAGCGACTGTTTGATATTGTGTTTTCGCTGTTTGTTTTGATCGTATTTTTCCCTGTCTACTTAATCTTGGCCTTACTGATTGCTTTGAGTTCAGAAGGCCCGATTTTTTATGTCCAAGAAAGGGTCGGTAAAAATTACAAGCCATTTAATTGTATTAAATTTCGCACAATGGTGAGTAATGCCGATGAAATGCTCATGCAAATGATGGAAACATCCCCCCAAATGCGCCAGGAATTTGAAAGCAGTTTTAAACTGAAACAAGACCCGCGAATTACCAAAATTGGGAAATTTTTACGCATCACTAGCTTGGATGAATTTCCACAATTCTGGAATGTCTTAAAAGGGGATATGAGTGTTGTCGGGCCGCGACCCTTAGTAGCGGAAGAATTGCCTAAATACGGTTGTCACATCGACCGGGTTTTAACTACCCGCCCTGGAATCACCGGATTGTGGCAAGTTTCTGGACGTAATGATATCCCTTATCCCCGCAGAGTTCAAATTGACCTACATTATGTCAAATTTAGGACTTTTTGGCTGGATTTGTGGATTATCTTGAAAACTATTGATGTTGTAATTATACCCAAAAATAACGGGGCTTACTGACAAATACATCAGGGACTTCCAAGTCAAAGATATTCCCGCAGCGATTGTTCTGTGTTGACTGTTGACTGTTGACCGTTGACCGTTGACTGTTAACTGTGAACCTTCAACAGTTAAAGACTTGAATGGAATAATTTATTGTTTGGAGTTCTCTCAGTACAATTCTCTGGGGCAATAAATGTCCCCAGAGCAAAAATTTATACAATTTATAGCTGTAGTTAGATAGATGAGGACATCAAGCTAAGATAAAATCCTGACAATACAAGCCTTTCAACTCTGTCAACAGTGAACATTTATAAGTTGTGTATCTAGTTAATGCTTTCTCACTCACATCTTTTACCAAAGTATTTATACTGAACTAAATAAGTTTTCAATAAACATTTTATTTTCGCAATAAACCGAAAAACCCAATTTATTAGCGGAGTGGGCAGGCTACCCTGCGGGAAGCTGCTTTGCGTCTATGTTTGTATAGCCTCACCCTTATAGGGTGTTAGTGTATCGCTCGCGAACTGAACGAGGGATGAGATGGAAATGCGATCGCTTCTAGTATAAATTTAAAGTTTTCGATAAAATTTATGCAAGCTTCATAAAATTCAAATTTACATGAAGTTTGAGTCAAGATTTCCCAATTTTCTAGATCAAATTTTGTAGTTTCGATTGTACTGCTATCAAAATTTGAGAGTTTTGTCTTTTCAGAGTATATTAGATAACTTTAGATTTTAAGTATTAGCGAAGATTTCTAAGTTGTCCATTAGGCAATTTAGTAATTAATTGCTAGCTTGTATCAGTTAGACTCGTCAATTCTTTATCAAAATATCCCAAAGGAATACTCAGCATGACACAACAGAAGCGAGCATTGATTACTGGTATTACTGGTCAAGATGGTTCTTATTTGAGTGAGTTTTTGCTAGAGCAAGGTTATGAGGTTCATGGTATTATCCGTCGCACTTCGACCTTTAACACCGACCGTATCGATCATATTTACGAAGATCCCCATAAAGAGGGGGTAAGGTTGTTTCTTCACTACGGCGATTTGACCGATGGTACAACCCTGCGCAGAATTTTAGAAGAAGTAAAGCCCATAGAAATTTACAATCTGGGCGCTCAATCCCATGTCAGAGTTAGCTTTGACTCGCCAGAATACACCGTAGATGCTGTTGGGATGGGTACACTACGTTTGCTGGAAGCAATCCGCGATTACCAGCAACGCACAGGAATTCAGGTGCGTTTCTATCAAGCTGGTTCTTCAGAAATGTATGGTTTAGTTCAAGCCGTACCTCAAAGCGAGACAACGCCTTTTTATCCTCGTAGCCCCTATGCTTGTGCTAAAGTTTATGCCCATTGGCAAACAGTAAATTATCGAGAATCTTATTCTTTATTTGCTTGTAATGGTATTCTTTTTAACCATGAATCCCCGCGTCGTGGTGAAACTTTTGTCACACGGAAAATTACTCGAGCAGTAGCGCAAATTGTGGCGGGTAAACAGAAAAAATTATACATGGGTAATCTAGATGCTAAAAGAGATTGGGGTTATGCCAAGGATTATGTCAAAGCCATGTGGCTAATGTTACAGCAAGAGCAACCAGATGATTATGTAATTGCTACTGGTGAAACCCATTCAGTCAAGGAATTTTTAGATTTAGCTTTTAGTTATGTAAACCTCGATTGGCAAGATTATGTAGAGTTTGATGAGCGCTATCTGCGTCCGGCGGAAGTAGAGTTATTAATTGGGGATTCTACTAAAGCCAGACAAAAGCTAGGTTGGGCACCATCTGTAAGCTTTAAGGAATTAGTATCACTAATGGTGGAAGCGGATTTACAAGCCTTGGGCGTGACAGCAGCTAATGGTAGTGGTTCTTCCCTGTTGGAAGATATGGCGACTGTTCGCCAACAATTAGGCGCTCTCCACTTTTAATACCCAAGGCTGAGGATAAAAATATGGCTGTCTTAGAACTAAAAAATAAGCGAATTCTCGTAACTGGTGGATCGGGTTTTCTCGGTCGTCAGGTAATCGATCAGCTTTGTCAAGCAGGAGCCGATCGCGAAAAAATTACCGTACCGCGATCGCGCGATCGCGATTTGCGCGTCTGGGAAAATTGCCAACTTGTAGTCGATCAGCAAGATATAGTCATTCATTTAGCCGCCCATGTTGGTGGTATCGGACTCAATCGTGAAAAACCAGCCGAGTTGTTCTACGACAACTTGATCATGGGAACTCAACTCATCCATGCTGCTTATCAAGCTGGAGTAGAAAAATTCGTCTGTGTCGGGACTATTTGCGCTTATCCCAAATTTACCCCTGTGCCTTTTAAAGAAGATGACCTGTGGAATGGTTATCCTGAAGAAACTAACGCGCCCTATGGTATTGCTAAAAAAGCGCTGTTAGTGCAGTTAGAAGCTTATCGCCAGCAGTACAACTTTAACGGTATTTACCTTTTACCTGTAAATTTATACGGGCCTGAAGATAACTTTGACCCCAAAAGTTCTCACGTGATTCCGGCGCTAATTCGCAAAGTTCACGAAGCGCAAATCAACGGCGTCAAGCAACTCCCAGTATGGGGTGATGGTAGTCCTACCCGTGAATTTCTCTATTCTGAAGATGCGGCTAGGGGAATTGTCATGGGTACTCAGTTTTACAACGAAGCTGCACCGGTGAATTTGGGAACAGGTTCTGAAATCTCCATTCGCGATTTAATCAATCTGATTTGTGAACTAATGGAATTTAAAGGTGAAATTGTCTGGGAAACAGATAAACCTAATGGACAGCCTCGCCGTTGTTTGGATACTGAACGAGCAAAGCAAGCTTTTAATTTTACTGCTCAGGTTAGCTTTCAGCAGGGGCTAAAGAATACTATTGAGTGGTATCGGCAACATGCCGTCTAAATAAATGGGAGTTGTTGAACAGGATTTTGACTTTTTGATTAACCTCTCTTCGTTTGGGAGAGAGGTTGAATATTTAATGAGCAGCAGTAGCACCTGTAGCCTTAACTTTTTTAATAAAAATAATCGCCAAGCCGCTTAATAATAAAGCAATGGCAATAAAGTGAAAACAATCATTAAAAGCCATCACAAAGGCTTCGCGACGGACAATATTTGATATAGATGCGATCGCCTGATTTTGCGCCGTACTTAAATCTGCTCCTCGACTGATAAAATATTGGGTCATTTGGTCGATGCGCTGTTGAGTTTCAGGATTATATAAAGATACGCTATCACCTAATCGATTCGAGTGAAATTGCTCTCGATTAGTTAATAAAGTTGCTAATGCCGCAATCCCTAAAGAACCTCCCATATTCCGCATCATATTAAATAAACCACTTGCCGAACCCGCTTCTTTAGGACTCAATCCCGCCGTAGCGATAGTAGTTAGAGGTACCATAATTAATGGTTGTCCCATCGCTCTGACTAATTGCGACCATCTTAATTGATCTAATCCTGTTTGATATGTCATTCCTGCATTCATAAAAGCACTGAGGGCAAATAGGGAAACTCCTACAGCCACCATAAACCGCACATCAATGCGTTGCATTAATTTAGGAATAAACGGAATAATAAATAATTGGGGAATTCCTGCCCAAATTAACACTTCACCAATTTGTAGAGCATTATATTTCTGAATTTGGGCGAGATATAAAGGTAAAATATAAATCGAACCATATAATCCCACACCCAGGGAAATATTAATAACACTCGCTAAACCAAAATTTCGCTTCAGCACTAATCTTAAATTAATAAACGGTTGTTTGCGAGTTAATTCTATTATTAAAAATAAAGTTATAAAAATTGCCGCAATTACACTTAAGCGGACAATGAAAGCGGAACTAAACCAATCTTTCCGGCTACCTTCTTCTAATACAACTTGTAGGGAACCTAAGCCAATCGCCATTGAAATAATTCCCCACCAATCACCTTGTTTTAGTAATTGTAATTGCGGTTGATCTTGTTTAATGCCATACCATACGCCGGTTAGCATTAATATACCGGGAAATAAATTGATATAAAAGCTATATTGCCAACTAAAATTTTCTGTTAACCAACCGCCTAATGTGGGGCCAATTGAGGGTGCAAAAACTGCGGTAATCCCAAATGCAGCTAATCCTACTGCTTGCTTAGAGGGGGGTAAAGTTGTCAGTACAACTGTCATGGCTGAAGGAATTAAAACCCCACCTGTAAACCCTTGTAAAGCGCGGAAGACAATCATAGAGTTGAGGTTCCACGCCCAAGCGCAACATATAGAAAAGAAGATAAATAATACTGTATTAACTAATAGATAACGTCGTAAAGAAAACACCCGCGAAAGCCAACCTGTCAGAGGGATAACTACAATTTCTGCAACTAGATAAGCCGTAGAAATCCAGGAACCTTCTTCTAAAGTTGCACCTAAACTAGCTTGAATTTCTTGTAATGAAGCGTTGGTAATTTGAATATCCAAAACCGCCATGAATGCACCAAGCATACTGGCTAATACACCAATCCAAGTTCTGAGAGGGATATTTTCTGGGGGGCGGGAAGTATGCTGCTGGATGGTGCCAGTATTAGCCATAAAATTGCTCCGTTTTTAGTTGCTTGGCGCAGGAATAATTCTATTAAATTAGGCAGTAGCAGGCATATTTATCTAGAACTTTTTAACGGTTTTAAAATGCCTTTTTGTTCATAAACAGGTATCACTAATTCCCTTAATGCCGGGAGTTGCTTACCAAAAATTATTGAGCCAATAATACAAACTATGCCATCAATAATTAATGTATTAGTAGCACCAATGCGATTAGCTAAAAAACCTCCTAATAAATTACCTAGAGGAATCATACCTAGAAATGACATGGTATACAAACTCATTAATCTACCGCGCTTGTCTTCTTCTACAATTGTTTGTAAAAATGTGTTGCTAGCAGCAATTTGGAGAATTGTGCCTAAGCCAACAAATAACATTGTGAATAAAGAAAGCGGTAAAAATCGAGAAACAGAAAAAGCTATTAAACCGACTCCGAGAATTGCTGGAGCTATAGCTATTAATTTGCCAATACCTAATATAGTTTGTCTCGTAGCTAGATAAATTCCACCTGATAATGCGCCAACTCCAGAAGCAGCCATCAAAAATCCTAATGTTTCGGCACCACCTTTGAGAATTTCTTCTGCAAAAATGGGCACTAAAATAGTATTTTGTAATCCCATTAAGCTGACTAAAGTTGATAGTAATAAAATTGCTCTGATTGGTGGAAAGCTAAAAGCATAGACAAATCCTTCTTTAACTCTTTGTAGGGGATTGCCATTATTTACTGGTACTTGCCAAGGTTTAATTGTCATTGCTAATAAGGCAGCAATCACAGCAATATAGCTTAAACCATCGATAAGGAAACAGTAAGCAGCGCCAATTCTAGCAATAATTAAACCGCCAATCGCCGGGCCAATTAATCGCGCCCCGTTAATCATAGTTGAATTAATAGCGATCGCATTGGCTAAATCTTCGCGCCGTTCCACCAGTTCTGGCACAAAAGCTTGTCTGGCTGGTGCATCTAAGGCGTTAATAAATCCCTGGAATAAGCTTAAAGCAATAATATGCCATACCTGAATCACACCCGTTAGCGCCAGCGCCGCCAATGCTAAGGACTGAATCATCGCCATAACTTGGGTAAAAATTAAGGTACGATAGCGCGAAAAGCGATCTACAAAAACGCCCCCAAAGGGAGCAAGAAAGAAACTAGGAATTTGGCTAGTAAATCCCACAACTCCTAAGAGTAATGGTGAGTTTGTTAAGCTATAAACTAGCCAAATTGTAGCTAGTTGAGTCATCCAAGTCCCAATCAGAGAAATACCTTGTCCGGCAAAAAACAAGCGGTAATTTTTGGATTTTAATGCAGGTAGAAGCAGCTGAATTTTAGGCATTATTTAAGGGTCAGTTGTTAGAGACGCGATTAATCGCGTCTGTACAAGAGTCAATGGTTATGGATCAATGGTCAATAGTTCAGGATTATGAATTTTGAGACTGTGGACTATTGACTGTGGACTATTGACCAATAATTTACTTAACCTCTACAGTAACTTCTGCAGACATCCCTGGCGTAATCCGCGAGTCATATCCTTGAATACTCTTTTGGTCTAAAATTACTTTGACAGGAATCCGTTGGACGATTTTGGTAAAGTTACCAGTGGCGTTATCTGGCGGTAATAAGGCAAATTGCGCACCAGAAGCGGGTGAAATACTATCAACTCGACCTGTAAACTGGTGATTCGGAAAAGCATCGAGCTTGACTTCTACTGGCTGTCCGGGTTGCATTTTATTCAATTGGGTTTCTTTAAAGTTGGCTACTACCCAATAGCCGTTATCAACGATCGCCATTAATGGTGTCCCGACTTGTACCCGGTTACCAACTTCAACATTTTTCCTGCCTACTCGTCCGGCACTGGGAGCGGTAATATTTGTGTAAGAAAGTTGTAACTGCGCATCTTTTAACGATGCTTCAGCCTGCGCGATCGCGGCTTTAGCTGCTTCGTACTGACTTTGTTTAACTGCGGTATCCTGTCCGGTAGCGGTGGCTTGTTGCAATCCGCCTTTCGACGCGGCGAGTTTGGCTTGGGCGCTGGTGACGCCTTCTTGTGCTTGCGCTAGTTGGGATTGGGCTTTAGCTACGCCCACTTTCGCCGCAGCTAACCTCGCTTGGGCTTGTTCGACTCCCTGAACCGCCGCATTTTTCTGCGCTACAGCCACATCATAGGCGGCTCTGGCTGTATCTAATTGCTGACGCGCAATTGCGCCTTCTTTAAATAAGCTGCTGTAACGGTTGTAATCTGTTTGGGCTTTTGCCAAATTCGCATTCGCCTGGGCGACTTGGGCTTGGGCGGCGGGTATTCCGGCTTGCGCTAATTGTACTTCCGCTTGGGCGGCGGGTATCCCGGCTTGTGCTTCTCTAACTGCAGCTTGGGCTGTGGAAATTGCAGCTACTGCACTGCTGACATCTCCCTGCGCCTGAGTTGTTTTACCAGTAGAGGTTTGCGAAGCTAATAAAATATTTGCTTGTGCGGCTTCCGCTTGACTGCGCGCAGTTTGTAGCGCCGCTTGCGCTTGCTGGACTTTACTTTGATAATCTTGTGGATCGAGTTTTACTAATAACTGTCCTGGCTGCACTAGCTGGTTATCATTCACTAGTACCTGGCTCACAGTTCCAGGAATGCGGCTAGCAACTTGGTGAATATTGCCCACCACTGTAGCGTTATCTGTGGATTCGTGAGCCGAAGCATATTGCCAATAGTTATATCCAAAACCACCAGCCGCGATCGCTCCTACACCTAACCCAGCTAAAATCAAACCGATTGGTTTTTTGCGTTTTTTCTCAGCTTTTTTCTCTGTTTCTAACTCTGGCTGCTGTTCTGTGGGAGCCTCGGGAGTGACAACTGTTGCTTCTGGACTAGCGGTAACAGCTTCCAAACTCTCAATATCAGTAATTAATTCTGGCTCGATCACAGAAATACTGCTTTTTTTGTATCCGTTACCAGTAGTAGCGCCCATAATTGTTAACTCCCCTAACTCAATGATTGAATAATTTTATTTAGTATGCGTAATATTTAACTACTAGCCTTTATATAGCGTTCCCTTCGCGTGCGTACTATTATTATGCAAAACAAAACTTTACAGTACTTCACCCAATTGGGCGATTGTTGCTGATTCTCAAGTAAGAGTCTCTAAGCTATTCTGCTTTTAAGTTGCAAAATCCATTGTGAGGACTGTTGACTGTTGACTGTTGACAGCCCTTATTAGTATTTATGCAATTGATATGCGCATTAGCTTACTCTTAACTAGCCCCTAGCCCAAATTCGCGATCGCCCGATTTAATAACTGGGAAAATAATTCTCGTTCTGAAGCCGAAATCCCCATCATGGCTTGATCGCGCAAATCTGCCGCCAGGGGTGGTAAAACTTTTTCTAATTCCTTACCCGCATCCGTCAGCCAAATTCTCCAGATGCGGCGATCGTGCGCATCTCTTTCGCGACGCACTAAACCCCGTTCTTCCATCCGATCTAATACGCCTGTTAAAGTTCCGCCCACTTGCTTGAGCTTATCGCCAATACTGGAAGTAGGTAAGCCATCTTCTTGCCACAAACAGCACAATACTAACCAATGAAAGGGTGTCAATCCAAAAGGTTCTAGCTTTTCTGTAAACTTGCGAGTCAGCAGCTGCGAGAGTAGCTTAATTCTGTAGCCGATGCTGTATGGTGCCAGAACTTGCTGCCACGACTCCAATATTTCAGAATCCTTAGATATAGACACCATAGCCAATAATTATTTAGTGCGCGTACTATTATTTTAACTAACTAAATTTTAGTTTGCAACAACCGAGCGCCATCCGCCTTAAGGTAGGACTTGAATCAGCTGGTACTCTTGTAGTGTAGCAATAACGCGATAAGGCGTGGATAATTGCTGGTTATTTGCAGATATCCAAGCATAGCTCAATACAGGGACTTGAGAAATAGCGCTAACCCTAGCAGCAGGTATGGGAGTGTAGAAATTCAGCAATACAGAGTTTTTATCTTCGACTTGAGCAAAATAAACCGGATGAGAATGGAGAATAGAGGCGATCGCTGGCCGTTGGAAAAAAGCCTTAAAATTTGGATTGTAATCACCTAAAAACCCTAAATTACCAGCCATAACTAAAGTTAGCCAACAGGGAATTAACCAACTAGCTAACCAATAGCGATCGCTCAAAAACTTTTGCCCAAATCTGTGACGCGCAATCCATATCAAAGGTACTGTTAACCAGCCTAATCCTAAAATTAAACAGGGAATTGCCCGTTGTTTAAGGTAAGCATCGCCGTAATTCAGAGCCAATATTCCTGCGCACAGCAAGACAATACTGAAAACTCCAAAAGCGTAACTAAAATTTCGGGGAAGATATTTCTTCGCCTGAGTCTGAGGTGTAAATCCTTGCTGATACAGCTTACCCAGCCAATCTAAACCAACAGCCGCTAATAAAGCTATAAAAGGATATAGACAAAGCGCGTAGTGAGAAAGACGAGTAGAGAAAATGCTCAGTTCAGTAAATAAAACTACAGGAAAACCGACTACAAGTAACTGGTAGCGAGGAATAGGACGTTTTATAACTACAGCCATCCCTAAAAGGCTGAAAAAAACCCAAGGAAATGATTTTAAAGGAATATTCCAGAAATAGAAGAAAAATCCATTATGGTTGCGGTCTTCCGAACCTAGCTCTACCACAAACCCTAGTAATTGTCCAATAGTATCATTGCCAAAGCGCAACCAACTTAACCCCAACCAAACTAATGTAGGAATTGAACCCACAACTAAACCCACATAAAAAATAGGGTTAAAAAGATGCTGATGACGGCGATGTTCCCCAATTAAATAAGGTAATAAAGCCACCATTGGCAGAAAAATTACAAAGCTTCTTAATAAAAAACCTAAACTAAAACTTAAGCCAGTAATAAACAGCCAAAAATAGCTTTTATCTGGAGATAATTCTGCTTTCAGAAAAGATAAAATCCCTACAAGTACCAATAAAATTGTGGGAATATCAGGAGCGGCTAGCCGACATGATTGTAGCCAGAGAAATTCCACACTTAAAATAATAGCTGTGAGCCATGCTACTTTTTGACTTAATATAATTTTGGCAATTTCGTAGATTGTAAATAGACAAAAAATTCCCGCGATCGCACTGGGAAGTCGGGCACTAAATTCGCTCACTCCCAGCAACTGATAAGCCGTCGCAATTAACCAATAAGAGCCAGGAGTTTTATGATGGGCAGTTCCCCAAGGCGCTATCCAGTCGCCAGATTCAAACATTTGCCTTGCGCGCCCTGCATAAAAGCCTTCATCATGAGCCATCAGGCTATTTTGCCCAGAATTGCACAATATTAAAGGAATCAGCCAAACTAACAAACTCACATAGGGCAATCTAACAAATAAATAGATTGACCGCCATATACTCGGAAATACTCGGGTTTTGTACAACATTAATTAGTACGAATTGAATGTTGCGAGCTAAGTGCATTTAATTGTTAATCTGCCTTTAAAATATGTAAGGCATCATACCAATTACTCGATTTAAATCCTAACTGAAATTAATTCAGTTCGCGAAAAAATCCTCCAAAATAAAGATTTAAGTTATGATTTTGCGACCAGATCAACGCTTGAAGCTAGATGACACAAATGACAATTTGTTTTATAATTACCCTCGATTTGTTACTCATGTTGATGAAGCATTTATTACACAGCTAACAGATGTATATCGTCAGCGACTTAAACCTAACACGCGCATCTTAGATCTGATGAGTAGTTGGGTATCCCACCTCCCGCCAGAAATGCAGTTTTCCCACGTTGAAGGGCATGGATTAAATGCTGAAGAGTTGGCACGTAATCCCCAATTAAATCATTATTTTGTGCAAAATCTCAACGATAACCCCCAGCTACCCTTAGCAGATGGAGATTTTGACGCGGTTCTCAATTGCGTTTCTGTGCAATATATTCAGTACCCAGAAGCAATATTTTCAGAGATTCACCGCATTCTCAAACCCGGTGGTGTAGCGATTATGAGCTTTTCTAACCGGATGTTTTATCAAAAAGCGATTCAAGCTTGGCGAGATGGTACAGAAGAAACCAGAGTCGAACTAGTGAAAAACTACTTTGCCTCAGTCCCCGGATTTTCTACTCCAGAAGTCATTGTGCATAAATCAACCATGCCATCTATTCTCCAATGGTTAGGCGCGCCAGGGGGAGATCCGTTTTATGCTGTCATAGCTTATCGGACTGAAGCAGAATAGTCACAGTTGACTGTTGACTGTCAACAGTCAACAGTCAACAGTCAACTTTCAACGCAGTTAGCCAGAGATTGTTAAAAAATATATTGTTTCTAGCTGTAAGTTACAAAGAGTGGTAAAGAAGTAACACCATCTTTAGCTAGTTCAGTGATTTCTTTTTCAAATTGCTGGAACCGGTCGGGACTCATGACAATACATCCCATTGAGCCAGGAACATTACCATCTTTATGGATGCCAAAATCGCCTCTAATACCACCTTCATCGGTTTTGACTTCGTGTGGATCGATTTTGTAGAAGTTTCCATCAACACCTGGGTTATCTGGCATGGAGATAGGTTTGGTATTCACAGTCCAAGATTTTAGACCTGGCACTCTATACTCAGGTGGTATAAATCCTCCTCTCTCATGAAAATTGTCTTTGTATTGCTTTTTATCTGTAGCTGACGTAGCTTGCCAAACTCGTAAAGTCCCTTTTTCTAAATGGCGCAAGCATAAACGACCCTGATCTAGGCCAGGTTCTCTATCAAAATGGAGGGAAAAAGTTAAAAAATACATTTGAATCACCTGTAGATGTACTCTTGGCAGTTACATAAATTGATTCCAAGAGAATATCCGGTAATTTCGGAAAAATTTTCCTCTTATAACTGATTTCCTCTCGCTTACCTTATCCTCCTCATGCGCCCCTACTTTTTTGTCTTTGATTGTAATACTCAATACTCACCAAATCATTATCAAAAAATAAATTTTCTGGCTAAAAGCTAAACAAGCGCTGATAATTGCCTCAAAGCTCAAGCATCAGGAGGAGCAAAATATGACTTTCCCACGTGGGCGGAGGATTTTAGCGGCTGTATTACTTTCAGTATTACTACTGACTACAGCATGTTCGCCAAAAACTCCCGGACGTTTCGATCAAGCACAGCAAGAAAGCAGTCGGCAAAAAAGCGGACAAGCAGTTGCTAAAGATGCGACTCAAGGTAGCAAATTAAACCAATTCTTCCCGGCTGGGGGTGATGGTTACCAACGTGTCTACACTCAAGAGAAAAAAGGCTTTTCCGAAGCGAATTTGAAAAAAGATGGCAAAGTTGTCGCCCAATTGTCTATTTCCGACACCACTAGTATTCCTGGTGCGGCGGCTAAATTCTCCAATAGCACCAAACAAGTTGGCGGTTACCCCTCAGTCAAACTAGGTAATACTCAAACTTCGGTTTTGGTGGGTAAGTACCAAGTCAAGGTGCTTTCTAAAGATCCAGGATTTACCTCAGCAGACAGGGAAGCTTGGATAGAAAAATTCAATCTTGATGGTCTAGCTAAACTCAAATAAGCTGTAATCCAGAAATAAAACTTACTACACCAAAATAAGGAGACTATTTTGAGTAAATCGATTTTTGAGTTGGTGGATCAACTACCAACAGGTGGATTGACTGTTAATATGTTGAACGCCCTTGATTTTGTCGCCCCAGGTCAATGGCATAATACTGTAGGTTTTGTCAACACAATTAAGACTGTTACAGGGGAAACTGACGAAGGTTTAATTCAGCAAATTGGCGAACGAGCGATTTATCTTTTTAATGATAAATCTCAAGGCTACCAAACAGCTTTGTGGCTATATCAAACTGTTGATAATACAGATAAAATTCTGGGCGCAGCAGCTTTAGCCAATAAGGTGGGTGAAAAGATTCCTTTGTTGGGTTTTTTAAATAGTGTTACTCCCAAACCTGACAAAGCCCAAACTATTGACTTGACCTTAAAGTTAGTGGCTGAATTAGTAGCTTTCTGCCAAATTAACGGTATTCCTGGCGATAGCATTGGCGATTTTGTCGTATCTTTGGGTGAGTATAGTGGTGAGTCTTTAATCCGTCTGGTAGCTTTAGTCTGCGTTGATGGTTTAATTCCATTAGGGCCTGACTTTATCAGTAAGGCTATATCTGGATTAAGTCAAACCAGCCCACAAGAATTAGAACAAAACACAACTTTTCAAAATATCAAAGATGCAATTCCTGGGGGTAATTCTGCTGGGAAACTGAACTTTATTGGTGAAAGCTTTGATTCTGTCAAAGGTTGGATGAACGGTCTTGTTGTATCCAATGGATTGACACCGCAAAAAGTTGTCAGCCATTTGCAAGGTTTTGTCGAATTTTCTGATAGCAAATTGGATTATTTAGCGGCGTTTTTGGATGTGTCAACCAATTACTATGAACACACTGGTACGCAAACTCTAGCGCGTCGTCTGATTGAAAGAGCCATAGCTGAAATTTAAGTTTGGCGTTAATTGGTGATGAGTAATGGGTAATATTTTTAATTATCTATTACTCACACCAATTAGCAAAAACTGCGAGTTGCCATAACTTATAACAATTCAAATAATGTTGGCGATATATGAATATATTCTAGAGGGCATGGCAGTGCCAGTGCCCCTACAATCTGTTGCATTCTTTTTTCAAATTGGTATTATCTGACAAATAATCTGATTGCTATAAGTAGGTAGGTGTAATTAAATATAACTGGCAAGGGCTGTCATTAGTCAATGGTTTGGGAGGATTTTTGAGCATCTATTTCAAGAAATACTAACCGCATTAGTTAGGTAACTTCATATCGGCTGCGATCGCATAAAGGTATGGTTGAAAAATTGCCAAATCTTCTAATTTGTCAAATTTACCTGTTGCTGAACTGGGATCGAAAGCACTGGTAATCACATACAATGCATTACCATCAAAGGTAACATGACCTATATGTTGCTCTTTGACTCCACCCTCGCGTTTAAGTCCCGTAAATCCGTAGCGGATTCCTGGAAGTTTACCAATTGTTACTAGTTGTGGGGGATGGCTGGAAAAAATAGTCTCCTTTCCATAACTTACCTGACGGTCTTTGGCGATCGCAGTATAATAATCTGTCACCCAAGCTTTTAACGCTGTCCATAGCTGGGTTTGATACTGAGGATTTTGGTAATCTATTTTACTCTTGGCGGGAATACCTGCTGCTTCTAGCTGCTTTTGAAAAGCTGAATTTTTTTCCAAGGGGTAAACACCAATCTCAACTGTACCTAAAACTTTGCCTTCCGTTGAAACACATAACAGTGGCGCATTTCCTTCACAAGGCGCAACTTCCCAATCTGTTGGTGCTGAGGCGTTACCCAGAATATTCCGCCAAATATTACCCTCTGTCGGTACGGGTTTAGGCTTTGCTGATGGTTCTACTGCGGGGGGCTGCTCAGTCTGATTTTTCGGAATAAAATTAGAACCATATTTCAATCCTACTGGGATTAGTGCCACTAAGATAGCAGCAATTAATAAATGATAAAGGCGCAACATTTGTCTGAAAATCCAGAATCAGAGATTGCGTTATGCAACTAACTACAATATTTGTCAGTATACAAACAAGATATATCTACTAAGCTATAAGTTCCACAAACAAAAATCTATGAATCGGACAAAAATATCTATACTGCCAATAATCTATGATTACATACATTTGTAGTAGCACTGAAAGCTAAAACAGTGCTACTACTACAATAGTTATGTATGGATGTCTGCCTAGTTATTTGCGTTTGCGCTTCCCGAGACTAATGCTACCAAACATGGTAGTAAAACACGGTAATTAAGTCGAAGAGCAAATTTTTAGGAATCTTATCTGTAGCGAGAATGTTGTCTACGATTTTGCTTGTGTCTAGCTACTGCTTTGCGCTTTTCTTTCTCTAAAGGCGTCTCAAAATGACGTTTTTTGCGCATATCTTGGAAAATTCCTGCTTTAGAAACTTCCCGTTTAAATCTACGTAAAGCTGATTCAATACCTTCATTCTCTCCTAATACGACTTGTGTCATTCTCATTCCTCCTCTATATGGATGAATAGACAAAATAAAATTTTCCAGCAGCATCGAGCCTTTGGCTTTAACTGCTGGAGACTCTAGATTTTTAAGTTTTTGATGCCAAACTTAGTAACGGCGATTATTACGGTTGTTGTTACCCCAGCTACCACGAGGAGAGCTTCTTTCTTCACGTGGCTTGGCTTTGTTAACTTTGAGATCTCTTCCCATCCATTCCGCACCGTCAAGTGCTTCAATGGCAGCTAGCTCTTGAGCATCCGATTCCATTTCTACAAATGCGAATCCGCGAGGACGGCCTGTTTCCCGATCGGTTGGTAACTGAACGCGATTAACCTTCCCATATTCTGCAAATGCCAGCTTCAGGTCTTCCTCAGTAACCTGATAGGACAAATTCCCAACATAAATTGACATGCTCTGTCTCCGAATTCAGAAATTGTAGAGAGTTAGATTCGGAGAGACGCTTTAGAGAAATCAAAACGAATAACTCAACCGAAAATAATCTTTATATCCGCTATTATAGCACAGCATTTCAAAATTGACTCCTACGGAGTCTGATTTCTAACTCAATATACTTGAAGGTCAGCAACGAAGGTTAGTTGATGACATGCATATTTGTAAGCCTACTCTATTATTACACAATTGCTGGTTTTTTGAACAAGCGTAAAAGATCAATTGCATTCTACTGCGACTGCAAAATCAGCTGGCGATCGCCGTAATTTATCCGCAAAATCTTATTTACCATCAAACTCTGACTCAGAAAATTGCGATAAAATAGCTTCTGCTTCTGTACAAAGTAAGTGATGATATTGACCATTACTCGCCAATAAACCACCCCATTGATTAATATCATCGGTATTGTACTGTAATGGCGAGCCATCAAAATGGGTAAACTGTCCGCCAGCTTCGGCTAAGATTAATTCTGGTGCGGCGATATCCCAATCTTTAGGCGCAGATTTACCAGAAAGAGAAATATAAATATCTGCTTGTTGCTCAACAATAGCGGCAATTTTACAACCTATACTACCAATAGCTTTTTGATTTTTACAAGGAAGATTTTCTAGTAAGTAATTTAATTTTGGGTTGCGGTGGGAACGACTCACAACTAAAGTTAAATCTTCTAAAGATTTTTTGTTACCTTCTAAAGACATTCGTAAGGGAATAGCACCATTACTTGTTTCCACAAATGTACCCCCACCCGCAGTAGCAAAGTATAATTTTTGTGCTTCAGGAATAACAACAACTGCTAGTACTGGGCGTCTTTCTTTAACTAAAGCAATGTGAATTGCATACTCGCCTGTTTTTTCAATAAAATCTCTTGTGCCATCTAACGGATCGATAATCCATACCCATGTAGAATTACTTTTAATTTGTTGTGCTTTATAAGTTTCTTCGCTAATATAGGCGAAATCTTCATTACCTAAAGCTGCTTGTAATTTTTCTAAAATATATTGACTAGTAGCGATATCAGCAGCCGTAACAGGCTCATTTTGTTTATATTGAACTGCTAAATTAGCGTCTTTAATTGTGCCATGATAATAAGACTTGAGTATATCTGCTGCACCCCATCCTACTTGACGCGCGATCGCTAATATTTCTGATAAATCTTTCATGAATTATGCCTTGTCTAAGTTAACTCTTTAATCAGCCAATTATCAAAACATCTCTATTTTCTAGCCCCTAATCCATCCACCGACGAGTACCAAAAAATTGGCAAGCTTTAGCAGCCACGTTTGCGGCTTGCGCCAGAGCATCGGTAAAAGTTTCCTGTAAAATATAATGGCAGAATGCCCCGTGAAAAATATCTCCAGCCCCTAGTGTATCAACTACTAATATCTGCGGCACATCTACTACACCTCTATTACCACAACTTATATATTCAATTGGCTGTTCTCCGTGAGTGATGGCGATGTGGGGAATGGCAAAATCACTCAGGTAAGCAAAAACTTCTGTTGTAGAGTGAGTGTTAGGAGGATGAAAATTACTCGAACAAATAGCGTAATCGACAAAAGGTAAAACTTCCTCAAACCCAGCTTTCCAACTCCCGCCATCGATGACGATAGGGATATTCTGAGATTTAGCCATTTGCGCTAATGCAATACTAACTGCCATTTGATGTCCATCAATCAGCAATATATCAATATTTTGCAAAATATCTGACGGTAAGGCGGAAATACTGGCTTGAGTTTTTACCGCATTAATGGAAACTACAGCGCGATCGCCTGTAGATTCGGTGACAATAATCGAAGATACTGGTACAGAGGTTGTCGCGTCAGGTTGAAGATCCGCGATCGCTACCTGATAATTATCTAAATCTGTACGAATTAGTTGCGTCATTGGATGCGAACCTACCACACCCAAAACTTTAGCCTGGTTTCCTAAATAGCTAAAAGTCACCGCCGCATTTGTTGCCGGGCCTCCTGCTGCTACAGTATAGTCAATAGCTACCAGCTTTTGATTATTTTGGGGAGCAGATTCAGCTAAATAAATTAAATCTAAGGTAACTAAACCTACAAATAAACCATAATTGTCAGTTGTCATTAGTCAGAGACGCGATGAATCGCGTCTGTACAATTGTTATTTCTTCCCTAGCCCTTAGCCCCTAGTCTCTCATGCAAACCGATCCCAAACCAGGAACACTTTACGTTGTCGGTACACCAATTGGCAATCTCGAAGATATCACTTTTCGGGCGGTGCGGATTTTGCAAAATGTGGATTTGATTGCGGCGGAGGATACGCGCCATACAGGGAAACTATTACAACATTTTCAAATTCAGACTGGGCAAATTAGTTATCACGAACATAACCGTAGTAGCCGCATCCCGGAATTGTTAGAGCATTTAACTAATGGTAAGGCCATTGCCTTGGTTAGCGATGCAGGTATGCCAGGAATTTCCGATCCGGGTTATGAATTGGTGAAAGCATGTGTGGAAGCGGGGATAACAGTGGTACCCATTCCCGGTGCGAGTGCTGCAATTGCGGCTTTAAGTGCTTCTGGGTTACCAACGGATCGATTTGTGTTTGAAGGTTTTCTTGCCGCCAAGACGCAACAACGGCGAGAATATTTAGAATCTCTGCAGACAGAATCTCGCACTTTAATTTTCTACGAATCGCCCCACCGATTACGCGATACTTTACAAGACTTAGGAGAAAGCTTAGGAAGCGATCGCCAAATTGTTTTAGCTAGAGAACTAACCAAATTTTACGAGGAATTTTGGCGGGGAACAATTGCCGAAGCCATCAGTCATTACAGCCAGCGCGAACCCCAAGGAGAATATACTCTAGTGGTAGCGGGAATGCCAGCTAGTCAACCCCAACTAACAGAAGCCGAACTCAAAGCTGAATTAGAACAAATTATGCGTCAGGGAATTTCGCGATCGCAAGCTAGCCGTCAATTAGCCAAGTTTACTTCCCTACCCCGGCGGCAAATCTATCAATTAGCTCTCTCTATTGTGCTTGATTCTGATTCACAATAGTTGCCTCATTCACCAAGCGTTATATCGTACAGCTTTGGCTCAGTTGTTATTTATTACTAAGTGTGTTGCCAATTTCCTGGAAAATATGAAAATAATCAACACATACTCCAGAATATTGATTACATGTAAAACCTTTTGCATTCCGAGACTAAATTGGCTGACAATCGCTCCTAATTGCTGTCATCATCAATATAATATCCCTCTTCAAGAGATGATTTGAGTGAGTTTTATAATGTCTAATATTTAACTTTGTAACTGTATAAATATTTGATTTCATCAAGGATGAATGATGATAATCATAGTATAAATTTAACAGGATTGCTGGACTCAAAGACTGTCCTTTAACAATACTGTGGAATATACCTTCGATTGACTATGTCTTGCTGAACAATTACGTAAAAACTCTGATTTTTCTCCATCAGTACTGACAATGTAGATAAAACATTATTAAAATTTTATAAACCAGAATAAATACAGTTTGCAAAACTCAATATTTCTGTTTTAATGTACAAGAAAAAAGTTCCCTAGAAACTCAGGAAATTTACTGTGTACAAACCGATTACATTTATAGTAAGCATTTTGTTATTAGGTAGTTTTGCTGCAACTATATCGCCAGCAGCTCAAGCTCAAGTTTTGTTCGCACAAGCGAGAACTCCCGAAGTAAAGCAAATGCTAGAAGAGGGGCGCAGATTAGTTGATGCTGGTGATTATAATGGAGCAATCTCCGTTTACCAACAAGCCGCAACTCTCGAACCTAAGAACGCAAAAATTCATTCAGGTATTGGCTATTTATATGCCCAACAAGGAAATTTTCCCGCAGCATTAGCCGCTTACCGTCGAGCATTGGCTATTAGTCCTAACAACGGCGATTTTTACTACGCTGTCGGTTACATTAAAGGTAATATGGGCGATACAGCCGGAGCAAAAGAAGCTTATCGGCGTGCGATTCAACTAAATCGCAATAATGTGAATGCTTATTTAGGATTAGCTGTCACCCAAGCGCGTTTGGGTGACTACGAAGCAGCTAACTGGGCTTATGAACAAGCAATTAATTTAGATCGGAATAATGCCCAAACTTATGAGTTAATGGGTTCAATGTATAAGCAAAGACGACAAGCTAAACAAGCTGTAAACGTCCTCAATAAAGCCCGTGACTTATACCAGCGACGCAATGATTTTGATGGTGTCGCTAGAGTAGAAGCATTACTGAGAGATTTAGGAGGATGAGGTTAGTTTAATGGGCGTTCCGTTAGTTTTACAAAAATATATTCTCAGTACAGCTTTGCATATAATCGTGATTCATTGAGAGTTGAAATTTAAACGCAAAGGGGCGCAGAGGTAAGCGCATTTGCCGTTAGGCGTTCCCACAGGGTAGGTACGCGGAAATCAGCTAGGAATTAATGAAATGTTGTACTAAGTAAGTCAGTAGAATTAAACACAACTATGGGAAGAAATGCAAAATAGCTTGAAAATAGGGGTTAGGGGCTAGGAGAAAAAGATTTTCATATTTGGTTGTGAGATTTTCTCGTGATTGACTAACTATCAACCCTTACCAATGACTATTGACTAATGACTATTGACTAATGACTAATAACCACCTCAATCGAGTTCACAGGATTGAGGTGGTTAAATAATTGTTAATGCAATTTGGGCAAAATTAATTTAATTTCACCCAGGAACAGTTTTCACTAAATCATCCCCAGGAATAATACTAGTATAGAAGACATAGTCTTTATTAGCTAGATAGCGACGGTCTTGTTTAATGATTGCCAT
The DNA here is from genome assembly GCF_014696435.1 of Calothrix anomala FACHB-343. Taxonomy (GTDB): domain Bacteria; phylum Cyanobacteriota; class Cyanobacteriia; order Cyanobacteriales; family Nostocaceae; genus Aulosira; species Aulosira anomala_A. Next base: position 45,069 of record NZ_JACJQG010000027.1, on the reverse strand, counting down.
AAATTCGCGATGTCCGTCTCGCCTACGTCCGACTAAACAACCTGCACTGGCGTTTTTGATATCGTTGACTGGTGCATCATAGCCCCAATGTTGATTAACTGCAAACAGTCCTGTGTCTACTTTATCGTTGGTACGTTTAAAGTTTTTGTCGAAATCGCGGTGAACGGTAATTGGTGCAACTTGAATTAAAGCTTCGTGACGATCTGCATTACCATGAAAGCCAACCGCCCAAGCTTTATACTGTCCAAACTTAATTCTGGCAGCACCTTTCGGATTCATGGGATTGTATGTATAATAGCTACCTGGCTCGGTAGTGGCTTGCCAGTGGTTGACAATTTTGGGAACACCTTCGACAATTTCAATCACAATTCGACGGTCGTTGAATTGATTGGGTGTATCGCTATTGAGAGTCCAATCTTCATTCATTCCTTCGATATAAACAATGTTGTATTGTTTAGCGCCAGTGAATATTTGATAGTTTTGAATCTGCAAATATTTGATAATTCTGCTGGCAATGTTGCTGCTAAGTTTTAAGGGAGGTTGCGGTAAATCTCCTGGTTTAGTTTCGATTAAATTTTTGGCTGTGACTGAGCCTAAATAATCTTTTTCTCCCGACTTAGTTAATTCCTGAAATTCTCTTAGCGCCGCCGCAGAAACTGGCCCAAATTTACCATCGGCTGGTGGTTCTAATAAATCCAAGCCTATTAACAGTACCTGAATTTGACGAGTGAGATCTATATCGTCTGCGATCGCTTCAAAGTTCCATTTCTCTTGCGTTCCTAAAAAATCTTGTAGTTTCATTTTTTACTTTCCTCCCTTGTTCTACTTACTAAGTAGCTACAAATATGCTTGTATCGATTAATTCTGTGTGAGAACATACCTGAGATAGGAATTCTCGTCAAAATTATTACCTATCATATACGCTATCAGTATATACAAGTATATATTTTATGCTGAAAAAGCACTTATATAGTGTATGAGAAGGATCTTATTAAATACAAGATTGCAGCAGTTACATAATGTAAATTTAACTATCGCTATAAACCTAAGTCATAACTAAAGCTGATTACTGTCAATAAAACTAATTGCTATCTAGATATGTTGACCACAGAAAGCCAGAAGCTAGAGGACAGAAGCTATAAAAAGGGTCTAACCCCCCAGCTTATATATGAAAAGCAAAAAGTATTTATTTTGAGACTTGTAGCCGCAAAATTACTGCGTCCCGATGGAATCATCTAGATTGATTTATGATTTTCCCTGAAGTTATTTAGCGAATTTACTTCTGTCTGCTTAACAGTTTTAAACTAGCGCTCATGTTTTGTCGATGGTAACATTAGCGACTAGCCGATAAATAAGAAAAATTTAATTTTTTGTATCAAAAAACTGAAATTCGGAAAAAATAAGTTAACTTTATGGCACCAAAAAACTAGTGCTAATACTTAGTGCATAACAACATGACAACAGAAATATCAGTTAGACTGCGCGACCTCAAACCGGAATATCAAAGACTTTGGAGTACTTGCGAAATTAAGCCAGAGAAATTGAACCTGGTTCAAGATATAGTGACGCAAATCTCCTCATATCGCCGACGCTACAGAGCAATACAGCGACAAATTAATGTTCCCTGGTACTTTATCGCAGTTATCCACAATATGGAATCTTCTCTCAAGTTCACCAGACACCTGCATAATGGCGATTCGCTAAAAAAACGTACTGTTAACACCCCTCCGGGTAGACCCTTAGCCGAACCTATCAATGGCTGGGAATCAGGATATACTTGGGAAGAAAGTGCAATTGATGCTTTAACTTTAAAAGATTTTGATAAAGTAAAAGACTGGAGTTTAGCAGCACAGCTTTGGCAGCTAGAAAGATTTAACGGTTTTGGCTATAGAATGTACCATCCAGAAGTCTTTAGTCCTTACCTTTGGTCAGCTACTAATCATTACACTCAAGGTAAATATAAAAGCGATGGTAAATGGGATGCTGATGAAGTGTCCACCCAAATTGGTGTCGTCGCTTTACTGAAAATTTTACTCAAAGTAGAAAATATCGAAGTTCCGTTGGCTTAGGAATTGGTTATTTGTCATTGGTCATTGGTCATTGGTCATTGGTAAGGATCTCAAGTCTATATAAAATTTAAGGGTGTGTCGGAAATACAGACATCGCTGTATGTTCAATTTCTAGAACTGACGCACCCTCATTATTTAAAATTTAACTAATCTATTTCTGGGGATTTTCAAATTAATTTGGTGATTACAACAGTCTAAAAATGAACGGATAACGGAACGGCTCATCTGGATTAGTTAGACAGTGAAATAGCGCCCAAATTGTCAGTCCCCAATGCAGTAAAAAGCCTAAAGCGATAATGGGAAATAGTAAAAATCCGGCGATACCAAAGGTTAACCAAGTTAAAATTCCAATAGGTACGCCAATTACAGTTGCCCAAAACCAAACATTGAAGTGAAAATTAATCGATTCTTTGGCGTTGCTTTTAACAACTGGGTCGTCGGAAATGATGTTAATGACTATTGGCACTCCCACCGACAATAATGTTGTACTAAAGAAAATCGCCCCATGACATAGAGAGGATAGCAATTTACGCTTATCAGAATCGTATGTAATTTGCATCCTGGTGGCTCCTCCACTTGCTTTATTGCTTTGATTGTAACGGTTACTATCTCAGTTTAGTATTGTAGTTTACCGTACTCCAGCTATTTTCCGGACTGCTCTTGAGATAGATTGACTTTGAGGGCTGATGGTCAGATCAATGATGAGGTTTACCGAACTGATAGACTTGATATCTTCTGCACAGAATTCTCGGAAAATAAGGGGCTAGAGGCTAGTGACTAGGGGCTAGAGACAAGAGATTTTTTGGTGATTAGCCGACTAGGAATTTATTTACAGCATATTTCAGGTAAATGAGGTACGCGCTTCGGGGCATGGCAGTGCCAATGCCCCTACAATCAACGATTATCTGTACCTCACCAACTTTGTGATAATTTCTAAAATAAACCTTAAATTGTAGGTTGTGTTATAACAACGCTTAACGCACCAAAAAGGAAGTTGCATTACGGGTAATTTTCACTCTCTTGAGTTACCCAATCCTTGCATAGCTGTAACTCACCGTACTTAATATTTACGTTATAAATATTTTCTTAAATAAAGTTAGCTAATTTTAGAAAATTTTAGAAAAAATTAATATATTTTTATACGGACTTAACTGAAGTTTTTGTAACAACTGAAAAGCTCAATATATAATCGAATTACTATTAAGAGAAAAATATGAGCAGGCTGTTAATCAAACTCTTAGGTTTAGACTTATTGTTTCTCGGTATATACTTTTTGGGACAAAATATTATATTTGCTACTGGTTATTATCCGTACTTTTATAGCAAGATACCTGCTATTGGTTCATTTTTGGCCATCATGGCTGGTGTTATGACGTTAATCTTTTTCCGTAAAGAAACGGAGAATTTGGGATGGATTCTTTTAGGTGTAGGAATAGTCTTAGTTGTTTTCAGTGGTGGAGTGATTTTAAAACCAACTAGTTTGTGGAATTTTTTTGTAGCTTTTGCAGCCTTGGTTGCTGGCTATAAAATGTTGACTCAGGGGAGAATCAATTTCTAAATTTCACCTCTCTATCTCCTCACACCTAGCTCCTAGTCCCTAATCCCTGTTTTTTAGTTGGGGAATGTGAAGATGCGATCGCTTCATTTTCTCAAAGAGCGCAAAAATTATGCTAATGTAGTAAAATTTTGCACGCTCCAGTAACAAACAACCTAGCCCAATGTGAAAAACTATATTTTTGCATCGTTATTGGCTAGGGGAGTTTTGCTAAGTTAGGGGGTGCTATTACAATGGAAACTAATCGATCGTGAGGATACAGCAAGAATGACCCAAGTGGTTTTAGGAGAGAACGAAGGAATAGACTCAGCACTACGTCGCTTTAAGCGCCAGGTTTCCAAAGCTGGTATATTAGCTGACGTAAAGTATCATCGGCACTTTGAAACACCATTGGAAAAGCGTAAACGTAAAGCAGTGGCAGCTAGACGCAAGAGACGTTTTAAATAAACCTATTTTGGTAGTAGCGCTGTTTGAAGACAAGCTCTTAAACAAGCAACAAGACGTTGTCATGATGCTGACGAAAATTAACAAAGATTTATCGCACTCCTGATTTGGGGCGTGAGTGAATTCTTTTACCCAAATGTGGGGCGGGTGAAATGCCTGAATTACGGTTAGATGGAGACAGCGACAATCGCTGTCCATCAACCACAAGAATGGGAAAATAACCAGAACAACCGTTGAACAGCCTGTGTTTAAGCTGACTCAGATTCAGGAATTTCAATGCTGCGGCTGTTACAACGGTTCATTGCTTTTTCTACACCTTGTTTGAGGCTGAGTTCTACACACTCAACCACAAACTGCAGTACTAGAGACATGACTTGATTTTCGTTAGCCGAGAAACGTCCCAATACATGAGAAACAGCGCCAGAATCATCATTAGCTGAATTTTTGGGTTTACCGATACCAATACGCAATCTGGGGAAATTTTGTGAACTTAAATGTGCGATCGCACTTTTCATTCCATTATGCCCCCCAGCAGAACCAGACATGCGCAGACGAGTCTTACCTAAAGGTAAATCCATCTCATCATAAATCACTAACACTGACTCTGGCGGCAATTTATACCAGCTAGTCACTGCTTGAATAGATTGTCCGGAACGATTCATGTAAGTTAAGGGCTTGAGTAAGCGGATTTTACCGCCAACAGGCGCAACACCTTCACCGTACTCGCCTTGAAACTTCTTATTTTCTGCTAAGGGAATTTTCCACGCCCGTGCTATGGCGTCAATAGCCGCAAAGCCAATATTGTGGCGGGTTTGGTCGTATTTTGGCTCTGGATTCCCCAACCCGACAATTAGCTGGGGAATTACCAAAGCTGGTTTTGTAACAGCCTCTGTCATTCAATTTTGGATTTTGGATTTTGGATTTTGGATTTGAGGTTTGGCGCGACGCCAGTAATAATTGAAGCTTGAGGATTTGAGATTTGATAACAATCTAAAATCGGCAATCTAAAATCTAAAATTGCCAACTACCCATTTTAGCTTTTAGTTAGCTTTTCGGCTGTTCTGATGGAGCGGCTTCGATTTGCTTGGGTTCGAGTTCCGCAGTGGTTTTCACCGCTTGCTCTAGTTGTTCGGCTTCGCGCTTGAACTCGGTTTGAAATTCGTTAGAAGCTTCTTGGAAGCCGCGAATAGCTTTACCTAAGCTACGCCCAATTTCTGGTAGCTTTTTCGGCCCGAATACTAGTAGTGCTACTACCAAAATTACAGCCATTTCTGGCAAGCCAATACCAAAGATATTCATGGTGTTGTTCCGCTAAATTGACAGTTGAATTAAACAAGAAGAATGCAGTCTTCCTATATATATGTTGACTTGTTTTTGATTAACTTTTGTTTATCAAATCTACAAAAAAACCCGGATGAGCCGGGTGTCACTACGCTTATTCTTTAAGCTATTGAGCTTTGTCTAGATTAACGGCCTAGACTGCGCCAATCAACCAATACATCCTGAATGAGGATGGTCTTGTTATAGACTTGGAGAATAATCAGCAAGAAAACGAAAAATAATAGCATAAAAACAGCCATTACTGGTGTAGTTCCCCAACCAGGAGCAACTTTACCATACTCAGAGTTTAGGGGTCTCAGTATATCTCCCAACCTTGTCCTTTGTGCCATAGTTCACCTAAGATTACTTGCCAAAGCTTTTTTTAATCTTCTGTAATATTCTATAAGAATAGCACTCATAATAAATCTTTCAATTATGGAACCCGCAATAGTTCTTATCATTTCTGTCGCCGTTGCTGTTATCGGCATTACTGGCTGGGGAATCTATATCTCCTTTGGCCCTCCCAGCAGGGAATTGTCAGATCCCTTTGAAGATCACGAAGACTAAAGCTAGCTTAGGTTACAGACGCAAATCGTCGCGTCTGTAAATTCAAGGGTTGGTTTCTGGTATAATCTGGAAAGTGTTAATTTTCCAAGGGCTAATCGTGAAGATTTGTTGCCCAGATGAGAATTCTTTGGTTTGAGAATGCTCCAATAAATCTACAGCATCGCCAAGAATGAAGCCCATATCATTTTGCAAAGATAACTGAGCGGTATCGCCGTGACATTCATAACAACGCAGAATTAATTGCTGTGGGTTGTCTTCAGATTGTTTGAGTGCCATTAAGATTAAGTTATCAGCCGATAAATTGAGGAAACTTCTGGTTTCGGGAGTCTTTGAAGCTGAATTAGGATGATTTGGCAGATTAACAATTACTTGCAATGGGATATTTAACTCATAACCGCGCTTCACTGTCTGGGCTGATTCCCAACTCTCGGCGTGGGGATATAAAGCATAGGTAAATTCGTGAAAACCTCGGTCAGCTTCAGGATTCGGCCAGTGGGGACTGCGTAGTAAAGTTAGGCGTAATTGGTTAGGTTGAGCGTCATAACCATATTTACAATCGTTTAGTAAACTGATACCGTAAAATAATCCAAGGGTTTCTCCTGTCAAATCAGCCCAACGCAGGGCGGGAACTTCCCACTTAGCTTTTTCGGCGGGGGTTTGCGGTTTAGTGGAACGGCGAATCGCACCGCAAGGTATTTCATAGGTAGCAAAGTCTGCTTCGATGTTGAGAGGAAAAGCAGCTTTCACCAATACATGACTTTCTTGCCAATCAACAGTGGTGGCAATTTTGAGTACAGGTACGCTGACAGATAATATATAATCTTGGCAAAATTCCGATTTACCTAATTGGCGGATCACTCGCAAACGACTTTGGACTGCGCCTTGTTCTAGCCATTCAATTGATTTGAGGGTAGTTGGCGGTAAAGGATGTTGCGCATAATTGGGGTCAATATTCCAAGCATCCCAATATTGACCGCTATCTTGAAAAGCTTGGAGTTGATTACCCGCACCGCTTAATACTTCTCGTTGATGAGTTTTATCAAAGACACTGGCTAAATCTCCGGTTTGGGGATTCACCTCAACGCGCAGGTATTCATTTTCGAGAACCCAGTCTGCGGAAGGTGGGGAAGAAGGGGAGACAGTAGCAGTAGGAACGAGCCAAAATAGCCGATATCCGACGGAGGGAATAGCTGTGGCGGAAAATAATAAGGTTGATGAGTCTTTTAGCTGAGATATGACCTTATTTCCCGAACTATCGTAAACTTGCCATTGTTGGTGAGAAGTTACTGGTGTGGGTAAGTTAACAGCAACTACTTCTGAACGTTGCCAATTAAGGGAATTAAAGACGACAACAGGTAAACTATCTGGTTGTGGTGGTTGTGGTAAGTTGATATAAGATGCGATCGCTAAAAGTGATTCATTTAATATCTTTGTGCCGACTCGCTCTATTTCTTGCCATTCCGGTAAAGCATCTACATAAACTTGAGTAATGGCAGAACCGGGTAAAATATCGTGGAATTGCTCAAATAATAGCTGTTTCCAAGCTTTTTCTATCTCTGCTTTCGGGTATTCTTCACCAAAACTGACGCTGGCTAAACTTGCAAACAATTCCGCTTGATACAATAAATTTTCACAACGACGATTCCAACGTTTTTGGTCGCCGTGAGTAGTATAACAACCACGATGGAATTCTAGATAAAGTTCATCATCCCAGACAGGGTGAGGGGATGGGGGAGAGTTGAGGAGGTGTTGGAGATAGGTTTCGGCGGTGGTAAATTCTAAATTGGGGAAAAAGGGCGAATTTTGCCAGCGTTGGGCAATTTCTAACATATCACGGGTAGGGCCGCCGCCATGATCGCCAATTCCCGGTAACCACAGCGCATCAGGTATACTAGTTTGAGTTTGCCATTCATAGGCGTAACTTGCCATCTGCATGGGGTCGATACCTTGACCGATGAGTGCAGACATATAACTAAATACTTGACTACCATCAGGCGATCGCCACCAAAAAGTCTGATAATCAAATTTAGTAGTATCGTTCCAGCGCAACTTTTGGGTGACAAAATATTCAATTCCCGCATTCGCGAAAAACTGCGGTAAAGTCGCACAAAAACCAAAACTATCGGGTAACCAAGCTATAGGCGAAATTCTGCCAAATTTTTCCTGGGTATATCTTTGACCATATAATAACTGACGCGCGATCGCTTCTCCCGCAATCAAATTTAAATCCGGTTCTACCCACAAACCCCCGATAACTTCCCATTTTCCAGCAGCTACCGCTTCTTGAATTTGCGCAAATAAATCTGGGCGATGTTCTTCAATCCAAGCATACAAAGCTGGCGTAGAATGACAATAAATTAAATCGGGAAAATCCGCTTGCAACTTCAGCACCGACTCAAAAGTGCGCTGTGCTGCATTCCAAGTTTCACTTACAGGCCATAACCATGCTAAATCTAAATGCGCATGACCCAACAAATATATTTTAGATTTTGGATTTTGGATTTTAGATTTAATTAAGCGATCGCGAATAGATAATAACTTCTCTTCCCTCTCTTCCTCTGTGTTCTCTGCGCCTCTGCGGTTCGTTATCCCTTTTACCACCTCCGCCAACACAGTCAACTTCTCCGGCGCAAACCTTTCCAAATAAAGCTGTACCAAAGCCAACTCATCAGCCACAAAACCCGCATCGGGATAATTATAATCAGGAGACTCGTAAATTAAAAGCGATCGCACCAAAGCACCGCGATCGTGTCCCGGACTCACCAACCGTAAAGCCACAGTAAACTCATCACCTGGCTTTACCCCCCGACTCAACAAAACTCTAGGCGCACAATCAAATAAATCTCCTTCCAGCACCAACTCCCCATTCACATAAACCTCAGCCACATCAGCCCACCAAAGCAACGCCAACCGCAAAGCTAACCCCGCCAAAGGATAACGCTGTAAATCTTGAGGAACCACCAACTTTTGCAGCAACCAGACAACTTTTTTCCCTCCATTCCAAGCAATATTGCCTTTTTCATTGAGATTCACAGGTGCCCATTGCGACAAATCAGCCGCCATTACACCAGCAATATTACTGTCACTTTCACAGTATAACCACTGAAACTGAACATTAACTTGACAACAAGCACGTAATTGCTCAATTGCCTCAGAGATTAATTTAGTATGAGATTGGTTTACAGAAGGGGTCATATTTTGGCTAAGATTATGGCACTTACGATAATTAAAAATTTGTCGTTGTGACTGTGCAGTGGGAGTCTCGCAGATCAATCAAGTTCTAACTAACAAATCACTACCATGTCTTTCGGTTCCTCTGGTCGTTATCAAAGCAGAATCTTTAACTTTGTCCACCAGCAATCTCGGCGGTTGACAGAACAATTAGAACACACCATTCGCTACGTACAAGTGGCTACTAAATGGGGTGTTGAAGCCATACTGTATCCTGTATATATGTGGTTGCATTCTAGTCAATCATCAGAGAGAACCTTAGATGGTCAACCAACTCAAGCCAAACCACAGTTAGAACCACAAGTTGACAAACCCATTGTAAATGTATTAGAGACTGTCAAAAATTTACCATTTACCGATGATACTGCCACCCCCTCAAACGACAGATTATCATTGCCAAATTCTTTAGATTTCCTAAAATTTCTCAAGGAGAAAATTTCTCCGCAACAATCAACTACTGAATCTAGCTTAGTTTTATCAACAACTCCGCCAAAAAATCAGGTTCAGAGTCTCAACCCTGCGCCTATGTATTTAATGGTACGAGGAATTGCCACAGATATAGAAAAGCGGAATTTATTACTAATTACTGCGGATAATGAAATTCTGGATATTTTAACACCGCAACAGCAAGCAAAATTAGAAGCAAAAATTATTAGTGAAATTGGAAATTACAGGAATTCGGAAAAATTATTGGCAAGTAAGCAAGAAACTAACCCATTACCAGAAATTGAGCGGTTATTAGCAAAGCTTACTGGTAGTAATCCGCCAGAAATTTCTGTATTAAATGCAAGTAAATTTAACGAAACTCAAGATTTATTAAATTATCAAAAAGCCTTAACTTTTATCGATGCAGCAGTAGCCAATTTAGAAACTAAGGCTATAGTTCCCATACAGCAACGCAGCCAGGAAATGATGCAAATTGCTCAAACTCAGTTGCAGATATTTCTTTATGGGAAAGAGGAATTAGCCGCTAGAGGTGAAATTACAGCGACTAGTAATGTTAATTTTGCAGCCTTGATTGAAGCTGCACTCAATTACTTTTTGGGTGTGGGAAATTATAAAAAGCTAGATATTAGCGATGCAGAAATTAAAGCACCAAGTAAAAGATTAGCCGATAGTTCTGAGGTGACATCAACAAATAACCAGTTAGTCAATCAAAATATAGGCGCAGATGCTTGGTTAACTTGGAGCGATTTGTATGGCGAGTCTGAGATAATTGTCAAACCTTCAGTTAAAACTCCATCAAGTTTATCAATTACTTCTACTGTTCCTCAAAATTTAGTTAAGAGTCAGCAAAAATCTAGACAAACATCAGCCTCTAGTTCTGATTTGGTACAAAAGAAGAAAACAGCGCCGAATATCTCCCGCAATCAGCGAAAATCTGCTAAAGTTACCTCTAGTAGCCAAAATTCTGCTTCCATATCTCAAACTGAGAGCGATCGCAAAACAAACAATCAAGTAGAAGCCAAGCCAGATTGGATAGAAACAACAGCCACATTCGTCAGTTATGAAAAACACATCTTACAAAGAATTTTAGAGTTGCTAGATGGGATTATGGTTTGGTTAGAAACAGTATTTGTCAACATAATGATGTTTTTACGCGGTTTTTTGGGAGTTAAGTAACTGTTAGTTGTCAGTAGGGGTGGGTTGATTGAGATTGTTGTTAAGCAGCGAGAATATTTGTAAACTCGCTCGTAAAGTTTTTAGTTTTGAAACAAGCGAATTTTGCATTTTGAGTTGTTAATGGTGGGTTTCTGAGTGAAAGTTCTTGTTTACTGTAAGTACTTCAATTTTAAAAATCCGCTAGAAAAGCCTAAAATGGAAACCTTTGTTGTGGATTTACCGCAAATTCCCAGAATTGGGGAGACAATTGTTGTTGAGAAGATGTCCCCCATGAAGCAGTGCGTAATTATTTTTGAGTACATTGTTACAGCAGTACAGTTTAATGCGGTGAGTGAAGCTGCTGATGCTCCCAATGCTAGGGTTAATGTCTGTTTAAATCACTGTTGGGAAGGTACATCTAATTTTAAGTTGACCAACTTTTTATAGGATTCATAGCTTTTGCAGATATTTGAAAAATGTTACTTTGGGAGAATTTGAGGGAAAGCTATCAATATAGCTTTTACATAATGAGATGATGTCACTACTTTTATTAGTAAATAAGAGTGATTATATCTACTTTGTCAAGAGCTAAATTGTCTCAAATCTAAATGTTACATTTTTCTGAATAATCAGTGGATTTATTAGCAAATCTCAAACTCTCAGAACTACCATCAGTTTATTTATTAGACAAAGACAAACTGCCAAATTGTGCAGCTATCTACTTTGTATCTGATAGCAAAGGTCAAATTCTTTATATTGGTAGAACAATCAACTTAGTTACACGATGGCGAGAACATCATCGATTTAAACAGCTAAAAAGATTTAATCGCAAAGATACTATTAGTATTAGCTGGATCAATTGCAATCATCAGATAAATGCTCTGCCAACTATCGAAAATGAGTTAATAAATTTATACAAGCCGCCGCTTAATTGGTCGAAAGTAGTCGCACCAATTAGAAAAATAACTCCAGCCGAGACAGCATTACAGCAGAGTCTTCAGCAATTAGCTAAGTATAACACTATGATATTTGGGTTCGATCCAATTGCTGATGAAGAACCGCCAACAATATATTTAGTTTATCCTGTTTACGATAGGCGGGGTTTATCAGGAAGCATAAGATCTGCACTAAAAAATATTAACAAAAAAGCTAGCACACTGAAGTGGAAAGAGTACCATACAGAGCCGAAATCGGCAGGAAAATTCGGATATTGGGAGACGGAATACAACGGTATACGAATAGATGTAGCTCCGTTTCAGGGTTTAGTTCACTTTATGGATGATTCAACTCGTCGCACTATCGCCGGGGTTGAACTTATGGCTTTTAGCAGCGAACAACTAGAAATAATTCTGGAAAATACACCAGAGTTTAAGGAAGAAGCTTCAGGTTTAGAGGCTTTAGAAGATGATCCTATCCCCATAGAACTTGTTGATAAGAAAAGTCAGAGTAATAGTAATCGTCAAGATGTAATTGAAGTTGAACCTTGGGAGGAATTAGAACCAATGGCTGATAGTGAATCTAGAATAATGACTCGTCAATTTTTATATGCGGATGATGTAGAAATAGAGGTGTGTACTAGTGAAAATGGGAAACATTTTGTTAGACACAATGTTTATTGGTGGATAGAACATAACAATAAAAATCCCGATCCAAAGTACAATTGCGTGGTAGAAAATTTAAAAAGAATGGTAGATAGGCTACCCACTATCCGATGGTGCGGTTATAAATTTAGATTTGAGACTGTTGTATTCAACGAAGATGAGATAGAAATTGAAAGTATAATGCTACCACTAGCTATGTTTGAAGACCTGATGAGAGGTAACCTCGATTCAAGATTTAATGCCAAACTTATAGAAGAAATTAAAAGCGGTGAATATAAACCAAAAGCAGATGATTCAAAAAACATAAAACTGTGCGTATGGCTGCAAAGTAATTCATTATCTTCTCTGCTATCAACTAATCAGAGCTAAACAGCAAATAATTTAAAAAATATTAATTTTCTTCACGTTCAGCAAAAAAATTGTAGGTTGGGTTGAGGCTTTGCGAAACCCAACATTTATCTGGCGTTGGGTTGAGGAACGAAACCCAACCTACACCTAATGCAACATTTCAGCGCCACTGTTAGTGAAAGTTTTGTATTTCTTCGCGATCGCCTCTCCTCAGAAAAGTAACATTTATGAGGAAATTCTCAAGCGCGATCGCCTAAACTCGATATTCCCAGTTCTAAACTCGACGTTTCCGGTTTCAAAGGAGAATGTTCCTGTTTTGAACGAGAACGTTCTTGTTCTAAACGAGAATGTTCCTGTTTCAAGTGAGAACGTTTCTGTTTCAAGTGCGGCGTTTTGTGTTATGAGGTGGAATGATGGGGTTGGAAATGCGATCGCTTGACTGTGGAACGAGAAATTTCCTGTTCTGAGGTGGAATGATGGGGTTGTAAATGCGATCGCATGATAATTTTACTAACAAAGCCTAGCACTGAATCGCATAGATACATAGAAACACTTAACCTTTCAAGGCTAAGAAATTTGTACAGATGTAAAGGATATTGAAAATAAATTTTTTAGCGATAAAATTTATTTTATTTATTTGTTAAGTAGCTTTCACTATTGTAAATGTATAAACTAAAATTTATGCCTATTTACTAGATGTATAATTCATTATCAATTTTTATTTACTTTTCTCATCTATTCCTAATCCAATACGGTTCACTTAAGGATAATTGTAGGTTGGGCTTACCGTGTGTAAACCCAACAAAACCCTGGAAATGTTGGGTTTCGTTCCTCAACCCAACCTACATAGGTTAAGGTTTTTAGCGCTAAGTGAACTGTATTGATTCCTAATCTATCTGTTGTAATTCTGGAAGTCAAAGTTTGATTTTAATTACCTAAGCTATTGATTACTTAGTAAATATTATTTGGTATAGCTTGGGCAGTCCAATAAACTGTTGTTTTACCGTAAAAGAAAATAAGCCATGATATGAATAGTTGGCACTTTTACGGGGATAGGGAATGTCTAAAGAATTATTAGAATTGTTTCAGGAAGCATATAGCAATCTCGAACTATTTCCATTGATGGAAAAGAATGAAATGGAAAAGTTTCGAGTAGAATATGGTGATGATTTGATTGCAGATCTAAACCAATTGGTTGAAGATAGTCCCAATGGTGATAGTAAAATTATCTTTACGGGACATCGCGGATGTGGTAAGTCAACTTTGTTAGCTGAGTTTAGCAGACAAATTCAAAATAAGTATTTTGTAGTCTTGTTCTCTATTGCTGACAAAATTGAAATGTCAGCCGTTAATCATATTAATATCCTGTTTGCGATCGCAGTTAATTTAATGTCGGAAGCGGAAGCGCGTCAGGTGGAAATTCCCCAATCGACTAAAGAGGCTCTTTATCAATGGTTTGCTACCCGCACTCGCACTGAAGAATTAAATTTGAAAGCGGAAGCCGAAATTGGTTTTGATTTACTCAAGCTGATTAGTTCTAAATTAAAAGCTGATGCCGCGGTAAGAGATGAAATTAAACAAGAATTTGAAAGAAAAATATCAGATTTAGTGGCGAGAATTAACGAAATTGCTGCGCTGATTCAAACTGCGACCAAACAAGATGTTTTAGTGATTATTGATGATTTAGATAAACTCGATTTAGGCAGAGTTAATGAAATTTATAAAGATAATATCAAAGCTCTTTGTCAGCCGAATTTCCGCATAATTTATACTATCCCTATTGCTGTATTAAGGGAAACATTTATTAGCACGATTCTGACTACAGAAACTAATGACCAGATTGTAGTCATGCCTGTTTTAAAAATCTTCGAGAAGGGTAAAAATCGTCTCCCTCATGCTCAACCTCGTCCTGAGACAATTAAGATTCTCGGTGAGGTTTTACAGAAGCGGATTGCTAGTGAATTAATAGCCGAACAAACTGCTGAAAAAATTGTGATTTACAGTGGTGGAGTATTACGAGAATTAATCCGTATTGCAAAAGAATGCTGTCGCATTTGTTTGCGTTTAATTCGGAGAAATTCAGCAGAATCTATTATAATTGACGATAATATTTTATTTCAAGCTATTAATAAAATTCGGAATGATTTTTCTATACGTCTAGGAAGAATTGACATAGACATTCTCCAAAACGTATATAAACAATTTATACCTAATGACCCCAAACAACCGGAATTTTTAGATTTACTACATGGGTTATATGTTTTGGAATATCGCACTGATGAAACTTGGTATGATGTGCATCCAATCCTGATAGAAAGTTTGAAGAATAAAGGTGTTATCCATGTTGAATGAAGGATTTAGCGATGATGGAGAGTTAGATGATGAGCAAGAAAATCAAGATGCTTATGATGATTTGATTGTTTCTATAGAATCGGAAAAGCAAGGATTAAATTTGCTAATTGCTGTATGTGATGATGCAAGTTTTCGTGATGATATTATTGATAAATATGAAGCAGAACTACAACCAAATTTTCGTCCATATCGGGTGATATTAGCACGACAGGAACCGAGTTTAAAATCTGCTCTCAATCAATTAGTTCAACAAGAAGAATATCTACGTCAAAGAAATCCAGCAGTCATAACGATGATGGGTGCTGAACAACTTTATTTTCTCAAATTGGGTGATGAGCAATCAGAGCAAGAAAAGTTTTTTGGTTATTTACAATGGACTAGGGAAGGATTGCGGGAATTTCCTTTTGCAATTGTACTTTGGGTAACGAATCAAATCTTATTTAATTTAATTAAAAAAGCCCCTGATTTTTGGAGTTGGCGCAATGGTGTATTCCGATTTGTGTCTAAAAAAACGAATGCGATCGCAGGTAAGGAATTAGAGCCAATCCGCTTTGTTTTTCGAGATACGGAGTTAGCTAGCATTGATACTAATGAAAATTACTCTTTTTGTTTACCTATCCAAGATTTACAAAGGTTAATCGAGAAAGTTGAACAGCAAAAAGGAAGCAAAGATCCCAGCTTGGCTACTTTATATTCTAGGTTGGGTGATATTTACCGTAGTCGGTTAGATCGGGGTGAATCTCAGAATTATCAAAAAGAACAGGAATTAGCAATTAAGTATTGGCGTCAGGCGATAGATTTGAATAGGGAATTAGATTTGCAGATGGATTTAGCTGCTAATCTGAATAATTTAGCAGGATTTTACCGCGCAATTGGACGTTATCAGGAAGCAGAACCTTTATATCAACAAGCTTTGGAATTGACTCAAAATCTTTTAGGCGATAATCATCCATCTTTTGCTACTAGTCTGAATAATCTTGCCGGTCTTTATAAATCTACGGGACAATATAGTAAAGCAGAACTTTTATATCAACAAGCTTTGGAATTGCGAAAACGCCTGCTAGGAGATCATCACCCTGATGTTGCTGCTAGTCTCAATAATTTGGCGCTACTATACGATCAACAAGAACGTTATCACGAAGCTGAACCGCTTTATCTACAGTCATTAGAAATTAGAAAGCATCTGCTTGGTGAAAATCATCCTTCTATCGCCATTATTCTCAATAATTTAGCATTACTTTATTATCATCAAAAACGCTATGGAGAAGCGGAGCCATTATCGCTGCAAGCTATAGAATTAGATAAGCGATTTTTAGGAGATGAGAATTCTGAAGTCGCAACAGATTTACACAATTTAGCATTAATATATCGCGCTCAAGGACGTTATCAAGAAGCGGAGAGTTTGTTTTTGCAATCTTTGGAAATTAAGCAGCGTTTACTGCAAAAGGCGCATCCTCTGTTAGCAGATACAATTTATGCTTTAGGTTATATGTATCGAGAACAAGGGCGTTTTCCAGAAGCAGAACCTTTGTGTGTAAAGGCGTTGGAACTAGATAAGCAACTTTTAGGAGATAATCATCCTTATGTTGCTGAAAGTCTCAATAATTTAGCCGAAATTTATCGATTAACGGGGCGTTATAGTGAAGCACAGCCACTTTATCAGCAAGCTTTAGATATTTGTCAGCAAGTATGGGGTGTAAATCATCCTCATACTGTGACTGTTAGGGGAAGTTTAGCAGATATTAGCGATCGCCTTTCTTCGCTGCGGTGAGAGGTTGCTTTTGTTTTGGTTAGACTCAGCGCGATTTCAATAATTTTGGCGATACATCAATATATGATGGAGGGCATGGCACTGCCATGCCCCTACAATCTGTCAATTACCATGATGGAATGTTAAAGCATTTTTTTCTGAACTCGACATTCCGTGTTTTGAACTCGACATTCCGTGTTTTGAACTCGACATTCCGTGTTTTGAACTCGACATTCCATGTTCTGAACTCGACATTCCATGTTCTGAACTCGAAGTTCCGTGTTTGAAGCTCGATATTTCCTGTTCCCGGCTCAAAGTTTTGCGTTCTGAGGTGTAATAATGAAGTGATAAAGGCGATCGCTTGACTTCAAAACCTCAAGGCTGGGATTTACAACGAGAAGTTTCTCATTTTGATCGCGAATTTACCCTACAGAACTAGTAACTTCACGTGTCTCATCTAAAATGGATGTATCTTGCGGCTCATCTATCACAGTTTTTGCCGTACTATTGACTAGAGATTCTTCCAGTAACTTAGGGTAGTCGTTTATTCCCCTTTTTGTTTCATCTGTAACGGGGACTTCAATATCTTGTAACTTTTCTTCTGCTTCTGGAGGAGATAACAGGGCAATATCAATTAAAGGTAAGGCTATAGTTACTGTTGTACCTTGATAAAGTCCGGCACTTTTGAGGGTAATGCTACCTTTCATGAGTTCGATTAAGTTGCGCGAAATCGCCAATCCTAAGCCTGTACCCTCAATTTTGCGTCTGCTGGCACCATCTACCATCATAAACGGGCGAAATAGTTTATGCTGTTGGGCAGGATCGATGCCTATGCCTGTATCTGTGACATGAATTAATACTTGGGAGCGATCGCTGCTTTGTTCAATTTCACAAGCTATGGTAATACTGCCTTGTTCTGTGAATTTAGTCGCATTACCAATTACATTAATTAATACCTGCTTGAGTTTTGCTGCATCAGCTTCAACGGGAATGGCTTCGCTACCCAAATCAGTTTTTAACTGCAACTGTCTTTGTTGAACGTTGACTGACTGTATATTAATTACTTCTAAAAGTAATTGTCGCAAGTCTAGTGGTTCGGTGACTACTGAAAGTTTACCTGCTTCGATTTTAGAAATATCCAGCAATTCATTGATAATTCCTAATAAATGAATTGCGGTTTCATCGGCACGCTTGAGAAATTCTATTTCTTCTTCCCGACTATCACACAAACCATCGTGAACTAAACGTACACAATTAATAATAATATTTAATGGATTGCGCAATTCATGGGAAGTTGTGGCTAAAAACTGACTTTTAACTTGATTTGCAGTTTTTGCTTCTTTCCAAGCTAGTTCTAATTCTTCCGCCCAAGCTCTCAACCTTTCAACCATTTGGTCTAGGGCTTGTGCTAATTGATTAAATTCTCTAATTTTAAAATTGTGGGGTATTGGTTGGGCTTTGTTGCGACTGTCGATATTGAGAGCATAATCTCGCAATTCTTCTACAGGCCCTGCTAGATAAGGCGCTAAGTATAAAGATGCTAATAAGCTAGCACCGATTAAGCCAACTGTTAATACTATGATAATTAGTTTGATTTCTTCCAAACCAAATAGAGCATTCTCAACACTGCTCACAGCTAAAACAATCAATTTTTGCGGCGATTCTTGATTGGTGGGATCGACAATTACCGTATATCCAGCTAACAGTTCTTGTCCTTGTTTTAAGGACAAATCCATCGCTCCTGGTTGCTCAATAATGGCATTTTGAATTAAGTTTTGAAATTGCTCGTTAGTCAAATAATCTTGAATTTTTGTTCCCAATCTTTCTGGTATGGGATGTGCCAAGATTGTGCCATCTTCAGTGAAGGCTAGGAGCGAGCCTGATAAAGAGCCTGGATTATTTTTAGTTTGTTGATATAATGCTGACTTAATGCTTAAACTATAAGCCAATTCACCTTTCTGATTGTAGACTGGGGCAGATAATAATAATTGCAGTTGGTTTTGCGCGTCTCTAGAACCTGTGGTGCCGGCTTTTGGCGGTAATATAGCTTTGATGTCAACACCTGGACTAGGAAATGAGGTACTAGGTTCTGCTATTTCGCGATCGCCACAACTACTGGCAACTATTTTCTCAGTTTTGACATCTGTTAATTGAATACAGTCTACTTGGGTTGGCAGTTGTTGCGAAATCTCCGTGAGAAAGTCTTCCGTCTCGATGGGCAAAGGCGACTCGATTATTTTGGTGCGACTGATAATGAGTAAAGTAGTTTTCAGGGTAGCGATCGCATCGCGAATTTTTTCCCCTTTAATCACAGCACTTTCTGTTAAGTTCTGCCGTGCATTTTTTAATAGGCTAGTACGTGCCTTATTCAAGGCCACTATTTCTCCTATTAATAATACTGGCACAAACACCAGTAATATTCTTGTTAATAATATACGTCTAAAGGATGATTGACGAGGCTTTGCCATCGCATGTCTCACTTCGCATCTGCAAACCACAATAGCCAAAGATATGGAATTAATCCAGCCAAATGAGACATTTTATGAAGTTATGTCTACTTTATTAGCAAATTTTAAACATATCAAAGCTGGTATCTGCAAAATGAAACATGGTATACCAAAACCTCTTAAGGTTAAATGTAAAAAAGACTGGTGTTGTATATGCATAGGGTTGGGAAATTAGTACACAGGAACTTGCAAGCATGGATTTTTGTTAATTCAACACACCAGCAAGCAAAATATTAAAACTATCAAAGCAAATCAATGGTGCAACATCGTCCTCATACCACAGTAGTTTTGGCAATGAGTGCAGATGGCAAAATTGCAGATTTCAGGCGATCGCCTGCTCGGTTTGGCTCAAAGGCTGATAAAGCACACCTGGAAACACAAATTGCTGCCTCTGACGCCGTTTTATTTGGTGCTGGCACTCTCCGTGCTTACGGTACGACACTTACCGTATCACATCCAACACTGCTGCAACATCGATTGCAGGAGGGTAAATCTGCCCAGCCACTTCATATAGTCATTACACATTCTGCTAACCTCAATCCGGAACTTCACTTTTTTCAACAACCAATTCAAAGGTGGTTGCTCACAACTACAGCTGGGAAACTTTTCTGGAAAAGACGGGAAGATCAACTTCCGCAGCCAGAAACTACTCCCACACTGAAATGTGCGGCAAAATTCGAGCAAATTTTGGTTTTTGAAACCCCGACGGGCAAGATTGACATACTTGCCGCGCTAAAACACCTGGCATATCTACATATAACACGCCTAGCAATATTAGGGGGTGGGGAATTAGTAGCTTCAATGCTGGAATTAGGTTTAATCGATGAATTATGGCTGACTGTGTGTCCTTTGATTTTAGGTGGTGCTAGTGCGCCTACACCCGTACAAGGTGAAGGATTTTTGGCAAATCTCGCCCCCCACCTACAACTTTTAGAAGTCCGCCAAGTCGATCAAGAAGTGTTTTTACACTATAAGCTGCAACAAACTGTAGATTAGATTACTCTATTAGGGGTTGGGCATGGGGCATTAGGCATTGGGCATTGGTCAATAGTCAATGGTCAATGGTCAATAGTCAATGGTTAATAATCATTTATTTTCCTCCTTGTCCTCCTTGTCCCCCTTGTCTCCCTTGTCCCTCTCCCTAACCCCTAGCCCCTAGCCTCTAGTCCCTAACCCCTAGTCCCTCACCAAAAACCACAGGATGATAGAAAAACTAAAACCCCGCTATTCTATCGTTTGGAGCGATAAAATTGCTGAAATCCCGCAAGAAGCTTGGGATGCTTTGGCTTTACCTCTGAAAACTCCTTTTTTAGAGTGGGAGTGGTTGAATAATTTGGAAATCTCCCACAGTGCTACTAGAAGAACTGGCTGGTTACCCAATCACTTGACTGTATGGCGCGATAAAACGCTGATTGCGGCGGCTCCTCTTTATCTTAAAGGACATAGTGCTGGCGAATTTGTCTTCGATCACCAATGGGCAAGTTTAGCTGAACGGATTGGGGTGGATTATTACCCGAAATTATTGGGAATGACGCCGTTTACTCCGGCTGAAGGCTATCGGTTTTTAATTGCGCCTGGGGAAGATGAGGATGAAATTACAGGTTTGATGCTGCATGAAATTGACTCTTTCTGCAATCAGCATCGCATTTCTGGCTGTCATTTTCTATATGTCGATCCCGAATGGCGTCCAGTGTTAGAAAGACAAGGCTTTACCAGTTGGCTGCATCATAGTTACATTTGGGACAATAGCGCATTTCAGAATTTTGATGATTATTTAGCTGTATTCAACGCCAATCAGCGCCGTAATATTAAGCGGGAACGCAAAGCGGTAGAAAAGGCGGGTTTACGGCTACAACCTTTGACTGGCGAGGAAATTCCCCATTCTTTATTTCCTTTGATGTATCAGTTCTACGCAGATACTTGTGATAAGTTTGGCTGGTGGGGTAGTAAATACCTGACAAAACGGTTTTTTGAACAGTTACATGGTAATTACCGCCATCGGGTGCTGTTTTTTGCTGCTTATAGCGAGCAAGATAACCGTCACCCAATAGGAATGTCGTTTTGTTTATTTAAGGGCGATAGACTATACGGGCGCTATTGGGGAAGCTTTCAAGAAATCGATTGCTTGCATTTTGATGCTTGCTATTATGCACCGATTGAATGGGCGATCGCTAACAATATCCAAATTTTTGACCCTGGTGCTGGTGGAAGACACAAAAAACGGCGCGGGTTTCCGGCTAAACCTAATCACAGTTTGCACCGCTTTTACAATAACCGTTTAGGACAAATTTTGTTGCCTTATATCCAGGAAGTCAATCAACTCGAACAACAAGAAATTGAAGGGATTAATGCCGAATTGCCCTTTAGTAAATGAGATATTTAAGTACAATAAATTACACTAGAAATAGCATGTATAAACTTGGCAAAAATTTGCTTTAAAAAATGACTATGGATTTGATGGTAGAAGATTTGGCCGCGATTGATGAACAGCTTTCTGCAAGACATATTGACCTTGACCCTAGTGGATATTTTATTATCTACTTGGATCGAGAGGCAAGATTAATTTATGCCAAGCATTTTACAAATGTAATTGATGAGCGCGGTTTAGCTGTAGATCCAGAAACGGGAGAAGTAATACCTGCTAAAGGAAAAGTGCAACGAACTCACACAACTGTATTTAGTGGGAGAACTGCTAAGGAACTCTGCGTCAAAATATTTGAAGAAACTCAGCCCTGTCCAGTGAGTCTTTTAGACCATGCAGCTTATTTGGGCAGAGAATTTGTCCGGGCTGAGGCGGCTTTAGTGACAGGGCAAGAGTATATTCAAGATTAAAATTTATTGCACATAGGCAATAAAAGATTAAATTTTGTCATTTGTCATTTGTCATTGGTCATTTGTCAATATGAATGACCAATTATTGTATGGTGTCGATTTAAAGACATACTCTGAAGACAGTAGCAGGACAATAAAGACAAGGAATTTTAGATTTTGGATTTTGGATTTTAGATGACAATCCAAAATCCAAAACTTGTACTGAGCCGCAGTGGCTCATCCATGCCCAATGCCCAATGCCCTTAGCTATTAACCATTGTTAGATGGTTGATTAACTTGATAGAGATAATAGGTTGCCATTGGGATAATAGTGGCAGCAATTAACAGTCCTACTACCCAAGCTGTAGCATTACTTTGGTCGGTTTCAGAGGCTTTTTTGAATGTGCCTTCTACCTGTACTTTCTCTACAACTTTTGGCGGGCCGGGATCGGTTTGTCCAGAGAGGACTGCAACTAGGCGATCGCTCGCATCTAAGAAGGCTTGGTTATATTTGTTACCATTTCTTAGGGGAGCCATGACAGTTTCCGAGGCTACGCTTTCGGCTATAGAATCTGTCAGCAAGGACTTGACTTTATCTCCGGTAACAATGGCAGTACCGTTGGTGACTGTATCAATTACCAAGAGGGTTTGATTAGCTTGTGCTTCTTTGGTGGGAAACCACTTTTCAAACAGCGCTTTGGCGAAACTTTCTGGTGTTTCTCCATAGTCAAGTCGGTGAATGGTGACAATTCTGGTTTCATAGCCAGTTTGCTTTGCCAAATCTGACAAGGTGCTGCTAATCTTACCTTCATTCACCCGACTAATTGCGTCGGCTTCATCTACCACCCAGGTGCTGTTATCTGCTGCTAGGTTGGGTATTTGATATACACCAGTAGCTAAGGCGGAAGGCACAACGAAAAAGGAAACTAGAGCGATCGCCACTAATGGCAAAATTAGCTTAATTAAGTATTTGGGAATGATAATTGCTTGGTTGAGGAGCTGTTTCATTTGATAAACTCAACAGAGAGACTTGCACCAAAAATACTACACAACCCATGTCAAAATCACCTGGTTGATAGCTTTTTTCTGCTGAAAGTTTTTCGCTACATCCCAAAGATAGATTTTATTGAGCTTTGCTTATCAGTTGTTAGAGACGCGATAACCCTTGTCTGTACAATTTTCAGTTGTGTAGGCAATATTTTCGAGGAATTCCGCCCATTTACAGATAAATTCTTTAATTGGGCGGATTTTGCAAACCATTCGCGGATGATACCATACAATTAAACGTTTATACTATTTTTGGTAGAAAATCTTAAACTTTTGTTGGCTATTGAGCATAGATACAAGTTTGATGAATTAGCGATCGCCCTTTCACGTTCTTTGACTCAACCGTTGTACAAACGTTGTATGTTCGGCTGAATTCAACCCCGCTTGCACTACCTCCAACACCTGTGCCATTTGATTATTTAACAGCGCTTCTACCGCTAACCACAAACCCGGAAATACCTGAGAGCGAATAATCCCATCTGCGCCAGGTGATAGCAATTGATAGTCGCCATCGGTGAGGTAAAACCATTCAATTTGATTGTCATAGGTTTGCCAGATTACATACTCTAATACCCCGTTACGGCGATAAACCTGCTTTTTGCTACCCCTATCAATTGCGGCGCTACTGGCGGCAATTTCCACAATTAACTCAGGCGCGCCTTCGATATAATCATCACTACTCACACGTGTTTGCCCACCTACCGCAGATTCAAGAAACAATACTGCATCGGGTTGGGGTTCGTTATCTAAATCCAGGCGTACCGTGGGTGCATCACTCAAGTCAACACCAGGAGTCATTGCTTGGTAGATTCCTAACCAAGTCATGATTCTGCTGTGGGGTTTGCCATGTTGTTCATGTCTTAATGGAGATGCCACGTAAACGATTCCTTCAATTAATTCAGCTTTCTTGATGTGGGGTGCAGCCGCATAACGTCGTTCAAATTCTGGACGAGTTAAGCGATCGCCACTTTGAAGCGGGGGTGAGTACTCTCTAAGCATTTTTTCATCCTCAAAGTTGCCGGATTACGATCGGGAGCATCCCAATTTTGACGCAATACCCTTCTAGGGTATTGCTATACCAACAAAGCCTGCCTTCGCAGGCTATCAAACTTTTAGCCTGCGAAGGCAGGCTTCGTATTTCTAGCCCCACCCTTATAGGGTGAGGGCGTTTTTGCACATTTGGGATGCTCCCTTACGATCAATGTAGCAAACCTGTGTCTGTGAAAAGTGCAGATTAATTTACACTGCTAAACTTGTAAATAAAGGCAACTATTGTTAGCTAAAAAGGCACTGAGAAAAGTTCAATGAATACTGTTGTTTTAAATCTTGAACCAATCGCTCATTTAACCGATGAGCAATTTTATCAATTGTGTCTTGCCAATAAAGACTTAAGCTTAGAAATGAATGCAGCAGGAGAATTAATAATTGTGCCACCAGTAGGAGGAGAAAGCGGCAATCAAGAAGCCGGGCTAATTACTGATTTAGAAATCTGGAATCGTCAAGCTAAATTAGGAAAAGTTTTCAGTTCTTCAACTATTTTTACATTACCCAATGGTGCCAAACGTTCTCCTGATGCAGCTTGGGTAAAGTTGGAACGTTGGGAAACTTTAACAGTAGAACAGCGCAAAAAATTTCCGCCCCTTGTACCAGATTTTGTTATTGAACTGCGTTCGGAAACAGATTCACTCAAAGCTTTGCAACAGAAAATGCAAGAATATATAGAGAATGGTTTGCATTTGGGTTGGTTGATTAATCCTCAAGATGCCACAGTAGAAATTTATCGAATTAATCAAGCTGTAGAAGTTGTGCAAATGTCAGTGATTCTTTCTGGCGAAGATGTATTACCTGGATTTGAATTGCAAGTTTAGCTAGGCGATAAGACTGATAGACTTGTGAGGATTTTTGAATACTAAAGTTTTACGAATGAGCGATCGCATAGTTATAGTAACCACAGCGATGCTGAATGGCAGCGATCGTATTAAATACAGTTTCAATAAACGTAGATTTGTACCCAGTTAGTTTTAGTAGTATTTTCGCTAAATAAGGTAGCGCTTCCGGAGTACCTTCTTTTTCTAATGCTTCCGCAGCAAATATTATAGAAATATCATCACTATCATCAATATCATCATAGGTTAAATAGTTATTCAAAGCTTCTATCAATGCTGCTATAGCTGCTTGAGAAGTAATCTTTCCTAATGCTTTTACTGCTGTTGATTTAATTAAAGGACATCCGTACTTTAACGCATGAGTGAGTGCCGGAATTGCTTCTTCTGAGCCAAGTTCTCCCAAAATCATAGCAGCACTCTCCTGAACAAATTCATTCTTATTGTTCATAGCTTCGATGAGAAATGGAACAGCTGCATCAGAGCCAATGTTGCCTAAAGCAAAAGCAGCAGCTTGACTAACTTGAAAATCTACATGGTTGAGAGCTTGAATTAGTAGCGGAATCGCAGCCTGAGAACCAATTTGCCCTAAAGCACGGATAGCATCAAGCTGATGAGATTGATTATTCAACAACTGAATTAGTAGTCTCTCTGCTAATAGGGGTGCAGTCATTCCTAAAGAACAAATAGCGTTTAGATAAAGATATCCGCTATTAAAAGCTTCTATTAAAGTTGCTTGTGCTTTATCAGAGCCGATATTTCCCAAGGCAGCAACAGTACGATCCTGAACCATCCAGTTTTCATCTAAAAGCAATGGAATTAATGCTTCCTCTACTTGTTGAGATTTGATTTCTCCTAAGGCAGAAGTAGCACTATATCTAATTAGATAGTTGTCATGTTGTAAGGCTTGAATCAGTGCTGTAACTGCTGCTTGAGACCCAATTTTTCCTAATGCATCAGCAACATACCAATCAACCGAAGGAGATTCATCATTTAAGGCTTGAATTAATGAAGGAACAGCTGCCTCAGATTTAATTTTCCCTAGCGCAGAAGCAGCTTTTATGCGAACTTTAGGATTTTTATGCTGCAATACTTCAATTAATGCTGGTACAGCGACCTCATGACCAATTTTTCCCAAGGTAGACGCAGCCATTTTTACAACATAAGGGTCTTGATCGCTCAGACATGGAATCAATAAGTATACAATTTCTTCTCTACCTATTTCTGCTAATGCTTCAGCAGCATTACCACGAACCCAAGGATTTTCATGGTTCAAAGCATGAATTAATCCTGCTTCAGCTAACTCAGAGCAAATTCGCGCCAAGATGTGAGGAGCTAGCCAATAGACATCTGAGTTTTGATGATTTAAGGCTTGAATCAATGCTCTTACTGCTACTTCAGATTTAATTTCACCAAGGGCAAAGGTAGCACTCCCAGGAATATAGCTTTCCTCGTCATTCAATGCTTCTACCAGATATGGAATCCCATAGTCAGAACCTGTAATGCCCAAAAGTTGAACTTTCAATACTTCAGGGACTGGTAATGTAGTTATCAAACCCACAGTTTGCACTTGAAACCTTGGTTTTACTGCTCCTGCTAACTTTGCCCCCAATTGCAAATCTACCTCTAAGGCTAATCTCACGATTCTTAATGCCTGAGCCTCATCTTCTAACTGTGCTAACATCTGCGCTATGGGTTCTGTCCATTGCAGGTAATTGAGGTAATCTCGTTGCAATTGCTCATCACTTAGCTGGGGTAGCTGTGACAAGAGATTGCTAGACTCTGGCGACGGTTGACGATAGAATTCCACTGGCTTTCCTCAAATATATGACTATCATCCTCACTAACGACGACGGTATCGATGCACCTGGAATTAAAGCATTGCTCAATGCTGTCAAAGACAAAAATGTAATTATCGCTGCGCCGAGAGATCATCAATCTGGCTGTGGACATCAAGTTACCACAACTCGCCCCATAACTCTTGAGCGACGTTCAGAAACTGAATATGCGATCGCGGGAACTCCTGCTGATTGTGTCAGAATTGCCATAACACAAATTAGCCAAAATGTCAACCTCGTGTTATCGGGGATAAATGCTGGCGGTAACTTAGGCGTAGATGCTTATATTTCCGGTACTGTAGCGGCGGTGCGAGAAGCTGCAATGAATGGAATTGCCGGAATTGCTATTTCTCACTATCGCAAAGCCAAGCAAAGTTTTGACTGGGAACTTGCGGCTAAGTTCACAACTGATGTTTTAGCCGATTTACTTCAGCGTCCTCTGGAACCAGGACATTTCTGGAACGTCAATTTACCACATCTGCAACCAGGAGAACCAGATCCGGAAGTTGTGTTTTGCCAACCCTGTACCAAAGCCTTGCCAATTAACTATCGAGTTGATGGCGATGGTTTTTATTATATTGGGGAATATGGCAAACGCGATCGCACTCCTGGTAGCGATGTGGATGTCTGTTTTTCTGGTAACATTGCTGTCACCAAATTAAAAGTGTAATTGCAGGGATAATCCCTTAGTAGTCAAAAGTCAACAGTCAACAGTCAACAGTCAACAGTCAACAGTCAACAGTCAACATCATCCCTATCCTTCCTAATCTGACCCTTGTAACAAAATCATCAGCTTATCTAGTGTTTCTGTCAGATGGCTGAGTTTTTGTAAAGAATCATCTTGAGATTCTGCAAGGGTCTGTACAGCGTCACATAATGCAAAAATTTGATAACCTTGCTGCTGTAACTGCTTTCCTTGGGCTTCGACTTGCACGCTCAAAGTCTCTAGTCGGTGCGCTAGACTCTCAATTGTCTCTGTAGTAGACAATACTGCTTCCCCAATTTGCTCAACTATAGATTCCAATCGCCCAATTTTAACTTCCACTCCTGATGAAATCATTTCTTCACCACCCTAATTTTGAAAGTTCAACATACTAAACATTGCTACGGTTATTGAATAATTTAATATACGCATTAACACTGGGAAACCGCCACTATAAAAATATAATTGCTCGTTAATACGTAATTATTCGTAGCAGATTATAGCGAGAATAAACTTGATTAGAAAGTTTTCTCATAATTAGTTACTTTTGCCAATAGTTGTCTAATCAACTTTAATCCTAAAAATATAAAAAGTCAGTATATTTGCACTTGGGCAGCCATAAATAAGTAATTGTACGGTTGCCTTAAATATTTCTAATACCATTATTTAGACAGTAGAATTAATGCGATCGCTTAATTATTTAGGACTTACGCAGTGTCAGATATTTTTCATGCTTTTTGTCAATGGTCAATAGTCCATAGTCCAAAAACCTGAATTTTGACCATTGACTTTTGACTTTTGACCACCCTTGTGAGGGTTTTTGTGTTCGGTGCGTAAGTCCTATTATTTTCAAAACCCAGATAAGTAGACAAATATGTAGATAAATATAATGATTTAACGTGGCAGCTATCTTGCTCCACCTTGCTCCACAATGAATATAGGAATTCGCTACATTTAATATGCGAACAATTGCGGAAATTAACGAAAAAATCAGCAGCCAACGTGCAGTAGTTTTGACAGTTGAAGAATTAAAAGCAAGAGTTGCTGAAGTTGGAGTCGATCGCGTTGCTCAAGAAGTTGATGTGATTACTACAGGAACTTTTGAGCCAATGGAATCCAGTGGTGCAATTATTAATCTGGGACACACTGACCCACCAATTAAAATTCGCCGTTGTTGGTTAGATGGCGTACCCGCATACTCTGGTTTTGGCGCAGTAGATTTATATTTGGGTGCGAGTTGTCCCGTAGATGTAATTGATGGTGAAGAGGTGCGGGAACGGGGTGGCGGTCATGTGATCGAAGATTTAATTGCAGGTAAAGCTGTACAAGTACGCGCCCAAGGACAAGTAACAGATTGTTACCCTAGAGCCACCTTTGAAACGACAATTATGCGGGAAACAATCAATCAGTTTTATTTATTTAATCCCCGTAATCTCTATCAAAATTTTATTGTCGGGGTAAATGGAGGCGATCGCCCGCTTTTTACTTATCTCGGCCCTTTACAACCACGTTTAGGAAATGCAGTTTACTCAAACCCTGGCGCAATTTCTCCATTACTTAACGACCCCAATTTACAACTAGTTGGCATTGGTACGCGAATTTTTTTAGGTGGGGGAATTGGTTATGTTGCTTGGGAAGGTACTCAACATTTCCCCTTACAAAAACGCCTAGCTAATAATACACCCATTGGCCCGTCTGCAACTTTAGCTTTAATTGGTGATGCCAAGCAAATGGATGCTAGGTGGGTGAGGGGATGTTATTTCAAAAGCTATGGCCCTTCATTAATGCTGGGCGTAGGCGTACCACTACCGGTATTATCAGCCGAAGTGGTGGAACATTGTGCAGTGCAAGATAAAGAATTAGTCGCGCCTATTGTAGACTTTTCTATTCCCCGGCGCGTGCGCCCCACATTTGGTTTGGTGAGCTACGCCCAACTCAAGTCTGGGCGTGTCACCATTGAAGGCAGAACAGTGCGCGTTGCACCGCTAGCCAGTTTGTTTTTCTCGCGGCAAGTCGCCTTGGAATTGAAAGAATGGATCGAAGCAGGGAAATTTACCCTTACTGAACCAGTTTCTCCAATTCCGATGGATCGTTCATTTCTTCCTCAAGACCGATGGACAGAGTTTTGATTTGAGAGGACAAGGGAAGAGGGACAAGGAGGACAAGGGAGACAAGGGAGACAAGGAATTTTAGATTTTGCGAAAAGTCGGAGCGCCGGCTTCCGGCGATCTGTTAGCGCAGCGTTAGCGACGCAGGAGCGTCACTTTTCAAGACAGATTTGCGATTTTGGATTCTAATCTAAAATTTAAAATCCAAAATCCAAAATCCAAAATTGTTTCAATGCCCAATGCCCAATGCCCCATGCCCCATGCCCCATGCCCTACTCCTGAGTCGGTTTCGGACGCTTAATTGGCTTAGGAGGAGCCGTTTTTGGTACAGGCTTTGATACAGCTGAGGGATCGCCGCCACCGCCGATTTTCTTGACTGGGCGTGGGGTATCGCTGCCGCGTCTGGGGGGGAATGGTCTTCTACCACCACCACCGCCAGCACCACGAGGCCCGCCACCTCTGAATGGCGGTTTGCGCTTTTTGGGTAAGTCCGCGATCGCTTCTGCACTTTCGATCAGTAATAGGTCAGCTTGTCGCTTTACTTGAAAGTCCCAAAACTTGCCTACTGCTTTGGTCGTCAGCACACCTGTCAGTTTTAATTTAAAATACTTGGGCTTGTCTGTTGGTTTGCGCGGAGCCTGTTTGATTTTGACTACTAAGCTCTTAGCATCAAAAGACTGATAAACTACTTCACCACGCACCGAAAAACCACCATCAGGAATTTCTGATGAGGGTTTGAGGGTGCTTAGAGATTCTTTGGCACTGTCAGACACAGTATTATCCGGGATATCTACTTCTTCTAATCCCGAATCTTGATCGTCCTCCTCTGTCAACTGTTTAGCCAGTTTTTCTGGCTCCCAAACCCCGACAATTTGGAGGTGCAAAGTGTCATTTTCTTGTCTTGTACGTGGATAAACTACCCACAGATGTTCTTGTTGCAAATCTAAATGATTCTTAACTAAACTCATAATCCGGCCTAGCAGGACGGCATTGAGTTCTACACCATCACTAGTTAGCAGATTACCTTGAGTGAATTGTTCATCGCTAGCAAGGTAACGACCTCGGACTAACCCAATGGCACGGTACTGCATCGGCTCGCTGGGAGGCGGAATCGGTTGTTGCCGATTAGCTAAGTTCCCATTTGAGGCAGTTTCGCTAGGGTTAACAGAGGAATTTTCTGGTTCAGAGTCCTGGGCTGCTACTGTAGGAACACTAGCGATTGACTCTGCTGTAATTTGGCCTTGGTTAGAGGCAGAAGAATTGGAAGATTCGGGCGACGGCATCAGGTCGGAATTCATAAAAAACTCCTTGCGGCGGAGACACATCCCATTGTGGGATTTTACGAAGGCAGCTGAAAAGAGCGTTTGTGCGGCTGATGAAAGTATATTTGCTTTCAACCCACCACGACTGAGCGCTCTCAAGCATTCTCAAGACACAGTTGTACACTAAATGTGTAATTTAGCGTCTTTAGACTAGTTTCGGGAAGCATATCATAGGTTAAATCTTGACGGCTCCTCCTAAAGTCATCACTTACTTTAGCAGCGTGTATAGTTATTTGTTATAAAATTCACAGGCAATCGAGAGTATTCCGCAAAGTTTTGGAAATTTTTAACTTTCGGATTTATCAGATTTATGTAGATGATAATGTCAATTCAAGTTCAGGAGAAATTAGTCTTGTGTCTCAACAGCGCAGCTGGATAGTTAAGGTCATCTTAGCTTTGGCAGTTCTTACCTTTGTGGGAATTTCTCTGGTTCCCTTAATTTCTGCACTTAATAATAATAATACACAAACCCCACCCCAGAATAATGCCAGTACTCAGGGTAATTCAGCTTCCCCTGACCAGAAATCAAAATTGCAGGATGAAGTTAGAGGTTATCAGCTGGTTTTGCAACGGGAACCAGAAAATCAAACTGCCCTTAAAGGCTTGCTCCAGGCAAGGTTAGAATTGTTAAGTATCAAAGAAGGTGATATTCAGGGAGTCATTGAACCTCTAGAAAAGCTAGCCAAGCTCAACCCCGATCAAACAGAATATGCGGTTCTGCTGGCGCAAGCCAAGCAACAACTGGGCGATAAGGAAGGTGCAGCCCAAGCTTACCGTTCTGTTTTAGCCACAAAACCTGGTGACCTCAAGGCTTTACAAGGTATGGTATCTTTGCTTTTAAGCCAAAAACGCCCAGAAGCCGCTATTGGTTTATTACAAGATACTTTGACGGCTGCATCCCAAGTCAATAAAATCCAGCCTGGAAGTGTAGATACGGTGGGTGTACAGGTGCTTTTAGGCACAGTTCACGCCACTCAGAAAAGTTATACCCAAGCTATTTCTGTATACGACCAAGCAGCGAAAAAAGATCCTAAAGATTTTCGTCCCGTTTTGGCTAAGGCGATGCTATTTAAGCAACAAGGTAAAGTTGCAGAAGCGAAAACTTTGTTTAATAATGCCTCAGCTTTAGCACCTGCTCAGTACAGAGACGAAATTAATAAAGCTGCTCAAGCTTCCCCAAGTCCTAGTCCGGCGACATCTGCTACACCTTCACCGGAAAGTGGGAAATAGGGGCGCTTAGGCTAGGGATTAGGGATGAGGGAAGAGGGATTTTCATGTTTGCTTGCGATCGCAATTTGAAAAAAGAATGCGACAGATTGTAGGGGCATGGCAATGCCATGCCCTCTAGAATACTGAAATTGTGATACCGATCAGGCTCCTTCAATTGCGGCAACAATACCAAAAACCAAAAACAAGCATCCACCTATTAAAGTTAGCTGACGCTCGGAGATTCTACCCGCAATCATTTTGCCACCAATGACTGCGATCGCGGCACAAATAGCATGTCCTAAAACTGCACCTACAGTCACACCGATGGGATTATTCCCGGCTGCTAGGGCAATGGTAGCAATTTGCGTGCGATCGCCCCACTCTGCCATAAATGTTAAAACAAAGGCTTCAATTAAAATTGACAGTGGTGTTCTGCGTTTGGGTAACTCTAAATCGGCTTGCTTTACCGCCGCTTCCGCTTCTTCTACTACTTCTTTGTCGCAACTAGCAGCAGACATCTTACTACCTTGATACAGGAGCTTAAGACCAAAGGCAATAAACAAAGCAATTTCCGCATAGTGAATATACACCTTGGGCAACAAAGATACCGTTTGTCCCAAAATTACCGAAAGAATTGTCATCGCCGCTAAAGCCGCTACCACCCCGGTAAATACCAACCGCCGTGAGTGGTGCATTGCTAAAATGACGGCGATAAAAAATGTTTTATCACCTAATTCGGAAACTGTAATTAATAACAAACCTGCGGTGAAAGCTGTTAGCACTCTCTCAAGCTCCTGAAGAATCGTTTACCGATGTGAAGCTCGATGAAAGCACAAAGACCTCACCAAGCTCCACACTTTTTTGTGTGAACTTAGTGAAGGTCTCGCTTCCAAATATTTTTGCAAATATTTTCTGATTATTAAATATTTGTCACCCGAACCAGGCTTATCGCCAGTATGTTGATTCAGATGGGCTGGTTTTTATTTCCAGCAGCTACTCCCCTTCTATTCATTCAAAATTGTATATCTCTATGGAGGATGAGTCAATACACTTAGGCAACAGTCAACAGTCAATAGTCAACAGTCAACTGTCAACAGTCAACTAATTTGTTGTTAGTTCTGCCGAAGTTTTGGGAACAATGCTGGTTATGCTTGAAATTCTTGGGCGGAAACGGCATGAAAGCGCCATTTTCTCAATATATTAAGTTTGGCTGGCTGTTGATACTTTGCTGGCTGCTGGTATGGTTACCTGTGGGTGCAACGCCTACAGCAACTATTGATAATTTACGACAACAACAGCAACAAATTCAGCAACAACGTCAAAATGTGGTTCAAGAAAGCGATCGCCTAAATAATCTCCAACAGGGTGCGCAAAATCGCCTCACGGGGATTAACAAAAATCTGCAAATTACTAATAACAATATTCAATACAGCGAATCGCAATTAAAGCTAGCTACCGAAAATCTTCAGCAGTTACAGGCTAATTTGGAAGCTGCGGAACGTTTTTATGAACAACGCCAGGTAGCTACCGTTGCAAGGTTGCGGTTTTTGCAGCGATCTTCAGGCGATCGCGGTTGGGCAATTTTACTGCAAAGTGAAAATATCAGCGATTTTATCAGTCGCCGTTATCAACTCAAGTTAGTTTATCAAGCAGACCAGAAAATTTTAACTCAACTCAATGCACAAGCACAGGAGATTATTGCCCAAAAAACCGCAGTAGAACAGCAAAAAAATCAAATTGCTTTAATTAGAGAGCAATTACTAGCGCAAAAATCCGATTATCAATTACAAGCGCAATCGCAAGCCGAGTTAATTCAACGCCTCAATAGCGATCGCTTGGCGTTAGCCGCAGCACAAAATCAGCTAGAGCAAGATTCTAAAAATGTAGAAGCCTTAATTCAACAAAAAATAGCCGAAGCCCAAGCCAAAACCAACAGCAACAGTAAAAGCGTCATTATTCGCGGAACTGGAATGTTAGCCTATCCCAGCGATGCAGCGACTAGCAGCCCCTTTGGTTGGCGGATACATCCAATTTTAGGCTATCGGCGCTTTCATGCCGGACTAGATTTTGCGGCTAGCTATGGTAGTACAATTCGCGCAGCTGATTCGGGAACAGTAATTTTTGCTGGCTGGTATGGCGGATATGGTAAAGCTGCGATCATCGATCACGGCGACGGTATTACCACACTTTACGGTCATACCAGTGAATTATATGTTTCTGAAGGACAAGGAGTACAACGCGGACAAGCGATCGCGGCTGTCGGTTCCACCGGTTTATCTACCGGGCCTCATCTGCATTTTGAAGTCCGCCGCAATGGTACGCCTGTAGATCCGGCGGCTTATTTGTAGGGGCAAGGGAGACAAACAATTCAAAATTCAAAATTCAAAATTCAAAATTAAGAATTCTATTTGACTTTTGCCCAATGCCCAATGCCCAATGCCCAATGCCCCATGCCCAATGCCCAATAAAAAATGTGCTATAATACAAAAAATCAAGGGCGCGTGGCTCAGTGGATAGAGCAACAGATTCCGGTTCTGTGGGTCGGGGGTTCAAATCCCTCCGCGCTCGTTTTTTATTTTTAATTGCTAATTAATTTGTCTGCGTTGACAAGTTAATCTCCATTATGCAGGTTTTAAAGCGTGTTTGATTAAATGCGCCTGGTGTTATTCTCTGGAGATTGGAAGAGCAAGAAGCAGCATTAAAATTAGCCAGATGTAATGATCTGCAAGATGTCGCTAGGGAATTATTACCCAAAAACCCTGATAATCTGGCTATGAACTTGATTCTTGAACGACAATCAACACAACTTTGACGACAATCAACACAACTTTGACGACAATCAACACAACTTTGACGACAATCAACACAACTCTGACGACAATCAACACAACTCTGACGACAATCAACACAACTCTGACGACAGTCAACACAACTCTGACGACAGTCAACACAACTTTGACGACAATCAAAACAACTTTGACGACAATCAAAACAACTTTGACGACAATCAACACGATGTTGAAGCGTTTTTTTTACTTATATTAATGTTTGCGACACATCAATATATTCTAGAGGGCATGGCACTGCCATGCCCCTACAATCTGTGGCATTATTTTTTTAATTGGGATTACATCGGTCTGAAACCCTGACAAATAACAAATGACAAATGACAAATGACAAATGACAAATGACAAATGACCAATGACCAATGACAAATTACTTAGCACAAGAATTTCTGGTGCGACTTTTCCAAATCCAACCTACTTCGGGAGCGCTAATTTCTACCCAGCCACCGTCAAGTCTACCAGTAGTTGTTACCTGAGTCCCGGCTTTAATTACTTTTCCGGTTCTTCTTTGTCCAGATCCAGCACGTAAATTTGAGGAACTAATAACAGTTAAACAACCTGTTTTTTGTTCGGGTTGACTTGGGGTAGTTGCTACAGGCTTGACTTCATTTTGCGGAGTGCTAGAAGAAGAAGCAAGTTTTTGTGAGTTATTCGCAGACATAATTCCCAAAGCTGCGATCGCAATTGCTGCACCCCCACCAATGAGTAATCGCGATTTGCGTTTTGATTGGGGAATAGAACGAATGTAAACTTGAAACTTACTAGGCGATCGCGTAGCAATTGGATTTGTAGTTGTAGTATTTGAGATACTACTTTTTACCTCAGAAGCGCGTAGGGTAGAAGCAGCAGTTAATGGGGGTAATGTCGGATCAGAATTAGTACCATTCTCTGGGGGAACATAACAAGGCTTGGCTAATTCTTGCAGATATTGCATGACTTTAGTAGCTGTCACATAGCCATCTTTTAAATAGTGTCCTACCATTTGAGTCATAACAGATGCTACAACCCCAGGTGTACTGGCATTAGTAATAGAAGTGAGGGATTGCAGTACCTCTGTGGCTGTTTGATAGCGATATTTAAAATAATGGCGGATCATCTTATTGAGAATAGCTGCCAGTTGATTGCTCACTTGCGCGTGATGTTGCCATAATATTTCCCCGGTAACAGCATCTTCTCCTAACTGTTTGGGATTTAAGCCAGTAATTGCTTGGATACAAGTTATCCCTAGTGCGTAAATATCGCTACAAGGTCTTGGTCTACCTTGTCCTTGTTCGCTTGGCATATAACCGGGGGTTCCTACAGCCAAAGTATCATTTTTTAGCTGTTCTGTAGTCATCAGCGAGTAGCTTTTAATTTGTTTAACCGCGCCAAAATCAACCAAGACTATTTTATTGTCGCTAGCACGGCGAATTAAATTATCCGGCTTGAGATCCCGATGAATTACCCCATGACTGTGAATAAATTCCAGAATTGGTAAGACTTCTTGTAATAGTTGAATTACTTGTTCCTCACTCCACCGAGTTCCGGGAGCCATTTCCCAGGATAATGGATGTCCTTCCACTAACTCTTGGACTAAATAAAATTCTTCATTCTCCTCAAAGTAAGCTAAAAGTCGGGGTATTTGGTCATTATGCCCCAAGTTTTCTAGAGTTTCGGCTTCTCTATTAAATAAACGTCTCGCTAAAGGCAAAAATTCAGGATCGCTAGTAATCGGCTTGAGGTGTTTCACCACACAAGCAGGATTCCCAGGACGGCGAGTATCCTGAGCTATATAAGTATGACCAAATCCGCCTTTGCCTAATAGCTCGACTACTTGGTAACGTTGGTCTAGTAATCTGCCGATCATTTTATAGCTGGACTGAGGTTCACTGTTCACTAGAATACACTTTTTCCTGAAAGAAAAAGTTTGTTAGGTTTTTCATAAGAAGGCTGATGTATATCTAAATATAATTGTTCCGTAATAATTACTACCTCCTAGTTGTCGAAATGCGATTGATAATGTCATAAAGATAAAGCCAAAGACTTATCCAGGATTTACGCACCGAACACAAAAACCCTCACAAGGGTGGTCAAAAGTCAAAAGTCAATGGTCAAAATTCAAGTTTTTGGACTATGGACTATTGACCATTGACAAAAAGCATGAAAAATATCTGACACTGCGTAAGTCCTATTATCCTTTGAGTAGTTCCCAGCTTAAACATGGTTGAACCGCCAGATCCCAGGACAGATAATTCACACTCATGACTGAACTTAAACTACGTCTACAAGATGGAGATACTGAAAGCGTTGTTTCAGTAGATCGAGATGTATTTACTATCGGTAGGTTACCAGAATGTAACTTATACTTACCTTTTGGTGGTGTTTCTCGTAACCATGCCAAAATTGTCAAGACAGCCGATGGGGTGTGGAATATTGAGGATATGGGGAGTAAAAATGGCACGCAGGTTAATGAACGCATACTGACAAAACCCCAACAGCTACATCACGGTGACATTGTTTGGTTAGGCAATGTGAGTTTAATGGTGTTTATTATCGACCCTGCTAAACAGCTAACAAATCAGCAGAATGAAATAGATAATAGCGAACAAAAAACAATTTTACGCAACGTTCAACAACTGCAACAGCAATGGATAGCTGCTGATAGTAAAGATGGTGAAGTTAGTAATAAAGATACAACTATTGCGAGATTAAAAGACTTAGTAAATATCGCTAAAAATCTGTGCGCCGCTACATCCATAGAAGCGATTTTTTCGCAAGTGCAAGAAGTAGTATTTCGCTATCTTGATAGTATTGACCGCTTGGCATTATTAATTGATGTGAGTAGTAATGGTAATTTAGAATTAATGAATGCAGCTACGAGAAATGCTGCGCAACAACAATATTTAGCGCCTGATGGTAGTTGGATTAGTCGGAGTATTTGTCAAAAGGTATTTGACGAACAAGTTGTGATTCAATCGGCTGATACTCATAAAGATGAACGCTTTTCTTCCGAACACAGCGTTTTAGTTAAGGGAATTCGCAGCGTCATGGCTGTGCCATTATGGGATGAAAATAAAGTTGTAGGTGTACTGTATGCAGATGCACATTTATCTTCTTACCATTGGGCAAATGAAGGTGAAGAAGAACTCAGCTTTTTTTCGGCTTTAGCTAATCTTGTCGCTTCCAGCGTGCAACGCTGGTTATTATTAGATAGATTGAAACAAGAAGAGGTAATTCGTCACCGACTTGAACGCTATCACTCTCCGGCTGTAGTGCAGCAGTTAATATCTGTAGGTAGGTTACCAGATGGACGTTTACCACCGGAAGAAAGTGAAATTAGCATTTTATTTGCAGATTTAGTGGGTTTTACGGCTATTTCTGAAAGGGTAACACCAACTGCGATCGCGCAATTACTCAATAATTTATTTGAAGAAATGTTGCAAGAAGTGTTCGCCTATGGTGGCACTTTAGATAAATATATCGGTGATTGTATTATGGCGTTTTTTGGCGCACCAGAACCACAAGCAGACCACGCCCAACGCGCCACAGCTGCTGCTAAAGGGATGCTAACTCGCCTAGAACGCCTGAATATGAATAGTTTTTGGCAAGAACCTTTACAACTACGCATTGCAATTAATAGCGGTAAAGCTGTTGTTGGCGATGTGGGAAGCTCCCAACGGGTTGAATATACAGCTTTAGGCGGTACGATTAACTTAGCTGCAAGGATGGAAGCAGTTTGTCCTCCTGGTGAATGTGTAATTAGTGAAGTGACTTACAATATGCTTTCACAACCCTCAGATTTTCAAGAAATGGGAAGCTATAGTTTTAAGGGTATTAATCGGTTGATTAAAGTTTATCAAACTACTATGCATCATTAACAATTCAAAATTCAAAATTCAAAATTCAAAATTCAAAGCAACATCTTCTTCACTGAGATAGGAAAACTCAATTCCCATCAAGTCTAGAATTTTGAGTAATTCTGCTGGTTCTAGCTGCATAACTTCCGCAGCTTTTTTTAAGCTAATTACTTTAGCAGTTAAAGCACCGAGTAAAAAAAGAAAGTTTTCTTTCTGTTCGATATTCTGAAATAACTGAATTTCCGAAGCGATCGCTTGAGTCAGTTCTGGATTCATCGTTAGGTTTTCACTAATTCATATTAATAAATTTAATTGTCATTTCCTTATTTTTCGAGTAATTGCTTTAATTCGTCTAGATTCTGGGCAACGAGTATGGAACGTTGAATGGCTTTGAGTTCTTCAATATCAGATATTTGAGATATTTTTGACATGAAATTCAATCCTTCATTGCCAAATTTTACTTCTAGAGTTAATTCGATGCTGGATAGCCTATCTTCTCGCATAATTTCTTGATACCAAGGCGAAGAGCGTAATACTGTCATATCCCACCTCATAATTTGTTGGACTAAGGCACTATCTATTACAAACGTAGCAAAAAATGCCAAGACAGTTTCAAGTTGATTTAATTGTTCATCTCTTTGTAATAAACGCAATGCTTCTCGAATGGTAGACTCGTTTTGACCACCTTTAAGAATTGGCACAAATGGCAG
Source organism: Calothrix anomala FACHB-343 (assembly GCF_014696435.1). Classification (GTDB taxonomy): domain Bacteria; phylum Cyanobacteriota; class Cyanobacteriia; order Cyanobacteriales; family Nostocaceae; genus Aulosira; species Aulosira anomala_A. The sequence continues at coordinate 5,410 of NZ_JACJQG010000027.1, read as the reverse complement.
TAACGAGGGTAAGGGTTGTTCAAAGGCAATGCTAACATCTACTTCCCACAGGTTAATAACGCGGTAATCTTGGCGTACTTGTAACCCAGCAATGTTGGACTCGTATTTTGTGGGTATTTCTACATCACTTGTTTTGAGAATATTGATGAGTACAGGATAAGTAGGTAATTTATATTTTTCTTCTGCTAACCCTGCATAGGCACGCATTCGTCGTGGCATTTCGGGATTGTAGCGCAATTGCAATTCATTAAGGACGAGAAATTTCCCATACTCTTGACTTTCGGCGCGGATCAGTACATCGCTTTCTCTACTGATCCACTGAAATTCAGAATTAAGAATTTCTCCAGCAACAATATCAGGAATTTGTGTTACCCATTTTACCCAATTGTTAGGTGCGAGGCTAATTAAGCGTTTGGTGCTGATATCAGCAGGTTTTGACATGGAAATTACAGATGCACTCAAGATGTGCAACTTATGATACCGGATTTAGTTGAGTAATGTTTTACTAGAGCGCTCATCATTCTACAATTTAAGTCGAGCGATGTCTTCGACGGGCTACGCCTACGCACTGTGAACACCATGATTTCACCACAAAACAAAAGCGATCGCACTATGAACACCATCATTCCACCTCAAAATAAAAGCGATCGCACTGTGAACACCATGATTTCACCACAAAACAAAAGCGATCGCACTGTGAACACCATCATTCCCCCTCACAACAAAAGCGATCGCACTCTCAACACCATGATTTCACCTCAGAATAAAAGCGATCGCACTATGAACACCATCATTCCACCCTAAAACAAAAGCGATTGCACTCTGAACACCATCATTTCAACTCAAAACAAAAGCGATCGCACTCTGAACACCATCATTTAACCTCACAACAAAAGCGATCGCACTGTGAACACCATGATTCCCTCTCAAAACAAAAGCGATCGCACTATGAACGCCATCATTCCACCTCATACCAATTGGAAAAAAGAATGCGACAGATTGTAGGGGCACTGGCACTGCCATGCCCTCTAGAATATTTTGATGTGTCGCAGATTATTGAAATTGGTATCACAACAAAAGCGATCGCACTCTGAACACCATCATTCCACCCTAAAACAAAAGCGATCGCACTCTGAACACCATCATTCCACCCTAAAACAAAAGCGATCGCACTCTGAACACCATGATTCCACCTCAAAACAAAAGCGATCGCACTGTGAACACCATGATTCCACCTCAAAACAAAAGCGATCGCACTGTGAACACCATGATTCCACCACAAAACAAAAGCGATCGCACTGTGAACACCATGATTCCACCTCAGAACAAAAGCGATCGCACTTTGAACACCATAATTCTCCCTGAGAACAAAAGCGATCGCACTCTGAACACCATCATTCCCCCTCAGAACAAAAGCGATCGCACTCTGAACACTATAATTTCACCTTAGAACAAAAGCGATCGCACTCTGAACACCATCATTCCCCCTCAGAATAGGAGCGATCGCACTGTGAACACCATCATTCCCTCACAGAACACGAACTTTCGCCTTGTAAACACCATCATTCCTCCTCAGAACAAGAACGTTCTCGTTTGAAACAGGAACATTCGTGTTTGGAACATGAAACTTCGAGTTCGGAACTTGGAACTTGGAGATAAAAGCTTGATTGATGAGGTTGGGAACTTGAATTTTACTGTTGTGAGTTAAGGCGATCGCGTAAATCTGCTAAGTTTTGATGTACAGTTACAGTATTGGGATGATTCACTCCTAATTGTTGCTCAAAAATATCCACAGCTTGGATAAACAAGGTTTCAGCTTCGCTGTATTTGCCTTGGAAATTGTAAAGTACAGCAAGATTGTTAAGGATTTGTGCCACATTAGGATGTTCTTCACCCAGTCGGTGTTGCTGTAATTCTAAAGCTTGTTTATACAAGGGTTCGGCTTCGCTGTATTTGCCCTGAGATTCGTAGAGTCCAGCTAAGTTATTGAGGGTAGTAGCAATAGTATGATGTTGATCGCCCAACAGGTGTATTTGGATTCTTAAAGCTTCCTGATAAAGAGATTCAGCTTTATTATATTTTTCTTGTAATTTGTAGAATAATGCTAGGTTATTGAGACTTTGAGCAACATCAAGATTTTCTTCGCCTAGCAAGCGTTTCCTGAGATTTAAAGCTTGCAGGTATAAAGGTTCAGCCTTTTTGTATCTACCTTTAGAAGAGTAAAGTAATGCCAGGTTATTGAGACTTTGAGCAACATCAAGATTTTCTTCACCTAGCAAGCGTTTCCTGAGATTTAAAGCTTCCAAGTCTAAAGGTTCAGCTTCTTTATAACGACCTTGAAAAAAGTAGAGGAATGCTAGGTCGTTAAGATTTTGAGCAAGATCAAGATTTTCCTCTATCAGCAGACGTTTCCTGAGATTTAAAGCTTGCAGGTATAAACGTTCTGCTTTGTTGCAATGACCTTGAGATAAGTACATTCTCCCTAAGTTGTGGAAGCTGGTTGCAACATGAAGATGTTCTTCACCCAGAAGTTTTTGAGTAACTGCTAAACACTGCTTACACCAAGCTATAGCCCTATCATATAAACCTTGACCACTGTAAAACCAAGCGTTACCGATGAAAGGCCAAATTAAATCATCATCGCTGACATAGTGAAAGAGATTGTTCGCCACTTCAGCTATATGAGGTATGGTGGGGGTAACATCCTTAATTTGCTGAAGTGTAGGAGCGTAAGGAATATTTTTAGCAACTGCTACCATTACCCTGCAAAAACTTCGCTTAAATTCCTCTCTCTGCTCTAAACCTGTAAGCTTATCTTGAAAAAACTCCCGCAGCAGGGGATGTAGTTGATACATTCCCTCACCTTTGGGCTGGAGTAAATGCAACTGTAACAACTCTCGTCTAGCTTTTTTCCAATCTTGAGCCGCATTATTTATTGTTACACTCTCCACCAAATCCCAAGGAATCGGAGCTAAAGCAAATAAACTCAGAAGACAGCCTAAACGTTGAGCATTTTCTCGCAACCGTCGCCAACTTAACTCAAAAGCAGCCGCAACACCCAATTCAATTTTCATTTCTTGGGGAACTTCTTCTAAAGCCTGATGCTTTAAACGCTCATTTTCCAAGTCTTGCAGCATTTCTGCTAGGGTTAATTCCTCATCACCTAACAAATAACGCCCGACTAATTCCAAACCCAAGGGTAAATATCCCAGCCATTGACAAAGTTCTTCTGCAATTAAAGCCTCACGTTGCAGTCGTTCCTCACCAATAATAGATTTTAATAACTGCATCGCCGCTAGTGGTGTCAGCACATCTAAATCTAATCGCACTATTGGCGAATGTAATTTTTCCCGTGTGGTAATTAACTGCTTAAACCGGGAAGGAACAGACTCTAAATAATACCCAACTTCGTCTCGATAGTTAGTGACGTTATCAATTACCAGTAAAACTTCACCCTGACACCAGTTTTGGCAACAGTATTTAACTTGCGCGAGTAATTTTTCGTTAGGGTTTTCTGTTAAATCTTCTGGTAGGTTCAAATTAAGATAAGTTCTAGCAAACTGCACTAATTGCACCCCCACATTCTGTAATGCAGACAACCAGCAAATTCCACCTTGATAAGTGACGCGGTGCGAATTCGCATATTGCAGTGCTAATTCTGTTTTCCCAACTCCACCCATTCCTGCAATAGCAGCAATGAGGGCTACTTGTTGATTTTCCTGCAATAATCGATGGAGTTCTTGCAATTCCCTTTCTCGTCCGACAAACTTTGTTACCCCACTCAAGGGAATATTCTCGTAACGGGTAGGCGAAAGTTGAGCTTTTCTACCTTTCTCACGCTGTACACCGGGTAATTCTTCTCGTTTACTTTGCCATTCAGCATCAAATTTCTGCAAATTCCCGTATTTGTCGCTTTTATCATGCCAAAATTTCAGCCGAAAGTGCCAGTCTGCCGAACCTTGCTTGTGTTCGCGTAAATCTTCGAGAATCTTCAGAAAATCCTTAAGCGCATTTAGTGAGTCTCGGACTTGTTCTGTGGTTAAACCGCTAAGTTCCCCTAAGACTCTTAGCTGTGTTCTGACTATTACTTGCTGCGGTGTTTCCCAGTTGTCGTCAATTTTAAAGCGATCTCGGTTTTCTAACTCGTAATTAGCATAAGCCAAAAAGCTTTCTAACAGTATTTTTACCCGCGTTTTGACATCATCACCATAGCTAACACGCGCCATCGCTGATTTTTACCCAAATTTGCGACAAAGTTTAGGGATTCCCTAAACTCAATTTAGCATCCCCAAACTCAAATCTTGGCAGATTCACGGATCGCAGCCAATATACAGCCGTTTTTGCTTCCCAGTATTACCCCAAATTTACCTTGGCTTCAAAGCTTGAGGTAAAACAAATGACAGCTAAGAAGTTAATGGCGGTTTTATTTTTTCTGATTCCCCTAATTGCTGATTTATTGTTCCCCGGTTCAGGAATTGCGATTGAATTAGCCATTTTAATTTGGGAATTGCTGGAATCAGATGAAACCCAAGAGGAATAAGGGAACTCCAGAAAATAAATTATCCCAAATTGTAGGGGCGGGGTTACCCCCATTGGTGTCAACTTAAGTCACAGATGGCTGATTGCAAGGCTTCTATCTCGTTTCCAGCCGGAGGCTGGAAATGCGTATTGCGAGGCTCCGCCTCGTCTTCTAATAAATTGAGGCAGAGCCTCATAAATCTCAGATCCCACGCAGAGCATGGGAGCTAGATGGAATGGGGGTTTTGCGTTAAGTTGACACGTATGGGTAACCCCGCCCCTACGAGTTGCGGGCTTGGTAAGTTAATGATTGGGATGTTTTTTTATTTGGAAGTCCCTAAGACGCTGGTTATTTGGGAAATTGTGCGATACAGGCGAAAGGCTATCATTGGTGTCAACTTAATGTGAAACCCGCTTGGTGAAAAGGTTATGTCCTCACCCCCAGCCCCTCTCCCTGAGGGAGAGGGGAGCAAGAGATTTAATTCCCCTTCTCCTGGGGGAGAAGGGGTGAGGGGATGAGGGCGAGGGTTTTTGTACAACACTCGCCGTATATAGCTTTTAGCTTAAATTGACACCAATGAAAGGCTATTCGCCCCTACAGGTAAGCTAATAGGCGTCTAAATTGCATAACTACTAATCAAGACTGTTAACAGTCAACCGTCAACAGTCAACCGTCAACAGTCAACAGTCAACAGTCAACAGTCAACCGTCAACAGTCAACAGTCAACAGTCAACCGTCAACCGTCAACCGTCAACAGCCCTGACGATAGATTGTGCAAGTTAAAAACACCCTAAAATAGCGGGAAACTTGGTAGCCTCGTCTCTTTAGAGCGAGGCGGAAAAGTGACCCGCGCGACTTCAGTCGCAGTCAAAAAAATGGTAAAATAACAAA
>NZ_JACJQG010000026.1 GCF_014696435.1 Calothrix anomala FACHB-343 | reverse complement strand
GTTGAGGATTTGAACCTAGTCGGGTTATCTCGCTCTATGTTGGGCAAGCATTGTTTAGATGCTGGTTTTGGTCAATTTTTCCACATCCTTGAGCAAACTTGTTTTCATCGTGGTGTTTACTTCCAGAAAGTAGACAGTCGCAAAACTAGTCAAATTTGCCCTAACTGTGGTGTTGAAACAGGTAAAAAAGAATTATCAGAACGTACTCATATTTGCTCGAATTGTGGCTATACCACTGATAGAGATGTGGCGGCCGCTCAAGTAGTTCTCAATCGGGGACTTGCAGCCGTAGGGCATACGGTCAAGATGCTTGCTGAGGGTAAATTCATTGGAATCCCCGCGAAGCAAGAATCACCGCACTTATAGGGCGGTGAGTGTCAACAAATGCAGTATCTTAAGATATTCAACAAAAAGACAGCTCTTGGTAAATCCAGACTATAAGAAGGATAAGTGATGTCGGTGGGAAGAATCCGCTACGATTGGCAAGAAGCAGAAATTCAGGCGATATACAATACGCCATTGCTAGAGTTGATTTATCAAGCTGCTAGCGTACATCGCCAATTTCACAACCCAAAACAAATTCAAGTTTGTAAGCTAATCTCCATTAAAACTGGAGGTTGTCCAGAAGATTGTAACTATTGCGCCCAATCTTCCCGCTACAAAACCGAGGTAAAACCCGAAGCCCTGTTAGAAAAAGAGGCAGTAGTTAGTATAGCCGAAAAAGCCAAACAAACAGGTGTCAGCCGCATTTGCATGGGTGCAGCTTGGCGGGAAGTACGGGATAATTCTCAATTTGAGACAGTGCTAGACATGGTAAAAGATGTCACAGCAATGGGTTTAGAAGTCTGCTGTACCTTAGGAATGTTAACCGCAGATCAAGCAAAACGCTTAGAAGATGCGGGACTTTACGCCTATAACCATAACTTAGATACATCGCGGGAACATTACAGCACCATCATCACCACGAGAACATATAGCGATCGCCTAAATACTATCGAAAATGTGCGTCAAACCAATGTTACCGTATGTTCTGGCGGAATTCTCGGCTTAGGTGAAACCCCTGAAGATAGAGTATCCATGTTACATACTCTCGCAAATCTCAGTCCCCATCCCGAATCTGTACCGATTAACATTCTCTCCCAAGTTCCAGGTACACCCTTAGAAAATCAGCCAGATGTCCCCATTTGGGATGTAGTACGGATGATTGCTACAGCCAGAATCATTATGCCAGCTTCCGATGTCCGTCTCAGCGCTGGTAGGGCGAGACTTTCGCAAGTTGAACAAGCCTTATGCTTTATGGCGGGAGCAAATTCTATCTTCTCCAGCGACGACAACAAAATGTTAACTGTGACAACACCCTGTCCAGATTACGATGCTGACAAAGAAATGTTGAACTTGCTTGGCTTAGAAATGCGTCCCCCAACCAAAAGAGAAGTCAAGGTAACAACACCTGCCATTGTCGGATAATTGAAAACAAATTATGCCAAATTGTAGGGCTACGATAACTCCAGCCCTACGAGGATACTGGCGAATGGTGGGTTAGACCCCTCAATATTGATCCAAACACTTTTCTCGCTTGCCCGACATATCGCCCGCAGGCTATAAGCCTGGGGCTAAAGCTACAAAGCCTGCTTTCGCAAGCTAAAGAAATTGAGCCTGCCTTTGCAGGCTTTGTTCGATTAGCCCCACCCTTCTAGGGTGAGGGCGATATTTCGGGATAAGCGAAGGGTTTTAGCCCTAATTCGCCAGATGTATCCTACGAGTTGTGCGCTTGGTAAGTTAACGATTGGGATGTTTTTTATTTGCAAGTCCCTAACAAAACCAAGCAAATAAATTACGAATTACGAATTAGTAATTACGATTACAGAATTTTAGCAGCACGCAGACCGAACAATAGACCGCTAGCAATGCCAATAAACAAAGCTAAGAAACCGATATAAGCTACAACTGCAAACATTTACCTTTCTCCACAATACTTCACTAAATCTATTGAATCATTAGTTAGTGGTCAATGGTCAGTTGTCAGTTGTCAGTCGTTAGAAGAAACAGTTAACAGTCAACAGTCAACCGTCAACCGTCAACCGTCCCCACACTCCCCAGATTGCGGTAAAATACAGCCCACGGGCGTGTTTTTAGGGCTGGGCAATGACTTCTGTAATTAGCGTGAATTTACCACAGCAATCGTATGATATAGCGATCGCACCTGGAAGCTTAGAACAACTGGGTGAAAAAATGAGCAGTTTGAAGTTAGGTAAAAAGGTACTGCTGGTTTCTAACCCGACGATTTTTAAACATTATGGCGAAAAAGCGATCGCATCTTTACAAAATGCCGGATTTACAGTCTCTACTTGTATTCTGCCACCTGGAGAACGCTACAAAAACCTCAACTCAATTCAAAAAATTTACGATGCAGCCTTAGAAAACCGCTTGGAACGTTCCGCCACCATTGTCGCCTTGGGTGGCGGTGTCATTGGCGATATGGCTGGTTTTGCAGCCGCAACTTGGCTGCGCGGAATTCATGTCGTCCAAGTTCCCACCACATTATTAGCAATGGTAGACTCCGCAATTGGTGGGAAAACAGGCGTTAACCATCCCCAAGGTAAAAACTTAATTGGCGCATTTCATCAACCACGCCTAGTATTAATCGATCCCACAGTCTTAAAAACCCTACCTGTGCGCGAATTTCGTGCCGGTATGGCAGAAGTAATTAAATACGGCGTCATCTGGGATGCAGAATTATTTGCTCAAATGGAAGCCAGCAAACACCTCAATCAACTACGCTACATTAAACCAGAACTTATTGAAAGCATATTAATTAAATCTTGTCAAGCCAAAGCCGATGTCGTCAGTAAAGATGAAAAAGAAGCCGGATTAAGGGCGATTTTAAATTACGGTCATACCATCGGTCATGCTGTAGAAAGCTTAACCGGTTACCGTGTAGTTAATCATGGCGAAGCTGTGGGAATTGGCATGGTAGCCGCCGGACAAATTGCGGTAGAACTAGGAATGTGGCAAACAGCAGAGACAGAACGTCAAAACGCCTTAATTCAAAAAGCAGGTTTACCTACACAGTTACCATCTGGGCTAGATATTGAAGGTATTATTGACGCATTGCAACTAGATAAAAAAGTCAAAGCAGGTAAAGTCAGATTTGTGCTACCCACACAAATAGGTGTAGTCACAGTTACCGATGAAGTTCCCGCAGATATTATTCGTCAAGTTTTGCAGAAAATGTAAATAATCCCAAATTTCCCAGCCAAAATGGTCAAACTTGAAGCTAATAATAAACTGACCTTGCAAGAGTTCTTAAATCTTCCTCCAGGTGAGGGAGATATCACCTACGAACTCGTTGATGGCCAAGCAATTCCGAAAATGTCACCAAAGTTTTTTCACTCTAAGCTTACCCACGCCTTTTTGAATCTAATTGAACAATCCTGTCAGGGAAAAGGCATAGTTTGTCCAGAATGGGCTATAGTATTAACCCGTCGAGGTAAAGATTGGCTACCAACCCCAGATATTTTGTATATCTCTAATGAACGTTTACCCGCAGACTGGAACGAAGATGAAGCTTGTCCTGTTCCTCCCGATTTAGTAATTGAGATTATTTCCCCCGGACAAACTTTCGGACAAATGACGGCTAAAGCTAAAGATTATTTAGATGCTCAAGTCTTGCGGGTGTGGGTGGTAGACAGTAAAGCCAGAAGTATCACTGTGTTTTACCCAGATGCGCCACCCAAGACATTTATGGGAGATGAATTACTCACCGATTCCTTATTTGAGGCGTGGGAATTTACCGTTGAGCAATTGTTTCAAAAAGCGAAAATTCCCTTAAAGTAGTGTGGGGATGAGCTAAAAGCTGAATTAAATATACACATAGCCTAATTTGATTAAATTAGCTGATTTATCAATCGTGAACTTAATATACGATTCGTATACTTGATTTACAATTCGTATACTTGATTTTGTAGTTACAAAACTTGATTTACGATTCGTATACTTGATTTTGTAGTTACAAAACTTGATTTACAACTCGTATATTTGATTTACGAAATAGAAAACTTGATTTACGATTCGTAAATTTGATTTACAACTTGCACTCACAGCAAATACAGCAAATTGCCAAAATTGACTTTCTACTCTGGGTAGGTGATAGAATTTTCGCGATCGCTCATCATTCACAAAGCATCTCATACCAATTTTAAAAAACGTGAATGAGACAGATTGTAGGGGCACTGGCACTGCCATGCCCCGAAGCGCGTACTGTATTGCACTCAACTAAGAAGCACTATATTAAACTTTCGTTTTCTTGAACATTTGACGCCGACGCTGAAATTCCTTTTGATTTGTACGCAAAGGTACTACATCAGCCTCGCTACTCTCTCTAGCTACGCGAATCAGTAACGCCGCACCGACAAGACTAGCAATCATCGAATTACCACCATAACTAAACATAGGTAAAGGTAAGCCCGTCGTCGGTAAAGCACCTGTCGCGACGCCAATATGCAGCAAAGATTGTCCTACCATCACAATCGTCACCCCAATCGCGACCAATCGAGACACAGGATTTTTCGCCTTTAGCGCCACCATTAAACCCAAAGTGGCGAATATAGCCAACATCAACAGCAAAACCATACTCCCAACAAAGCCAAATTCTTCAGCGAACACCGCAAAAATAAAATCAGTATCCTGAATAGGCAGATAAAACAGCTTTTGTTGAGATAGTCCAAACCCCGAACCCCAAGTTTGACCAGAACCAACAGCTAGCAAACTTTGCACCAATTGATAGCCATCCCCTGTAGCATCAGCCCAAGGATTCATAAACGACATCACCCGCTTGCGCTGGTACTCCTTGATACTAATACTCAATAAAGCTAACAAAACCCCACCTACAGCTGTTCCCCCCAAATACTTGTAAGGTAACCCGGCTGCTAAAGCAATTAACCAAATAGTTGTCCCGCACAGTGCTGTAGTACTCAAATTAGGTTGCGCAATAATTCCTAAAAGTACCAGCCCAAAAATACCCAACCAAGTAAAGCGAACCCGCCAACTTAATTTTTCCCACTGACCAAATAGTCGCGCACTTTGGAGTACCAAAAACGGCTTAATCAGTTCTGAAGGCTGAATAGGAATCGGGCCGATAGCAATCCAGCGTGCTGCATCAAAAGCTTTTCTGCCTAATCCTGGTATAAGCGTACAGAAAATTAACAGGAGAAACAATATTAAAAACCAATGGCTGACCCCTAAAATTTTTTTTAAGGGGAGATGGACAATTATATTGAATAAAATTAGCGAAACCAGCACCCAAAGCAGTTGACGCTTAAAGTAATACAGCCCATCATTCTGGCGGGCAGCAGCAACAGTATAAGATGCTGAAAATAAGATAATTAAACCGACAAACAGCCAAATCAATGTTAACCAGCGCAACAGGCGCGCCTCCAAAGCCCAGCTGGAAACGGAATTATCAAAAATCGGAATCAGGCGACTTAGATTCACAATCAGTATAGGTATAAGAACTTTTAGATTTTAGATTTGATATTTTAGATTTGGGAAGGGTAAAACAGTAATTAACTTGTATAATATATACCCTGAATAAATTACCAATACCCTAAGATAGATGTTTCTGATTTTACAGTTTTTGGGAGCCTGAGGATTTTCCCTCCCAAGCAAAGCATAGAAGCTAGATGAAATTAGGGTTTTAGGGAACTCCAAAAAATAAATTATGCCAAATTGTAGGGGCGGGGTTACCCATTGGTGTCAACTTAACGCAAAACCAGTCTACCGCAAGGAACTGAAGTTCCTTGCTAATAACCAAAGTCATCTCAAGATGACTAAATATTCTCAAAATCTTGAGTCTACTTCAGTAGACTTGGGCTATTAGCCTGAGAATTCATTCTCAGGCGGGTGACAAAGCTAACAGTGAGGCTATTTTTAGCTTAAGTTGACACCAATGGATTACCCCGCCCCTACAAGTTGCAGGTTTGGTAAGTTAATGATTGGAATATTCTTTATTTGGAAGTCCCTAACGCTAACTTGACATCTGGGAAGGATGGGACTTTACAAAAAAAAGTCCGCTTCTGCGGACTAGTTGAAACCCTATTGTATTGAGTTCGTATGAATTCAGGCTTAACCTGAAACCTGATTGAAGGATTTAGTTATTGGTTTTAAGGCTGACTCTGCAACTTTTTCATTTCATGCTGCACATCTAAGGCAATCTGCAATGCTTCATTGAGTATACGGCCATGTTCAGTAGCCTGTTCGGTAACCTGCATTGCTGTTAAAGTTGCCAAATTATCAGCAAAGAAATCACTATGATTAATAATAAAGTTTTTATTTTCTCGCAAAATTTTCTCAGTTTTGAGCGCCCTGACTAAATCATTTCGCGTCAGTCGCAGTGCTGCTAACACTCTCTCTCGTTCGCGAATGCTGACATCTGAATTACCAGCATCTTCTATTTGATCGTTAATATCGATAGCTTTAATAATTGCATTATATCTATCGACATCGTTTAATAAAATTTGCAAAGAATGTGTCATGTTTGCTTTTAGCTGTTTACTACGTTTTCTCCACATTACGTATAAACCTATTTGGGTAACTCCCCCCAGCCATAAGCCCAAAACCATCAATACTAACCAAGATGGAACTGTCAGCCACAAATCGAATAATTTGACGATGAAATCAAAAGCTATATAACAGCCAACTAATATAGAAAAGCTGATAAAAACTACTGTAGCGCCTTCAGTTCCTTTAATCTTTTCTAGAACTTGCTTTACAAATTGCCCTACCGGAACAATAATATTTATGAGTTCATCCTTAACAGGCAGATTAGTCAAATTTTGTAGTTCTTTGGCAGTAATCTCCAATCCTTGTAAATCATCTCGCACAGTTTTATCCACCTTGCCAGAATAGTTATTTAGTACAATATAGCAAGCTAATTTTTATAATGTTAAGTCAGAAGTTTTATTGATAAATAATCGGTAAAATAAATATTTACATTTAGCAAATAATAGTTTTTGTACAATCAGATACTCTTTTAAACAGACAACTGACTCTAGGTTAGCAACTTACATACAAACCTCTTGTACATATCATTAGTAGCTAGGTAATAAATATATGAGTTGTTCAAGTTACATTTAATCAGATTAATTTGTTTTTTCTTGGCTTACACTTGACGCTAGCGAAAATATCTAGTACGTTACGGCGGCAATTAACCTACTATGTAACATGGATAAAAAGCTTGAGTTATAAGTATTATTTCTTTTTACTTTTTACCTTTTACTTTTTACTTGTTCTACTAGGATGTTCTTCTAGGACAAAGTTTAGCTGAACAATTAGCTCCTTATCGACAGAGAAATGGTTATGCTTTACTATTGTATCTAGCAGACTGTCTAGGAGCAATGCTTACTTCCAACGACAAAGAACTGCTAGTGAATGTTTTTATTTGTTGACAATTCCTGGCTATGAAGCTGATTCGGCCAGTTCAGTCATTAAATCTGTAGATGCTCTTGGGTGGTATTTCCCAAGAGTAGTAACTGTCATCACAAGTTCCCGCTTTCCGGAAAAAGCTTTTTCCCATATCAGCATAAAAGAATTGCATAAATTCTGGATAACTGCTGTATATATAGTAGGAGTGCATCAGACTGATTAAATTAACTGACAATTTAACAAGTCAATTCGCCCTCAAACTAGCCAAGAATAATTTTTGAGCAAAATAAAATTGAGGGCAAAATGTTCGATTTATTTTTGATATTCTGTAAACTTGCATACTGACTATATGCTTCCCATCCCACAGGAAAAATGTTCAGTAGATATTTTGCTACCTTGTCTACTGTTTCTCTGAAGAGTTTCCTTATGCTATGAGTATTGTGTAAAATTAATAAAGATTACTATATTTAGTTTAATTACCAAAATTTACTTATAGAATAAGACTCATGAAATTAGCTATATATTTACAAATATAGAGGTAGGAATAAACTTACAATTATTGAGATGAAGATAATCGATGTAGTATGTAAGCGCTTATTGCACACTGTTTTTATAACATGGATACTCATCATGAATAAAATTAAAAATAGGCTAGTACTGCTACCGAGTAAGTCAAAAGCCTGATATTCTTGGCTTTTCCTTCATGGAAAATGGTATTTTTATTTCTGCTGTGCTGTACGATTTGGCAAGTGCAATTGATTGAATGATTCTTTGTCAAGATCAGTTACCCACAGGGGTATATATGTCAAGATTAAGATGAGGACTTAGACGAGTCATCATATGTTAGGAACTTTACTCGACGGGCGTTATCAAGTCCTCCAAGTCCTGGGAGGAGGGGGATTTGGGCAAACTTACATTGCACAAGACACACACCGGCCAGGTGCGCCCAGGTGTGTTGTTAAGCATTTAAAGCCTTGTACTCACAATCCAGAATTCCTGACAACAGCAAGACGTTTATTTAATAGTGAAGCAGAAACACTAGAAAAGTTAGGTCACCACGATCAGATTCCTCGGCTGTTAGCTTATTTTGAACAAGACCAGGAATTTTTTTTGGTGCAAGAGTTTATTCAAGGACATTCTCTGAAAACAGAATTTTTTCCAGGTCAACGCTGGACTGAAGAACAAGTTGTGCAGTTGCTACAACAAATTTTGGGAATTTTGGAGTTTGTCCACAGTCACAAAGTTATTCATCGAGATGTTAAGCCGGATAATATAATTAGGCGACCTCAAGATTGCAAATTAGTGCTAATTGACTTTGGCGCAGTTAAACAAATCCAAACCCAATTACTCACAGTTGCTGGGCATGGAGATACTACTATTGCCATAGGTACCCCTGGGTATATGGCTACAGAACAGGGACAAGGGAAACCTCGCCCTAATAGTGATATTTATTCTTTGGGTATTATTGCGATTCAGGCTTTAACAGGCTTACATCCTAAGCAACTGCAAGAAGATCCGAATACAGGCGAAATTCTTTGGCAGCACCACGCTCAAGTTAGTCCTTGGTTAGCCCCTATCATCTCAAAAATGGTGCTGTACCATTTTAAGGAGCGCTACCAGACTGCAACCGAGGTTTTACAAGTATTACAGCAGGTGATTAGCGATACTGAGGTTGATTATCAACTGACGCAACCGCCGTTATCTTTGATGCAGATTCCCCAGTCTGGAAATTCCCAACAGAATACAGTCAGACAGGAAGTAACTTCGATTTTAAATCCGGAGCAGCAGAAGTATCTGGAAAGTATACTTTTGCAGTATGTTGGCCCTTTAGCACCGACGTTAATTAGGCAGATTGCGGCATCAGCATCGAGTTATCAAGAAGTTGTAGACACTTTGTCAGTACATCTGGGAGAAAAACAAAAAAATGAGTTTAAGCAGAAGTCAATGATGTTTCTGCGGGAATCGACGACAAATTCTCAACCTAAGTCTAATACTGTACCCAGTCAGGCGGTTCCCGCAATTAGCGATCGCTTTGTGCGACAATGCGAACAGGAGTTAGTTCGCTTAATTGGCCCCATCGCTACTTTCTTAGTTCAAAAAGTAATTAAATCTGCGCCTCAAATTACAGAAGAGGAACTGGTGAATACTTTGAAATCACAAATTCCTGACCCCAAAAAGGCAGCAGAATTTCAGCAACGCCTACTTCCTTAAAAATCTTATTAGTCATTTGTCATTAGTCATTTGTCATTTGTCATTGGTAAGGGTTTCAAGTCTATTTACTTACAGCAGTTTTCACCTATTTGAACCACATCTGTCGTAGGGGCACGGCAACAGTAAAATTATTGTATGTACCAAAAGATTGTCGGTGCCGTGCCCCTACAGCGTGGTCTATTTACAGGAAGATGCTGTAACATTATTTTTGAATTTTGAATTTTGAATTTTGAATTGTTATTGACTTTGCTGATTTAGCATATCTATAGCTATTTGTAAACTATATTTCATCCGATTAAACGCAGAAGATAAACCACCAATTTCATCATCAGAATCTTCATCAAAGTTAGCAGTCATGTCTCCGGTACTTACTTTTTGAGCGGTTTTTTCAATTTTTCTAATCCGCTCAATTACTGTTTTCTTGATTAAGAAGTTAATTAAAATCACGACGATCGCAAAAATCACAATCAACAGCCCCATGATCCACAGCCAAGTTTGTTGGGCGCTATTAAAAACCTGCTCTGAAGGTACTGAGATGATTTGAGCCGCTACAATTTCATTGAGTTTCCAACCGAAACCATTATTGGAACCATAGGTGGTTAACTGACTTTTAGGAGCCTGATCTGGGGTAGAATGACAACGCAGACAACTTTGTTGGGTGATAGCTAAGGGACGGGCAATATAAAAGACTGTGCCTTCTGGAAAGTTACGAAAATCTGCAATTTCTTTGAGATTGGGGTTTTTGCGGAATCGCTCGACAACTTGCGCTTCAAAACTATCAGCTTTATCCCTTAAATTAGTCGGATTCAGTGTTGCTTCTTTATACAGAAAGTTTTTATATTCTTCATTTTTCCGTAAATTTTCAAATACTTCTGTAGCTGAAAAAGCTGGGACTGTTTCGGGAATAAATACTGGCTCGGTTTCTAGCCTGGGTGCAAGTAAGGGATTTATGCGGTCTTGTGTATATTGTCTGACTGAGTTCATGGTTTTACTCAAAATCAGAGCTTTGGTAGCAACTTCATTTTGCGCTCTGCGTTGGAGTAAACTTGATAAGGCTGTACCACTGATGACAATGCTAATGATAAAAACTACGATTAACAGTAAGTTAAATTTAGTACCAATATTAAAATTTTTGAATTTTATAAACATAATTATTATCTCTATACAAAACTTTACATATATTGCAGAAATATAATCTTATATTACTTATAGCTAGTTTATAACAGATACTACAAAAGTAAACAAATATTAATTAAATTATTGTTGATTATTAGGCTGCATAACTTCTTAATCTCAAAGCTATTATAGTTTTTGCTCGCATAAATTACTCATGTCTTGGAAATTATCTCGTCGTGTTTTTCTTTTCCAAATGCTGTTTTTGGCGATGCATGGGTGTAAATCAAAATCGCCGTTTGAAGGTGCATTAACCATTGGGAGCATCAGCTATGGTGGTGGAGAAGAAATAATTACCCAGTACGCGAAATTCAATCGCCACTTAGCAGAAAAAACGAAATCACATATTAAGTTAGAGCCTGCTTTTAACGAAAATAAAGCAGCTGAACGCTTAGAAGCACGGGCGTGGGATTTGGTATTTGCACCACCGGGTTTAGCTGCAATTGCGATCGCGCGTTATCAATACGTACCCATTTTTCCTTTAGTCGGTGTAAGTAATTTGCGATCGGTGTTTGTCGTGCGTAAAGATAGCCCCATCGCGGAATTAAAACAGCTACAAAATCAAATAGTAGCCTTAGGTCAAGTTGGGTCAGCAACCGGATATTATTTTCCCCTGTTCAACTTGTATGGGATGACACTCAGTGAAATAATTTTTGCACCCACACCGCAAACAGTAATGGAATGGGTAGCTGTAGGTAAAGCCGCAGCTGGTGCTGTTTCTATTGCTGAGTATAATCTTTACAGCTCTCAGTTACAAAAAACTCAGTTTCGCATTTTGCATACCGATGTACATTATGTCCCATCAGGCGTAGTGTTGATCGGCCCTAATGTGGAACGAAATCGTCAAGAGTACATCCGCAAAGTTATGAATGAGTTTCCTTCGTCTTTAGCGCAAGAAGTTGGGTATGTACCCAACGGAACAATACCCGATTACCAATACATGATTTCTGTAGTTGAGCGAGTCAAATTAATTACACCGCAACTGCAAAATAAACCCGTGCGATTGTTTGTGGGTTAGTCATTGGTCATTTGTTAGAGACGCGATTAATCGCGTCTGTACAATAGTCATTGGTCAATCTTTCTCCTTGTCTTCCTTCTAGCCCCTAGTCCCTAGTCCCTAACCCCTAAATCCTCTATGCGAATTTTATTTCTTCATAACAACTTTCCGGCTCAATATCGTCATGTAGCTTTAACTTTGGCGCAAGATCCCAAGAATGTGGTGGTATTTGGCACAAAAAATCGCGAAGTTAATTTAGCTGGGATTAATAAGGTGCTTTTTGCACCAAATCGCGATCCTCATCCTTCCACTCATCATTATGTTCGCCCATTAGAAGGTGCAGTATTACACGGTCAAGCTGTATATAAAATGGCGGAACAAATGAAAGCACAAGGCTTTGTACCGGATGTAATCTGCGGTCATTCTGGCTGGGGCCCGACTTTGTTTGTTAAGGATGCATTTCCTAATACACCGCTAATTTGTTATTTTGAATGGTTTTATCATGCGGTGGGTACAGATGCAGATTTCGACCCAGCAGAACCATTAACTGTTGATGATGTTGCCCGTATCCGGGTAAAAAATGCACCGATATTAATTGATTTATATACTTGCGATCGCGGTTTGTCACCAACCAATTGGCAAAAATCTCAGTTCCCGAAAGAATTTCATGATAAAATTTCTGTCCTCCACGATGGAGTTGATACGGAATTCTTTAAACCGAATCCCGGAGCTAAACTGGTATTACCAAATCTAGACCTTTCTGGTGTGGATGAAATTGTCACTTATGTGGCGCGGGGAATGGAACCCTATCGCGGATTTCCTCAGTTTATCGAGTCTCTAGCTTATGTTCAAGAACGCAGACCTAATTGTCATGCTGTGATTGTTGGGTCAGATCGAGTTTGCTATGGTAAATCTTTACCAGATGGTAAGACTTTTAAAGAGTTGATGCTCAACAAAGTTCCCTTAGATTTATCACGGGTTCACTTTACTGGCAGTTTACCTTATGTACAATATCTTAAAGTTATTCAAGCATCTTCTGTACATGTTTATTTAACTAGACCTTTTGTACTTTCCTGGTCGATGATTGAAGCTATGTCTACAGGATGCTTAGTTTTAGGTTCTGATACTGCGCCTGTCACTGAGATTATCCGCGATGGTGAAAATGGTTTATTGGTAGATTTCTTTTCACCGCAGAAAATAGCCGATCGCATTGATGAAGTCTTAGATCATCCCACTAAAATGGCGGAATTGCGTGCTAATGCGAGGAAAACAGCCCTAGAGCGTTACGATTTAGCTAGTTTACTCCCGCAACATATTCAATTAATTAAAGATGTGGTTACGTAGCGAGGATTAAAATCCTCACTACGTAATTAATTGATCAATGACAAATGACAAATGACAAATGACAAACTTCACCAGTTATCTTTAATTGCGCCGACCTATTTACAATTTTAATTGAATGCGATCGCCTGGTACTGGTTCAATTACTTTGGTGCTGAGATTATTTTGCGCTAATGATGCCCGAAATTCCTCAACAGTACCTACAGTTGTCAGAAATTTGTCGATCAATCCTTCAAAGGTAACATCGCCACCTGCGGCTGTGGGTAGCATAACTTGCGGTTTTAACCACTTGGCGACTTCTAAGGCTTTATTTGTTCCCTTAATAATCGAACCTACTAAGGGTAGGTTCAAGTCAATCAGGGGTGTAATTACCACATCTACAGGTGCAGCTTGCTGAATTTGCGGGTCATGGGTGCCATGAGGATCGTAGTATAAGCTTAAACCACTCTGCAAATCTTTGAGGAGATAACCATTTTCTCTGGCGTTAGGGCCTGCAAACAAACCATTAGTGGCTTTAATTTCTAAATTATCTTGAAATGTGAAAGTTTCACCAGGATTTAAGGCTGTCACAGAGGTATAACCTAAATTCTGCACTACTTTTGCGGCACTTAAAGAGGCTACCACCGGAATTTGGCGATTAAGTTGTTTGAGTGTTGGTGGGTGCGCATGATCTTCTAAACCCTGAGACAGCAGAATCAAGTCAATGTTTTCTGGTATGGGGCGTTCTTTGAGTTTAGTACCTTTAAATAGCCAATCCAAATTAATGAAGGTTAACGTATCCACTAGCCAAGGGTCTAGTAAGATTCGTTTACCTGCGATTTCAATCAGCCAACTATTGCTGTCTAACCAAGTTAAATGCATAGCACAATCAACCCCTTCGGGGAATTCAAAATTCAAAATTCAAAATTCAAAATTCAAAATTACAATCCTCTTAACTTAGGTATGAGAATTGTATTTTTTTATCTTTGGTGGAGATAACACCTGATTTATATTATGAATTTATTTGCAATTCTTAACAAAAAATAATTTAATTAAAAAAACAGCTTAAATCTTGCAAGCTGGGCGGGAATTGCAACGCTGAGAATTTTATTGAGTTCTTTGCTGTTTTGGAATTGAAGAATTTGCTGCTTAGGTAAATCAAAGGGAAATTCGCCTTCTAAGTCTGGACGTTGCATTTGCGCTAGTAAAATTTGTTCCGATCGCTTACTTTGGATTGCATAGCCGATTTCAATACAGACATTGGGACTGGGAACCAATTGTGTAGTTTCTTTACCGGGGGTACTCGCGATCGCAGTTGTGTCTGCAATAAATAATAAACTCTTGCGGATTTTGCGCAAAATACCCGCCGAAAGCCTTAAGGGGCCAGTTCCCGGACGATATGATTCTACTAAAGTTAGGGGAAGACGCGATCGCTTGTTTAAGGTTTCTAAAGTTTTTTGCAGCCCTTCTCGCAAAGCTTCGCTCGCTGCGGCATACTCAGTTTGATAGCATAAAAAAATAGTTGGCTCTAATTGAGCTAACAGCGCTTGCTTAGTAAAATAAATTTCATGACTAATCAAGTCAATATTGGCGACGCAATAGCCACCACTACCTTCAACATAAAATTCAATAGTCTCCCCTTCGAGATAGCGGCTAAACCAAGTTGATTGTTTGACTTCATCGCTATCTTCCAAAAAATCTGCTCTCAATCCCGATCGCAACAGACTTTTCTTACTCAGGCGAATATCTGGCGGACGTTTTTCCAATTCCGGAATTGGCTCATAATCTTGTATATACCATGCTCTGAGCGCAATAATTGACATAAGGCGCTATTTCAACTATCTTGTGCTATTTAACTTTGTACAAGCTTATACCAATTTTGCTCAGAGTGGTCAGTTGTCAGTGGTTAGTTGTCAGTTGTCAGTTGTCAGTTGTTAGCGAACCAATGACAATTGTACAGACGCGATTCATCGCGTCTCTGACAAATGACCGTTGACCATTGACCATTGACCATTGACTCAGGCATTTGTGAACTTATGAAAACTAGTTTTACCTTTCCATCTCTTAGAGTTTAACAGTGATGAATTAAACGATAAATTATTAACTTTGCATTGTGGGTTGAGAGGTAATTCTATCCAAAACTCTGTACCTTGATCAACCTCTGAGATACATTCAATAATGCCACCATGCTTTTCCACGATAATTTGATAGCTAATAGCCAGACCTAATCCTGTACCCTTACCCACAGGTTTAGTTGTGAAAAAAGGGTCAAAAATTCTTTGTTTGATTTCTTCTGTCATTCCCGGGCCGTTATCAGCAATCCGAATTAATACAAAGGAATTATCTGCTGAGACTCTGGTGGAAATACATATAGAAGGCTGAAAAAATGTTTCTTTATCTGCTTTCAATTGTAAAGCATCAATAGCGTTGCTGATAACATTCATGAATACTTGATTCAATTGTCCGGCATAACATTTGATCGAGGGTAAGTCACCATAATCTTTAAGTATCTGGACTCCAGGGAAATCGACTGTAGATTTTAGGCGATGTTGTAATATTAGTAAAGTGTTGTCAACGCCTTCGTGCAAGTCAACAGGCTTATATTCTGCCTCATCTAAACGGGAGAAATTGCGTAAAGATAGGACAATAGAACAGATGCGATCGGCTCCTATTTGCATAGAGGAGATGATTTTTGGTAAGTCTTGGGCGACAAAGTCCACATCGATTGCTGTTTCTAAATCACTAATTTCCCGATCGCGTTGGGGATAGCGGGATTGGTAGAGTTGTAATAGTTGTAATAGTTGTTGGGTATAGTCTTGAGCGTAAGCCAAATTACCGTAAATAAAGTTAACAGGATTATTAATTTCATGGGCAATACCTGCAACTAACTGTCCCAAACTAGACATTTTTTCAGTTTGAATCAATTGTGTTTGGGTATGTTTGAGTTCTGTTAAAGTTTGTTCTAATTGTTGGGCTTTAGCCTTGGCTTGAGTTTCCGCAGCTTGACTTTGTTTATATAGTTGTGCTTGTTGAATTGCGATCGCTGCTTGATCTGCTAACTGTAACATTAACTCGATTTCTGTATCTTGCCAATCTCGCGGCGCATCACATTGATGAGCTATAAGTAATCCCCATAGTTGCATACCCATTTTAATGGGGATAATTAAGTTAGCTTGCACTTGCATACTCTGCAAGAATTCTTGATGACAACCACTCAAATTCGCTGTATAGACATTGTGAATAGCGCGCACTCTTCCTTGCAGATACAAGCGAGTATATTCATCAGGAAAGCATTCTTCGGGGGCTTTAATTCCTAAAACTGAGGGATATTTGCCATTGCTTTGTTCTACAATTACCTGACTGTTAGATTCCGGTAATATTTGGAAAATTAACACCCGATCGCAATTGAGCAAAGGGCGGACTTCTCGAACAATAGTTTGTAAGATGGTTTCTAAGTCTAAGGTACTGCCGATTTGCTGGGTGATTTGGGCGATCGCTTTGGTAATCATTAATGATTTTTCCAGTTCAGCAGTTTTTTCCTGTACCCGTTGTTCTAGATTGGTATTGAGTGCTTGTACCTGTTGGTACATCTCCTGCTGCTGAAGCGCCATTGAGAAGTGATAGCCTAAAGCCTGTCCTAAGAAAATATCTTCAGGTTTCCATTCTAATGCTTGGCCTTTTCTCTCTTCTCGCCATATATCAAAGGAAAGCTGGGGTAGTTGTTGGCGCTGATTTTGCTCGCAGCGTCCAGCCCACAAAATTTCTGTATCAAATTCAGCCCGAAAAATAGTGAAAACACCGATGAATTTCTGGCGATTATGTAAAGGAATCAGCAATATTCCGCGAATTTTCGTAGCTTTAAAAGCTAGGGCTAAAACTCGCAAAGACGCTTCTTGATAAAGATCGGTAATTGCTAAAACTTGACCGGGTTTACAATCACCCATCCAATTTTGCCAAACGGGATGCTGTTCGAGAGCAATATTTTCTGCTTCATAGGGTAATTTCGGCTGTTCGCCCCAAAGATAAAGTTCTCGACTATGCTCAATATATAATCTGCCACCTGTACCAGCTAAAGCTGCAATAGTAGTTTCTAGGGCGGTTTGTAATTGAATAGTTGGTAATTGATGTAACAGAATGCTAACTTGGTTGAGAATCGTTTGTTGTTGTTGCTGGAGACGGGTTTGACTGAGAAGATTGCTTTGAGCGATCGCAATTTCTACCTGATCTGTAACTTGTTGTAATAATTTCAGTTCCCAAGGCGCAATAGTTCTCGACTCGCTGTGGTGCGATACTAACAATCCCCATAATTGAGACTTGGCTGATTGCTGCTTGAGATCCCGATGTAAAATTGGTATTACCAAGGAAGACTGGACGCCCATTGCCGTTAAGTATTGAAGATGACAGGGGTCTACTTTTCGATAATAGATATTTTCTGTAGCTGTTGATTCGTTAATCTGTGGCGAATATAGTGGCGATAGCCCAATTTTACCATTGGCTACATCCACAATTGACCTTTGCTGCAAGGTGACAAACATCTCTCTGGCATACTCGGGAATATCATTTGCAGGAAAGTGCAACCCTAATAGAGATGGTAGTCGCTGTTCGTGAATCGATTCTGCAATCACTTCACCACTCTCATCGCGATCAAACCGATAAACCATCACTCGGTCTGTCCCCAGAAATGAACGCACTTCCGCAACGGTAGCTGCTAAAATTTCTTCAAGTTCGAGCGATCGCCGAATGCGATCGGTCATTCGATGCAGTAAACTCTGTGGATCGAAGGATTGCTCCCAGGCATTTGGTTGATTGGTAAAAGCCATTAGTTGTCTACACTAAAGTAATTTATCTTTCCCTGAACCACGTTGTTCGCTGAAGAGAATTTCTCCTCAATCCAGACATTTCCGCTATTTCGGGGTATTTTGATCCCCCATAGTTAGCGGTATGGTTAATCTGATTGTTTTCCTATAAAGGGAAGGTGTATAGAAAAGATTTAGCGAACTCGCGTTTACCTGTGTTTCCTCGGAAAAATTCAGAGTTTTACAGGCTAAATTATTAAGAAAAAGTTAATTATTAAACACCTAATTCTATAACTAACAATTAGCAGATGTATAGGGTATTTTTATGCAAATTACAAAATTTGCATAAAATTTCTAGGCTTGTATCAATATTGACGCATATATAAACGTTTTGTTGAAAATAAATCAACAAATAATCCAGAAGTTATCTAGTTAAAAACTTTTTAATTAGGGGAATTTAGTGATTCCCCCTCTAAGTCGCTCAGTCAGCGTATGAATGTAATTAATACTGCAAATGCTTTTCGGCAATTGCAGTTACAGAAAATCGCTTGCGAATTTCTTCACGTACACTCATGAGAACTTTACCAAGATGGTTTTCACCAGTTTTATTAATACCGCAACCCCAAAAATAATCATTAGGAGAATTTTCTACTAAAAGTTCCTCACCTGTGCCTAAGAGAATGTCGCGAATTTCAGTATGGGTGAGAAACTTTTTCAGAACTGCTTCTCGCATCACTTGAGTTTTTACTTGATGCCAATCAGCGCGCATTTGGCGGCTACTACAACGTCCTAAAGCAGCTGCTTCTTCTGGAGTTGTGGCTTGGTGGATTAGAGGTATAATTGCTGCATCTTTGCTGCCAACAAACTTTTGTGCTTGATAATAATGCTCAACCGTTGACCAATAAGTACCCTGGATTTTAATTCCGTGGGGAGAAAAGTTAGAAAAACAGCCATAAGGCTGCCAAACCTTGTAAAAGTAAATAGTCATCTGAAAATTGCTCTTCAATATCAACTTAAACTTTAGCCCGACAACTAATAAATTTTTAACTTTCCGTTAGCAGATTTGTATGTTTTAAAGTCTCAAGTTATGCAACAATTCTCAACAGAAAACTGGAAAATCCGCGATCGCTTTGTGGAAATGCGCTCAAGTTGGTTAACTGTAATTGGCGAACATCTAGAAGACAATCGCGGTCAAATATTAGAATACTGGCGCGTGGAGAAAGCCGATTCTGTGGTCATTCTCCCCATTCAAGCCCATCAGATAATTCTCCCACCGCCAAGCTATCGACCGGGATTGAGTCAACTCACCTGGGACTTTCCTGGCGGGCGCTTACCCCCAGGACAAAGCCCCGATGCGGTAGTTCCAGCTATTCTGCAACGAGAATTAGGAATTGCAACGACAACAATTAGCCGACTCATACCTTTGAATGTTCAAGGTTGGGCGGTGAATAGTTCTTTTTCTAACCAGAAACTGTACGGCTTTGTCGCCGAACTGGAACCTATACCAATAGTTGCTGCTGAGTATGTTGGTGCAACTTATCCCAGAAATACCACAGGTATACATGATTTACTCCAGAATCTTACCTGTTTACAATGTCGTGCTGTACTGCTGGAGTGGTGGTATCAGGAAGTGTTGACTGTTGACTGTTGACTGTTGACTATTGACCGTTAACATTAAAAAGGATTGTAAATCAAAGAGAAATACAGCCCGTTTTCTTGCCAGGTGTTATCTCTGGATTCTACAGATACTAAAGGAATACCCCAATCAAGACGGGCAGTAAAGCGATCGCCTTGTGTCCAACGCAAGCCTAAACCCACAGATGCTAAGGTATTGGGGTCTGGGTTATCCCGATTAGAACTATTCCAAGCTACACCAAAGTCAACAAAGGGGATAATCTGCAATACACTATTCATCTTCGGTAAGCGCAGAATCGGTACTTGCACTTCAGCAGAAGCGAATGCACCATTATCTGTTAATAAGTAATCTTGACGATAGCCGCGTACTGTATCAATCCCACCTAAACCGAGTTGTTCTAAAGGTAGCAAAGCTCTAGAAGCTAGTTGCGTATTTGCGCGGAGAATTAATAATGTTTCCGGCGCTAATAGCCTTGCCCACTGGGCTTGACCTTGCCAAGAGAAAAACTGACTATCGGGGGCTTCTTGATTTATAGTTGGATTTAATACATCTATACCTAAATTAAATTGCGATCGCAAAGCGATGACTTCGCGGCTATTACGACTTGTCCATTCTTGGAAAAATCGCAGTGCAGAGATGCGGGTTTTACCTTCAGCATCAGCACCTAATGAGGGGAAAGGTAAGCGATCGCCTTCAATATAACTAGCTTCGCTTTCTCTCCGCGAAGCTGTCAACCCTACAGCAAATTCTTGGGTAGGAGTTTGAACAATCGGTTGACGATAGGTAATTTCGTAATAACGGGAAGAGGATTCAATATCAAGAATATTAAAGGGTTCTTCAATAACATTGCTGGATGTGGTACCAAAGTTAAAAGAAAGGGTACCGTTACGAGCGTTAAGGGGTATGCTATAGCCGACATCAAAGGCATTGCTACCATCGGTATTCGTATAAGCAAAGTTAAAACCATCTCCGAAGCCGAGCAAGTTAGCTTGATTGATTTGTAAGCGCCGACGGAAACTACCTACACTAGGCGATCGCCCATTATCTAAGACGATTTGCGAACTAAAGGTTTTGGCTTCCCTCACTTCTACTTGTAACACGCTGACACCGGGACGAGAACCGGCGGATAGTTCTGCTGAGAGGTTTTGAATTAAGGGATTCAGTTGCAGTAGTTGCAATGCTTCGAGTAATTTTTCGCGATTTAACGGTGCGCCGGTAGCGATCGCTAATCGACTGCGGACATAATTAGGATTGAGACGGCGAGTTCCAGTTATCTGAATTTCTTCTAACTTACCTTCCACAATCTGAATTTTCACCACACCAGACTTAATAGTTTGGGGGGGAATGTACGCACCGGAGGTAATATAACCCTTCTTGACATATAAATCAGTAATTTTCGACCGCGCTTGAAATATCTCTGCTAGAGATATCGGCCTTTTAGTAAATTCCGCGATCGCTGCGGCTAACTCTTCCTGAGAGAAAACTGTACTCCCCACAATTTCAAACTTATCTACAACAATCGTTTCTGGTAGCTTGTCGGGAAACGGTTGCTCTGGTGTAGGGTTAGGACTAGGCGCGGGAAGTAACTCTTCTGGTGGGGGTAATGGCTGGGGTGGGTTAGGTGTGGGAGATGGGGAAGGTATGGGTGGTTGCACATCTTGTGGCGGTGGCAACTGTTGGGAGAGAATAGAAGTATTATTTGGCACTTGTACGGTATTAATCGTCTGGGCCTGTGCTGACCGAGAATTCATGCTGCCAAGCAACACTAATATACTCAGTTGTAACCATAATAATGCTCGCTGGGGAGAAAATTGATTGCTCATATTTATTGTGACAGTTCAAGGGACATGAAAATTTATCGGTCAGCAAGTTGACATTACAGGAGAGTAGTTTGTGTCATATTTATTGATCTAACTCCCAGCTAAATGAAAAATTTCACCTAGAGTTTAAACTGATACCTGAAGTTTCACTATTATCTGGTATGTTCCTGGAATTTGCCAAGCACATCAAATACCCCTTCCCAACCGCCAATTAGACAAAATCAATATCTAGTAATCCTATAGCAATATTGCACAAGTTAGGAAATCTATCCTAGATAGAGGAAATATACACTCTTGTCGCAGTTGAGAGATTTGCTCACAGATAATTGACAATTTATATTCTTGATTTCTGCCAATTGAGATATTTCTATGCCTTACCAATATCGGAGATTTTATCTATTAAACTATTTACCTATATTTGAAAATCACCAAATAATTATATATTTCAACAACACGAATAACTCAAATTTACATAACAGCTAAATTATTAGCTTTTTCACTTTTAAAGATAAATATTAATTAGCTTTCAAAAAGTAATTGAGTGGTATTAAATATTTTACCTGTCCTCTTATTTTTCTCTCTTATCTCAATAAATTAATGTAATAAATTACACACAAATAACACGAGATTTCATCCTTTAACTTGCTGTAATGTAGCTTTGTTGACTCTTCATCTTTAAGGAAAAACCCCCTCTTGGGGAGTATTTTGTCAAGAGTCTTTCGGTATAATATTTTATTTGAATTTTTGTGTCGTTAGATTGAAAATCTATCATGCTTTTGGCTGTTACTGTGTGTTAATCGCCAGCTTATTGTCAGTTTATTACCACCAATAAAGTCAGATTTTCGCTAGTGAAGACTCTATCTCCCTCTGCTGAAGAACTACTCAACAGCTCATCTCCTCTAGAAGTAGAACTCATTAAGCCCACTCCAGCATCAGCACTCATACCTTGGACAGATTCTCCACCGAAAATCTCTAAGCAAGCTACTCGAACTAGTCTCAAAGCTTCGACTCTGGATGGAGTATTTGCAGCTATTTTTTCTAATATTACCGGCGGTGTATTGCTGGTTAACTTCTTACTCCAGTTAGGTGCTAACCCAGTGGAAATTGGCTTGCTCTCTTCCATTCCCCTACTGGCGAACTTCTTACAACCATTCGGAGCCTACCTAGCCGATCGCACTACCAGCCGCCATTGGTATACAATGATGATTTTTGGCCCCTCTAGACTGCTGTGGTTGGTTTTAGTTGGAGGTATTGCTTGGTTCTGCTGTTCGGATATGGAATCCCATCAGTTAGTTATTGGGACTTTAGCAATTATCCTCGTCACCAATATCTTGGGAGCCTTAGGCGGTTGCGCCTGGTTTAGCTGGATGGCTGCTTTAGTTCCCCCTGCTTTACGCGGACGTTATTTTGGTTTGCGCAATAGTGCAGGTAGTTTGACGAATTTGTTATCTGTACCAATTCTCGGATATATTGTCTCGGCTTACCCTGGTGGTGATATTCAAGCTTACGCCATACTGTTATTTTTTGGCGTCATCATCGGCTTAATTAGTTTGGCTTGTCAATTTTGGATGGTGGATGTCAATCCCCAAGTTTACCGCGCTGGTAAAACTGCGTCTCTCACTGCAGAAAATTCCCAAGATTCTCAACCGCAGCTATTTACTATCTTTAAAGATCGGAATTTCTTAAAATTTCTCCTGTATGTGGGGTTGTGGACATTCGCCGTTAACCTCAGCTCGCCGTTTTTTAATCTTTATCTGTTGAAAAACTTAGATTTAGCCTTGACTACAGTCACTCTTTATGCAAGTTTACTGGCTGGGGCTAATTTAGTGATGTTAGTAATTTGGGGTAAGTTAGCCGATCGCGTCGGCAATCGTCCCATATTATTATTGGTTGGTAGTTTAATTGCTGTCACGCCCTTATTGTGGCTAGGCTTGGGTAGTGACTTAATTTCTGTCTGGTTATGGCTACCCTTAATACACCTAATTTGGGGTGGTTTTGGTGCAGCCCTCGACTTATGTAACAGTAATATTCAGATGGAGATGGCTCCATTAGATAGTCCTTCGCAATATTTTGCGATCGCAGCTGCGGTTACTGGTGTTTGTGGTGGTTTAGGTGCAACAACTGGCGGTTTTTTAGCCCAACTAGATATTATTGGTGGTTTACCTGGATTATTTGCCCTTTCCGCCGCTTTACGCTTAATAGCGCTTTTCCCCTTATTCTTTGTCCGCGAACCCCGCAGTAAATCCCTGACTTATGTTATCGAAAAAGTTCTGTCTTTTAAGCCAAAAGCAAAGTTAGTCTCTACAGAGAAAATGGCAGTTTAATTGAGATTTTCGCCAAAAATATCAATAATTTAACAATTCAAAATTCGCGCATTAAAAATATGACTTACGCACACTCTACGAATTCTTGGCGTTCTTGGCGTCTTGGTGAGTCCACTTGCCGTTTTGGCGGTTCCCGTCACGATGGCAAAGTGGCGAACCCGAAGGGCGGTTCAATAAATTAAGCTTTTTGGCAACTTTTGCGTAAGTCCTAAAAAATTTACTTCTGGCTAGCAACGGGTGATGAAGACTGCTTATTACATAAAACATTGCTTCCTTCCAACTGATTTTTCTGCCATTTACCATCATGTTCTGTATTATCTGCTGTTATATGTAATACTCCTTCTCCTTGGCATTGATTATTAGCAAAGTTTCCTCTATATTCATTACCATTCTTCCATTTCAATCTCCCTAGCCCTTGATATTGATCGTTTTGAAATTGACCTAAATAATAACTGAGATCGGAAGATTCTGGATAGGATAATCTTCCACAACCATTACGTTGATTATTTTTAAAGTCTCCATAGTATTGAAAACCACCCTGCTTAAATACCATCAACCCTCTACCATTAGCGTTTTTTGTAGTTGGATCTATCTGTCCGTAATATTTATATCTCTCAGTTTCCCAAGCTGGTTTACCTGTAGCTGGAGGTAGTGAGGATAATTCTCGCTCGCCATCACAAGGTAACTCCACGAATTTTTTTGTCGTTACTGGTGTGGGGTTAGGAGTTTCTGGATTGTTTACAGGAGATGGTGATTGAGCTAAATATTTAGGTACAAAGTACAAAGACGCGATTAATGCCATTAAACCTACCCCCCCTGCTAGGATTAATTTTGGATTAATTAGCGATCGCTTGGTTTGTGACTGTACTTTTGCTGATGGTATTGGTCGTGATTGAGTCAGTGCTTGTAAAGCTTCTGTGGCTGTGGGGTAACGTTGGCTAAAGTGAGAACGTACCATAGTTGTTAACACTTCAGCCAACCTATCGCTGACATTTGCATGATCCCGCCAAATGATTTCACCAGTTACAGGATCTTCCGGTAAATTTTGCGGTGCTATCCCTGTGATTGCTTGGATTCCTAGCATTCCTACTGCATACACATCGCTAGACAGCTTTGGTTTACCATTAGCTTGTTCGTTTGGCATATAGCCATTTGTACCAATCAAGATGGTCGATGTCACTATACCTTGAGTATTCGTCTCTAAGCCTTTAATTTCTTTGACTGCGCCAAAATCAATTAGCACAATCGTTCCATCTTGACGACGCATGATATTTTTGGGTTTAATATCCCGATGAATAATATTTTGTTGATGAACAACTACTAAAATTTCTAAAACATCTGTGAGTAGTTTTTTGACTTGTGCTTCTTTCCAAGGCTGACCTAAGATTATTTCTTTGCTTAAGTCATGCCCATCAATAAATTCTTGTACTAAATAAAATTCGCCGTTCTCTTCAAAATGGGCAAATAGTCTGGGAATGCGATCGCTCATCTGACCTAAACGATATAAAGCTCCAGCTTCCCGATCGAATAAATTTTTAGCAATTTTTAAAAGTTCTTCATTTTGGTTTTGTGGTTTTAGATGCTTAACCACACATTTCGGCTTCGGATCTGTCGGTATATCCAAATCCTCTGCTAAATATGTTTCACCAAATCCACCACTATCCAAGGGTTGAATAACTTTGTAACGGCTGCGGAGTATGATGCTACGATAGTCCATCGGATTTACTTAACCTTCAAATTAGGAATATAAGATGTAATTTATAGGCGTTGAAACTCAACTAAATACAATAGTAAATTTATTTCTTGGCATCTAAAATTCTTACATGCTAGAACCAAATGTTGTAGCAGCAAAAGCGATATTCAGCCATAAACAAGGAACTAGTAATTCTATATATCTTATATTTTATGCTATTATATTTTTTTAAAAAAACCATCTCAAAACTTAAAATATTTAATTATCTTGGGTAATTTATAGGAAATTAACTGGTTGTATAATTGTCTTCCTGGCATAAAGTAGTGTTTGGTATTCATTGTTACTCCTAATTTATTATTTCTCTGAAAAAATAGTAAATTTTTGTAAAAATTATCTTGTCAATATAGATTATGATGATTTTTTTCCATAAAAATTTAAATCTTTGAGGGCAAGTTTGTGCCAAACACAGCCATTATTATGACAGTGAGTTTATATTTTCTTAGACTTAAGTACTACCAGAAATTAATATCTCCTGCTAATATATACTTAAGTGCTGTTCAGATGAGCTATGTGTGTTATTTTGCGTAATTAAATTCTAGCAAATCTAGTAACAATAGAAACTAGTATTGGCTGTATTTAAATAAGCATCAAAACACTAATTAGCTGTTTGTGTAATTTTTATTATCAAAGCCAAAGAAAAAATTATGTAACATAAAATACTTACATAATTTTTGGCTAGATGAATAAATTTTGTTTTTTAAAAATCATGACGATGCACTCGGTAAAATCATGCTACCTCTAATAATTAACCTATATAGGCAAAATGCCCTGAGGCTGTTTTGCCTGACTTTGTGCGACAAAATCCCCAGTAATAATCTTAGCTGGAATGGAAAATTTGTCGCTCAATTGCTGTAGTTTAACAAAATTAACTCGCTCAACATACAAATCAATTTTTTCTCCAAAATTTGCTCAAATCTTCCGGTAGTTTAGTTTAAAAAAATAGGGTTTTATGAATAAAAAATTGATAATTTCGGCTACTTGTTTACTTGTGTTGACAACTTTAGGTATTTTTCCAGTACAGAAAATATTAGGTCAACAAGTATCGCCTGACTCATCAAAACCCAGCACTTTACCAGATTCCCCAACAACCCCATCATCACCATCATCTACACCAACTACTACACCAGTTCCGGAAACAACACCAAATAATGTACCAAATTCTGGCAAATTCTCCCAACTTCCTTGCGATAGCGAGTCAGAGTTATCCTCACCACCTTCAGCTACAGGTAAACCAACCTGG
The DNA here is from genome assembly GCF_014696435.1 of Calothrix anomala FACHB-343. Lineage (GTDB taxonomy): Bacteria > Cyanobacteriota > Cyanobacteriia > Cyanobacteriales > Nostocaceae > Aulosira > Aulosira anomala_A. Next base: position 82,454 of record NZ_JACJQG010000026.1, on the reverse strand, counting down.
GAAACTAAAGTCTATAAATATTACGGACAGATAGATGCAAGAACAAAACAAGCCAATGGCAGAGGGTTGATGGTATTTAAAGAAAATGGGTTTCAGTATTATGGAGACTTTAAAAATAATAAACGTCATGGTTGTGGAAGATTATCTTATCCAGTCGAAAGTAATATTAACTATTATGTAGGAGAATTTAAGAACGATCAATTGCAAGGACTGGGGGCTTTAAAATTAAGAAACGGAAATGAATATAGAGGAAACTTCACTAACAGTAAATGTCAAGGAGAAGGAGTCTATATATTTGCCGATAAGACTGAGCAAGATGGACGCTGGAATGCGGATAAATTAGAAGGAATTGATAATTTTTCATGTAAATCATTCAACCGCGATTACCGTTAGTCTACATATAATTTAACAAGGCAAAGGTTTTTGGAAAAAATGAAAATTCTACTTTCTGCTACAGCTCTATTTGTGTTCGCAAGTTTGAGTTTAATTCCATCCCAACGATTATTAGCTCAAGAAGCACTTCCTGTAGCAGGCCCAGCAATAGCATCTAACAACAATGATGATCAATTACCCTCTGCTGGGCCGGCAATAGTTGCAAGAGCCTCAGGAGAGAGACAATCATCATCACGCGCATCAAGACGTTCAAAGGTAATTAGTAGAGCAGAACCTAGAAGGGTATCAAGACGTTCAATAGCAGATAATACAGAAGCACCCAGAAGAATATCAAGGCGTTCAACGGCGGTTAATCGGACAGAATCTAAACCAAGAGTAAGAACTGTAAATTACACAACCCAAGGACAAACTCCTACAAGAAGGAGGATTAGAAAAACTACTGCACCAACGCCTAAAATACAGGCAGTTCCTGGTAATTTCCCCATCAGAAGATGGTAAAACTAGCGAAAGTTAAGATTTAAGAATTTAGAAATTCAAATTCTTCTGAATTCTTAAATCTTATCAGGCTACTGGCATCATCGAGGCAGGCATCTTACCTGCCCCACAAGAGACTGATAAAATTGAATTTGCAAATTCAATATATATTATCTGATTGCATTATTTTATTAGAAAATTAATTAATAGGTTAAGCACTATTAATACTTGTTAAATATATTTGAAAATATTATAATTTACACTTGGCGATCGCCTAAATTATCTGAATTACTAAATCCAGATATAGCACAGTTGAGAAGAGTCTATCTTGAGGATCTTTTTTGAATTAGTTGATTTATTTACCAAGAAAATGGGTCTAAAGCCCCGTCCACTTCGGGTGTAGCTCTCAGTGCGCCGCTTCCAGGACGGCTTGAATTGTGTTATCATATTTGCGTAAGAGTTTTCCACGCAAATGATTGTTTTAGAATTTAAAGCCAAGGGGAAAACAACTCAATACACTGCTATTGATGAGGCGATTAGATCTGCTCAATTTGTCCGCAACAAAGCTATCCGTTTTTGGATGGATAACCGAGGTGTAGGACAAAAAGACTTATATCGTCTGAGCAAGTCATTGAGAGGTGAATTCCCATTTGTAAAAGCTTTGAATTCTAGCGCTTGCCAAGCCTCTATTGAACGAGCTTATAGTTCTATTGCTCGTTTCTACGACAACTGCAAAAAGTCTGTTGTGGGTAAAAAGGCATATCCAAAGTTTAAGAAGAATTCTCGCTCAGTGGAATACAAAACGTCTGGGTGGTCACTTTCACAAGACCGGAAACAAATAACCTTCACCGACAAAAAAGGGATTGGCAAGCTCAAACTTAAAGGAACGTGGGATTTAAACTTCTACCAATTAGAACAGATAAAACGAGTTAGGTTAGTTCGTCGTGCAGACGGGTACTATGTTCAATTTTTGGTGAGTGTAGATAACAAAGTAGAAACACAACCAACTGGTAAAACTATCGGTTTGGACGTTGGACTAAAAGAGTTCTACACAGACAGTAATGGACACAGTGAACCTAATCCAAGGTTTTATCGCACAACAGAGAAACGCCTCAAGTTTCGACAAAGGCGCGTTTCTAGAAAAAAAAGGGCTTCTGCCAACCGTAAGAAAGCTATTAATAAATTAGGGCGAGTACACCTCAAAATAAGTAGGCAACGTGAAGAACACGCTAAGAGAATAGCGCGTTGCGTCATCCAATCTCACGATTTGGTCGCCTATGAAGATTTGAGGATTAAAAATTTAGTTAGAAATCACTGTCTCGCCAAATCTATTAATGATGCTGGTTGGTATCAATTCAGGAAATGGTTAGAGTATTTTGGGGTGAAGTTTGGCAGAATAACTGTTGCGGTTAACCCTGCCTACACTTCTGGTGAATGCTCTAGTTGTGGTGCAGTTGTCAAAAAATCTCTATCAACAAGAACCCATGTTTGCGAATGTGGCTTTGTCATGGATAGGGATTGGAATGCTGCCATCAATATTCTGAAATTAGCCTTGAGTACCGTAGGGCATACGGGAACTTGGATCTTAGATCCCAACGCTTCAGGAGATTCGACCTCTACTCATGCAGGAGTAATCCTGTCTGAGCAAGTTGGGTCTATGATTGAAGAATCTTCGCCCTTATAGGGCGGAGAGTGTCAATATATTCATAAATTAATAATTTAAACTCAAATAGCTTTGCTAGAAGCTGAGTAATTTATGGAAAACAAGATAATTGAAAAAAACCTCAATATTAGTATTAGTTTAGGTATTGCTGTCAGTGCAATTACAATGTTTTTCTGGCTGCAATCAGAACCTACTGCTAAAGTGGAATTGAAGCAAGGTGTAATTTCCCAAAAAACAACAGAGAAACCAGCAATTCCTATCATAAAGCCAACTATTCCCGCAACCGCACCAAAAAATATTCATTTAGTCCTAAAACTGAGAATGCGGCAGCTATATGTATATTCAGGAGACAATTTACAAGCTAGTTATCCTGTTGCAATTGGGAAACCAGGGTTAGAAACACCAGTAGGAAAATTCAAAGTAATTGAAATGCTAAAAAACCCAGATTGGACACATCCTCAAACTGGGAAATTAGTTCTTCCAGGCCCAAATAATCCCTTGGGGGAACGCTGGATTGCTTTTTGGAATAGTGGTAGAGAATACATCGGATTTCACGGAACGCCCGATAGAGCATCTGTTGGTAAAGCAGTTTCTCATGGTTGCGTTCGCATGTATAACGAGCATGTCCGCGAACTGTATGAGCTTGTCAAAATGGGTACTCCTGTTGTAGTAGAAAATTGATACTTCCCGGTTATTTATTTTTTCCTACATTCATCAAGCGATCGCGATCGCACAATTTAATACTGGTACCATTGATTTCAATCATCCCATCTTGACTGAGTTTATAAAAGGCACGGGAGAGGGTTTCGGGAATTGTGCCTAAAAGCGCCGCTAGTTGTCCTTTAGCTAAATCTAGCTCGAACACATCAGCATTACCCCGGCGACTGCTCAAATTTAACAAGTAGTTGGCTAAACGTTCCGGTACTTCCTTAAAAGACAGGGTATCAACCAAAAAAGTTAATTTGCGCAAATGGCGGGCAAAAGTTCCTAAAATAGCGATCGCTAAAGTTGGGTGTTGTTGTAAAACCATCAAAAATGCTGCACGAGGAATAAATACCACCTCAGAATTTTCAATCGCCCCAGCTGAAGCCGGAAATTGTCCCCCATCAAAAGCCGGTACCTCTGCAAAATGATCTCCCGCAGCAAAGATATGCAGAATTTGTTCTTTACCTGCATTAGCCAGCTTAAAAACCTTAATTCTCCCAGATTTGACAATAAAAAACCCGCTCCCCGGATCTCCCTCTAAAAATATCGTCGCTCCTTTTTTATAAGTCTGGAGAATCGAAATATTCGCTAATGCTTGTAATTGCTCATCTAATACACCCTGAAAAATCGGCGTACTCTGTAAAAACTGTTTAACTTCTAAAACACGTTCGGTTAAAGTCATTACTTGTCAATAGTCAATAGTCAATAGTCAATAGTCAATAGTCATTGGTCATTTGTCATTTGTCATTTGTCATTTGTAGATATTATCCCCCTTCTCTTGTCTCCCTTGTCTCCCTTGTCCTCCTTGTCTCCTTTGTCCCCCTGCCCCATGCCCCATGCCCCATGCCCCATGCCCTATATTGTTACCAAACTTTATATCTCCTTTTGACTTAGATCAAGGATTTACTTTTGGCTTCTTCATAACCTAGAAGCATGAAGATTTGAGAGAGAAGATTATGTTCTGCAATCAATGTGAACAAACAACTCGTGGCGATGTCTGTCATCAGTGGGGAGCTTGTGGTAAAAGTCCAGAAGTTGACGCTTTACAAGATTTATTAGTCCATTGTTTGCGGGGACTATCGCAAGTGGCGTTACAAGCAAAGTCTCTAGGAATCGCAACTCGCGAAACTGATGAGTTTACCTGTGAGATGCTATTTTCTACCCTCACAAACGTTAACTTTTCTGTAGATGATTTTATCAACTTTGTAAATCGAGCGATCGCTTTACGTGAAAGCCTCAAGTTACAAATTAAAGCTACAGGTAATGCTGTGGTTGAGTCTGCAATGGCTAATTTTCAACCTGATAGCGATACTAAACAACAAATTCAGCAAGGAAAAGACTTAGAATTTGCATTTATCGGTCAATCTGCTAAAAATATAGATATTTTCTCCCTTAAACTCACCGTATTGTATGGACTTAAAGGTTTGGCTGCCTATGCTTTCCATGCTTGTGAACTCGATCAACATGATGAAGGTTTGTATACCTTCTGTCATGAAGTTCTCGCTAATTTAGATGCTCAAGACAAGACTCTAGAAGAGTGGCTGGCTTTGGCGCTGAAAGTTGGAGAAATCAACCTGAAAGCAATGGAACTCTTGGATGCGGGCAATACAACCACCTTTGGTCATCCTACACCCACCGTTGTCCCCCTTGGCTCTACCGTTGGTAAGGCAATTCTGGTTTCTGGACATGATTTACTCGCGTTGAAGGCTGTCCTTGAGCAAACCGTCGGTACTGGTATCAAGGTTTATACCCACGGCGAACTGCTACCCGCACATGGCTATCCTAAACTCAAACAAACTTATCCGCATTTACACGGACATTACGGTACAGCATGGCAAAATCAAACCCATGAGTTTGATCATTTCCCTGGCGCAATTGTCATGACAACTAACTGCCTCATGCCTCCCCATCAATCTTATCAAGATAAAGTATTTACCTTGGGGCCTGTGGGTTATCCTGGATTGCAACATACCAGTATTCGCGATATTTCCAGCATTATCGCCAAGGCTGAGTCGATGCCAGGATTTGAATCAGAGTGCGATCGCGGTACAGTAACTACAGGCTTTGCGCGCAATGCCGTGTTAGGTGTTGCTGATGCTGTAGTTAACGCTGTCAAAGATGGTAGTATTCGTCACTTCTTCCTTGTTGGTGGTTGCGATGGCGCTAAACCCGGACGTAATTACTATAGTGAATTAGTCGAAAAGCTTCCCGATGATTGTGTCGTTTTAACGTTAGGCTGTGGTAAGTTCCGCTTCTTTGACAAAGATTTAGGCAATATTGGCGGTATTCCGCGCCTCCTTGATGTGGGACAATGTAACGATGCTTACTCAGCAATTCAAATTGCTGTCGCCTTAGCTCAAGCCTTTGATGTTACCGTCAATCAACTGCCACTTTCACTAGTACTATCTTGGTACGAACAAAAAGCGATCGCAGTTCTCCTCAGCCTACTTTATTTAGGTATCCAAAATATTCGCATCGGCCCCACACTTCCAGCTTTCTTAACACCTAATGTAGTCAAGATCCTCTCCGAAAAATTCCAACTCAAACTCATCACTTCAGCAGAGCAAGATTTAGCGGCTTGTCTTAGTTAAATATGGGGCATGGGGCATGGGGCATTGGTCAAGAGTCAAGAGTCAAGAGTCAATAGTCAATGGTCAAGAGTCAATAATCATTTATTTTCCTCCTTGTCCCCCTTGTCCTCCTTGTCCCCCTTCCCTTGTCCCCCTTGCTCCCTGCTCCCTGCCCCTCTGCCTCGATCAATCTTCGCTCCATGTTTCATTTGCTAACAAATCAATAATCGGATCTCTTAACAAAAATTCATTTTTTTCCAATTCTAACTCTACACAAACCCAATCACGACCAGGAATAAACTTACATAAGGCATAGATTGGTTCATTCCGTTTAACAGATCCTTTCCTTACCAGATAACGAGCTTCTTCCCTCAGAACATCGAGGTCGTATTTAACAGCAGTTTTCATAAAAATCACTCCAAAATTACTATTTGTAACACATTAGTCTAGTGCATTAATTGTTGCTGACTTGCTAGTAAGTCTATCGGCAATTAAACTTAATTATATGATGAAAAGTCCTATTGCCGGAAGTGGACTTTATACTTGAGGATTTACGCTTTTTAAAAATAGACTCTACACCACAGCATAAATCAACCAACCTGAGAAATATATTAAATCGTTGCAACAATCTAATTACGAATTATGTCTAACCCTATTAGTTGGATCTGTGTACTTAGAAATTCGCCATGCAGTTTGTAAACCCATCTTTCCAGATTTGGTAAAAATCCAACAACCACGTTGGAATGAATCTTTACCGACTGCGCACTTAGGTTTAACTCCAATTAACTTTTCTATTTCTTCACTTGTCAGCAACCAATTAGCGGATTGGGCACGTTCTAAGACATCCATGTACCATAATGGATTAGGTAATTGCCATCTCGAATTCCAGATTTTTTCTAAGTTACTTAAAGATTGCGATATTTATTGCAATACTTCAGTCAGATGATAAACAGCAGTATTATTTGCACCTTTTATTGCCATTTGACGGGCAACTTGCTTTAATATATTGATAAAAAGAGAATCAATCAAATCTTGATTGGCAGCTAAAACTTTACCTTCTTGACCGTTAGCACAGTTTAAAATTGCTTGAATTAAATTAAGATATGCACAGAGGCGTTGTTCGTTCATTATTTATTTTTATGGCGGCAAAATATCAGCGATCGCGTCACGTTAATGTAATCAGTAGATCTGTGCAATTTAAAGTAGCTGGTAAGGGCTTTCATTAGTCATTCTCAGCGCAGCAATTTTATTTATATTTCTTAATATAAATTAACGCAATTACCGACTGACTTATTCAGCAACAAATTGATAGCGGTTTCGATCCAGCTATAGTGGGAAATTAGCAAAAAAATGAAATTTGTTGACTGTTAACTGTTAACTGTTAACAGTCAACAGTCAACAGTCAACAGTCAACCTCTGTGAGGGTAATTATTGCCCAAAATGACGACTAGCTAATCGCATCGCATCAGCAATATCAACATCACCATCATTATCGGCATCCAAAAACGAATTCAGCACCGAATTTCCTCCAGATTGAGGACTTTGTGCATTTGCACCAGATTGTAAAAAATTCAGCACCACAGGCACTACTTGCGGTAATATTTGTTGAATCATCCCCGCATCTAAACCAGTGCGTTGGGCGACAATTTCAGCGATTTGTTGTTGCATACCAGGAGCAAATACCGAGTTAACAGCTTGAGGATTAGGAGAAGTTCCCGCAAATTCATTCACTAGAGATTGTACTGCTTCATTACCTTGTGTAGCTTGCTTTTCTTGCAAAGCCGATCGCACTTGACTACCCACTACTGATAACACCGTTTGCATTGTCGCCGGATCTGCACCAGTGCTATTACTCAGCCGATCCACCGTGCTAATAATACTACCCAATTGCCCCAAACTCCCTTGCTGATTGGGATTTGTTACAGCACCAAGAATTTGATCGAAAAGTCCCATAAATTCTTGCTCCTAATACCGGATTCCTATATATGAATATATTTTCATGGAATTAATCGCTAATCATCTCTTAGGGTTGATATTTTTGTATATAACAACATTTTGTTATAAATATTACAAATTTAATTGGATTTGATTATCTATTAATCTATCTTTAGCCAGAAGTTTATTAATTTTATTTATACTAGAATTCTTTTAGCATCATAAACAAATGCTTTAGTGGGAATACTCACTTACACTTAATACTAGCTCCTTCAGAGGGTGCAAATAATTGCACCCTTATTTATTATGCTTGGCCTGTGAGTTGTGAGTTGTCAGGTAATTTTTACAACCAATTACCAATTAACACAAACGCTGACCAATAAAAGGGATGTTGAAAATCAGGATCTTGTAAAAAACTGAGTTGAGTTTGTCGCAACGCTTCTGCTTTCGTAATTCCTGGTTTCTTCAAGTTTTTATAAAACTCAACCATAAATTTAGCAGTAGATTCATCTTTGACAGCCCATAAAGTAGCTAGGGTACTACGTGCGCCAGAACGAACTGCAACACCTGCTAAACCTAATACCGCCCGATTATCTCCTTTGGCTGTTTGGCAAGCACTTAAAACCATTAATTCTATGGGTGTAGAATCAGATTCATTTCTAGTTTTGAGAAATTCACTCAGTTCTTTAACATTAATCTTGCTATCCCAGGAGAGGATAAAAGTATCATCTGATTTACTACTAAATTGACCGTGGGTCGCTAAATGCAATACTGAAAAAGGATTTGATTTAATTGCGGTTTGCAGATTAGTATCAGTAAATTCTTGATTCAATAGTAATTGTACAGGTAATGCAGAAGAAATTTCTCTAACTTCGGCTTTAACTGCTGGTAAAGCTTTAAAACCTTGACGAGCTTCACTTAATGCGGCTGTAATCACTTTGAGATTTTGCGGTTTTAGCGATCGCGTTGGTAATAACTGCATTCCTGGCGATAGTGCTAAACTATACTTTTCTAGTAAATATTGTTTGCCATCATATAAAGTCGCCATTGGCAGATTGCGCAACGATCCATCTAAAACAAAGGCTAAAGTCTTCACTCCACTATTAGCTAATTGCGATTCTGCAGGACGAATTAACCAATCATATATTTGTTGCGACACATTTAACCGATCCTCATCGCCAAAAGCTGGATTGAGAGATTGTCTCATTTGCTTAATCGTTGCTTCAATTTCCCCTGATGACAAGGTAGTTCTGTAGCTAGAAAGCGGTTTACCGGGAATTGAGAGAATGACTTCGATGCGATCGCTTAAAATGATTGGGTAGATGACAGCAGCTTGTTTATCAATTTGGTCAATTTGTTCTGGTTTACCATTTAAACAAGCCTCTTGAAAGAAATTATCTAATTCTGCCAGTTGTAGCGCTTCAATCGTATCTCTAGCTTGCTTTAAGTTCTTCTGGCTGGGGTTGGATTGGAGTAATAAATCAACAAACTCCCGATACACTGGTTCCACACTTTCTTGAAAAGAGAATTGGATATCGCGATTAATCGCTACCAAATCATTACGTAACGACTTGAGGGTTTTGACAGAAAAATCATAAGCGGCAATCGCCCCTTGAGTATCCCCCTGTTGTTTAAGAATTCTCCCTGCTTGCCAAGAAGCTTGATAAGCTATATCTGCACCATTAATTTCTTGGGCGATTTGTAATGCTTGTTGAGTCAGTTTTAACGCATCAGCCCATTGTTGCTTTTCATAATATAATTTACCTAACTCGTTTAAAGCATAAGCTTTAGCCCGTGAATCCCTCAACATTGTGGCTTGTTGTACAGCCTGGGCTAAGGTAACAGCTGCTTGTTGGTATAAGCCAGATGCTTTCTCTTCTAGTTTCGCCAACTTAGACAGACTGCTAGCAAAGTTAACTGCTGCATAAATCGACATCCGACTTGCAGGGAGGGTTGCTAATTGGCTGTGAATCTGCGGTACTAATGTATTAGCTGGTTCGATTTGCGATCGCTCTAAATACAAGCTAAGTTGGTTTAACTGGGCTTCGATGCGTACTTGGGGATGATTAGCTTTAACTATCGCCTGTTGATAATAATCTATCGCCGCTTGTGGTTGCTGTAATTCCCTCGCCCCATTTCCCAAACTCAAAAGAATCTCGCCGATATTTTCTGTTGACTGCAGGCGATCGCTAATCAGCAAACTTTGCTGTAAAATCTCTTGGGACTTTTCTACATTTCCTAACAGTTGCAACCCAATACCTAAACTTTGCAACCCTTTCGCTTTCATCGCCGAATCTGACTGATTTTGCAATTTTTGATGCACATTCAATAAAAGTTGCTGTCCCCGGCGATATAATCCTAAAACTTGCAGTGCTTGGGCTTGATTAATTTGGCTCCCAATTTTTCCCGCTTCATCACCAATTAGCCCATAATTTCGTTCTGCATCTTGCCAAGCCTGTAAAGCATCTTCCGCTTTTCCCCGCAACAATTGCAAATTCCCCAAAGTGTTCTGCGCCACTGCTAAAACCGTCGTATTTTCTTTTGTTTTTTTCTGCGACTTCAGCAAATTTAAACTTTGATTAATTGCTTGTTCTGCCTTAGGCCAATCTCCCAAATTTTGTGCTGCTAATGACAGATAACTTAGCGTCCAAGCTTGATTAATTATATCACCTTGCCGTTCAAAACCCGCAGCCGCTACTTCCCAAACCTTGACAGCTTCGGCAAACTTTCCCCCTGCAAATAGACTTCTACCTTGATGTAGTAAAGATTGCGGTGCTGAGGCGGAAATTTCAGCTAGTTTTGCACCTTGTCTACAATCAGGAAAAGAACAAGCCACATTTTGAGCGATTGTAAAACGAGTAGCCGCAGTAGCAGGAAACCCAATCGTTAATATCAATAATGTTAATGAACTGAAGTAAAGTTTATCTTGAGGAAATTGACTTTTTTTTTTGAATTTGGGCATTATTTTATTCCTTTCTACAGTAATTTTCATATTGCCAAGTGCCGACAAATAATTTGCGCACAAGTTTCTTAACTCTTAACACCACTAAATCTGACAACGAATGATAAACATTGTCAGCAGGGCGATGTTATTAATTTGCCCAAAATCTCCCCCTATCTCTCATTAGAGGGGAAAAATTTTGCTCTGATTTTTCTCTTGGCAATTTTACTGTAGAATTATTCCCGCACTCATCTGTCCTCAATTATGTCACAGGCAGTTCAATGATAAATTCTGTACCTTGTCCTAATGCAGAATTGAAGTAAATTTTTCCTTGATGTTTATCTTCGATAATCTGCTTACTAATAGATAAGCCTAAACCAGTTCCTTTACCTACTGGTTTAGTAGTAAAGTATTGTTGAAATATTTGCTGGCTATTCTCTGGTGAGATTCCATTACCATTATCTTTCACAGTAATTTTTATCAGGTTACTTTCTGGTTGAAAAATAGTAGTAATCCTGATTTCTGGGATCATATTTCTGTTATTTGTTGGCGAGTTTGGCTCCTCATCAAAAGCTTCAATAGCATTAGCGATGAGATTCATAAATACTTGATTAATCTGTCCCGGATAACAGTCTACAAATGGTAATTCTCCATAATTTTTGATAATGACAATTTCTGGTCTTTGCTTATTAGATTTTAAGCGATGCTTCAAAATTAGCAAAGTACTATCGATACCATCATGAATATCAAAACTCATTTTATGAGTTGTATCTGTACGTGCAAAAATCCGCAGACTCTCGCTAATTTCTGTAATCCGTTCTAGCCCTAAATTTACCGATGCGATCGCTTTGGGGATATCTTGCAGGATTTGTTCTAATTCGATAAGTTTGGCATTTTTAATAATTTTCTCATCAGCTTGAGGATAGATTTCCTGATAAAGCCGTAAATGGGTAATTAAGCTCTGGGTATAATTATTAATAAAATCTACGTTTCCCGTAATAAAACCTAGAGGATTATTAATTTCGTGAGCCACACCAGCCACTAATTGACCTAAAGTTGATAATTTTTCTTGTTGTACTAATTGTAATTGAGATTGTTTTAAATCTTCTAGTGCTTGGGATAATTCTTGCGTTCGTTCCCCTACACGCTGTTCTAATTGCTGATTTTGCTCTGCCAGTTTTTTGGTTAAAAATCTGATTTTCAAATGGACTTGAATTCTCGCGAGAACTTCTTCTATTTGAAAAGGCTTAGTAATATAATCTACACCGCCAATTAACAGCCCTTGCACTTTATCAAATTTATCAGAAAGGGCAGTTAAGAAAATGACTGGTATATCTTGAGTTAAATGATTTTTTTTGAGAAGCTGACAGGTTTTAAAACCATCTATTCCTGGCATCATCACATCTAATAAAATTAAATCTGGTTTAGCATATTCAGCTTGCTCAATCGCGCTTTCTCCATCAGTAGCGACTAATATTTCCCAACCAGACTCAGCAATCGCATTCGATAGCATTTTTAAATTTGTTTGATTATCATCGACAATTAAAATAGTTGAATCATAAATACTATTTGGGGGGTTGCTCATATTATCCTACTTGATAGATTTAAGTAATTCCCGAATCTTTTTCACTTGAAAGTTCTCAGCCATCTGCCGAATTTCGCCGACAAAGGGTAAGTATTTATCATCTAATTTAGCAATTTCATCGAGTAATATCTGCATACCTGCTATATTGCCTCTCATAGCCATATCCCATAGCTTATCTAACTCTGATTTTTCCGGATAAATTATCGGTTGAGAATTTTGTGTTGGTAATTGTGCATGAATATTATTTTGTGCTAGGGCGCTAGATTCTTGGTAAATCCATTCTAGCTGTAAGTATTTTTGTAAACTTTGCAGTAAATTATCAATTTGTAGTGGTTTTGGTAAAAATTCGTTGCCTCCAGCCTCTAAACTTTGAGTCTGGTAGTTTTCAAATACACTGGCAGATGAAACAATAATTGGTAAATCTTTAAATTGTTCTATACCTCTCAAGGCTTTGATCATTTCCACGCCATCTAAAATAGGCATTTTTAAGTCTGTGATAATTAAATTTGGCTGAATTGCTTGAGTTTGCGTTAACCCTTCTTCGCCGTTAGTCGCCTCAAAACATTGAAAGCCAAGGGATGTTAGCAAATTAATGACAAAGGAACGATTTTCGAGATGATCGTCAACAATTAAGATTTTCGGATTTTGGTTTTTGACAGCAATAATTTTGGGTTCAGATAAAACAGATTTTGTCTCAATAATTTTACTGATATTCTCTAAATCTAAATCCAGCCAGAATCTACTGCCAATTCCGATATTACTGTCTACTTGAATGGCACTATCCATTAATTGGGCAATTTTGCAACTAATAGCTAAACCTAAACCAGTACCTTCTGTTTGTTTGTTTTTTTCACCTACTTGTTCAAATGGTAAGAAAATCTTGTCTAACTCTTCTGGCGTCATTCCTATACCAGTATCTTCAATTTGGAATCTGATTTTGGTAAATTGCTTGTCGTCAATTTTCTCAGTGGCTAAAATATCGACTTTGAAAGTAACTGCGCCATTATCGGTAAATTTGATGGCATTTCCCAGCAAGTTAATTAATATTTGTCTTAACCGTTTTTCATCAGTGCGAATTACTCGCGGAAGCTGCGGATGTGCTTCGTAAATAAAAGCAATACCTTTTTGCACGGCGCGAATCCGACAGATTTCTACAACCCCGGTTAAAAAAAACTTAAAATCAAAATCTGTATGATGTAATTCTAATTTCCGCGCTTCAATTTTTGATAAATCTAAAATATCGTTGATCAGTGTCAATAGATGAGAACCGCATTGATGGATAATTTTGATCCCATCTAGTTCGGTTGGCGCTAAACTTTGAGAACGCTCTAAGATTTGCGCATATCCTAAAATCCCATTTAAAGGCGTGCGTAATTCATGACTCATATTTGCCAAAAATTCACTTTTGGCTTGATTAGCGACATCAGCAGCGACTTTAGCAACTTCTAATTCTTTGGTGCGATCGCTCACTTTTTGTTCTAATGTCTGAGAATATTCTTGGAGTTGTTCATTTGCTTGTTTCAGTTGCACTTGTTTATAAAAATTAGTCGTGACAATTGCAGAGATAATCAATGCTAGTACAGGTGTAACTGAAGGTATCCACCAACCTACTAAAAAAGCCAGATAGCTAGTACTGAGAATAACACAAGTTGCAAATGTAATTCCTAAGATGGGTAATCCCCCTAGCCTTTGCTGACCAATAGATTTAAATTGTAGCAATTGCCAAGTCGCACCAGTACTCACAAAAGACCAGCAAAAAACCCATAGCCATTCTGTTGAAGAAGACCAAACTCGGATTAAAGTACGCCCATCTAGTGCAGCACTTAAAATCTGACTAATTAAATTGGCATGAATTATTACCCCTGCCATCCGTTCACCATCTGCTTGAAAATTACTGATATAACCAACGTTAAAAAAGTCATTGATGCTTTTGGCTGTCGTGCCAATTAAGACGATGCGATCGCGGATCAGTTCTGGCGCGACCTTAGCATTAAGTAAATCTCGCAGTGTAACTGTATCAAATTGTTCTGGAAAACCTCGATAATTCAAAATAATTTGATAGCCGCCAAAATCTGCACCACGATAACTAAATTCGTTACCCTTCAGGGGTGTAAATACAGCCTTACCTAACTGCAAATTATTCCCTTCTTCATCCAATGCTTTTAAAGAAATACCTTTAGGTTCCAAATACATCAAGCTTAAGCGCGTTGCTAAACCCAAATAAATTTCGCCATTTTCATCACCAGCAGACAACAAACCGCGCCGCACTTTTCCATCAGCATCTAAAACTAAATCCGCGAGAGCAACTTGATTTAGTTTAGTTAAAGTGGAGGGTGGGGCGACTCTATCGCCGACTAACTTTTTTACCCCAATCAAATTGGGTGTAGACTGCATCAGTTTAACTAGTTCTTGATTTCCGGGTTCTACGGCTAAATCTCGGTAAATATCCATACCAATAGCCGCCGGTTGCTGTGCTTTGAGCTTGGCGATCGCTTTTGCTAAGGTATTATCAGAAATCGGCCATTTACCCAACTCCGTAATGTCTTTTTCCTCAATTGTCACCACTAAAACCCGCTTTTCTTTGGGTTCTAAGGGACGTAAAGCAAAAAATTGCTCTAGAGTAGCCCATTCTAATAATTGAAAGAATCCAGCCATCTCCGCAGCAATAATGCAGATGGTAACGATGGGAGAAGCCATCAACATGCAACGCCATTGGGCTGACAGCATTAGCTGTATAATTAGAGACTTAAGTTTTTTCTGGATAAATGCACCCCAATACATAGCTGTTAAATTAGATCCCTCGATTAATTAATCAGAGGTGCATTAGCGATCGCACTCAGGTTGACTGACTTCAAAAGTCCTTCCCAAGCCTCATTTAGCGCTGGATTATTTGGTTGCGATCGTCTTAATTGCGCCAGGTTAGAGAGTGAATCGTACCAAATCCCAGTCTCGGCTAATCGAGAAATTAAATCTAAGGAAACAGGTTTATTTAGCTGCGTTGTCAAACTACTGTTAGCTTCCACACGACGAATCCAGCCACTTACCCAAGGACTATCAGGTTCTAACTCTTCGGTGCAAATTATCACTAAAGACCATTTATAGTTTTTACCTGTCTTGAGTGCAGGAACTGAAGCCGGAATTTTAACTTGCATTACCCCTGGTTTATTGGGTAACGATAAATTTGTCCGGTAACTATATTTACTATCTTCTGTTTGTAAAGTAAATAATGCTGTTTTGGCAGTAGTTGTGGGAATATAGACAAATATAGTCGGACGTTCTGCCACTGTATAACCAATATTAGTTGTTGGTATCAATGGAGTGACCGATGTACTAGTAGTTGCTTGTGTCGCAAAGCCACACAAGTTACCGTCTCTAGAGGCTCCTCCAGATGATCTTTTAGGCGCTTGCGCTCCTGGTGGTTTAAAAGTTACACCTGCTATAGTTGGCGCTACTGAAAGAGCTAGAAAAGAACTGGAAATTAAAAGTGCTATTCCTAATAATGGGTATCGAAACAGTGATTTGTTGTTTTTCTGCATAAACTAATTTATCTGTCTTAGAGTTTTTGACAAGGTAACTAATTGTCAAGCTTGTCAACAGAACTATCCACGAAATATTAATACTCTATGGTTTTTATTTTTTAATAGCCAACAGTGCAATTACGGAAATATTTTATAATTAAAAACAGCAAAATTATTGATTTTTAAATTTTCAGATTATTTTCTATAAAATCAGCTATCAATCAGCTTTATATATAACATACAATCTATGACCTACAATGAATGCAGCAAATATATTCTATGAATTATTCATTGAATATATTCTCTATTTTCTAAATTTTATATTTAAAAAAATATGTTTGTTTTGCAAAATTTCATGAAGGTATTGATGCCAAAGCAAAGACTATTTAAAATTAGATATTTTGGTGATTTTCTGTTAAAATATGGATAATTACAAGTATATCTCTAAAAACCGAGGAAAATATGAGGATAGTAAGAATTATCTAAAAATATTAATTTTACCCAGTCTAATCGTCAAATAGTGGTTTTGCTGATTTCCCCAAAAAAACCTACACAGCAAGGAAAAATGCTTTCTTGATTGCTGTGTTCTTAGAGGATGTCTGAGAAGTATTAAATATTGCGCTTGATCCCCCCTAGCCCCCCTTAAAAAGGGGGGAACCAGAGTTAAAGTCCCCCTTTTTAAGGGGAGCCACTGCGTTGCGGGGGTTCCCCCCGTTGTAGCAAGTGGCGTGGATTTAGGGGGATCTACAGGTCTTCAATACAACACTAAAAAGTTTTCAGACATCCTCTTATTGATAGTTGCACAGTTAACTCAATTTACTTGCTGCTAGTGTTTGATTGAGAATTAATGAAAAATTGATTTTTACTATATTTCACATCTGTAATTTACCTGAATCTGGTAAATTTTTGCTTACATAATTATAATTTATATTTCAGTATTTTCCACAGGATATCTTCATAAATTCTCTATATCATCATAATTAGGAACTTGCAAATAAAAAACATCGCGATCGTTAACTTACCAAGCCTGCAACTCGTAGGGGCGAGGTGACCCATTTGTGTCAACTTAAGCTCAAAACCTTTCTCTATCTCGTTTCCAGCCGGAGGCTGGAAATGCGTATTGTGAGGCTCCGCCTCGTCTTCTGATAAATTGAGGCAGCAGCCCACAGATCATCGCTCCCATGCTCTGCGTGGGAGCCTGTTAGGATAAGGGTTTCGCGTTAAGTTGACACCAATAGGGGTTACCCCGCCCCTACAATTGGGGATAATATATTTTTTGGAGTTCCCTAAGAGTCAACCGTCAACAGTCAACCGTCAACGCTATTTTCCAAGTCAGGATTTCTTGATTATTCAGTATTTCGGGATTTTTACCAACTTTTACATCGCCTAAGTTGGTAAAGTATGAATTAGTTAATCAAAACATCTTGAGATACTTACTGTACATGCATACTAAACGTATCTTGGCTTTTGTGGGTTGGATGCTGACTGCGTTGGTACTTTTGATTGCTTGTAATCAAACAAGTACGCCTAACCCAACAGCCTCAGCAGCGAGTTTAACAATATCAGCAGCAGCTAGCTTAAAAGATGCGCTCCAAGAAATCAAGCCGCTTTATGCTAAACAGCAGCCACAGGTGAAACTCACCTATAATTTTGGTTCTTCGGGTGCTTTACAACAACAAATTGAACAAGGTGCATCTGTGGATGTTTTCATTTCAGCAGCAAATAAGCAGATGGATGCGTTAACGCAAAAAGGTTTGTTAGTTGATAGTACCCGCAAAGATTTGTTGAAAAATGAATTAGTGTTAATTGTGCCCCAACAGGCTCAGAATATCAAAGATTTTTTAGATTTAGCTAATCCCAGTGTCAAAAAAATTGCTTTAGGCGAACCTAAAAGCGTACCAGCAGGACAATATGCTTTACAAGTTCTGACTGCTTTAAAAATTGCCGATCAAATTAAACCCAAGGTTGTTTACGCTAAGGATGTGCGTCAAGCTCTCAATTATGTAGAGTCTGGTAATACTGATGCTGGGATAGTATATCTTTCGGATGCTAAAACTTCTCAAAAAGTGAAAGTTGTGGTTACTGCACCGGAAACTAGTCATTCTCCAATTGTTTATCCGATAGCTGTGCTGAAAAGCAGTAAATATGTTGATGCTGCGGAGAATTTTGTGCAATTTTTATCGGGGAATGCAGTTAAAGATGTATTTGAGAAACAGGGATTTAAGGTAATTGGTCAATAGTCAATAGTCATTTGTCATTTGTCATTTGTCATTTGTCAGTAGGGGCAGGTTCACCGATATCCTCATTTATTAACAAAGATCCAAATAAACCCGCTCCTACAGTTGTTATTGGTCATTTATCAATAGTCATGGTTGGAAGTTGATTGAATTTTGAATTTTGAATTGTTATTATGCCTCAAGATTTATCGCCGCTTTGGATATCATTGAAAACATCGTTATTAGCGACGTTTATTACTTTTTTTATTGGGATTGCTACTGCCTATTGGATGTTGGAATATCGCGGTAAGGCGAAATCATTAATTGAGGGTGTGTTGATTGCACCGTTGATTTTACCGCCTACAGTAGTGGGCTTTTTATTACTGCTGTTTTTTGGGAAAAATGGCCCTGTTGGGCAGTTGATGAATAAATTTGATTTTACTATTGTCTTTACTTGGTATGGGGCTGCGATCGCGGCTACTGTGGTTTCTTTTCCGTTAATGTATAAAACTGCACTAGGAGCTTTTGAACAGATTGATAAAAATCTGCTGCGGGTGGCGAAAACTCTTGGTGCTGGGGAAAGTAAGATATTTTGGCGAATTAGTTTACCTTTAGCTTTACCGGGAATTATTGCGGCGACAACTCTGGCTTTTGCGCGGGCTTTGGGGGAATTTGGCGCAACTTTAATGTTAGCTGGGAATATTCCCGGACAAACTCAGACGATACCAATGGCGATTTATTTTGCTGTGGAAGCCGGCGCAATGAATGAAGCCTGGTTTTGGGCGATCGCAATTATGGTAATTTCTCTATCGGCTATTATTATTGCTAATGTATGGCAGGAAGGTAAGCGGATTGGGGGACGAGGGGGAGTAGGGAGACAAGGAAGACAAGGGAGACATGGGGGACATGGGAGTGAAGTTTCTTGGATATCTGCTTCATCTTCGCCTGTGGGGTTATTTATAGATATTGAAAAACAATTATCGAGTTTTCATCTGCAAGTTACCTTTAATACCGATAATCTTCCCTTGGGATTATTGGGGGGATCTGGGGCGGGTAAAAGTATGATTCTGCGCTGTATTGCGGGGATAGAAACACCTACTAGGGGGCGGATAGTTTTAAATGGGAGAGTATTGTATGATTCGGAACAAGGAATTAATTTACCTAGTCGCGATCGCCGGATTGGTTTTTTAGTACAGAATTATGCGCTGTTTCCCCACTTGACTGTGGCGGAAAATATCGCTTTTGGCTTACCCCAAGGATTATCTCACAGCAGTATTCGGGTACAATTAGAACAGCAATTAATCGCCATGCAATTACAAGGATTAGGCGATCGCTATCCGCACCAACTGTCTGGGGGACAGCAACAACGGGTAGCTTTGGCTAGGGCTTTGGCGAGTAAACCAGAAGCGTTACTGTTAGATGAGCCTTTTTCGGCTCTCGATACATATTTGCGCAGTCAGTTAGAACAGCAAATGATGGAAACCCTTGCAGATTACCAAGGCGTTACTTTGTTTGTCACCCATAATATGGAAGAAGCTTACCGCATTTGTCCGAATTTGCTAGTTTTGGAACATGGTAATGCAATACAACATGATTCCAAACATGAGATTTTCGAGCATCCTGTCTCTGCAACTGTGGCGCAAATTACTGGCTGTAAAAATATATCGCGGGGGCGACTTTTACAAGCTTCACAAGTAGAAGCGAGTGATTGGGGTTGTAATTTGCAAGTTTTACCAGCAAATCCCAGAGATTTAGCTTATATTGGGATTCGTGCCCATCAGATAGCCTTTACCAACAATCCCCAACAAGAAAATACATTTCCCTGCTGGTTGGTAAGAACTAGTGAAACACCTCATCGCATGAGTTTGTTTTTAAAGTTGCATTCTCCAGCTACTAGTCCCCATGACTATCATCTCCAAGCAGAGGTTTTTAAGGAAAAATGGCTAACGATGAAAGATCAACCATTTCCTTGGTATGTGTATTTAGATCCTTTGCGGTTAATGCTGATGGATTGAGACAATATGAGAGTGCTATAGTTCTGAATGTCTAGGCGATCGAGTAATAGCGATCGCTCCTAAAAATCTCTACTCTAGGTGCATCTCTATTGGAGATTTGGATTTATTTTACGTAAATTCATTTATTTGTCAAGTAAAATACACAACTGTATCACTGCGAACGCTTAAAATAAATACAATTGGCTTTTGTATATTTTAATGCTATAAGTTAGTCAATTATTTATCACTACAGGCTCTAATTGAGTCGTGACTTTTGACACAAGTAGAAGGCTGAACATTTCCGGCAATTTTTCCCATTACAGATAGTATTTGGAAGAAATATTATCCGCTAGCCCCTTATGGAAACATCCACAAGGGAAGGAAAAATATTGTTCTTTAACCCCTTATTTCCAGCCTCTGTTGTTAAGTTATTTTATGACTCAATCTTCCTGTCTAACTATTTTGCTCATTGACGATCGCACTGCAAAATGGATGAATTTTCGTCAATATTTGCAACAGGATAGTATATATACGTATAAAATTTTGCAGTTTGAGACAGGGAAACAAGCAATTGTTTGGTGTCAACAAGAGAGCGCAGATGTAATTTTACTGAATTTTTTATTACCTGATGGTAATGGGCTGGAGTTGTTGGGGAAATTAAGGGAGAGTTGCAGCAATACACAAACAGCAATCATCCTGCTAACAGAACATGAAGATATAGAGATTGCTGTTCGGGCGATGAAAAACGGGGCGC
Organism: Calothrix anomala FACHB-343; assembly: GCF_014696435.1. Classification (GTDB taxonomy): domain Bacteria; phylum Cyanobacteriota; class Cyanobacteriia; order Cyanobacteriales; family Nostocaceae; genus Aulosira; species Aulosira anomala_A. Next base: position 61,706 of record NZ_JACJQG010000026.1, on the reverse strand, counting down.
AAGATTGCTTAATCAAAAATCAGTTGACACCAGCAACTTTACATGCAGCGATTCATGATGCGCTCAAACACAGACATCGCATTTGGCAGTTAGAACAAAGTCGCGAACAAAAACAATTAATTGCCGCGATCGCTTTACGAATTCGTCAGGCACTCAAGCTGAAAGATATTTTAGCAGTCACCACCGAAGAAGTACGGCAATTTTTACAAGTAGACCGGGTAATAGTCTATCAATTTAACTCAGATATGAGTGGAATTGTGGTGTCGGAGTCAGTTCTACCAGGCTGGAAGATAAGTTTAGCCAGACAGATTCAGGATACCTGCTTTCAAGGGGGGACGGGCGTTGAATATCGTCAAGGCAAAACTAGGGCAATCGATAATATTTATGAAGCTGGCTTCACAGATTGTCATTTACAGCTACTAGAGGAATTTGAAGTCAAAGCCAATTTAGTAGTACCAATTGTGGTGAGAAATCGCCTATGGGGATTATTAATTGCGCACCAATGTCATGCGCCTAGACAATGGGATGCATTGGAATTGGAATTGTTGGATCAACTAGCGGTACAAATAGCGATCGCGATTCAACAAGCTAGTGCTTATGAAATAGCACAAACCCAGATGGAGGAGCGCAAACGCACTGAGAAAACCCTCAGAGAAAGTGTAGAGCGATTTCGCAGCACCTTTGAGCAAGCAGCAGTGGGCATCAGTCATATACTATTAAGCGGGCAATTCTTGCGCGTTAACCGACGATTTTGTGAGATTACCGGATACCGCCAGTCGGAATTGATGAACTTAACTTTCCAAGAAATTACTCATCCAGATGATTTAGCAGCAGATTTACAACAATTACAAATGCTGCTGGCAGGCACAATTAATACCTATTCAATGGATAAACGCTATATCCGCAAGGATAGGTCGGTTATCTGGATTAAACTGACTGTTTCTTTAGCGCATGATAGTTTGCATCATCCACAATACATGATTAGTGTGATTGAGGACATTAGCCAGCGTAAACAGGCAGAAATTGCCCTGCAGGCAAGTGAAGCCAGGTTTCAGGCATTCATGAATCATAGTCTTACAGCCTCGTGGATTACTGATGCAGAAGGTAGGCTCGTTTATCTCAGCCAAACTTATCTTGATAACATTCAACTTCCAGCTAAAACCGTAGAAGATGTAATTGGTAAGACAGTCTTTGATTTGTATCCGGTAGAAATTGCTCAACAGTTTTTAGATAATATTCGTCTGGTGGCGCAAACCCAAGAAGTTCTGGAAACTGTAGAAAAAGCTCCGAGAAAAGATGGCACATTAGGGGATTTTTTAGTTTACAAATTCCCTTTGCCGCAAACATCAGGACAATACTTAATTGGTGGTGTGGCTGTTGATATTACCGAACGAATTCTGGCAGAGCAAGCATTGCTACAACTAAATCAGGAACTAGAAGAGAGAGTGAAACGCCGCACCGCAGCGTTGCAAGCTAGCGAAGAACGTTGGCATTTAGTATTGCAAGGGACTAATGATGGTATCTGGGATTGGGATATCAAAAATAATGAGGTATTTTTATCAACTCGCTGGAAACAAATGCGGGGCTATAGCGATGCGGAAATTAGCAACAACTTAGAAGAATGGTCAAGTCGCATTCATCCCGACGATTACGAGATGGTGATGCAATCATTGAATGACCATTTTGCCCAAAAAACACCGTTTTTTCAAGCAGAATACCGAGTACAGCAAAAAGATGGCTCATATATCTGGATTTTAGACCGGGGTCAGGCTTTGTGGGATGAAACAGGTAAGGTCATCCGCATGAGTGGTTCAGAAACCGATATTACCGAACGCAAACAAACCCAAGAAAAATTACAAAATCTTTCCGATCGCTTGAACTTGGCACTCGCAGCCGGAGCAATTGGCACTTGGGACTGGGATTTGGTTCACGAAGCAGAATGGGATGACCGGATGTATGAACTGTATGGGATGCAACGCTCAGAAATTCCCGCTACATATGAGGATTGGCGGAAGGCGGTTTATCCAGATGATCTTGTTGACGCTGAAGCTGCTCTTCAGGCTGCTATTAGGGGAGAAAAAGAATTTAATACAGAATTTCGTGCGGTGCATCCAGACGGCAGCATTCACTTTATTAGAGCAATAGCTCTAGTTCAACGCAATGAGCAGGGCCAACCCCAACGAATGGTAGGGATTAACTATGATATTACTGAACGCAAACGCGCGGAAGCACAACTTTATCAAATAAATCAGGAACTTACCCAAGCTAATCTTGAACTAGCCCGTGCGACTCGCCTCAAAGATGAATTTTTGGCGAATATGAGCCATGAATTGCGTACACCACTGAATGCGATTTTGGGGATGTCTGAAGCATTTAATGAAGCTATATTTGGTGAGATTAATCAACGGCAAGCAAAAGCGATCGCGACTATCGAACGGAGTGGTAGACATTTACTAGAACTGATCAATGAGATCCTTGATTTAGCTAAAATTGAATCGGGTAAACTGGAACTGCAACTGAGTGACAGCCCAGTTAAAAGTCTGTGTCATAGCAGTTTGTTGTTTGTTCAACAGCTGGCGTTAAATAAAAATCTTCGCCTGATGACTGATATTGCCGAGTCTTTGGGTAGTATGCAAGCGGACGATCGCCGTTTGCGTCAAGTACTAATTAACTTACTCAGCAACGCGATTAAGTTTACCCCTGCAGGGGGTGTGGTGACGCTCAAGGTATGGCTAGAAGTAGCAGAGGGAGAAAATTCACCATCTTCTGTTCCGCATGTGAATTTTACTGTGAGTGACACTGGTATTGGTATCGCCTCTGAAGATATTCACAAATTATTTCAGCCTTTCATCCAGTTGGATAGCAACCTCAACCGCCAGTACAATGGCACTGGTTTAGGTTTGGCATTAGTACAGCGCATTATTACTTTACATGGTGGTACAGTCTCAGTTACCAGTCAGGTAGGAGAAGGGAGTTGTTTTACTGTGCGCATTCCCTACATTAGCAGCGATCGCAATTCTCCAACTGTGCCGGAAGTACAATCTCCTAACTCTGGGATATCCTCAGCGATCGCTGTTATGCCAAACACCTCTGCTTTGATTTTATTGGTAGAAGACAATCAAGCCAATATCACTACAATGGCTAACTATTTGCAACATCGCGGATATCGTTTAGCGATCGCCAACGATGGAAAACAAGCCATTGAGCAGATTTATAGTCAACATCCCGACATAATTTTAATGGATATTCAAATGCCAGAAATGGACGGAATAGAAGCCATCCAGCGCATTCGGGAGGATGTCCAATTTAATCATATTCCCATTATTGCTTTAACGGCGCTAGCCATGCCAGGCGATCGCGAAACTTGTCTAGCAGCTGGCGCTAATGAATATTTAACTAAGCCAGTTAGACTGCAACACCTTATAGCCACAATTCAACAACTTTTAATCAAATCGCAATCTAAAACTTAACATTGAAACCTTCACCAGGGCGGGGAAACCCCGCCCCTACCAGAATTTTAATTACGTATTAGAATGTAAATTGGTGTCATTTACATAAAATAAGCTGACGTTAACTCAGTAATTATACTCAACTCTATAATTGACATAAATAGCCTGAAACCCTTACCAATGACAAATGACAAATGACAAATGACAAATGACAAATGACCAACTCAAGAATGTTTCTTTTTGTGATGTCTTCGAGAAATTTTCGCAAAAATGCCATCGCCTGCTTGCTTTAATTTAGAGAAGAAGCGATAAGTTTTGCGGACAACATTTAGCAAAAAGTAGGGAATCTTGATCCGCAATGGTGCCAGAATTGGGCGATATAACCAATAGTATCCTCGTTTGAGGTTATCCCATTTGCCACATTTGTCTTCATGGAGAAAGTCGGAAATATCAACGACTAATCCCTTACCTTCATACATCATTACATTTCGCCCATGCACATCATGGGGATATAGTCCCCGTTTACGTGCATAATCTAAAGCTTGGTCGATATCTTCAATTACTTGCTTGGGTATACGCAGACCACGTTGAATTGCATCATACAGCGTTACACCGTATAAACGCTTAAGAATTAACACGCCATTTTGAGCATAAAAACATTCCGAGAAAGCCGGGTGAGAACCTAGAAGACGGTATACTTCTACTTCTTCCTCAAAACCAGGGCGTCCCGGTGCGTAAATTTTTACTACCCAGTGAGGATAATCTGGATGGTAAACCACTGCGGCGTAATTTCCTGCGCCTAATTTTTGCCAAGGTTGGGGAAGATAGGTAAATACTACTGGATCGTGAGGATCGATACTCTCTATCTTGAGTTGCGGAATTAACTCTTGGCGAACAGTCTGTATTAGCTGATCTATGAGCGCTTTATCCATACTCAATCCCGTGAGAGTAGTTCCAATGTCCGGGATTATACATTATATTAGTGACCTTGGCACTGTTTTTGTAAGCGATCGCAAAGCCTTATTGTTTTTTTACTCAGCCTGATTATCCAAACTATAAAAGTTGATTGGCGATCGCGAGTTATGATTTGGAACAAGCTTTAGTTAGGCGATCGCATTTTGTCTGGGTATCCAGTAAAGCTCTCATTACTAAATAATGTGAGAATTTTCAAAATCACTCAAAATTTCTTCTGGTAAAGGTTCGTTGAAATCGGATGTCATAAACACTTTACCTTTATCTAAGCCAGGAATGCGAGGAGAACTATTATTTGCGATCGGGACTAAACGTGCAAGGGGAATACCCTGTTCTGCAATTACAACTTCTTCACCTAGCAATACTTGACTGAGAAGTTCAGCAAATTTTGTGGTTGCTTCAGCCGCGTTGACAGTGATAGTCATTTGTTTTGGTTTTGGTAATTCTTAATTCCAAATATTTCTTAAGATAACACTAGTGCTTTGTCTCATTAATTATGTATGGTAAGTTTCTTCTTCTTTTCTCTTCCTACCCTGCGGGAACGACTTCGTCGAACGAGTAATTCGTGTCTACCCTGCGGGAACGACTACTCTGGGAGTTCTCCTTTGGAGTACGTCGAACGCGGTTCGTTTTTTACTCCTCAGAATTTACGCGATGAACCACTAGTTCTTTTTTCTGGGGTGCAAATATCCCATGTCGCGGACTAAATAATAATGCTAATACAAATAACCCCGATACTACTAACACAATTGCGGGGCCGGAGGGTAAATTATAAAAGTAACTCAGGTACATACCGCTAATACTAGAAGTTACGCCGATAACTGCACCCAAAATCATTACTTGATTGAGCCGTTTTACTAATAAATAGGCGGTAGCACCGGGGGTAATTAATAGAGAAAGTACGAGAATTACACCTACAGCTTTCATGCTGGCGACAATTGTTAAAGCAATCAGCAGCATTAAACCAAAATTGAGGCGATTAACTGGTAAACCTGCGGCTTGTGCGCCTAAGGGGTCAAAGGTGTAAAATAATAGTTCTTTGTAGAGTAAAACTACTACTATCAACACAACTGCGGCAATGATAGCTGTATCGCGTACTTCATCAATGGTAACACCAAGAATATTACCAAAGAGAAAGTGATTCAGGTCGATTTTATTATCTTTTTGAATGACCGTAATTAAGGTAATTCCTAAGGCGAAGAATGCAGAGAAAACTATTCCCATTGCTGCATCTTCTTTAATTGGCGATCGCGTTCTAATAAGTGCGATCGCCATTGTACTGACAACGCCAGCAATAAACGCACCAACAAATATATTAGCCCCCACCATAAAGGCGATCGCTAATCCTGGCAAAACTGAGTGACTGATGGCATCACCCAGTAACGCCAATCGTTGTACCATCAAGTAACTGCCCACAACTGCACACAATAAGCCGACTAATATCGCGATGGCTAGCGATCGCTGCATAAAGCCATATTGTAATGGCTCAATTAATGATTGAATTGTCATATTTGTTATTTGTCCTTTGTCATTTGTCCTTTGTCATTTGTTCTTTGTCATTTGTCTAATAAATCCCTTCTGCCATCTGTCTTTCTTCTATCGCCAATGACTAATGACTAATGACTAATGACTATGAACTATTAAGCCGCATCAGAAAAGTACATAACCTTACCACCATAAGCACGGTTTAAGTTTGCTTCGGTGAGTACTTCTTGCCGTGAACCTGTGGCCATTAATTCTCGGTTTAATAATATTAAATCATCAAAGTGAGCGATAGATTCGCCTAAGTCGTGGTTAACTACTAAGACAATTTTACCTGCGGTTGCAAGTTCCTCAAAGACTTCAAAAATAACTGTTTGAGTCTTTTGATCGATACCTACTAAGGGTTCGTCAAAACAAAATATATCGGCTTGCTGCGTTAAAGCACGGGCTAAAAATACTCGCTGCTGTTGTCCTCCGGAAAGTTCGCCAATCGGGCGATCGCGAAAATTATTCATTCCCACTCTTTCCAAAGCATTATTTGCTACTTGGCGGCTAACTGCGGAAAAGCTACGCAACCATCCAGTCTTTTTTACTCGCCCCATCATCACCACATCCCACACTGTCGCCGGATAAGTCCAGTCAATTTGGCTACGCTGGGGAACATAGGCAACTTTTTCTAGTTGCTGCATTAATGGCTTGCCTTGGTATAATGCATTACCGCTACTTTTGGGAACTAAGCCCAACATCGCTTTCATTAAGGTACTTTTACCTGCACCATTGGGGCCAAAAATACCTGTAAGTTTACCTGGTTCAATATAACAATTAACGTCTCTTAAAGCTTCTTGGCTGCGGTAATGTACCCCTAAATGGGCAATGTTAATTCCTGCTGTGGATTTCATATCATGAGTATGTATAACTTGTGCCGATTGTTCCCTGGTATTTCTCTGTGATTTATTAAACTTGGTGTAAAAAGAGACGTTTATCATAATGGTGTTTTATATTTCATTAACTTGAGCTTACTATAAAAATGAGAAAATTATGAAAAAATCTATAGAGAGGAATAATGTTGTAAATAAGTGAAACTAATGCTGAAGATAGATAAGGGTAAGAGTCAACAGTCAACGGTCAACAGTCAACCGTCAACCGTCAACCGTCAACAGTCAACAGTCAACAGTCAACAGTCAACAGTCAACAGTCAACCGTCAACGGTCAACAGTCAACCGTCAACCGTCAACAATCGCCAATTGAAGAATATTGTTTCGCAGATATGCCTGGGAATGCTTCTGCCTATGGCTTTATTTGGGTGCAGTCAGCCGAATGGTGGTAATAATTCTCAAGGCGATGGTAAACCGCAAGTTGTCGCCACTAGCACAATTATTGCCGATCTAACTCAAGAGGTTGCTGGTGATGAAGTTAAGGTAACGGGAATTCTCAAACCGGGTACAGATCCCCATGTTTACGAACCGGTACCAGCAGATAGCCGGGTGATGGAAACAGCAAACTTGATTTTATATAACGGCTACAATTTAGAACCTGGGCTGATTAAATTAATGAATGCTGCGGGTGGAAAGGTAAAGCGGGTAGCGGTGGGAGAAGTTGTCAAACCCTTGCAGTTAGATAAGGGTAAAGGTGAAATAGTACCCGATCCTCATGTTTGGGGGAGTGCAGAAAATGCGATCGCAATGGTAAATGCGATTCGCGATGCTTTAATTCAATTATCGCCGGAAGATAAAGAAAAATTTACTCAGAACGCAAAGGAACTTACCACTGAGCTAAAACAGTTAGATAAGTGGATTAATCAGCAAATTCAAACGATTCCCATTAATAAACGCAAACTTGTGACTACCCATGATGCGTTTCAATATTATGGACAAGCTTACCAAATTGCGATCGCGGGTACATTAATTGGCATTAGTACCGAAGAACAACCAAGCGCCCAAACAGTACAGCGATTGGTAGAATCAATTAAGAAAATCGGCGTCGATGCAATTTTTGCCGAAACTACCATTAATCCGGCATTAATTAAAACTGTCGCCCAAGAAGCAGGTGTAAAACTAGCCCCGAATCAACTCTATTCTGACTCTATTGGTGCCAAGGGAAGTGCAGGCGATACTTATATTAAAATGATGCAAGCTAATACCCGCACCATAGTAGAAGCCTTGGGGGGTAAATATACACCTTTTCAAGTCAACAAATAAATTGAGAAATGCGATCGCATTTCTCACAACCTGTAGGGGTGGGTTCACAGATATAATCCAATGCACGACTATCTCGCTTAAGTAGCCCCTACGACCTATAAATAAAGAGAACGCTGAAGTTTGAAAAATTTTGTGAGAAATCCAGGGTAGAGTACATCAACACCAATACCTGGTTTGCAGAAATTCCCTTTGATGAAAGTACAGGTAAGTTAATTAGTTATAAATAAGGTACTGTGAAGTGGCGTGATACCTGAGCTTCATGAAGAAAATCTTAGGAAGGATGAAAAGTGAATGTGATTGTTACTCCCCTTGATGAGGTTTTTCCACCTGAGCAATGAAGTAACGCAAATGTTGGGTTTCGTTCCTCAACCCAACCTACTGCTAAATGTATTGCAAAAGAATAAATATTATTTTTTACGTAAATTTTCTTATTGCCACTGTTTTATATTCAAGATTATCATGAATATGATATTGATTATTTATTATTTGGTTCTTTCATATGTTTTATCTAAAATTTATTATAGCTTTGTTAATAGATGTTTTAGGTTATATATTAGGTATATATGTATGGGGTTATATATTTGATCGAATACTTAGAAAGTTTTTCAAAATTAACATTAGTAACTATTTAAATGAGTTTGATCAATTAAAAATTGTTTTGGGTATTGCCTTAATTATTGTATCAATTAAAACCTGTTATTACTATACTAGACATAACAGTAAAAATCAAACAGCAATTAATAATGCAATTACATTAAATTCTCTATCATCAAATCATAGTACAAAAGGACTCATGGAAGGTTATCCAACCTTGAGAATATATAGTGTAATGTACCGAGTTGGGGATCAGAAAAATTGCATTAATAAACTTAAAGGTAACATTGTAGATGCATTGATAAAAGATAAAAATTTCAATGGGTTTATCTGTGTTTCTAAGAACTTTGAATATATAGGTAAAGAAGATACAATAGGTATTAATTTTAAAGCCAATGATTTAGCTGAATGCCAAAAAATTGTTGCGAACTATTGGTTAAATTCTCCTAATAATCGTTATTCTTGGTATCCAAACCCACAAACACGAGAACGAAAGCTGTTTAATGTACAAGATAATACTTGTAGTGTTGAATATCCAAGCTCATAAAATGTGTATCCTGGTATAGCGCGATCGCCTGAATTTAATGATGGAAGCGAATACCCGCATCATAATTGAAGCACTGGGGGGTAAATACACAGCCTTTCAACTCAAGAATTGAATTGAGAAATGCGATCGCATTTCTCATCTTCTGGCATTTCTCACTCGCCCTCATGATATCTGAACAAAGACAACAGTTACATCAGCTGTTAGAGAAGTTACTGTCAGGGGAATACTGCAAGCAATACCCTGTATTGAAATATGTAATCTGGGTTTTGCAGACAGTAACTTAAAGCATTATGAAACTACTACCTTACGATCGCTTTACGATTTGCACGCCTGATATAGTACCTGTAGTTTTACAACGTTTGAGTGCCAAGATTGAAACAGCGAAAATTTTGCAATTTCCAGATGCAAAATTACCTTATTACGGAACCATCTCCGCAGAAAGCTTTAATATTACTCGCAACGTCTATCGCAAATTATTTATCCCCGTAATTAAAGGTAGCTTAGAAACACAATCTCAGCAAACAGTAGTGCATATTCAAATGAGTTTACATCCTGCTGCTATTGGTTTTTTAATATTCTTATTTTGGTTTTGGCATGGTGGTTTTCTACCAATTATGCTGCAAGATGCTTTACCTATTTATTTGAGATTTCTATTTTTATCTACACCTTTCGGAATACTATTTATAGTTTGGTTAGTTTTTTGGTCAGAAGTAAAGAAAACTCGGAGTGAATTGGCTGATATTATTCAAGGGCAATTATAATTCATTGGTCATGAGAGACGGATAACCCTTGTCTGTACAATAGTCATTTGTCATTTGTAGGGTGGGTAATTCCCCACCTTTTTTATTACTCAATCTTTTCTTTTCGCTGTTGCAGTTTCAACATAATTTCGGCGTGCATTTCCCTGGTAATTGGGTAAAAGTAGGTTAAAAATAAACCAGCAATTAAACAAATTGTCGGTAAAGGCCCAACCGCAAGACGTATTGCTAATAATGCTGATTCCGGTTGTGTAGGAAGTACTGTTTGTCCAGCAACAGCTTCTTTAAAACCGTAAGCTTGTAAGGCATTTCCTACTAAAAATAACCCAAAAGCTAAACCAAACTTTTGCAACAACACCATGAAACCATAAAACACACCTTCGCGGCGTTGTCCGGTTTGCAGTTCATCTAATTCAATCACATCGGGAATCATTGACCAAGGAACAAGGTAAGCTGTAGAGACACCAAAACCTGCCATCACCGCCATAATATACATGACAATTATTTGACCGGGTTGTAAAAAATATAGTCCGGCGGCGGCGATTATCCATAAAATCATTCCCAGAAAATAAACAACTTTCTTGCCAACTTTTTTACTTAAATTACTCCAAAAAAATAGCATGATTAAAGCTGTTCCTTGGACGGCTATCATAGTTGTAGGTACGTCTGCTTCTGGGAGACGCATACAGTAAACGACAAAATAAGGAATAATACTGGCTGTAATTTGTACGCCTAACCAAGAACAAAGATATATACCAATAACAAATAAAAAAGGTCGATTGCTAAAGACAATTTTTAATTGGTCGAAAAAAGGAATAGATGGCGGTGCTTCTAATTGGATACGTTTAGCTTCAAATTCTAAAACGCGATCGCGCGTACCGTAAACGCACCAATATAAGCTGAAAACAGAAATTATAGTACAGATAGCGGCTAAGACTACATATTGTTGAGCGCGATCGCTAATTTGAGAAAAGACAATCTTCGACAAAATCAACGATAAAATACTGCCACCAATCGAAAAAGTAAAGCGAAAACTATTGAGGCTAGTACGTTCATCATAATCTTGCGTCAGTTCTGGAGTCATTGCCGTATAAGGCAAATTGACGACGGTGTAAAACACCTGAGATATCAACCCAATGACTACGTAATACCAAAATAAACCCCAGACACTAAACGGTGGTACAATCCACTGTAAGAAAAAGAAAACTCCAAAGGGAATAGCCCCATATAATAGCCAAGGTAAACGACGACCCCAACGCCGAGATTGAGTTTTATCTGTGAGAAACCCGACAAATGGATCGTTGACTGCATCCCAAATTTTACCAATCATCAAAATGCTGCCGGCTAAACCAGCTGGAATCCCAGCAACATTAGTAAAGAACACCAATAAAAAAAACACCGAAATATTGGCATTAATCGCGGGGCCTAAGTCACCTGCACCGTAAGCTAGTTTAGTTTTAAATGATAGCTTTTCACTTTTGTGAGAGTCATCAGCAACAGAATCATTCATAATATTTAGCGCTCATATTAAAATAAAGAATTTGCAATTCCTTCAGTATTCACCAAAACCCCTTGCTTTATGCCAGACCTTTACGTTTCTTGGTCAGATTATCACCAGAAAATCGAACAACTGGCTGCTCAGATTTATCAATCCGGTTGGGAATTCAACCAGATTGTCTGTCTAGCCAGAGGTGGACTACGGGTGGGAGATATTCTTTCCCGTATATATAAGCAACCTCTGGCAATTTTAGCAACATCATCTTACAGTGGCCCCGGCAAGCAAGAAAGGGGATCGTTAATCTTGTCACGTCATTTAACAATGACTAGCGAAACTTTAGGTTCGCGGATTCTATTAGTTGATGACTTAGTAGACTCTGGTATCACAATTCAAGAGACTATTCCCTGGCTACAGCAACATCCTGAATTTGAGATTTCCGAAATTCGCTCTGCTGTAATTTGGTATAAAGCCTGTTCAGTTTTTGAGCCAGATTATTATGTTGACTATCTCACAGATAATCCTTGGATTCATCAGCCTTTTGAACCTTATGAATATACAAACCCAGCAGATTTAGCTGCAAAGTTTAGCCCACGGAGCGAGGTATCATCTCGTTTATAGGTATTGGGCATGGGGCATTGGGCATTGGGCATGGGGCATTGATTATTTTTTCTTGTCTTCCTTGTCTCCCTTGTCCTCCTTGTCCCCTTTAAAACAGCCACAGCCAAAAGGGTAATGTAATCAGTAGTATAAAAGCTCCGGCGGCTAGGGCAGTGACGGCTAAATCGCGGTCGAGATTGAAGGTTTCCGCTAGTACCAGGGTAGCAAATGCAGGTGGCATAGCCATTTGCAAAACAATGACTTTGGCGGCTGAACCTGTGATGCCAAACCATCCTAAGGTACTGCCGAGAATGAGGGGGACTAAGATCATTTTAATTGCCAAGCTAATGCCTACCTGTGGCAAGCTTCTCCAAGATTTTAGCTGTGACAATCGCATTCCAATTAAAACTAGGGATAAGGTTAGGGCAATCCAAGCTAATTTATCCATGTAGAAGGCGACTAAGTGGGGAATTTTTACTTGGCGCAAAAGTAAGCCAAACGCGAAACTCCACAAAGCAGGATTAATTAAGATTGCTTTAGTTATGTGCTGATGGTTGTTAATATTGTTGCCAAATCTTGCTGCTAGGGCGACGCCTAAGCCGTAAGCACCAAATACTGTGCCCAAGAGATCGTAAAATAAAGCCCAAGCAAAGTATTGTTGTCCTACCATTGCTAAGGTAATGGGAAAGCCGAGGTAACCTGTATTACCTACCATCGCAGCTAACAGCAAACTCCCTTGCGTTGGTTGTTGGGGCATGGTATTTGTCACATAGGTTTGTCCTTTAATTGCTAACCAAGCTAATAATGCTCCTAGTAAAATGGCGAGGTATGCGATCGCAGGTGCAATCCAAATCTGTCCCGAAAGGTCAGCTTGATATAAAAAAGATACTATGCTTATCGGTACTCCCAAATAAAAGAGGAAATGACCTACAACTGAGGGAACCGTGCTTGGTAGCTTACGTCCCAAAATGAATCCTAACAGGACTAGTCCCACTAGCTTGACATATAGCTCGAAAAGATTTGTCAAGATATCACCTAAAAATCATCTAAAAATATAGATGTAAAATGCTAGCGCTTGCATTTATTTTTTTCCAGTCTAAAATCTGTTATGGCTATTGAAACAAGGCAGCTAATCACGAGAAAATCTCAGCACCAAATATGAAAATTTTTCTTAAGAGTCAACCGTCAACAGTCAACAGTCAACAGTCAACGCTATTTTCAAGCTAGGAGAGAATTCTTGAATAAAGCTGGGTTTTCTGGAGAACCTCAACACTCTTCGGCTGCTTCTGGGGATGATATTCCAGCAGCTTTACGCGATACTCCCGATCCAAAACCGAAAATGCGCGTCCAACCTCTAGTTTTGCTGATTGGTGGAGCATTGGCTTTTGTCCTGCTTGCTGTCAGTAGTGGCTTTGTATTTTTTATCCTTTCACCTAAAAGAATCACTAGTTCTCAACCTTCTCCGACTATTTCACCCACAGAAACACCAATATCTGAAAATTCTGGAGAAGCGCAAACTAATAATAGCGATACTATATTAGGGCATTTAGCATATACAGAAGCGCCAGAATCTGATTTAGCAGTAGTTTCTGGACGCATTAAAATGCGCACAGCAGCTGCGGAAAAGTTTCGCGAGATGGAAAGAGCCGCACGCCAAGCTGGTGTCAATTTAGTCCCGATTTCTGGCTTTCGCTCTGTGAAGGAGCAGGAACAGTTATTTTTTGGTGTGGGTGCGCAGCGCAATCAAACCCCCGCCGAAAGAGCAGCTTTAAGCGCGCCTCCCGGTCATAGCGAACACCACACTGGCTATGCTGTAGATATTGGGGATGGTGCTGTTCCAGCCACAAATCTGCAAGCTAACTTTGACAATACCAGAGCTTATAAGTGGTTAGAAGAAAATGCTGCCCGTTTTGGGTTTGAGATGTCCTTTCCTAAGGATAATCCCCAAGGTGTGAGTTATGAACCTTGGCACTGGCGTTTTGTAGGCGATCGCGATAGCTTGGAAACTTTCTACAAAGCCCAGAATCTCAAACCTACACCGATTGCTAGTCCTAGTGTTGCACCGGAATCAACACCTTAGTCAATGGTCAATGGTCAATGGTCAATGGGATTGACTATTTGCATAACAACTGACATCTGTAGACGCGATTAATCGCGTCTCTACAATTAATTGCGTCTCTAACAATTGGCAAAAATAAATACAGAGTAAAAAATCTGCTTTTTACTCTGTTTTTACCTATGTATCTGCACCCTCAATATTTGTGATGCCTTTTGCTTTCTATCTAATAGTTTAAATTTATTTAGTAATCTTCTCATCTGTCTTACGATAGGTTTCAAAATATCTCTCTTTGTTTAATTATCTTCTTATTTTTGTAGTTATTGAAACTGAGTAATAACCTCTAATTTATCAAGAAACATTTAGCACAGTTTTAAATTTTGCTTTTGTAGAATTCCATACTTAATATCAGTTAAATAAAGATTGTTTAAAGTAATAAATAAGTCATCTATTTATCGTGATTTTTGCGTAAGCTGATTTCATATTTAAACTCAGAAACCTGATTAAAAGTAGTTTTCAATGTCATTTGAATTCCAGGGTAAAGAAAGATGTAAGAGTTAAAATAGGATAAATTACTTAGAAGCGATCGCTCTTTTAACTCAGCAATTTTCACAAGAGACAGGCAACAAATCATCAAAATGTTGCCTGTGCCCTATGTTTGAGCCGCATCTAAGACCAGATACGGTCAATTAGACAATCAGATAATGGTTAGGTTTTAAATTGCTCATCCACAGGGATTTTATAACCATCAGCTAGGCGATTGGTAGAGTTTGCTGTAGCAACGATCGCCAAAAGTTCGCCAAACATTGTATCAGTCATGCCCTTGGCACGGGCGGAGGCTGAGTGTGAGGATATACAATAATCACAGCCATTTGTCACGCTCACGGCGATGTAAATTAATTCACGCATCAGTGGATCGATTTCTCCCGGACTCGTCATCACTTCCTTGACAGCTTGCCAAGTGCGTTGCAGAGTTGGCGGATGATTAGCGATCGCTTTCCAAAAATTGTTGATATATTCAGTCTTGCGGGTAGCGCGGATGTCGTCATATACAGCCCGCACTTCATCAGAGGCTTGTTCGTATTCGATTAGATTGGTCATTTGTCAGTTGTCAGTTGTTATTGGGCATTGGGCATTGGGCATTGGGCATTGAGCATTGGGCATTGGGCAGAGACGCGATGAATCGCGTCTGTACAAGAGTCAATAGTCCAAAGTGATTTCTTCCCCCTGCTCCCTGCTCCCTGCCCCTCTGCTTTCTAGCCCCTAGCCTCTAGCCCCTAAAACAGAACGATAGCGACCGAGGGCGATTAGGGGGAAGTACTGCTGATACATGTGATATTTGAGGTAAAAATGGCAGGGAAAGCCTGTGCCTGTGAAATATGCTTCGTACCATGTACCATCGGGCTTTTGGGTGGTCAAAAGATAGTTAATTCCTTTTTCAATGGCTTGATGGGCAAATTTACCTGTGGCTTCACCAGCAGCTATCAGTCCAATTAATGCCCAGGCTGTTTGGGATGCGGTGCTGGTTCCTTGTCCTTTGAGACTAGGATCGTTATAGGTGCGGCAGGTTTCACCCCAGCCACCGTCAGAATTTTGACATTGGACTAACCAAGCTGCGCCGCGTTCGATGCTTTGCTGCTGGGTTTTGGGTGCAACTAAGGCTAGGGCGGAAAGTGCGCCGCTAGTACCATAGATGTAATTTACGCCCCAACGCCCAAACCAACAACCTTCTGATTCTTGTTCGTTCAGTAAATAGGCGATCGCTCTTTCAAAGTTACGATTATCTATAGCAAGGTTACAAGCACCGAGCATTTCTAATACTCTGGCGGTGACATCGGCGGTGTTGGGATCAATCATGGCTTTTAAGTCGCCATAGGGTATTGCATTCAGCCATTCTTGATCGTTGTCGATGTCAAAAGCTGCCCAACCACCTGGTTTACACTGCATGGTCGCAATCCAGTTTAAAGCACGAGCGATCGCAGCTTGTTTTAATTTTTCGTTGGGGAGTTTGGTTTGATGTAGCGCCATGACGACAACCGCAGAATCATCGACATCGGGGTAAAAGCGGTTATCAAATTCAAATGCCCAAGCACCTGGTTTGCCTTGGCGATTTTTGACATACCAATCTCCGTAGTCGAGAATTTGCTTGTCAATTAACCATTCTGCCGCCTGTACTACAGCCGGATGATCGGGGGCAAAACCAGAATCTATTAAGGCGCGAATTGCCCAGGCTGTATCCCAAACCGGTGATACACAAGGCTGAACGCAATAGGTAGTTTCCGTCTCAATGGCAAAGTTATCAACAGCTTTCAATCCCCGTTCTACAATGGGGTCGGCAGCGTCATAATTGAGACAGCGCAATGCTAATAAAGAATTGAGCATGGCGGGAATAATCCCACCCCAATCACCGGTGGCTTCTTGGCGGTCTAAAATCCATTTTTCGGCGGCTTTGATGCTTTCGTCGCGGAAGGGTACTAAATTCAAGCTTTCGGCTAATTTGAAGCCTCGATCCAAGGTAAGAAATAAATCAGTCCAATCACCACTTTTAGGTAATTCCCACTGGACGCGATCGCGTCCTTCGGCGTAGAGTTCATCAACAGTAATAGCTGGCTCAATTTGAAAAACAGGTTTGCGATCGCAGACAATCAACAACGGTACAGTACTGGATCTCGCCCAACTCGACATTTCATAAATGTTGATAAAGAAATTATCGGGCAAAAGCATAATCCAAGGCGGGAGGGAAGGAATACCGCGCCAGTCGTAACAGCCAATCAGGGCGAGGTGTAGTTTAGTAAAGATGCGAGTTTTACTGATGCCGCCCCGTTGGAGAATAAAAGCTTTAGCCTTGAGCATGGCGGGATCATCGGCGGGCACACCTAAGAGCTTCAAAGCCATGTAAGCTTCTACTGTAGTACTCAGTTCGCCGCCATCATCACAATACAATTCCCAACCCCCATGTTCTCGTTGTTGAGAACGCAGGTAAGTTTCAGCTTTGTGCAAAGGCCTGGTGCTATCTGTACCCCAAATTTTATGCAGCAGCACAGCTTCAGCCGTAATCGTGACGTTAGATTCTAACTCAGCCCACCAGTAACCTGCTGGCTTTTGAATTGATAGCAGATATTTTTGACTAGCCGCGATCGCTTCTGCGACTTGATTAACCGTGACTCTATCTTGAGTTTGCATCAAATACCCTTGAACCTCTACACCACAGGGACTTCTAACTAAAAAGATATACTATCACTGTGTAGGCAGGGGGCGGGGAAGAAGGACAATCAATTCAAAATTCAAAATTCAAAATTCAAAATTAAGAATTTTATTTGACTTTTGCCCCATGCCCAATGCCCAATGCCCCATGCCCCATGCCCCATACCCCTGAAATATGCTGTAGTATTCTCTCTGAGATATTGAGAATAGGCGACAGCTAATGGCGGCAGTTGTATTAGTGTTAACAGTGTTTTCTTTAGTGATTTGGATAGGATTACTGACTTTACGCGGACAGTTTTGGCGTTGCGATCGCCAATTAGAAGTTGCAGAAATTCCTTTGTCATCTTTACCCAGGATTTGTGCAGTTATTCCGGCGCGTAATGAAGCTGATTTACTACCTATTAGTTTGCGATCGCTGCTTCTGCAAGACTACCCTGGCGATTTTAACGTGTTTTTGGTGGACGATCGCAGTAATGACGGTACAGCAGACTTTGCCCAAGGGGTAGCTTACGCTTTAAATAAAGCCAATCAATTACATATTATCTCTGGTAAATCCTTGCCTGCTGGCTGGAGTGGTAAACTTTGGGCGGTAGAACAAGGCATTCAATTAGCGACAGATTTTGCACCAGACTATTTTTTACTCACAGATGCAGATATTGAGCATGATGTCAGCAGTCTCCGCCGATTAGTTGCTAAAGCCGAACAGGAAGATTTAGACATGGTTTCGGTGATGGTGCGCCTGAGATGTCAAAGCTTTTGGGAACAACTTTTAATACCAGCTTTTGTATTTTTCTTTCAAAAACTTTATCCTTTTCGCTGGGTGAATAACCCGAAAAATCCTACAGCTGCGGCGGCTGGGGGTTCTATTTTAATTCGCACAGCCGCTTTAGAAAAAATTGGTGGAATTGGGGCGATTAAGCAAGCTTTAATTGATGATTGTGCTTTGGCGAAAGCTGTTAAGGGACAAGGAGGACAAGGGAGAATTTGGTTAGGGTTGAGTGCTTTAACTCGGAGTTTGCGTCCTTATCCTGATTTAGAGACGATTTGGCAGATGGTGGCGCGTACTGCTTATACTCAACTGAATTATTCGCCTGTGCTGTTAGTTGGTACAGTCTTGGCGATGACTTTGATTTATTTGATACCACAATTTGCAACTATTTTCGGTTTATTAAGTCTTAATTGGGCGATCGCTCTTTTAGGTTTATCAGCTTGGTTATTAATGTCTGTAGCTTATTATCCAACTATCCGCTTTTATAAATGTCCGCCTTGGCTCACCTTTTGTTTACCTGCGATCGCTTTTCTTTATACCCTGATGACTGTAGATTCCGCTATTCGCCATTGGCAAGGGCGCGGTGGTGCGTGGAAAGGGCGCGTTTATCCAGGGTGAAGGAATTGCCTCATGATATGAATACGGTAGGGGCATTGGCACTGCCATGCCCTCTAGAATACATCAACGCGCCGCCAACATTATTTAAATTGGTATTAGACCAAAAATGCGATCGCATACCCGAAATAACGCCTGCAGGCTCAAAGCCTGGGGCTAATAGTACGAAGCCCACCTGCGTGGGCTAAATTTCTTGAGCCTGCTTGATTTGGCTTTGTTCGATTAGCCGTACCATTCTATGGTGAAGGCAAGATTTCGGCGCAATGTAATAGATTAGGACTTACGCACTGAAGCCTGAAACCCCGATCCCCCCTTAAAAAGGGGGGAAAGTCTAAAGCCCCCTTTTTAAGGGGGTTGGGGGATCTGAGTGCGTAAGTTCTGTAGGTTGACAACTATTACCAATGACTAATGACTAATGACTAATGACTAATGACTAATGACAGACTTCGCCAGTTATTTTGAATTCCGCCGCCTACTTATTTAAATTGTTATTATTTCGCCTCGCCAATTAAAGTAAACGCCGCCCAAGCGCTAGGATTTGGATGCTGTTTCATCGTCACCAACATCGCTTGACGCAAAGCCCAAGCTTTATCAGGATTCTTCTGCAACTGACGGTAAAATTCCCCCATTAATAATGCGGAAGGACTATCGGGAATAGACCATAATGTGACAATCACACTCGGCGCACCCGCAGAAATTAAGGCGCGAGATAAGCCAATTACACCATCGCCTGTAACTTTACCTTGTCCGGTATCGCAAGCACTTAAAACAACTAATTCGGCGTTAATTTTTAAATCTAAAATTTCATTGGCAGTTAGCAAGCCGTTATCTTTACCATCAGGGGCGAGAGCGACTGCACCAGGGACACCCAAACCTTTAAAATCGTCAAGTAAGCCGTGGGTAGCTAGATGAATAAATCTCGCTTGGGGTAATCTTTGCATAAAAGCGGCTTTGGTTGCTTCTTTACCTGTGATGGCTTTGGTGTTTAACAGTTGGGCGATTTCTTTAGCTTCCTTTTCTGCACCTGGTAAGGGAGTTAATTGTTGCGGTGCTTCGCCAACTTTGGGGGAAACGCTGGGCATGATAGGATTGCCCACAACTAGAGCTTGATTACCAGAAACTTTCTGCCGTTGTTTGCGAGTTAAATCTAATACTTGAATTGCTGGGGCAGTGAGGATAGTGTGTTTTTCAATGAGGTATTTACCTTGCTCATCTTGTAACGCGGCGAAGGGAACAAGGAATAAAGATGATTGGGGTATAAATGTAACTCGCTCATCAGGATTTTTTGGTAGCAAGTCAGCAATGGGATTAATTAGTAGTTGGTGAAGTCGTTGAAATCGTTGTTTTGCTAGGCTAGGATTGGGTTTGTAACTGGACTCAAAAATACCCCGACCTCTGACACCAATTGACTCACGGCTGTTGGTGACTAATTGAGCTAAAGTTGTATTTTCTTTTTGCCATAAAGGTTTAAGGTCAACTTTGCGGAAAGTAACTTCGCCTGTGGGTTTGATTACCCAAATGTAGAGTTCTGATTCCTTACCTTCTTGTTTACCCTGAATTTTGAATTCATCATAAATAATTGAATATTCAACAAGGGTAGCGTTTTGTTGTTTGGCGATTTGTTGCAGTAGGGATAATGTGGGTTCTACATTTGCCAGGGCATTTTTAGCAGACAAACGTAAATTTAACAAATCCACCAGCGCCCTACTACGTCCTTGCTCGGAGATTAAGAGTGCATCGTTGATTTTATTCTGAGCAATCAGCACTCGTTGCAATATACGGTAGGTGCGAGCTTGTTCTTCAAAAATTGAGATTTTATAAGCATCGTTGTTACCCAAGTCTCCTCGGATAGATTTTAATACTTCAATACCAGCAAGCAGGATTTTTTCAGCTTCTGGGAGTTTGCCAGATTTTTGGTAAGCTAATCCCAGATTGTTCAGAGATTCCCATTCCCCTAAACGGTTTTTGATTTCCCTAGCGATCGCCAATGTCTGCTGCTGGTAGTCAATGGCTTTGGTGTAGTCTCCTAGTGCATAGTAAGCAACTCCCAGATTGCCCAGAGCTTTTCCCTCCCCTAAACGGTCTTTGATTTCCCTAGCGATCGCCAATCTTGAGGAGTGGTAGTCAATGGCTTTGGTGTAGTCTCCTAGTGCATAGTAAGCAATTCCCAGATTGCCCAGAGCATTTCCCTCCCCTAAACGGTCTTTGATTTCCCTAGCGATCGCCAATCTTGAGGAGTGGTAGTCAATGGCTTTGGTGTAGTCTCCTAGTGCATAGTAAGCAAGTCCCAGATTGCCCAGAGCAGCACCCTCACCTTTACGGTCTTTGATTTCCCTAGCGATCGCCAATCTTGAGGAGTGGTAGTCAATGGCTTTGGTGTAGTCTCCTAGAGCATCGTAAGCATTTCCCAGATTGCCCAGAGATTGTCCCTCACCTTTACGGTCTTTGATTTCCCTAGCGATCGCCAATAACTGCTGCTGGTAGTCAATGGCTTTGGTGTAGTTTCCTAGAGCATAGTAAGCATTTCCCAGATTGCCCAGAGCAGCACCCTCACCTTTACGGTCTTTGATTTCCCTAGCGATCGCCAAACTCTGCTGCTGGTAGTCAATGGCTTTGGTGTAGTTTCCTAGAGCATAGTAAGCAAGTCCCAGATTGCCCAGAGCAGCACCCTCACCTAAACGGTCTTTGATTTCCCTAGCGATCGCCAATAACTGCTGCTGGTAGTCAATGGCTTTGGTGTAGTTTCCTAGAGCATAGTAAGCAAGTCCCAGATTGCCCAGAGCATTTCCCTCACCTTTACGGTCTTTGATTTCCCTAGCGATCGCCAAACTCTGCTGCTGGTAGTCAATGGCTTTGGTGTAGTTTCCTAGCGCATAGTAAGCAATTCCCAGATTGCCCAGAGCAGTACCCTCACCTTTACGGTCTTTGATTTCCCTAGCGATCGCCAATAACTGCTGCTGGTAGTCAATGGCTTTGGTATAGTCTCCTAGAGCATCGTAAGCAAGTCCCAGATTGCCCAGAGATTGTCCCTCACCTTTACGGTCTTTGATTTGGCGATAGATAATCAATGCTTGTTGCCAAGACTGTAATGCTGCTTCAAATTGACTGGTTTGATATTGCTCAATACCTTGCTGTAACAATCTATCTGCTTCGGCTTTGCGGTCGGCTGATGTTTGCGCCAGTACTCGTAACTCTCCTGGTGAGGCGAAAAGGCTGAAAGTTATTGGTGTGGAAGCTGTGGCGATAATTAGGGCGAGGAAACTTAGACCAATGTTGGAAAAGCGCATAGGGAATGATGAAATTAAGATTGGGTGGGGAAGCAGGAGGCTCAAGTAATTAAGTTAAGCTGTTTTGTCAAGGAATATGCTAAAGAGTTGGTGAATTTGGCTAAATTGTGCATAATTTAACCGCAGCACCAGCGTTATTTGCTGGCTTATTGTTATATAGTTCTGAGCAGGGTGGGGGTTATGCAGTTTTGCGGGGAAGAAATTCACTAAATTGCCAATTACATAAAAAAACACCAATGCACCGTAGGGGTTTGGTAATGCCCATTGGTGTCAACTTAAGCTAAAAATAGCCTCTGTCTTAGCTTTGTCCCCCGCCTGAGAATGAATTCTCAGGCTCATAGCCAAAGTCTACTAAAGTAGACTCAAGATTTTGAGGATATGTAGGAATCTGACGATGACTTTGACTATTAGCAAGGAACTTCAGTTCCTTGCGGTGACTGGGTTTCGCGTTAAGGTGACACCAATAAGTAATGCCAAACTAATTCGTAATTCGTAATTCCCTGGGGTAAGGCTTGCGTCTATCTAATTCGTAATTCAAAGAATAGTGAATGTGTGGTACCAATTCATACCAATATAAAAAATCATGCAACAGGTAGGGGCATTGGCACTGCCATGCCCTCTAGAATATATCAACACGCCGCCAACATTATTTAAATTGGTATCAAATAAGGTTGGCGATACCTAAATAATTTTCAGGTCAAGGCAATGCTAAAACTCTACTGCTTGTATTTGCGGCTTTGTTGACTTTGGCTGATGCTCTACCCAAGGATTACAAATTGTGAAGGCGTTGTATCAATTTAAACAAGCTTGGCGATACCTAAATCATTTTTCGGGGCAAGGCAGTGCCTTTCCCCTACGGGTTTATCTCATTGTTGGTATAAATTGGCATAAGTTCTAATTCATTCACGAGTATTAAAGACTCATTAACCAGTATCAAAGACTCATTAACCAGTATCAAAGACTGATTAATCAGTCTCAAAGACTCATTAATCAGTATCAAAGACTCATTAACCAGTATCAAAGACTCGTTAACCAGTATCAAAGACTCATTAACCAGTATCAAAGACTCATTAATCAGTATCAAAGACTCAACGACGAGTATTCAAGACTCGCTGACGAGTATCAAAGCCTCATTAACCAGTATCAAAGACTCAACGACGAGAAAAAAAGCCTCATTAAGGGACTTCCAAATAAAAATCTTGCGATCTAGAACTTACCAAAACCGCAACTCGTAAGGGCGGGGTTACCCCGCCCCTACAATTTGGCATAATTTATTTTTTAGAGTTCCCTAACGCCCCATGCCCCATGCCCCATGCCCCATGCCCCATGCCCAAACCATAGAGCATCCTCTGTCTTAACCTTTGAGAATTCTTACTTACTTTATATGTCATCAACTGGTTAAAATGTTTCTCGACAGCATTAATCAGGCTTATCTATAACGTGAAGCTTTTTGTTTACCATACCCCGGAATTGACTCCAACCGATCAAGCCCCAGAATGTGCGATCGCAGTCGATGTTCTGCGGGCTACTAGCACAATGGCCACAGTTTTGGCGGCTGGGGGCGAAGCTGTACAAGTGTTCAGCGATTTAGATCAACTCATGGAAGTCAGTGAAAAATGGCCCCCAGTAAAACGGCTACGAGCTGGAGAACGCGGTGGTGCAAAAGTAGCTGGTTTTGAATTGGGTAATTCTCCCCTAGATTGCACGCCAGAACTCGTAGAAGGGCGGCGCTTATTTATTAGTACCACCAATGGCACTCGTGCTTTAAAGCGGGTACAAGATGCCCCTACTGTTTTAGCAGCTGCTTTAATCAACCGTGCTGCGGTGGTTCAATTTCTGCTAGAAAAGCAACCAGAGACTGTCTGGATTGTTGGTTCAGGTTGGGAAGGCAGTTTTTCTTTAGAAGATACTGTATGTGCAGGTGCGATCGCGCATAGTATTGTGCAACAAACTCAGTTATCACCGGAGGAAATAGCTGGTAATGATGAAGTGATTAGTGCGATCGCGCTCTACTCTCAATGGCAAGATAACTTGTTAGGACTCTTACACCAAGCCAGTCACGGCAAACGTCTGCTGCGTCTAGAATGTGATGAAGATCTAAAATATTGTTCCCAAACCGATATTTTAGATGTATTACCCATACAGCAAGAACTTGGTGTTCTCAAACGCCACCATTAATTATTACAAAAGCCTATAGCAAATTATGAAATAAAGGGACATTGCCGCCAATGTCTCTTTATTTTTTTGGTGACGGTTGACGGTTGACTGTTGACGGTTGACTGTTGACTATTGACTGTTAATTGTTAATTGAGTCAAAGCTCAAAATTCAATATATTTTGATGCATAAATATAATACCAATTTGAAATAAGAATGCAACAAATTGTAGGGGCAAGGCAATGCCTTGCCCTCTAAGAATATATTGATATATCGCAAATAATATTTGAATTAGTATAAATTTGTATGGTGTGTTAATGCTGAGGTTACGGGCTTTGCTGTAATGCAATCTATATATATAGGACTCATATTTGATTTTTGAAATATACGTAGGGTGCGTTATGCCGGAGGCTAACGCACCGTCCGAAGGCTTTGGTGCGTTACGCTACGCGATAACACACCCTACAAATACATATATTTTTTCAGAAATCAAATCGGATTCCTATACTACTCTTAATTGCTGCGTAACATTATAGATGTGCTTGATATCAAGCTTTTGACTGAAAATAATTAACCCATTTGTAGGAGGTAATGAGCAAATTAATTGTTGTACCTTTCTAGTAGTTAAAAGCAGCAAGAGAGGTATAAACCATGTTGTTACTCAGATGTTCTCGTTACATTAAAACTACAGTGTTTGGTTTCTCCACTGGTTTATTTATGTTGGGAAACACTGCTGTGAATGCGCAACAACAGCTACCTAGCTTGACTCCTGCACAAACTCAACAGTTATCTCGTGATTTAGTTCCCCATAGTTCTCAAGACTTTTTCCGCCAAGGACAAGAATTAATGGAACGAGAAATTAAACTTCTCAGACAAAGACAAATTTCCAATAATGAACCCGTCCTCAAGGTTAATCCTCTACAACCAATTAAAGAAAATAGTCCAGTCAGAAATAATTCTCAGCCGCAACCCAATTAAAGCCTAAAGAGACAAAAGACACACAAGGAAGAAACAATAAATACTCAATGCCCAATGCCCCATGCCCATTACCTACTGACTATTTTCATACTCAACTTTACCGTAGTCTAATTTAACTATTCGGTCTGCTAAATGAAAATAGCGATCGTCGTGGCTAATGACTATTACCGTTTTTCCTTGGGCTTTCAATTCTGCTAATAATTGGGTGTAAAATATATCTTTGAAAATAGGGTCTTGATCTGCTGCCCATTCATCAAATAAATAAATCGGTCTATCTTCTAAATAAGCTGTGAGTAAAGCCAATCTTTTACGCTGTCCTTGAGAAAGCGCAGTAGTAGAAAGTTTACCATTTTCAATTTTGACTTTATGCTCTAGCTGAAGTTGTTTGAGGTACTTTTGGGCTTTATTATCTAAATCAGCATTTTCTAAACCTAAAAGTTCCTCAAATAAGTAAAAGTCAGAAAACACCACAGAAAAATGTTGACGATACCATTCACGATTACTGTCTGTAATTAGCTCTTTATCCCAAAAAATATCTCCTTTTTCAGGGATATACAAACCAGTAATTAGTTTAGCTAAAGTCGATTTACCGCTACCATTACCACCAACAATAAATACTATTTCTTGCTGATATAATGTCAAATCAATAGGGCCAAGAATAAAGCTATTATCTTCTTGCTCTCTGTAATAGGTGTGAGTAATACCCTTGAGTTGTAAACTCTGCCAAATCGGGTTAATATTTGGCGGGACTGTGGAAGTTTCTTCTTTACTAGCCAGAGCTAAACCTAATGATTCTATCTTTTGAAACGAAACATTAGCGCGAATAATTTGCGGTAGGTTATTAACTATATTGTCCATTGGCAACATCAAATAAGTAAATGTCAAGATGAAGCCTGAAAGTGTATGGGGACTAATAGTAATTAAATTTGGTAAGGCGAATAACAGAAAACCCACCGCGAAAAAAAAGATAAATCTACCCCAGCTTGTAGTGACGGCAAATAAAGTTAAGCCTTTAACATTATGATTTCGGTATCTAACAGCCGTTGATTTAAGTTGGTTTTTTAAGAAACTTTGACGGCGTTGATAATTAAGTTTTAGTTCTTTAATCCCTTCGGTAACTGTGCGAAAATGCTGAAATAATACATCTTGATCGTCACGCGCTTGAGCTAGTAATTCTCCCCCACCGCGTAACAGCCAGTTACAGCTACCCAATGCGACTACCATTAAGATGACAACTAGTAAAAATACTAACCAAGAAAGCCAAGTTATATACACTAAGCAACCAGCAACCATCGCTAAATCAATGCAGAGAAAGGGAATTAAATATACAGCATTAGCGACAGCTTGAACATCTTCGGTGAGGGTGGCTAAGATGCGGGGATTACCTAAGTTTTCTAGATGACTTAACTCAGAAGCGAGGATTTGATTACTTAAACCCATCCGTAATTGTAAGATGGCGTTTTGGGAGAGGCGAACTAGCATCACTTGGGAGATGATGCTGGTAATTAATGCAACTATGACTAATCCGACAAACCCCCAAGCGATAGATGTCAGGGGTGATTGGTTGCTAGGATTTGCGGCTGAACTAATGAGCGCAATTAGTCCCGCACTGCTCCCACCACTCAGGAATCCGGTAACGATCGCGATCGCTACCATCCCCCATGCCGAACGTAAAAGAAAGTAAATCAGATTCATGAAGATGTATTAAAAGGGAACAGGGAACAGGGAATAGGGAACAGAGTGTTACAAGTGGGGATTTATACCCCAATTGAAACTTGCTACGAAAAGAAACAGGGGTATCTAACTCCCCTGACGGGAATAGGGAACTCTTAACCGTTCCCCGTTCCCCGTTCCCTATTCCCTTCTTCGATGAGCAATTTTACTGAATGCGCTCGTCTAGGGGTCAGAAAGAACTTATCAGCTCTATGATTATTATCCCATTGTATAAGTAGGATTTATCAGCGTTTGAGTCCAGCAGATATTTACCAAAGTGAGCATGATGTTAGTCATTGAGTGGTTGCTGTTAATACTGTGTCTAGTGGCTATCTGTTTCTACTGTTACAGCATATATGCAGCGATCGCCTTTTTTACCCAACCCCACACCATAGATCCTGCATTCCTTCCCCCGGTAACGATTCTCAAACCGATATGTGGTGTGGATCGAGACGCTGAGGAAAATTTAGCTTCATTTTGTCAGCAAGATTACCCAGCATACCAAATTATCTTTGCAGTGCGCGATCGCGAAGATCCAGCGATCGCTATTATTGAACAACTAATTCAGCAGTTCCCCAATGTAGATATTCAGCTTGTGGTGAGCGATCGCATTATTGGCGCTAATCTAAAGGTGAGTAATCTCGCCAATGCTGTCACAGCAGCTAAACACGAAATTCTTCTCATCGCTGACAGCGATATTCGCGTCGGTAAAGATTATTTACAACGCATCGTCCAGCCGTTGCAAGATGAAAAGGTAGGTGTGGTTACCTGCTTATATCGTTCCTTAGCTCAAGGATGGGTAACTTCTTTTGAAGCGCTGGGGATTGCTACCAGCTTTCATCCAGGGGTGTTAGTCAGCAATCAATTAGAAAAAATAAAATTTGCTTTCGGTTCTACTATTATTATTCGCAAACAAGCCTTAGAAGCAATTGGTGGATTTAATGCGATCGCAGATTATCTCGCAGATGACTTTCAACTCGGCTATTTACCTGCTCAAGCTGGCTATCGCGTCTTTTTATCTAACTATATAGTTGATCATATTTTAGATGAAAGCACCCTAGCAGATATCATTCAACGCCAAATCCGTTGGCTGCGTTGTATTTGGGTTTCTCGTCCTTGGGGTTATTTAGGATTGCTATTTACCTATGGAACAGTTACTAGTTTACTTTTATTGTTAGTGACAAAAGGCTCAATCTTAGGTTGGACTAGCTTAGTTATTACTTGGATATTGCGGTTAATTATGGCTTGGGTAATTGGCGTTAGCGTATTCAACGATACCGTTACCAAACAATATTTTTGGCTAATCCCTGTCCGCGATTTAATGCATTTTGCAATTTGGTGTTATGGCTTTTTTGGTAAATATATTACCTGGCGAGGGCAACAATTGCAGCTAATTCCAGGAGGGAAGTTAGTTTTGCAAGAAAACGCCGACTAGAGACAAGGGCGAAATAATCAATACCCAATGCCCAATGCCCAATGCCCCAAAATAAAGAATCCCCTCAATGCCTGCAGAACAGGGTGTTTGAGGGGTTCAAATGTTGCAGCAAAAAGTGAATTACTATTCAGTAAACAGCTTTCTGGTTATTTTTTCAATAAAGTTTAGTTAAGTTTACGTAAAGAATCTGTCAAAGATTCATAAACCCCAACTGGTAAACCAGTATTCTCCACATAGAATACATGGCAGCCAGGGGTTTGAGGAATCTTCGACTCCGTATAAATATGTAGAAACTGATTTTCACACGGATAACTATAGCTGTGGAGAGGGTTTACTCCCCTCATTTGCGGACAAGGGAGACGACAATTGTATAGACGCGATTCATCGCGTCTCTAACGACAAACATAAATAATCGCGATCGCACTCTTCTGCGCTAAGAGCGATCGCGAAACTCACCAATCATGTTTGCCAAATCAATCTCTATACAGCACCTTAATCTATCTTTCTGCCTTTTATGCCACTATGAAGCAGTTATGTGAGATGCACTTAATTTTTGAGAATGCTGGAGTTTAATTATCTGATATGTGATCCAGAAAATCATTAACAAAAAGCACAATTTTATAGTTTATTAAGACAAATCTTTTTATTAAAAAATAGTTAATTTTTTTATTGACGTTGGGAAGCATGAACGGGTTTCGTGGCGATCGCTACCTGTGGTGAGTTGAAATTTACCTACGGCGAAGGTCAGGTTTTTTGTGTTATAAAACTCACAGCAATTTATCTTAGAGCAAAAAATACTCTATGGAAACAGAACAACTGGAGCGTTATAAAAAATATGGCGAATTCATCCTCCAGAAATTAGACTCTGTGCCTGAATATCCCTCCAAGCAAGAAGATTGGGTACCAGCTAGTCTTGATGAGAGTCTGTTTCGCCTCCGGGAAGCTGCGGAGAAAACAGTAGAACTTGCTACTTCACCAGTGAAAATCGGGGTGATGGGTGAATTTAGTAGCGGGAAAACTTTGCTGTTAGGCAGCTTGATTGGCTACGCTGATGCTTTACCAGTGAGCGAAAATCCTACGACGGGCAATGTTACAGCGATTCACATCATACCCCAGGATGGGTTTGCCACTACACAGTTAGGCAACTTTACAGTTGAGTATCTTTCCCATGAAGGGGTGAGTGATTGTCTGCGGTTCATGATTGGGGAAGCTAATCGGCGCACAGTCGCGGCTGGACTTTTACCTGCGCTGGTGACGAAGCTGAAGGAACCAAAGGATATACTCAATTGGTGCGAGGAAACCTGGAAAAATAGCAATAATTTAGAGTTGCGTTACATTTTGCGTGAATTAGTCATCTTTGTTCGCGCTTACCAAGCCTACGGCGAAGTCATGTGTGGCGGTTCCTATCAAATTGATGCTACCACCGCCAGGGAAGGATTAAAGCTGGTCGAGCAACCAATGGCGATTCAAACCATTAGCTTTGACGATTTACCGCCAGCACATATCAAGTTACCCAGTCCCCCGCAAAGATTACCAGCTAAGTTATTACAGAATAGTTTCCCCCTAATTCGCCGTGTAGATATTGATGTGAAAATCTCGCGGGAAATTTGGGATGTAAATGGTGCATCGGAATTTATCTTGCTGGATTTTCCCGGATTGGGTGCGGCGAATTCTGGCGCAAGAGATACCTTTTTATCACTGCGCGAATTAGCGGAAGTTCAAACAATTTTAGTGTTGTTAAATGGTAAATCCCCAGGAAGCGATCGCGCCAATAAAATCTTTACCATGATGCAACAACAGCGTCCGGGACAAGACCTCAAGGATTTAATTTTAGTAGGTGTGGGACGCTTCGATCAACTACCTCTAGATAGTGAAGGAGGAGAACGAGAATTAGACCAATTAATTCAAGATAGCATCGATAATCCTTTACGTGAAAGTCAGGTTTTTCAAAAGCTCAAAGTTCTGCAAACTACCCTTGATGCTGCTAATGCATTTACCAGCCAAAAAGATAGAATTGTTTTACTATCACCACTTTTAGGGCTAGCAGATTTAGCGAAACGTTCCACTTCCGTCAAAGCAGGTTCGCCAGAATTTCTCGCTAATCTAGATTATCCCGATTATTTAGATCGTTCCAAGCGCTTACAAGATAAATGGGGACAGTTAAGCGAGAATTTATTAGCAACCGATGCGCGTAATTATTTAGGTAGACAATTAGGCTACTTTGCTCAAGACGGGGGGATTAGTAAGCTGCGAGAATTAATTCAAAAACACGTAGCTAATCACGGTTTAAAGCAACTCCATGAAGATACGAAAAGGGCTGCTGATAACGTGCGTCAACAACAGGATAATTTAAAAAATATCCTGGATGAAATGCAAGAACAAGGTATGCCTACCGCCGATAGCCCAGCTTTGCTAGAATTACGAGCAGCAATTGAGAATTTAGATAAAACCTACAGAAATTTCCAAAAAGATTTAGGTAAGGAACCACTCAAAGATAGAAGGGGAATTGGCGTTAGCGATGTTGTTAAAGATGAGCTAACATACCGCATTCTCAATTGGAATCAGTGGACTTTACTATTTAATAAAGCGAACAACGGCACAATTTCCTTAACTGAATCTAAAGGTGCAGCCGGGAAATTATTTGATAGGGGTAATAGAGTAAATACAGCGATTCCTACCAAAAGCGATGATTTTTATCCCACCTTTGCTAAGACAGTTCAAGAAGTAGAAGAATTCGCCCGCGATCGCATTCGTCAAGCCATTGGAGATTTATTGAGTAAGTTATCAAATATTGTTGCCAGAGAACGAGATTATTTACAAGCCAATCTCAACCCAGAAATAGAAGCCGAAATAGAAGCTAAATTTGGCATTGAAGAAGCCGAGTTATTTTATAAACTGCTGTTAGGTTGCGATCCAAATAAATGGCAAGAAGCAATTATTTCGGAAATTGAAAGTAGAGAGAAAAATATTGTTGCTGAAGTAATCTTTCCCTTAGCGCATCAAGATGAAAAACATAATGTAGGGCAAATATTTGATTGGGCACCTGAAAGGAATGGTTTAACTAAATCGAACAATCATCAGCTTTTTGTATTGCGCTTGCGGGATGAAATTACTGCTAGTGCGAGTCTGCATTTAGTGCAATATGTGAGTGAAGTTAATCAGCAAGTGAATGGGGAATTAGCTGGGGTTTTGGATCAAATTATTCCCAGTTTGCAAAATCTTTCTAAAAAGGAAGAATTGCTGAGGTATTTAGCTGCTGGTGAATCCTCACAACTAGCAATTCCTACCTGGTTGCAAATTCTGTCCGATGTTTCTGAGATTAACTATTAGGAAAATGAACCGCAGAGACGCAGAGAACACAGAGAGAAAACTTTGCGAACCTCCGCGCCAACCTTTGCGCCCCTTTGCGTTAAAAAAAAATTAACCCTTCAACACCATGAACTCCTCCCAAACCAATAGCCAACAACAAAAAAGATTCCCCGGATGGTTTGCATTAGACTTTGGCACATCCAATTCTACAGTCACACTTTTCGATCCCATTGAAGTCCCCATCGCCGAAGTATTACCCAAAGAACAAGAAATGCGACTGCGCGATCGCATGGCACAATGGTTAAGTTCCCCCGCTACAGATGCTTTACCAGATGTCAGCGCTAGCGACTGGGAAAAGTTTATTGCTGACATCAGTAAAAACCTCGAAATAGAACCCAGCCGCTTAAGTGAAGTGTTTGAAAGCGATAACCGGGAACGATTTTTAGAAGCACTGCGCCAAATTGAACTATGCTTAGGAACAAGCGATCGCTTTCGGCGTGCTGTGAGTAAAAAGCTTTATCAGATATATCATGAAGTCTTCCGCGTTCCCACTCTCGAATCGCAAAATCTCATCCCCGTCGTTTTAGATATAGATAGGCGCAGCACCGAAATTAAAAGCGAGTTAGAAATCGCTAAATTAGCCGCTTTAAAACTGAAAATGGGCAGAGAAGCCAGCGATAATCGAAAAAAAGCGATCGCCCAAGGAACAAGCAGCGCTTTAAAAGAAATTATTAGCCGCTTTCATCACTCCCCCAAACGCTATTTTGGCCAGGATCGTTCCTTTCCCGTTATCTTAGATGAGGCGGAAGAAACAATAAATGTAAACCAATTAGTACAAGCAGCTTGGGGACATTTAATTGAATTAACCGAAGATTATCGCAAACGCGCCAGACGCAGATTTTCTGAAGGTGATTTTCTCTCCGCCGTTGTTACTTATCCCACCGTTGCGCCGCCTGTAGTGCGGAAAGAAGTTAAAGAATTAGTTGAAAAATTAGGACTTGATGATGTCCAAACCGCTTATGACGAAGCCGTTTCTGTAGCGATATTTTTCCTCTGGCGAGAATTTGGCGGTAATCTGAATATTGGAATTGAATCTTTCAAAACTCGCTGTCGTCAAGTCGGGAATAAATGGTCACAAAATGTTTTAGTTTTAGATATTGGTGGGGGAACTACAGACTTAGCTTTAATTGAATTAACTCTAGAAGATAAAACCCCATTCTTTGCCGATAATGAAGACAGAGGTTTAGGCGGACGTTACTATAAACTCACACCTAAACTATTAGGTTCATCGGGACATTTACAGCTAGGCGGCGAATTAATTACCCTGAGAATATTTAAGCTGTTAAAAATTGCGATCGCCGATTTTTTATTAACAGCAGTTTCCACCGGAAATTTAGAAAGCGACAAGCTAGAAGACTTAATCAACTCCGAATTAAACGAAAGATTTCTCGAAAACGGACAATTCAAAAGTGGCAGTATTTTGAAATGTTTAGATAAAGAAAACCCCGAAGGCGACGCCGCTTATAAAGACGCTTTAGATACAGCCGAAAAAGTCTTACCTACTCGCTGGCAACAAGCACCCCAACGCCTGCAAACATTTTATACATTGTGGGATCATGCCGAAGCTGCCAAAATCAAACTCGGACAAAAGCCAGCAGACGCTTTACCCATCACCTTTACCCTCTCCGAACAGCAGATTTCCGAACTACTCAACCAAAGTGCTATTAGATACCAAGTAAAAGACCCCAGTAGTATCTGCGTCACCATCGATAGCCAACAATTCGATCGCGCCGCATCATCAGCCATCAAAGAAGCGATCGGTATTGCCCAAGGACTCATGGATAGCCGCCTCCGTCCCCAGGATAGCACCATAGACCCCTGGAATACCCACAAAGTAGACTGGCTAATTTTATCCGGTAAAACTTGCAGCCTCGACCTCGTACAGCGTTCCATCTACCAAGAATTTAGCAAATCTCCCTACTTCGTCTGGAACCCCGAACGCATCACCTTTGTATTAGAATTTACCAAACTAGCCACCTCAGCCGGTGCTTGCTACGCCGAGAAACTACGTAGATTAAGATTCGACCCCGAAGAGTCAAAAGGATTACTTCGTAAAGGTGCAAATCAACTAGAAATAGATGTCAAAAACCTGTTTTATTACTTACCTTGCAACTTCAAACGCAAAACCCAAAGCAACGAACTCCTAACAATATTTAAAGCCGGACAAGAACTTTATCAACTAGCAGCAGATGAAAACGTCGCCAAAGTCCGCACAGAATGGCAAGGGATACAATTAACAAACATTATTTATCGCCAAGACTACGAAGACGGCGATTTAAGGTTATGGGGTAGCTTTGACGGTAAAACCTTAATGGAGAAACTTGGATTTTTAGAACCCGACTTTCTCAAAAAAATCAAAGTTCAATTTGAAATCGATCAAACCCTGCAATTTAGCGTTTTACTATGCCAAGGAAACCCCCATTACCTAATAGATGTTCCCGGTATTGATGTCACCTCCGTCATCTCCGCCGCCTCAGAAACATTTACATTATTTGCTGATGGTAAATTGAAATGGAATATAGCCGTTGAACGTCCCAACAAAGACTTAAACGATGGCGATATAGCCATCAACGTCATCGAATCAGCCACCGTAGATCAACCAGACGCTTATCATTTAGTCTTTGAAGCCGACAAAGATATTAGTAAATCCCTGCAAGAATTTCATTACATCCGCGATGGTTCACCCGAACCAGGAAAAGGATTAATTAGTAATCCCTTACCACCCTTCCCTAAAAATGGAGAACATACCTTTTATGTAGTACAAACAGATGCAGAAACCAACACAAAAAAATGGATACGTATCGGCGCATTAACTAAACCCGATGTCACCACAGATTACCCTTGCCAATATCGCGTCACCCTCGACAACAAAGGTATTTTAAGAATGCACGCCGGTGAAGTACCTTACTGGACATCAAACATCCAAGAAAGCCTCAAACAACCAGGATGTGTTTATCGCGCCGAATTAGAACTGCAACCCAACGAAGTAGATAAAGAACGCGATCCCTTCTGCGGAATTCATTAGGAATTACCTCACGCAGAGACGCAAAGACGCAGAGAGAAAACCTCTCAAAACCTCTTCTCTGTGTCACGCCAGTGGCTACAACGCGGGGAACCCGCGCAACGCACTGGCTCCTCTGCGTCTCTGCGGTTTCATCTCTCTTCTCTCTTCCTTGGCGTCTTGGCGTCTTGGCGGTTAATTAAAAAAAATAAATAACCTGGAGGCGACACTCATGGAAAACCTACGCCAACTCTTACAAACAGAAAACTCCCAACTAGCCCAAATATTACGCTATAGCCTCCACGGAATCGCCGCCACATTACAACAAGCCCAAACAGAACATCCCCTAGATCCAGGCGCTAAATTATGCGAAGAAATACTCCAAGAAATCCATAACTTATTACAACCCAAATCTCCCCAACCCAACCCAAATAATGAACTAAAACTCAGCCAACTTAAACAAGAATTCGACGCAGATAAAGACCTCAAATTATATCTAGGAAATAACCCCCTCCAAAGCCAAACAGACGCAGAATTATGGAACGAAATACAACGTAAACTCCTACGAATTCCCGAAGAATTAGCAGCAACTTGGCGTCAACGCGCCTTGACTTTAGCCCAAGAAATTGGTGCAGTAGAAGACACTTCCAACCTCTACCCCTTACCCTTCATCCGCGACGAAATTATTTACCCCGGACTTAGCGGTACAATTCAAACCAAAGGTTTAAGCCTATCCCAAAAAGCATTATCTTATACCCAAACCAAACAAAATACCGATTCAAAAGATATAAACTTACTCGCAGGTTACTTATTTTTTTGTATTAATTTTATTGAAATAGAACCAGACTTACATCATGCTTTAAAAAGCGTTTTCAGCTTCGATATCGTCTCCTTACACGCCAAACCAGAACAGCAAAATCAATATATTGAAGCCTTAACAGAACGCTTTCAACGCACCCAAAAAGCTGTAGAAAACACTGATGCCTTATTAACTCTACGTGCTTGGATTGACATAGATGAAGCCATCCATTCCTTAGTATTTATTCCACCAAGCGATCGCTATTCCTGGTGGGGTAAACTACAACAAGAATCACGGCGAATGCTAAAAAAATTTGTTGATATGGCGAATAATGCAGGTAATGATGTCCGCATTCGCCAATTATCAGGACTTTACGCCGATATTTGCGCCTTAACCAAAGACGACTTGCAACTTGATTGTGGCGGTAATCCTGGGGAAGTCTTAGCTTGTCTGCGAGTC
Source organism: Calothrix anomala FACHB-343 (assembly GCF_014696435.1). Lineage (GTDB taxonomy): Bacteria > Cyanobacteriota > Cyanobacteriia > Cyanobacteriales > Nostocaceae > Aulosira > Aulosira anomala_A. Next base: position 25,771 of record NZ_JACJQG010000026.1, on the reverse strand, counting down.
TATGCGCGAATTAATCAAGAAGAATCACCAGGGCGCGTAATATTTCGCTCATCACGGTAATTTGTGCTTATTTTCGCCTAAATTTACCGCTAATTCCTGAACACGCCATAGAGAGTTAGGTTTTTCGTAGGCTGTTCCACAAGCTCCAATACGGTTCAATTAAGGATAATAGTAGGTTGGGTTGAGGAACGAAACCCAACATTTTGGGGGTTTGTTGGGTTTTCACACAGTAAGCCCAATCTACACAGCATATTGAGATCAGATCCTGAGTCCTATTTTACGTTCAATAAAACGATATTTTGAGAAAAAATTAAATTATTCTTTAGATTTGGGAATAATAAGTATGTAGAAAAATAGGTAAATAATAAAACTGCAATTATGCATGAAAATACTGATGCATGGAATCCCTCTGTTGAGCAGATGGTGAGGGAGATTGTCGCGGTTAATCACGCTTGGAAAGTGGCTTGTGAATTATTTGGCGAAGATTCGCCTCTATCAACCTCATCACGAGATTTAAAAACCTGTTTACAAGTGCGTTTGTTGCGAAGCTATGCACCAAAACAGGTTTATTTAATAGAAGACAAAAATGTAGAAGGTGAGCGTCTTTATAGCTTATATCTCCGCGAACATATAAACAACCGTCAGTATGCAGAACATCTTCCTGTACGGGTAGCAGAAGATGTTCTTTCTTCTCAAGAATTAGCGCAATTTAAGAAGCAATAAAAACAGGGGTGTTGTTGTGGGAATAGCAAAAATTTGGGACATTATTTGGGATAACGGGCCTTTTCATTGGGCTACTGCTTTTGTGCTAATAGTTGCAGTAATTGTAGAGTTTTACACAGTATGGCAGTATTGTAGTAAAACTCAAGCTGCAATTAAATCTTTAGAAAATCCAAAAAATAGTCGGTTGCAAGAAAATTCCAATGTTCGCAGATGGAAAGACAGGTATCTACAAACAGATACTAAAGGTGATTTCAAGAAACCGGATGATAAATTTTTACTAATAAAGTACCCCTCTGTTTTATCTCGTCCAATACCTCGTAGTTCCCTACGTTTTGTGACTACTTTGTGTACTGCTATTGGTGTGTTGGGAACATTTTACGGTATTCAAGACGGATTACAAGGTATCAATCTATCTTCCATAAATAACTCTAGCGAACTAATGGAAGCTAGTACTGGTTTACTAGAAGGAATGAAAACAGCATTTTCTACTTCCTTAATGGGCTTAGGTTCTGGTAGCTTGTTCACTTTAGTTTTGTTTATCAGTGATTCGCTAAAACAGAAACGACGTGATAGTTTACGTGAAAGACTAGAAAAGATTGCAACTTTACCAACAACAGATAATGCTAATGCTGAAGTAGTTCAAATTCTGAGTCGTGTAGCAGATACATTCACAGGGCTAAACCATCTGAGTGCTGAAGCCATCGGTCAAGCGGTCGGACAGCAAATGCTAACTCTAATTCTACCAGGAATGAAAGCAATTTTTACAGAGCAAAGACAACTTCGAGAACTTCAACAAAATCCAGGAGAAAAAGTTTTAGAAGAACTGATCAAAAATTTGCGAATTCAGGTAATTGAACCAATTGCAGTTCGACTAGATAAAAGTGCTGAATTAACTCAGCAAGCTTCTAATGCAGTGCTAACTCTGCATAAGGAACTGGGTGGTATTTCTCAAAGTTTGGCAAATTCTATCCAGAAAATGCAAGACTTTCAACAAGATACTTTAGTAAAGCTTGAAGGTTTTGCTAACAATTTAGGAGAAACTTTAACTCAATTCCAAACAGATACAAAAGATGTTTTGCAACTCACATCTCAGGAAATTAATCAAGCTGTACAGGAAAGTATCCAAGGAATGACAGCCCAGCGCAGTGCTTTTGAAACCAGCGCACAACAAGCTGCTGCTACCTTCAAGGGAATTCGCCAGGAACTTGAGATAGCACTAGAAAAACGTGCAGCAGTAGAAACAGATATGTTGCACACATTTGCTAACAATTTGGAAACAACTTTCAGTAGATTAAAAACAGATACAATCGATGTTTTACAACTAACATCTCAGGAAATTAATCGATCTGTACAAGAAAGTATCCAAGGAATGACAGCCCAGCGAAGCGCTTTTGAAACCAGCGCACAACAAGCTGCTGCTACCTTCAAAGGAATTCGAGAGGAACTTGAGACAGCGCTAGAAAACCGTGCAAAAGTAGAATCAGAAATGCTGCAAGATACTCAGGCGAGAATTAGTGAAATTCTCTCTGAAGCCAATACAGCATTTACAAAGCAAACTAATAATCTCAAAAAAGTGGGAGATGATGCATCTAACTTGATGAATGATGCGAGAAATAATCTCTTAGAAGCTTTAGGAAATATTGATAGAACCTTGACTGCTACTCGCGAAACAGTAGAGCATGATTTAACAAAATTTCGGGAAGAATATCAAGGAAATCTCCAAGAATTCTTTAGACAACAAAATAACCTATTAGAGGGGACACTAGGCGAACATCGGGATGGATTAACTAGCGTAGTGACGAATTTGGATCGCGTTTTCAAAGAAGAAGCTGAAAGGCGAATTAAATTAACTGAAGAAGTAGACAGGAGTATGAATAAAATTCAGATGTCTGTCGAACAAATCCATAAATTAGTGAGTGCGGCTGGATTACATGATGCACAAAGACTCATACAACTAGAAAAACTTGCCATTGGTATTGGTCAACAAGTGCAAATTGTAGACAATTCATACAAGAATTTGAATGATAAATTTGACCATAGCCTTGAGTCTTGGCGCGATCACCTAGAGAACTCTATGAAACAAACTGTTGATTTACAAGAAAGCTTTTTTCAAAAAGCTGATGAGGCTATGACTAAAGTTTGCGATAGAGTACTTCACACAGCAAGTGTACTGCTAGATGCCAATGATAATGGTAATGGGAGAAATCATCATGGATGATTTTATCAGAGGCGAAATTGACGCAGAAATTACAGAAGATGAAGACTCTAGTATCTATCTGTCTATTGGCGATTTAATGTCTGGATTGCTGATGTTTTTTGCTCTATTATTCATCACCGTCTTACTTCAGCTTGCAGAAAGAGGCGCTCCAAAAAATGATGTAATTGAAAACGTTATGCAACAGATGAAAAGCAATAATATCAATGTCAAAGTTAACCCGGACACTGGAGATGTAAGTATCGAAGAATCAATTTTATTTGCTAAAGGAAGCGCTGAACTTAAACCAGAAGGTAAAGCTTTCCTACGCCGATTTATCCCTGTTTACAGTGGGGTAATTTTTTCAAAGCGAGAATTTGATAAGGAAATTAGCCGCGTAGTGATAGAAGGTCACACTAGCTCAGAAGGCGATGACAAAACCAATTTACAATTAAGTGTAATGAGGTCTTCATCAGTTTATAAATACATTTTTTATGACATTGATTTTCCAACTAAATCACCTTTAAATCAAAAAATTTTGGCAGCAGGTCGTGGAGAAATTGAAGCTGACCAGACACTTGATAACCCAGGCGATCGCAAAGTGGTTTTCCGCTTTCAGTTTCGCAGTGATGAGTTAAAGCCAGATATCACCAAAACTTCTCATTAACGGAGTAATAATCTTGAATTTTCAGTTCTCTGTTCCTCCCCAAACTGAAACTCCCAAATTTAGTCCTAATAAACTTATTCAACTTGCAAGCACTTTACCAAATACAACAATATCTATACCAACTGTTGATCAAGTATTGGCAGCAATTGAACAGGGTAAAGCTGATAAAGTAAGTAAGTTAGAATGGGTTTACTGCATCCATAGCAAAGCACAATGGGATAAGCAAAATATTGGCCGTTCCAGAAAAACATCAGCAGCTATTTGGAAGATAGCAATTTCTCACTCATGGTTGCAACATCATTTGCTTTGGCGTATCGCTATTTATTATAGTTTTCAGCCAGAACAGAATTTCGCACAATCTCTAGCTGAATCTTTTGATGTCTTTGCTAATTATCACTCAGTTAGCCAACTGCTATCGGTTAAAATTATTCAGGCACTACGCAGTAAACAACCTGGTAGTAAATTAGCAAAAATCGCTTGTGAACAAAATGTAAATCGCACTCAATTGCTAAACTTAATCCAAAATAATTTACCTATTTGGCTGCCATTATTTAGCCATTTTTTAGAGGATATTAGTCCCTATTTCTCTAAAATAATTTCTCCAACCCAGCAGCAGGTTAAATGGCTATTAAGATGTTTAGATGAGATGTCGGATAAGCAGCAGTTAAAAGCAGTTGATCATTTACTAAACAATGTTACCAATCATGTAGCAAGTAATAACCCACCGCTAGTTGAATGGTTGCGACAACATTATCGAAATGCTGATAGATGGTATCAGCTTTCTGAGCCAGCAAGGAAGCGACTTAGAGAGTGGATTGGGGGGATTAATTATGGTGATTTCCAAAAGTTAGTAGATGTAATATTGAACAGACTTCACATACAACAGTTCGAGTCAGATCGGTTACAAAGTCGCAGGGAATTCTGGGCTAATTACAGTAACCGTTTTGAAAGGCTTCGCATCCTGCTACCCAAAACATCACAACTTGCTATAGGGACACAAATTAAAGGAGATGCTGATCTATTAGAAGATGATGGTAGCGACTCCACAGAGGTATGTATATTTGATTTTGGTGAGTGGTTCGTAGTCGAGTTTTTTCGTGGACGAGGTAGTGAGACACGCCTGCTTCCTAACAATTCCAGAAATCAGCAAATTCTTTTTGGTGAATCTAGACTTTCAGTGAAACGGATTCGTTGTTTAGGTGGCGATAGACACGATCATGTATTTCTTTGGCAATTCTTTTGCCGTCAATGGCTAGCAAGGAAGGGAATCAACCCAAACCCTGGTACTAAACCTTACCCAAACCCTAAAGCAGATAAATTGCAACAACGTCAAGAAAATCTTAGATGGTGGCAAAATGAGATTGAAAGCTTGGAACGCGAAGCTAGAGTCTACTGTAACAAGATTGGTTTTTTAACAAACTGAATCTAAATATAAGAAAGGCAAAGCTGAACAATTAATGTTCAGCTTTGCCTTTAAGTAAAAAATGCATAAGCTTGCATTTTTTACAACTATCGAAAGAATGATATTTATCTAAATGTATTGCAACTGCGATCGCAGTCCGAATGAGTTTTGATGTCAAAAGAAGCTAGACGACTCTACACATCGCAGTCTTCCCAAAACATCAAGCCTAGCTGAATCTAGAGGATACCCCAGAAGTGTAAAACTCCTTGTCCCGAAAAAACTTCCACTAGAATCGCCGCTATAAAACCAATCATTGCAAAACGACCGTTCCAGTTTTCGCTCTGAGGAGTGAAGCCCCAGCGTAAAGCGTTAGGATCTTCAGAAACTGTAGTTGTAGGATTCTTCGTGTCTGCCATAAATAACACTCCGAGCTTTTATGTGATGACAGTTGTAACTGCCTGTAAAGTAATGTAACAGATTTTTATCGAAATGCAACATTTTCTTGACAAAGGTAGCATAAATGTAATTTGCACTCACCCATAGAGATTTTGCATCAGTCGTTTTTATGGTTTACTGGATGCATGAGTATTTTTATACTTACAATAAGATTTTTGCGATCGCCAGAAAATCATGCTTAAAAGTCCCCTCCGTTATCCCGGCGGTAAATCAAAAGCAATCAATCAAATAATTGAATACTTACCAGAAAATTTCTCAGAATTTAGAGAACCATTTGTAGGCGGTGGTTCTGTATTTATCTATTTAAAACAAAAATTCCCACATTTAAAAATTTGGATTAATGATTTAAACCGTGAATTATATCTATTTTGGAAATTTGCCCAATCTGATATATCTCAACTAGTCACAGAAATTCGTGGGATTAAAAAAGAATATACAAATGGTAAATTACTATTTACAGAATTGACCAGAATAGATATCAATAAATTATCTTATTTGGAAAGAGCAGTCCGTTTTTTTGTACTTAACAGAATCACATTTTCGGGAACTGTAGAATCTGGTGGATTTTCCCAAGAAGCTTTTTATAAACGTTTTACCAATTCATCTATAGACCGATTGGAAAAATTAGAACCTATTTTATCAAAAGATATTTTGATAACTAATTTAGATTACAGTGAATTATTACATGCGCCAGGAGAGCAAGTATTTTTATTTTTAGATCCACCTTATTTTATCGCCACAAAATCTAAGCTCTACGGTAAAGATGGTAACTTACATACCTCTTTTGCACATCAAAAATTTGCTGAATTATTAAAACAATGCCATCACCAATGGTTAATTACCTACGACAATTCCCCCCAAATCCGAGAAAATTTTAATTGGGCAAATATATTTGAGTGGGAATTACAGTATGGAATGAATAATTATAAACAGACTAATGCTGCCAAAGGAAAAGAGTTATTTATTACTAACTATCAAATTTCCTCGTAGTGAGGACTGAATTCCTCAAATTACAACCCTCGGCAATTCCACAATCCCGCCGTCACCCTAGAAGGGTGCGGCTAATCTTACAAAGCCCACCTTCGTGGGCTTCGTACTTATAGCTCCAGGCTTCTAGCCTGCGAGCGTTATTTCGGGTAGGGGAGAGAAATTTTTTTATTTGAATTGAGGGAACAGATGCACATTTTATCATCAGTATCCTCAAATATATAAAGACTAAATTCCTGACTACGAACTGTTTCCATTTTCCGGTAGGATAACTCCCAGACACTAGCGCACACACAAAACTTATCTATGACAACTTCCCCCATCTCTACGCCAGAAATCTCAACTAGCTGGTATCTCCTGCTGCAACAATTAATTGATGGTGAATCTTTAAGCCGCAATCAATCGGCGGAATTGATGCAAGGTTGGCTGAGTGAATCTGTTCCCCCAGAATTATCGGGAGCAATTTTAACAGCACTGAACTTTAAAGGGGTTTCGGCTGATGAGTTGACTGGGATGGCACAAGTGCTACAGTCTCAATCCCTGGGAGGATACGGAAATGGAGGAACTCAAGGAGTTGGGGATCTTTCCTCACCTTATTCCCTCATTGATACCTGTGGTACTGGTGGAGATGGTTCATCAACTTTTAATATTTCTACAGCCGTTGCCTTTGTGGCTGCTGCCTATGGTGTACCTGTAGCGAAACATGGTAATCGTTCAGCATCCAGTCTCACAGGAAGTGCGGATGTTTTAGAAGCTTTGGGTGTTAATCTCAGCGCACCTAGTGAAAAAGTCCAAGCCGCAGTCAAAGAAGTGGGGATCACTTTTCTGTTTGCTCCTGGTTGGCACCCTGCACTCAAAGCAGTTGCGAGTTTGCGCCGCACTCTCAAGGTAAGGACTGTGTTTAATTTACTCGGCCCTTTAGTCAATCCTTTAAATCCGACTGGGCAGGTGGTAGGGTTATTTACTCCTAAATTATTAGCAACAGTTGCCCATGCTTTACAAAATTTAGGTAAGCAAAAGGCAATTGTTGTACATGGGCGGGAAAAACTTGATGAGGCGGGATTAGGAGATGTAACCGATTTAGCCGTGTTATCAGATGGGGAAGTACAGTTAACTACTATTAACCCGGAAGAGGTGGGTTTAACACCAGCAACAATAGGCACTCTTAAAGGTGGCAATGTCCGAGAAAATGCGGAAATTTTGCAAGCGGTACTTCAAGGTAAGGGAACTCAAGCGCAGCAGGATGCTGTGGCGTTAAATGCTTCCTTAGCGCTACAAGTGGCAGGTGCGATCCCGTTGTTAGACCATGCTCAAGGTATTAAGGTAGCTAAGGAGATCCTAAATAGTGGCGCTCCTTGGGTGAAATTGCAGGAGTTAGTCCGGTTTCTGGGGAATTAACTTCCGTGTGGGATTGGGGGCGAAATTCTACGACGTTGCGCTTGATGGTGACATCGTAATTACCAAAAAAGTCATGACCTAGCAATCCTGTTTCTAGGTCTGAACCTGCGATCGCTACTGGTACTTTATTCACCATTACCCCAGCCGCCGCCATCGAGTCAACATAGCCAATGGTAAATTCCACCTGTTTGGAACTGGCTGTGTTGGCTTTAGTTTTACCTACAGGGACGATACCCAAAGCATTAGCCATGTTTTGAGTAATCACAGTGCCACTCGCCCCAGTATCCACAATCATCTCAAATCGACGCTCGCCATTAAAGGTAACTTCAATAATTGGTGTCCCCCCAATGCGGCGTTTAATTGGGGCAATAAACACATCTGACTCTTCGGTATCTTGTGGCGATGGCATTAATACCGATTGGACGGCTGGTTGTTGTGGTTTTACCACCTGTGGCGCTGGAGGTTGAATAGGGTTAGACGGGGTTTTTTGCGCAGGAACTACAACAACCACACTTTGGGGTTTAGCCGCAACTGGTGTGACAGGTTTAGGACTAGCCTTGTCTAAAGCATACTTAATCTGACGCTGATATTCAGAGATTTTGATTTGCGCGACCGTGAAATTGGGACTTTCTTGCTGGACATTTTGCATCAGCGCGATCGCATCTTGGAACTGAGTCGCCACCAATTTCCAATCATCAGAAGACTGGGCAGATTGGCTGATCGTCATCGCACCAGCCGCCTTGTCTAGCGCCAACTCAAAAGAATTCAGTTCAACTACCGACGAAGACTGTGCCTGAGGTTCTGGGCTGGATAATGGTGTTGCTGCTTCGACAACAGGCGTTTCTGCTACCTTGTCCACGGGCTGAGACTGCTCGCGATCGCGATAAGCATTATTCTGTTTGTCTTGACTACAGGCAACACCCAAAACCGCTAGCGCACTTGTAACAGCAACCAGGGTTGCACGGGATAAAAAAGACTGGAGCATAATTAACTTCGATTTTACCCGCCCTTTAGGGAGGAAATCTACATCTTTTGCAGGAAAGTTAAGAAATGGGCATGGGGCATTGGGCAGGGGACAAGGGGGACAAGGAGGACAAATGACTATTGACTATTGACCATTGACTATTGACCATTGACCGTCCCCTGCCCTAACCATCTTCTCGCTAAATTACCCAACTCATGGGATAATTAACATTCGCAGCTGACTAGGGAATAAAGACTAAGGCTAAACAACAAGAAACACCTAACCCCTAGCCCCTAATCCCTAGCTCCTAAACCCTAATCATGATTGCCTATGTCTCTGTCTGACACAATACCTGCTCTACTTGTCCTAGCGGATGGAACTGCTTATCGTGGTTGGTCTTTTGGTGCCACGGGAACCACAATTGGGGAAGTAGTGTTTAACACTGGTATGACTGGATATCAGGAAGTGTTAACAGATCCCAGTTACTGCGGTCAAATAGTTGTTTTTACTTATCCTGAACTGGGTAACACTGGGGTCAATCCCGAAGATGAAGAATCGGCTAGACCACAGGTAAGAGGTGCGATCGCGCGCAACATTTGTCAGCGCCCTAGTAATTGGCGTTCTACACAATCTTTACCTGACTACCTCAAACAACACCAAATCCCAGGTATTTATGGTATTGATACCCGCGCCCTCACTCGCAAAATTCGCATGTTTGGAGCGATGAATGGTGCGATTTCCACAGCTATTTTGGATGAGGCTGAGTTACTTGAGCAGGTGCAGGCAGCACCTAGTATGCAAGGATTGAATCTGGTGCGGGAAGTAACTACACCAACGGTTTATGAATGGTCAGAGCCTACTATTCCAGCTTGGGAATTCAACGCCAATGCACCGGAAAATCATGGCGAATCCTTCACCGTTGTTGCCCTTGACTTTGGGGTGAAACGTAATATATTACGTCGCCTCGCCAGCTATGGTTGTCAAGTCATTGTTGTACCAGCCAATACACCACCAGAGGAAATTCTCAAATATAATCCAGATGGTATCTTCCTTTCTAACGGGCCTGGCGATCCCGCCGCAGTGACAGAAGGGATTGCCACGGCTAAAGCTCTGCTAGGCGCAGAAAAACCCATTTTTGGTATTTGTATGGGGCATCAAATTTTGGGTCATGCCTTGGGAGCAGAAACCTTTAAACTCAAGTTTGGGCATCGGGGATTGAATCAGCCAGCCGGCTTACAACAACGGGTAGAAATTACTAGCCAAAACCACAGTTTTGCTATTGACCCGGATTCTTTACCTGAAGCAGTTGTGGAAATTAGCCACCTAAACTTGAACGATCGCACTGTTGCCGGGGTACGTCACAAATCTCTACCTGTATTTTCAGTACAATATCACCCAGAAGCTAGTCCTGGCCCCCACGATGCTGATTACTTGTTTGCAGAATTTGTCAAAGCAATGCAAGCAGCACGCCAATTAGCCGCAACTGGGGTTAAATAAAATAGGGACTAGGGACTAGGGACTAGGAACTAGGATAAGGAGCAGAGGAAGCAGAGGAAGCAGAGGAAGCAGAGGAGAAAAAATTAATTCTCAATGCCCAATGCCCCATGCCCCATGCCCTAACCCAGCAGGTTGTAGACAACTTGCACCAAAACCAATTATACTGGAGCGTTCACTTTCACCATGAGGAGGGAGTTATTGCTGAGCCACTGAATCTAACTGTGAGCCTAAGGGGTACTCGTGAAACCCGGGATAACTGTCAGCTATTCCGCCTCACAGGTTTATTAGATGCTTTTTCTGAGCCGACATTTCGCAAGGTACTCAGTAGCAAAATTGATGAGGGCCCAAAGAATATTATTTTGGATCTCTCACAAATTGACTTTGTTGATAGCTCTGGCTTAGGTGCTTTGGTACAACTAGCCAAGCAGGCTCAAACCGCTAATGGCACCTTGCAAATTGTCACCAATGCCCGTGTAACTCAAACGGTCAAGCTTGTTCGCTTAGAGAAGTTTCTCTCCCTGCAATCATCCGTTGACGCGGCTCTAGAAAACATCAAGCCGTCTTGATTGCTTGACCAAAAAACAATCTAGCTATCCGATGCTTTATCTGGATAGCTTAATTTTTAGCCCAGTTGGCTAGCAAACTTCTCTGGACTAACGAGCGTCTAAATTGTTGATTTTTTCGCTCAGGTTGTCAATAGTCATTTGTCTTGTGTCATTTGTGTTGACAAATGACCAATGACTAATGACAAATGTATAGATAATTAGCTCAAGTGATAAATATTTATTAAAATTATTAAAATTTTCAGTTCTCAATAAAAAGATCAAATTTATTCAGTAATTTTTGATAGTGTAGATAATGCTAAGTATGTAAACACAAGAGCAATGATGGCTGCCAAATATAGCACAAGAAGGAATAGTTAACTTGTGAAGCCCAAGGAGGAAGAGTTATTAGATGGACAAGATGAACCTGTGTCACAGAATTCATTTTGGACTGAATCGCTCTTGGCAAACAAATTTCAACTACCCCAACAAATTTCTGTTTCACAAGTGCAACAAATCTCTCCTGCTGCATTAGCATATGTAGGAGATGCAATTTATGAGCTATATGTTAGAATGTTTTATCTAATGCCATTGCAGCGACCAGACACTTACCATCGTCTGGTAGTGGCACAGGTAAGAGCAGAACAACAGGCGCTACATTTGCGATCGCTAATACCTCATCTGAGGGATAGTGAATTAGATATTGTCCGACGGGGTCGTAATGCTGCCGCAGGACGCTCTAAACGGGTTGATCCAGAAATTTACCAGCAAGCAACTAGTCTAGAAACTTTAATTGGCTACCTTTATCTCACAGACTTTACCCGCTTAACCGAACTGTTACAGAAACTCCATCTAGAAAAATAGTGGGCCGTTAATCTCACGCTAGCAAAATCTAGGCCGAGTAAGCTTCGGTAAGTTTAGTAAACAGTATGCCCACCTTATAAGTAATAGCAAATACTTCTATGTCATCAGATAAACCCAGAAAAATCAAAACTGCTGGCGAACCTAATCGCGGCCTACCTGTGAAAGTCAAAGGTAAAAAGCGCGTTCTCGCTAATCCCATTCGCAAGTCCCGTCCTGGTGATGCTAAACCCGTGCGTCATCATCAATCTGGTGATGCTAAACCCGTAACGGTAAGAACTGGTGATGCTAAACCCGTAACGGTAAGAACTGGTGATGCTAAACCCGTAACGATAAGAAGTAACCAGCAGCGTCACTTACCTCATCCCAATACAGATATACACCCAGCATCAGAAGAGAGTGATATCATCTATGGCCGTCATCCAGTCTTAAGTGCTTTAGAAAGTCAACGCGGGCTTAACCGCATCTGGATTACTTCTCGGTTACGTTACGATCCCCGCTTTCATCATTTGATTTTACAAGCTAAAGATAATGGTGCAGTCATTGATGAAGTAGAACCTAAGCGCTTAGATCAAATCACCCACGGTGCTAATCATCAAGGGATAGCTGCACAAATCGCACCCTATAGCTATATTGAGTTACCAGATTTAATTGCCAAAGCAAAATCTGTCAGCGATCCTGTAATTATCGTTGCTGATGGGATTACCGATCCCCATAATTTAGGTGCAATTATTCGCACAGCAGAAGCCATCGGTGCGCAAGGATTAGTTATTCCTCAAAGAAGGGCTTCCGGGATCACTTCAACTGTGGTAAAAGTGGCAGCAGGTGCTTTAGAAAACTTCCCCGTTGCTCGTGTAGTAAATCTGAGCCGTTCTTTGGAAGAACTCAAGGAAGCTGGCTTTTGGATTTATGGCACAGCAGCTACCGGTAGTGAACCCCTGCACACAGTCAATTTCAGAGGCCCAATCGTTTTAGTGATTGGCTCAGAAGGTGAAGGACTCAGCATGTTAACACAACGCTCTTGCGATGTTTTAGTATCCATCCCCCTACAGGGTAAAACCCCTAGTCTGAATGCCTCTGTAGCCGCAGGAATGGCGCTTTATGAAATTTCTCGCCAGCGCTTGCTCAACACACACTACCTGGATAGATTACCAAAACCTCTTTGAAATTTCAGAATAACAGAGTATAAAGAAATGTAAAGCAAAACAAAAAGCAAAAAACAGTTTAATATCCAGTACCTCATTCATAAATTGGCAACTACCATGAAAACCATTTGGGATGATCTCAAGGAAAAGCTGATTAGCACAGTCAATAATCTAGGCATGGCTTGGTGGGTAGAGATTGTGACACAGAATCCTCGTTGCACTTACTACTTCGGCCCCTTTATTAACTCTGTCGAAGCCAATCTGTCTATTAAGGGTTATGTAGAAGATTTGGAGTCAGAAGGCGCACAAGGAATTACTGTGACTGTCAAGCGTTGTAAACCAGATTCTTTAACAATTGCTGAAGACCTGGGGGAACGGATTGACCGCAAAGTAACGCCTGCCTTTAGCGGTCAGATTTAATTTAGGCAACATTCACTATCAAATGCTGAGTATTGAGGAGCCAGTTGCTTGCTCTAGTTTTGAGAGTAGACCACCTGGCCTTGCTAATTCCTGGTAGAACCAATCAAATTTGCTTTTAGATTTGCTGGTGGGAATTATTAGCTACGCCAGATTGAAGAAATCTGGCGGCTCAATTTCAATAATTCCAACCGCTACTATCAGCATTAGGGACTTCCAACTAAAAAAATATCCCATCGCTACGTAGGCAGGGGGGCAGGGAGCAGGGGGCAGGGGGAGGAATACAAATATTATCTGAGTAAATTGGATAATTTATTTTCTGGAAGTCCCTTAGAGAATTTCTGAAGAATTTGCTTCCAGCCAGTAGTCAATGTCTCTCAATACCTGCTGGGGAATTTCCCAAGGAAAGAGGTGAGCCGTATTGGCGTAAGATTCCCACTGACAGTTTTTCAGGTGACGAGCTGTTTCTAAACTAGCATCAACGGTGATGTGCCGGTCTTGGGCACCTGCAAGTACTAAGCTAGGGCATTCTATTTGCTCCAAGTCTGTTAGCCTGTTGTAGCCAGCGCGAATGGCAGTATAAAGGGCACGAGTTGCCGCAGGAGAAGTTTGTAAATAAGCGGGGACGGCATCTTTGGCAAGATAACTATAAGCTGTAGGTGTATGTTGTTGGATTAAGTAACGAAATAGCGATCGCTTGCCAAAAGTTTCAATATTCCATCGCCAACCTGGTTTAATATAATTCAGGATTCCCGCTACACCAGTATAGAGATTATCCTGCCAAGTAATCGGGGGATGATTACCACGAGGTCTGGCTGCTGTCGCTACTAAAATCAGCCCTGTTACCCGTTGTGGTAAACGTAACGCCAGTTCCATCGCCAAAATCCCACCCAGCGACCACCCTAGTACTAGACATTTTTCAATTCCCAAGCGGTCTAAAAGCGCTTCTAAGTCATATATATGGTCTTCCATGTCAAAATTGCCCTGAAAGCGACTTTTGCCATAGCCACGCAAATCAGGAGCAAAAGTTTGATAGCGCTGGGATAGGTGATTTGTAAACACAGAAAGACTGCGACCGGAACCAGGATGGCCGTGTAAAGCCAGGATGGGGAAGCCTTGACCTTGAATATAGACATTTAACTTTGCCGCTTTAGCACTATGGCGATCGCCCATTAGTCCCCGTTCTCCTGGTGTCATAGCAAATATTGATATCTTGCTTATAATTGTGACACCGATTTTTCTCGATAGCCGCCAGCGTAGGTGATGACACACATTTGTCTATATTTCGGGTGAACGCCAAAAGCCACCCCGGTGACTTTAAAAGCAGAGTTAAAAATATTTTGGCGATGACCGCGATCGCGTACTCCATCATCAATAATTAATTGCATGATGATATCTTGAGCCAGATATGAACCATAGCTAATATTTTCACCTGCGGTAAATTGCCACTCACCATAGCGATTCATGCGGGTAAATGGATTGCTACCATCACTACCAGTGTGACCCATCGCCCCTGTAACTCCTTGGTCTTGTACGTGATCTTTTGCTGCTAAAGACATTCCTTGAGATGTACTCAAAGCGGCTACAGGACGCACTGAAGAAAGAAAGGAAATTGCTTCATCAACTGCTGTGACGCCTTCTTGAGTCAGCAAGTAAACCCCCTCAGCGATTTTGACTTGTAATCCTTGAAAACGCTGTTTCCAGTTCTGTAAAACTGGGAGATACGCAGTGGGATTTGTCCGCACTTTGTTCATTTCTATAATTACTTCTTGTTCTAAACTTGATAGCATCACTGATTAATTAGAATTAATAAAAAACTCTCACCAACTCCTGCGGGAAATTCAAAATGAATTCCCCTACAGGAAAAGACGCTTTCCTAAATTAATTACTGAATTCCTGGTGAAAAATTATGATTTTTCTTGATAACCACCAGCGTAATTAATCACGCAAATAGTTCTATATTTTTTGTGAGTGCCGTAAGCCACACCCGCAACTTTAAAAGCACCATTAAAAATGTTGGTGCGATGACCGCGATCGCGTACACCATCATCGATAATTAACTGCATAACGATATCTTGGGCGGTGTTTGGGCCATAGCTAATATTTTCGCCTGCTGTCACTTGCCATTGACCATAGCGACTAATGCGAGTCACCGGGTTACTACCATCGCTACCATTATGACCTGTTGTACCTTTAGGGCCTTGGTCTTTGACATGATCTCTCGCCCCTAAAGACATTCCTTTTGATGCTGTTAATGTTCCCACAGGACGAGCCGACTTGAGAAATGCGATCGCTTCATCAACTGCTTTTACCCCTTCTTGAGTCACTAAATAAGTATTCTGGCCAATTTTCACTTTATTTCCTTGAAAGCGCTGGCGATAATTTTCTATGATGGGAAGGTAGGATTTAGGATTTGTCCGTACCTTGTTCATCTCCACAATTACTTGTTGTTCTAATGGAGAAAGATAACTCGCCTTGGCTAACAGAGTCGGGCTAGATTTTGCCACTGGAGACTGGGGCGATTGTGCTACAGACTGGTTATTGGGTATTAATTGTTGATAACAGCTAGCTATCAGGGCTAGGGGCAAAAATAACCAAATTCCAAAGCGATTCATAAATTATCTCACTAAGTTATTTATACGGGGAACCTTTCTGAATTTTAAATACATTAAATAACAGTATAATTCCGGTAGATTTACCTGATTTTTTCAGAAAAAAAGCGCAGAGTTACGCCTAGTAGTACAGACAACTCTCAAATACCCGGCGTTAAACCTCTGCGTTATTACAATTCTCACTCAAAGTATGTTGTAACCTTTATTACCATAAACGTAAAGAGTGAGTAGACCCTGTAGGGGACAGAGCGATCGCAAAATAGACACAGAGAAAATTCCGATCTCCGTGTCTATTTTTCAAATATTCTATGTACCTTTGTTTTCAGAAATTTTTAGCTAAATGTCTGCATTTACTGAGCATCAGCTAATATTTTCTCGATATTTGACAACTGCACTACACCAGAGAACTTTTGGCTATTTATCACAAAAAATGGTGTACCATCAATGCCTAAATTATCCGCTAATAGAATATCTTTAGCTATGGCTTTTTCCGCCAGATTATTGGCACCAAAAGCATCGTTTTTAAATTTCTCCAGATCCAGCTGCAATGATTTGGCGGTATCTATATATAATGCTTCGCCCAGTTGTTTTTGATTGGCAAACAAAGCATCGTGATATTCCCAAAATTTACCTTGTTGACTAGCAGCCCAAGCTGCTTTCGCTGCGGGTAGTGCTTGATCGTGAATAGAAATTAAAGGTAAATGTTTGTAAACTAGTGTAATTTCATTTTGATGCTTGGCTAACAACTGCTTTAAGGTTTTATGGGCTTCACTACAGTAGGGACATTGAAAATCGGAAAATTCTACTAGCAAAATCTTTGACTGATTCGCGCCTGTAGTGGGAGATTCGCCAATTACTGTTTGAGGATTGAGTTTTAAATCTTGTAAAAATGCTTGGCGTACTTGTTTTAGTTGCTGTTGCTGTTGCTGCTGGTATATTTGAACAGATTCGATAATTACCTCCGGGTGTTCGCGGAGGATTTGTAATACTTGCTGTTCTAGTTTGGGACTGAAGGAAGTAGCAGCTTGTGCGGGAAGTGACCAGCTGACAACTAAACACAGTAAGCTGATGAATACCCAAGTACGCATATACCGAAACAATTGACGCATATCAAAATACTCGCTCAGTAAACATCCTCATAGTATTGCCTTAGATGAGTGAATGCGATCGCTTTTCGGAATTAAATTGCATTTAATCGATGATTTAACGGGGTTGGGTGCGGAGATTATTTATATTACAAGGGCGCGGAGATTATTTATATTACAAGGGCGCGGAGACCGCGCCCGTACAGGGGGGGATGGGTTTTAAAAGGGTAAACCGGGGATTGATACCGGAATTCGATTGTGAATTTCGTTTTGAACTCTATCTTTGAGGATATTAGTTACAATTTACGCTAATTAATGAAAAATTCTTCAGTATATACGCTTAAATAGCGATCGCTTGCCAGCGCGATCGCTATTTAAGCGTAATTATGCATATTTGAGCCGACAAGAAAATGAAAATAAAATGAAAATAATTTGCAGTTGTGATTTATCAGATGACAATTAATAGTCAAGTGCACAAATACAGTATTTACAAAAAATTAGGGATTTATCTGGCAAATTTTTTTGACACTAAACCCAAAAAATTTCTAAAAAAATAGCTTAATGATTCTCAAAAATTATTGCAAAATGCTGAACATAGCATAAAAGATGCTATACAAATCTTATTTAATATCTAAATATAAGAAATCTCTAACCCCCAATATTGCAAGCATCCTGCTAATTTGCGGCTTATACATAAATATTAGATTCACATATAATTCATTTACTTTTTTTAGAGCATCGTTGCAATACTTAACTCTGTTTTAATGAACAAAAGTAAACATAGATTAAAAATAATAAATACCATCATATTTTAGTAAATTGTTCAGGCTAAATTGAAAGTAAGCTTAATCATTAGAGCCTAGTTAAGTACTTACTTCAGTGAAGTGCAAATCACCTTCACAATCCCAACTGTAAAGTTCATCTTCTCGTTCCCGAAAAATCATACTGTGGATCGTTTGGTTGTGATGGAATGAGTACAAAAAACTTACTAGGTAGTTCAGCAAGCTTGTAACCAAGCCAAGTTGAGTCAAATCACTAAGAGCAGAAACCAAAGCAATCTTAACAACAAGACGTATGATGATAGATAAAATTTTGCTGGCTGTGTCTGGATTGGGACATGCGGAAGAGATGCTCAAGGCGTTGAAAGAAGTGCCATCAATCAAAAGCGCAAAAGTCACAGTATTGCATGTAGTTCCTTCTCAATCTACTGCTAACGCTATGACCGAAAAGTGGGAGGAAGGTGGCAAAATTCTAGCGAATGCGATTCAAACTTTGAACTTAGATCCAAGCCAGGTTTCTTCTATCTTGCGCCAAGGCGATCCCAAAGATGTGGTTTGTCAGGTAGCTGATGAAATTGATGCTGACTTGATTATTATGGGTTCACGCGGACTCAAACGCCTACAATCTATTTTATCTAATTCCGTTAGCCAGTACGTATTCCAACTGTCATCTCGTCCTATGTTGCTGGTCAAAGATGACATTTATGTGAAACGAATTAACCGCGTGATGGTGGCAATGGATAACTCTGAGTCAGCAAAACACTGCTTGAGTTTAGCTTTGTTCCTATTGCGTGGTATCGAAGGCGGTCAGCTAATCTTAGCAAATGTGAATACAGATTTACGTGGTAAATCTTCTGAACTTAACGAAGTTACCCCAGATAAAAATCCCGTTTTAGCCGCAGCTGTTGCAGAAGCTACCAGACAAGGGGTAAAAGCACGCTGTTTCAGCAGTTCGGGTAAACCAGGTGAAGAAATCTGTCGTTTAGCAGAAGAGTTGAGCGTAGATTTATTATTACTGGGATCTCCCGATCGTCGTCCATCGGTAGCTAAGAGTTTTGTCGATATAGATAGGCTCATTGGCTCTTCTTTATCTGACTATGTTCGCGTCAATGCTACTTGTCCTGTACTGTTGGCACGAACCACTAGTTAACAGCTAAATAGATTTAGCGGTTGATAAACAAAAACCCCTGCACCATTGGTGTAGGGGTTCTTTATTTTAAAAAAGGTTTTAGCTATCTTTTTTACCTTCGCGGCTAGCAGTCTGAATGTAAAGAACTATCAAAAATACAGAGGGAACTAGTACGAACAGAATGCTCGCTACAAACCCCAGGTCATTAACTTGCATGGCAAGAAAGCCTCTCCTAGATTTTCCGGTCAACAACATTAGAATAGCATCATCGATGACAGAGTTTGCCCAAATTTTCTGATGCGGCAAATGCTTACAAATAGGAAATGGATTTCCCCGGCTAAGGCTTAGTCACGACGCTGACAGGCCCGTTAACGAGAGTTTGACAGGCTAGGCGGTAATTTGCAGGTTTTTTCTTTAATTTGCGGTTTTCTACATCTGTACGGGGGGAAAGATTCTCCAATCCTTCTGTAATTTCGACTATGCAAGTACCACATTGTCCATAGCCGCCGCAATTTGTCATTTTGCCGAACAATGTATAGATATCAATGCCATTTTGCATGGCTTTCAGCCGGAGATTAGCACCATCCGCCGCTATTACTTCTTTATCTTCTTTAACAAATTTGATATTACCCATAACTAATACCTGAGAATCTTGCAGCGTGGCTTGGATATTTTTTTAACCAGGCTTGATATACTAACTTAAGTCTATATTAAAAGATTACATATTATTAAGAAATATCAAGTTTTGCAAAATTAATCTCACCAAAAAATAGGACAGGTATTTTCAACCTGTCCCAGAGATGAAAACTTAATTAACTTACCTAAATCCAACTGCTGCTTGCCAAACGAAAGCAAGTAACAAGAAGAAAACGGGAATAACTGGGAGAACATCTACCAAAGGATCAAAAATTTGGTATGCTTCCGGCAATTTTGCTAACAACAGTGCTGCTTCCATATTCGTTTAAATCCACCTATCCAACACAGCTTTCATAATTGATAGGTATCTTAACATGCTTTGGTCATTGGTCAGTTGTCAATGGTCAATGGTCAATAGTCATTAGTCATTAGTCATTAGTCATTTGTTTCCTCCTTGTCTTCCTTGTCCCCCTTGTCCCCCTTGTCCCCCTTATCCTCCTTGTTTCTACTCAATCTAGCCAGTGAGCAAATTCTGTGGCGAAGCGATCGCTTAATATAGCTTCACGGATACGTTGGGTAAAGCGTATGAGTTCTGTGATGTTGTGAATGCTCAATAAGGTATAGGCTAAAATTTCTTGCGATCGCACTAAATGAGATATGTAAGCACGGCTAAAGTTTTGGCAAGCGTAGCATGTACAAGTTTCATCTAATGGTGCAAAATCTTCACGAAATTTAGCATTCTTTAAATTCCAGCGTTCGCCTTGAACTATTGCTGTACCATGTCTCGCCCAACGGGTGGGAATGACGCAATCAAATACATCGACACCAGAGGCGATCGCGATCGCCATTTCTTTATATGTACCCACACCCATCAAATAACGAGGCTTTTCTGGTGGTAATAATGGTGCAGTGTTTTGGACAATCTGCGCCACTAGTTCTGGCGGTTCGCCGACACTGACACCGCCTATTGCATATCCTGGTAAATCTAACTCAGCTAAAGCTAAAGCTGCTTGCGATCGCAAATCTAAATACACCCCACCTTGGACAATTCCAAATAGCGCCTGATCGCTGCGTTTATGGGCTGCTATACAGCGTTCTAGCCAGCGATAGGTACGTTCAGTAGCCGCTTCTACTTCTTGGCGAGTCGCTGGGTATGGCGGACATTCATCAAAGGCCATAATCACATCCGCCCCTAGAGTATTTTGAATCTCAATTGAGCGTTCTGGCGTTAATTTAATGATTTGTCCATCATGGGGAGAACGAAAAGTTACGCCTTCTTCCGTAATTTTGCGCATCTCGCTCAAACTAAAGACCTGAAACCCACCGGAATCTGTGAGCATCGGCCCGTTCCAACCCATGAATTTATGAAGTCCCCCACCGCCCGCAACAATTCCTTCCCCTGGTTGGAGGTGGAGATGGTAAGTATTCGACAATACCATCTGTGCCCCAGTATCCTTAAGTTGGGCTGGAGTCACAGTTTTTACATTTGCTAGTGTCCCCACCGGCATAAATCTAGGGGTTTCCACAGGGCCGTGAGGGGTGAAAAATACGCCAGCCCTAGCTTTTGTCTTACTACAGCAAGCAAGACATTGAAAAGAAAAATTAGCGCTCAAGGCAAAATTAATATGATTTCGTTAATTTAAAGATTGTATGCCCTTGGGTCTTTGTGGTAAAAGATTATTTTCCACCACAAAGGCACAAAGGCATAAAGAAAAATTCATCTAGAAAGATTGGTAAACTAGACAGTCTTGAAAATTTCTCTTTCCAGTCAACTGTCAACCGTCAACAGTCAACAGTATTTTCAAGCTAAATAATTTAAAATGAATCGGTCGTATCGTCATCAATTTCCGCATCCCATCTGGCGGCGAGTACTTGCTCCATCATGGCTTCGATGGCGCTAACATTCAAATTGCGCTCTCTGCGCTCTTGTAAAGGCGTTGAGAGGGGAATCAGCCGCAAACACATGCCTTCTTGGATTAAATCAAAGTAGGGTTCCTGTTGCTCTGACTGTTTGAGTTCCAAATAGTCAAAACTATGAACATTCAGGTAAAGTGCATGGTTAGCAACTAAAGTAGACCTTTGCGGGTTGGCAAACACTTCCATCACATCCCCATCACCCTCACTTTGTAATTGTCCGTCTTGGGTGTAGATGTAGTGGACTCGACCTAAGTCAGCCAACAATCGCCGGATGTCGAGCTTATTCACAATAATGCCCGTGTTAATAATGCACGGAGCTGGTATCTTGGTGTCGGGTAGATGGTGACTCATAAGGAAATGGGGTATGAGCGTAAGTGAGGTGCAACAGCGCAATACTTTGAGGTCAACTGTCTGTTTACTCCCTACATTTAAAAAATATCAACTTTCGTGAGCGATCGTCCAACAAACTAAATTTTGTCATTGGTTATTGGTCAGAGACGCGATGAACCCTTGTCTGTACAATTGCTTTCTAATCCGTAGCCTCTAGCCCCTAGCCCCTCATCCCGTAAATTCTATGACTGACCAGCTTCGTTTTGGGAAAAAGCTGCTGCTTGATTTGGTAGCTGCTGTAATATTTTATACTGTGATTCCGTTGCCAATTGTCAACGGGTTGGTATTTGGACAAGTTGCCCGGATGGCTCCACTAATTGGGCTGTTGATTGGGGGAATTTTAGGATTATGTGATATCGGGATGAGTTATTTGGGTATACCAATATTAACTCGTAGCGCCTTAGTAGTCAGTATGGGTATCGCCATTACTGGAGGGCTGCATTTAGATGGAGCAATGGATACTGCTGACGGTTTGGCGGTAGGTGACCCAGAAAGAAGGCTAGAGGTGATGGCAGATAGTGCTACGGGTGCATTTGGCGCAATGGCTGCGATCGCTCTATTATTGCTAAAAACAACAGCCTTAACAGAGATAGAAACAAACCGTTGGTTAATTTTGATGGCTGCTTGTGGTTGGGGACGCTGGGGACAACAGCTAGCGATCGCTTGTTATCCTTATCTTAAACCAACCGGTAAAGGCGCAATTCACAAACAAGCCATTCAATCTTATAAAGATTTGCTACCGGGACTGTTGTTACTGATTAGCATCAGTGGATTACTTTTTTTACTATATAACCAGCAGAGATTTTTGGCATTAGTAATGGTAGTTGCGGGAATAGCGATCGCTACTGCCACTAGTGCCTGGTTTAACCACAAATTAGGTGGTCACACTGGGGACACCTATGGCGCAGTCGTAGAATGGACTGAAGCCCTATTTCTTTGCATTCTCACTCCTTTTTGAAAGAAATCAGAACAAGCAGAGGGGCAGACGAAGCACAGGAGAAATAGCTATGCCCAATGCCCCATGCCCCATGCCCAACATCACTTAATCGGCTGTAGCTTTGTGACTTTTAATTTAAAGTTACCAACGCCAGTTTCTCCGAAAGAACGGACGCGAATTATATAAGTTCCTGTTTCTGCTATGCGGGTAAACAATAGGGAATTACTGCTGCCATCAGGGCCGTCATCATTTTCGGCTAAGGTTGCACCATTGGGCGAAAGTAGGGTAATAATGCAGTCAAAGTTATCTGATGACAAATCGACGGCTAAATTATCGCCTTTATTGAGCTTAACGGCGTAATCGCGAGCGTATCCGCCCTGACCTGTGGGAATATCTTTATCTGAGAGCGTATCTGAAAATTCAGAACTGCTGGTAGTTAAAGGAATTGGACTGTATAACTTATTTTGAGCCAAGGCAGCATTTGTACTGATGCTCATTGCCAATAAGGTGGCAGGAAGAATAATTACCCGTTGCAAACCCGCTACAAAAGCTTTACCGATCATCAAAGTAAAATTTCCATAAAAACAGGATAATATGGTCAATTCTAGAGTTATTTAGCAGAATAGTTTTCCCTGGCGTTGTTGAGTTATTGATTTTTGATGGCGGTAGCCAGGGCTACCAAACCTACAATCGGAATTTGCCACTCACGGAGTGTTTGCACCGCAGCTGCGACGGTAGCACCCGTAGTGTAAATATCATCTACTAACAACACTGGTACAGTGGGAGGATTGCGGCGAAATTCTTGCCCAACAGCAAAAGCTGCTGCCAAGTTTTTTTCGCGTTCAGATGCCGATAAACCAAATTGCGCTTTAGTTTCTCTAACTCTTTCTAGACCATTTAGTTTGAATTTTAACCCAGCTGTTTGAGAAAAGCTTTGACCGATGAGTGCGGCTTGATTGTATCCTCGGATTTTTTGTTTACTGGGGTGAAGTGGTATAGGTACAACTATTAAATTTTGATGAAGAATTGGCGAATTTAATAACCATGTTTCACCTAACCACTGACCTAAAGGTTTAGCAATTTGTGGTTGATTTTCATATTTCATCACAGCGATCGCTCTTTTTAAAGCACCACCATAAACCCCCCAGCTAAACACGGGTATAGGTTGTTGCCAAAACCTTTGCGGGTCTTGAATGCGACATTGTTGCAGCTGTCTTTCACAGTATTCACACAGATGGCGAGAAGTACTGCGTTGACACAAAGGACAATGGGGCTGGAGAAAAAGATTAAGTAATTCTTTAATTAGGGCATGGGGCATTGGGCATGGGGCATTGGGTATGAGTCAACAGTCAACCGTCAACCGTCAACCCTTGGCGATTGATTGAGGTATTTAACATAAACGCGATCGCACCTTGGGGTTTCTACTCCTGTGGCTGGTTGATAGCCGTTGCTTTCGTAGAGTTTGACTGCTTCTACTAAAACGCTGGCGGTTTCTATCCAAATTTGCTGGAAGCCACGGGCGGCGATCGCTTCTTCTAGTTGTTGTAACAAATATTTCCCTAATCCTATACCTCTAATGCTGGGTAATAAATACATTTTCCTTATCTCTACGGCTTTTTCACCGCGATTTACCGGATAGTATGCCCCGGTTCCTACTAGTTGCCCTTGGTGTTCAATTACCCAAAACTCGCCGCCTGTGGCTAAGTAGCATTCTTCAACTTGTACCACATCGCGATCGGCTCCGTTTGGTTCCCAGCCCAAACCGTATTCTGATAATACATAACTGATAACTGCGGCAGTGCTAGTGCGATCGCTCTGCTCCCAGTTACGAATCAAAAAGTCTCGATAATAATCTCTCATCGGAAAATTTTCAATAATTTTTAATTTTGAATGGGAGCAAAAAGAGAGTCAAGTTTGCACAGAAAATTCTTCTGGATCTATATCCCAATTTACCCAACGAATCGCAACTCTGGCAGAGTTGATCAAAGGCGGTACTCTTAATGTATGAATTTTTGCCGTACTAGGGCAAGTCATTTTTAAAAGATGAATTGGCTCGACATCAACATCAGCATCAATGCGAAGTAGGGTGTATTCTTGCCAAGAATCGATGACTTGTGCTTGTAGTTGCTCACAAATGCGATCGTAGCCTATACCTTGAATTAATATGCGTCTAAGTTCAGCATTGTCTTCTTGTAAAAGCCATTGTGCTTCCCATTGCTGGGGGTGAAGTTTGCCGTATTTCTCTGGTAGTTTCACTCCGTGATAATAGTATCCAGGATGCCCGCTATCAGCAAATTCAATGGCTGGTTCGCCTTCTGCGTGTAAGCGGTTCTCCGTATCTAGAGATATTTTACGGGGGCGATCGCACAATGCACAGACTTTTTCACCGGGAAATATCCAGCCGCAATTTTCAAATAGTTGATTTAGGCATTGCCAAGCCTCTTTTTCTTTATCATCTAGTACATAATTAAATTTACTCATCGATATTTGCCCCCTGCTAATCATTATTAGCATTTCGCTGGGAGTAATATAATCTGATTCCCATTTTGGATCGAAGTCTGTATTGAATTCCTGTAATAATGGTAATTTATTAGCAATTTCATTGTATAGAAAATCTTGCAACCCAGAACTTAATCTGTTACAGATATTTTCACAAAATTTATATATTTCGTATACTAATGGTTTTCCCCATAGAGGTTGCTTGTTAGCGTTAAATTCATCCAGTTTATTCCTAATTATATAAGGGTCTGGATAAAAAATCACTTCTGGTTCTTGAAGCCCAAGAACTGCATAGGTTGATTTGATAGCTGATGCAGCTTTTTCTCTATCAATTGGTACAGTGAAATATGAATAGTACTGTTTCCAAATAGATGACAAGTATGTATTGTCAATTATTTGTCTGGTTGCATCGGTAGTAAATTTAGTTAGAGGGTGTTTGAAAAGTTTTTAGGGGTCAAATTTTATGCTAGCCGCCTCACCATAATACGGATCATAGCAAGGTAGATAAAGGTTTCTGAAGTTTCGGGTAATAAC
>NZ_JACJQG010000025.1 GCF_014696435.1 Calothrix anomala FACHB-343 | reverse complement strand
TTGTACAACCACTCATCTAAGGAAGCTGCTTCCCAAATGGGGTAGAAGTGTAAACCGATAGCGTTGGAGGAAGGAACAACTGCACCAGAGATGATGTTGTTTCCGTAGATTAAGGAACCTGCAACTGGTTCGCGGATACCATCGATGTCTACTGGAGGTGCAGCGATGAAGGCGATTACGAAGCAAGCTGTAGCTGCTAAGAGGGTGGGGATCATCAGGACGCCGAACCAACCGATGTATAAACGGTTGTTGGTGCTGGTAATCCATTCGCAGAAGCGATCCCATACGTTGGCGCTTGAGCGCTGTTGTAGAGTTGCTGTCATGGTTTTATGATTGCTACTTGCGTTGTTGTACGCAGGAATAATTACTTATGATGTTTTTATCTTAGAGACTTTGTAACGGATTGTAAAGAAGTTTCTCAAAAAATTTACTTAATTAGTTGATAAGTTCTGCTTATTAATATCTATAGGTTATGGAGCAGTGCCTCAACTTAGCTCAGTGAGGGGATGAGGGAAGCGGGACAAGGCAGGGGGGCAGGGTGCAGGGTGCAGGGGGAAAGAAATACTTAACCAATGCCCAATGCCCCATGCCCAATGCCCAAAACAGACCCTTAATCAACAAAATCGGGGCGAACTTTTTGCGTAGATTGCAATTTTGCCTCTAAAGCTGTCCAATCTTCCTGTTCTATTAACTTAATTACTTCATCAAGCTGCTGGCGATATTGTTGTAATGACCCCAGCAACGCTTGCTGATTAAATTGCGCCATCATTACCCCTAACTCTGGATTACCGCCACCAACGCGGCTGGTATCGCGAAAACCGGAACTAGCTAAGTTTTTCGCTAGTTGTAACACTGTGGGGTCGGTTTCACCCATACAAGCTGCAATTAAGGAAGCGCTGACCATTACAGGTAAATGGGAAATCCAACTGACAGCGCGGTCGTGTTGTTCTGGCTGACAATGGTAAATTTTTGCACCAAGCGATCGCACTATTTCTTCTAATACTAAAACGGCGGCGGTGGGTGTTGTCTCAGTTGGTGTCAGTACATAAGGGCGATCGACAAATAAATGCCGTTGTGCGGCTTCGATACCGCTATCTGCAGTTCCCGCCATTGGATGACCGCCGACGAAATTCTGCCATAAAGGGGATATAGCTTGAACTATCGGTGCTTTTACCGATCCCACATCAGTAATAACTGTGGTAGCAGGTAAGTGCGCAATTAATTGTTGAACTTGGGGAACAATAAGAGCTATCGGTGTACAAATAAATACCACTTCTGTGGTAGCTAAGAGACTCAGATCCACTGCAGCCTCATCAACGCTCCCCAGAGATACCGCCTTTTGGCAGGTTGATTGACGACGACTCACTCCGAAAACTTCATGTCCTTGCGATCGCAAATCGAAACCCAAGGAGCCACCGATCAGTCCCAGTCCGACAATTCCAATTTTCATTTTTGATTTTGATAGTTAATCTTTTAAGTATTTTCTGTGTACTTGACCACCAATTTAAAGTTGGCATCTGAGGGGTAGTATTTATGACTGTAGAAGACTTGTTGAGAAAATACACAGCCGGAGTTTATGACTTTAGCGGTATTGACCTCTCGGAAGCCAATTTAAGTAGGGTCAAGCTAGTAGGCGTCAATCTCACTCAAGCTAATATGAGTGTGATTAATTTAAGCGGTGCTAATCTCAGTAAAGCTAACTTAACTAATGCCATACTCAATGTTGCTAGACTTAGCGGTGCCAATCTGGCTCAGGCGATTCTCAATCAAGCTAGTCTCAATGTTGCCAATTTAATCCGCGCTGACTTAAATCAAGCCCAATTGCGGGAAGCCTCATTAATTCGGGCTGAGATGATTAGAGCCAATCTTAGTGGTGCAGATCTGTCCGCTGCTAACCTCACCAGCGCCGATTTGCGAGAAGCCACTCTCAGACAAGCCAATTTTCGCAAAGCTAATTTAAGCGGTGCAATTTTGCGGGGTTCTTCCTTAATAGCTGCAAACTTAGAAATGGCGAATCTCCACTCTGCTGATTTGGTACATACAGATTTGAGTGGTGCTAATTTGCGCGATGCGGAACTCAGAAAAGCCAACCTCAGCCGCGCTAACCTCAGTGGAGCCGATTTAAGCGGCGCTAACCTGCGCTGGGCTGATTTAAGTGGTGCTAACCTGCGCTGGGCTGATTTAAGCGGCGCTAAATTAAGCGGGGCGAAGTTAATTAGCACAGATTTAAGCAATGCTAATTTAACCAATGCCAGTTTAGTACATGCCGATCTAACCCAAGCAAAATTAATTAAAGCAGAATGGAACGGCGCTGACTTAACATCAGCCATACTCACTGGAGCGAAACTTTACGCCACATCTCGGTATGGCTTGAAAACTGAAGGTATAACTTGTGAGTGGATTGATCTTTCCCCTACAGGCGATCGCTCCATCATCCAAAAGTTTAACGCCGAAGATGCGCGAGACTTTTTTAATGAAACCTCCCCCACCATCAGAATTATTGTTGACGCCCCCTTGGAACATGAAGCCAACTTTACCCTAGCTGGGGCTTACTACCAAATTTCCCGCCAATATCGCCGACTTAAACAACCACCAACTATGGAAATTGGCCGTCGGCGGACGGTTTTTACCTTCCGGGTGGAGCGTGACGAAGACTTATTTCCCCTAGCTTATATAGCTATTTTGCCATTTATGGATGCTGCCAGCACGCAACAAAGTATCGAAGATGTGATAGACATAATTAAAGGTGAAGATATTTCTTACATGGGTGTAAAAATACCCCATCGGGTGAGGCAATTAAGGGCAGCGATCGACGAAGCTAGAAATAAGGCTCAGTCCCTTAAGGAAGTACAAAAAACTCTGGCGTTAGCAGCTAAATTAAAATTCTTTAAAACTCCTACCCAAACAATTTTAACCAATTCTAGTGCCCAAACTTTAATTATTTACGACAATCCCTATTTCGGCAAACGATTTATTAGTCAATCTGATAACAATGCTTCATTTTTTGATACTATATCCAGTGAATCTAGCCAATATCTATTGCCTACAATCAAAATGATTAAGGATTTTGTTAAAAGTTTTCATTATATTGAAGAATGAACAATTGTCAGTGAAATAATCATTCTTGAATAACTGATAAATGGATGGAGGATACAGATGCGCGATACTTTTAATAAAATGATCGGGCGGACTCGCTATGTAGTCTGCCGCTTATTTCTACATTTAGGCGGCTCAGAAGTAGCGCCAATTTTAGGTATATTTAATAGTGCCGCTAGAGATGCAATTGATGCCGAAGGCGACATGGAAGTGTTAGGCGAAGGCTTAGTAGAAATCTGTGAAACCCTAACGCGGTATGACGATTACTGGCTTTCTGCTGCTAATGAAGGTGACGTATTTTGGAATGAAGGCGAAGCCGGAGATTACGTCAACGAACTGTTTAGCGACTCTGCTGCAAGATATGGTGCAGAACTAGATTTAAATGATGATTCTGGATTTAACGATCCTTTATCTCTACCTGCAACCCGCAATATTATTGTGATGATTACGGTGGCTTTTGAAGGAGAAGTACCAGAGTTAGAAACTGATTTATCTAACGTTCAAGCCTTGAAGCAAGGTTTAAAAGCCCTGATTAATCTACACTACAATCATAAATTACGGGCTGTACAGGTGCATTTTTCACCAGCACAATTAGGTGATGAACTGACTAAAGATCAGCTGTTGCAATTTTATCCAGAATTAATTCCCTTGTAATTGGTGGGGTAGTCCGTACTTACAAGATGTCAAGAGAAATTGTTAAGCTCATATAAGGATACTAGTGCAATGATTATGACCATATTGCGTAAATTTACAGCAGTGTGTTTAGCCATGAGTTTGTGCTTAACAACAGTAGCCTGTGGAGGAGGTTCCGACCAAGCCAACTCTCCAGCCAAAAATGTGAGCCAAACTGCTGTCAATACCAAACTGAGTGATGGACAGTATCAATTACAACAAGCCACTTACGATGATGGTACTGGCGAGTACACGCTATTTTTGATTAACAGCAAACCCCCAACCTTTGTCACCGAGAACTTACAAATGGCTCGGCTGACAGATGAAGAAATCAAAGAAGGTAAGAAAAGCTATTTAAAAGTAGAAAATGGACAGCCCGTCTTATATTTAACAGAAGACTTTAAAATTGAGTACGTCCATAATGTCGTAGAAAACAAAACTAATCCCCAAACAGGACAGCAAGAAACAGTTGTAGTCCGTCAAGAGAATAGTTTCTGGACACCCTTTGCGGCGGCTGTGGCTGGTAATATAGCAGGTCAGGCAATCGGTAGTCTGTTGTTTAGACCCCAATATTATGTACCTCCTGTCTACCAACCCGGAGGAGTTTTGGTTGGTTATGGTGGATATGGTAGCAGCTACGATCAAGCAGTTTCTAGCTACCGCAGCCGTTATAATCAACCACCAGCAGCCGTGAGAAATCGCACTGCATTCCGCACTACAGGGACAATTAGAAGAACATATCCTAGCGGCTCATCGGTACGTAATACCCCAAATCGCAATACTAATAGCCGTCCTAGCGGTTCTGGTTTTGGTGGTAGCGAACTTAGACCTTCTAATTCTGGATCTTCCAGACGCAGTCCTAGCGGTAGTAGCTTTGGTAGCGGTGGACGTAGTAGCGGTCGGCGCGCGCCTTCTTTTGGTGGTAGACGCCGTTAATTAGCTATTCTGCTTTTAAGTTGCACAATCCATCTTGAGGGCTGTTGACGGTTGACGGTTGACTGTTGACTGTTGACAGCCCTGATTAGTAGTTATGCAATTTAGCAGCGAATTAGCTTATAAACATTCCGAATTGAATTCGGGATCTGGAGGATTAGGTAAAAAATTAGGGGCAGGTTTAGCGATAAGATCTTTGCCTGCCCCTACACAACTTTTAATGGAGTTTAATATTATTTTTTTGTGAGATCGTCTACATAATAGCGATCGCTATTAGAGTGTAATTCAGTTATCCTATCCCCGGTTCTTGATCGAGATCACCTGGACGATTTGTATCGCTACTTCTCTGGATATCCCCAAGGCCTGATACAAATCGGTTAAAAAATATTTTTCTTCTTCTGTAACTATACTCTCAGAAAGTAGTAAATCTGTAGCTACAGCAAAAGCTGCTTCTCGCAATTCTGGACTGAGGGATGCTTTCGCCGCATCGAATAAAACATTCATCCCATCACGCCGGAGGATGCTCAGGATTTTGTCAAATAACCTGCACATCAACTCGTTGGTATAGTTTCTAAAAAGCTTTGACCGTAATAAAACTGAGGATATACAACGCGCGTCATTCTCTGACAAATAACCGTCTATAGCGGTTGCAGCCAAGGTAATAGCAGCAAAGGCTTCTGCTGGACTAAGTGTCACTTGAACCTGGCTTTCTGTATCTAATACGGTATCCAACAAACCCATTGTAGTTGCTCCTTGATTGAGGTCTCAATAGCAGTACAGTTTCCTACAAGTTTCACAACTTTTAGGTTAGCCTGTAACGCTGTAAGACTTTCATAAGTTTAGTGTTCCCAAGATTTCTTAACAGCGAACACTTGCACTGAATAGGTTTTTGGCAAACAGCAGACAGCCAGGTACGAATTTAGCGTTCTCCAGTCTTTTCAATTGTTTCGATCACTGCCAAACCTATACCAGAAGCTGCTATAAGCACTATTGCTGATATTAAAAAGGCATTGACAAGCATTTGCAGGGCATCGTTGAAGAAAATGTAGGTGGTCATTACACTTCACCTTTTATAACTCTGTGTTGCTAGTGCTGTTTAATCTCTTCACACCCTGATTGGTGTATTTCGTTGAGAACTTCCTAGCAATTGCATCTTAACAAAACTTTAGCTGTTTAAAAACATATCTCGAATTTTTTCTTTTTGAAGATTCCATGAACTTGACCGATGATTGGTACAATTCAATACTGAAAATCGATTTATGTTAAAAATAAATCAATTTATCTATAAATATAAATACTGAACGCTTAAGTTATTTTCAATACGCTTTAATATAAATTCTGTTTTTCATCAATATGAAAGTACTTTTGCTTTAAAGCTTTTTCTTGAGACTAAAAAGCCGAAACAAAAGCAACTATAGCCAAACTTTTACCGATAAAAATACTAGGATTTAATGTGATATTAGACTCATGCTAATTGACGGCAAAAAATTTTTTGTCAATAGCTTACTAAAACTTCAAAATTACCTAACCAGGCACAGCTATTTGCTGGTAGTTTGCCTTGATTTGGTCTGTTAAAGTCACAGCCCGATCGCTCGGTGTAATAAAACTTCATGAAGAAATGTTAAGAGTTGTGTGCGAGAACTAAAAGTCTCTCATCAAAGCCTAAACTAGGCAGCGTTCGATGGTGCTGATAACTGATTCGGAAAGTGAGTCTAAATCATAGCCACCTTCTAAGCCAAAAAGAATTTTGCGCGTTAGTCCTAAACAATAATCCACGAATAAACCATAATCTGCTGGTTGCAAATTGATACTGGCTAAGGGATCGTCAGCGTTAGCATCGTAACCGGCGCTAATAATCAGTAAATCTGGCTGAAATTGAGTTAAAAAGGGAATTACCGACTTTTCAAATATGGGTTGATATACAGCTATATTGCTACCTGGAGGTATGGGTACATTTAAAACATTATTATGCAAGCCACGTTCTGAGGCTCGACCGGTACCGGGGTAGCAGGGGTATTGATGAAGAGAACAGTAGGCGATTTGCGGCTGATTTTCAACGATCGCCTGAGTACCATTACCGTGATGTACATCCCAATCGAGGATAGCGACGCGATTCACTCCTGGTTGTTGTAGGGCGTAAAAAGCAGCGATCGCCGCATTAGAAAATAAACAAAAGCCCATACCTGCATCACTTTCCGCATGATGTCCGGGGGGACGGGCGAGGACAAAGGCGGGATTTTCGCTAGTTAATACAGTGTTAACGCCATCCAACCAAGCACTAACTGCTAACAATGCCACATCATAACTGCGAGGTGATACTGGCGTATCTCCATCTAAATAACCGCCACCTGCGATCGCGATCGCCTGGATTTTGTGGATGTAATCTGCGGTGTGCGCTTGTAACAGTACAGACATCAGCGATGAATTTTCTAAAACTGGTGTCGGCGATCGCCAGGAAATTTGCTCGGCAAAATTAGCTGCTTTGATAGCATTGGCGATCGCGGTTAAACGTTCTGGTGTTTCTGGGTGGTAATTTCCAGTCTTGTGATCTAGAAACTCATCAGAATAGATGACTGGTAGCATGGGGCGATAAGAGTTAGCAGCAAAACACTAAATGATATTGTATCTTCCCCAGATTATCTAGAGCGATCGCTACATCAAAGTCTTGTCATATCGGAGATACATTTTTTGGCTAGCCACAGGTTCATCATGCCCAATGCCCAATGCCCAATGCCCCAAGCGGCGGGGCGACTGTCCCTCTCCACCCACAAGGGAATGGAGTTTCCCGCCGCTTTCGATAAATAAGATACAATGCCAGCAGAAATTCAGCTAATAACCAAATATTTAGGCAATTGGAGCGTGTTATGACTAATTCTTCCAATACAACTAATCAAACACCAGCAAATAGCACAATCACCAATCTGCAAAACACCCTAGAGCAAGCTAAGAATAAAGACAAGATTTTTGACAAATTTCTCAAAGAGGGAATTAATGCAGGTTCCACTGCTGAGAAACTAGCAATATTATACAGAGGTGTAGAAACTTCGCCTTATCTACAAGATATTAATAATTATCCAGAGCGGCTAAAACAACAAGCAAATCCTGAAGATTTAATCTTTAAACCTTATCCTAAAGTCGGGGAAATGCCGCAAATTGACCGCCAAGGTTTAGAGTTTATCCATTCAGATATTAAAGAAGCTTGTATCTGTATTGGTCGCGTCAATGAAGGGAAAATCAAAGCTCATTGGCTGGGGAGAAATGCCCTCAATAAAAATCAATTTTGGAGCGGTACGAAAATCATTCCTTTGCTGAATATAGTATCTCAAGCGAATACAAAATTCTTTCAATCCAGCTTAGAAAATTGTGTAATTAGAGACCCAGCCAAGCGTCAGAAAGATACTCCATTTTTAGATATTGCATCTGACATTATTAGCTATCAACAAAAAGTAGCCAGTTCTAATTCACTAGCTGCTATGTGCAAACGCTTCGAGACTTGGGAAGGTTTAGAAGCCTGGGTCAAAAAAGTTACTGGAAACCAAGATTTAGTTTTTCGGGGACGTTATGGTGAAGATCCTTTTATTAACCAGCCTGAATTGTTTGATTTAAACACAAAAAAAGTCTTGCTCAGTGCTGCACCAGAAACAACTAGAGGCGATAATCTTGTGACTGCATACGATTTACTCCGGTTGCTGACAATGTTAGGGTGGCACCATCAGCTACCAGTGGAAGCAAGGTTACCGGGTGCGCAATGGCACAGCTTAAGTCTGATTGTCAAAGCTTTGGGTAAAGATGCTTGTCGCTATACTGATATAGCCATTGAGACATTGGGATTGAAAAACTTTATTAGTTCTCCAGTAATTATCTCGAAATTAGGCGATGGCTACAGCGATTCGCGCAAAAGTACAGAAATAGTTTATCTCGCATTCATGCAATTTATTTTGGATTTGCCGCAATCAGGAAAGAAACCCGCCGATTTGATAACTTTGGGTTTAGCTTTACGGGGAGCAAAACCTTTCCAGGAAACTAATCCGGCGGCGATTGAACAGGCGAAAAATCGCGATGCAGTTGAGCTAGATGCGAGAATGGTAACTGAAGTCACTGAGATTTTGCGCCGAGTAGTTACACAAGAACTAGTGTAATTTTTATACTGAAGAAACACTTTATTTTTTTAGGACTTACGCACAAAACCTCTCAAACTCTTATTCCCACCGAAGTTCTGTTCGTCGAAGACGTTGGCGTTCGCGCAGCGTCTCCCCTTGGGAGAAGCCATCGCCAGAAACCGACGCTCAGACTTCTCTCTGTGAACTCTGCGTACTCTGTGGTTTATTTACCCATTGTCTTTGCGTAAGTCCTGTTTTTAACGAACCGCATTAGACACCAAGAAGCGAGCAAAAAGAGTTTATAAGGAAACCTGTTGAAAACCCAAACGTCTTTAGATAGGGGAGTGTCAATCAGTCGGTAAATTGGCAAATACCTGTTCTACTAACTCTTTAGTCTTGACTTCCAAATGTTGCCAATCGACTTCTCCCATTTCATCTATTAAACTAGTGTCAATTTCTACTGCTTCGGCATTTACTGCATCGGGGCTGTAATTGATAAAACACACCTGATAACATAGATCCCATAAATCTATAGTTATTTGCTGCTCTTGACGCTGCAAAAGTAGGTGATATCCTGGATGGGGCACGGGTAGATGAGAAAGAGTTTTTCTAATTTCATCTGCCTGTTCTGGTGTCGCAGTTTCCATTTCTTGCAACAAATTAGTCACCATTGCTTTAGTTTCATCGGTGATATTCCCAGGCCAAATCAATACCTCATGATAAGTACCAATCCAGGAAGACACATCTAGTTGCTTGCGAATATTATCAACTACACGGATGAAAGCAGGCTGCATGAGGGTTTCAGCCTGTTGCCAAGTGACAGAATCGTTTATTTTCGGTGGCATTGCTAATTAAAAAAGATGTGAAACAAAAATTAACAAAGTGTGTTTATTAAGAAAATTACATTTTGATTCCAAATCTTTTCTCAAGATAGCGGATTTCATGGAGGAAAATTTGGAGATATTGATTAGCATCTGGAAATTTGGGTGTTAACTCTGGGGAGGGAATATGATCGGTAAGCTACTAGACCATCGTTACAAAGTAATTAAAGTCCTCGCTACGGGAGGATTTGGTCAAACCTACATTGCACAAGATACTAGACGACCGGGTAATCCTATTTGTGTGGTTAAGCATCTCAAGCCGAGTAGTTCTGACCCCAGAGTTTTTGACACAGCCAAGCGCTTGTTTAACAGCGAAGCCGAAACTTTAGAAGTTTTGGGACAACATGACCAAATACCTAGACTCTTAGCTTATTTTGATGAAAAACAAGAGTTTTATTTAGTCCAAGAATTTATTGACGGTAATACTTTAAGTGAAGAACTGTTACCTGGTCAGCGCTGGAGTGAAAATCAGGTAATTCATTTATTGGTAGAAATTCTGAGCGTTTTAGAATATGTTCACAGCCAAGGTGTAATTCACCGCGATATTAAGCCAGATAACATTATTCGTCGTAGTTCTGATAGTAAATTAGTTTTAGTAGACTTTGGCGCGGTTAAACAATTACGCACACAATTAGTTACGGCTGGGGTGCAGCCAAGTGCCACAATTGTCATTGGTACTCCTGGTTATATGCCTACAGAACAGGGACAAGGTAAACCCCGTCCGAATAGCGATCTTTATTCTTTAGGTATTATTGCTATCCAAGCTTTAACTGGAGTTCCAGCCGGCGCTTTGCAAGAAGACCCGAATACAGGCGAACTTTTATGGCAGCATTTAGTAAATGTGAATTCTGAGTTAGCTGCTATTTTGACAAAAATGGTACGCTATCATTTTAAAGACCGCTACCAAAACGCCACAGAAGCGCTACAAGCTTGCAAACAGTTTATGGTGCCAATGGCGGTTGGTACTAAATTCCCAGAATTACAGCAAAATATTAGCAATCAAGCTCAAGTTAATAAAACTCCTACTCAAGCATTACAACAAAAAACTGTTGCAGTTGCACCAGCGAATAAAGTAGCTGCTAAACCTGTTCCTATTCGTCCCGATTCTAATAAACCAGATCCATTACCTTTTATCGTCGGGTTGATGTTAGCGGGTGGTGCTGCGGCTGTTGTGACAAATGTTTATCCTAGTATCAAAAATTTTGCAGCAAATTTAACAGGTAATAATGATGCTGCTGTAGCTAACAAATGTTTAGCTGTTGTGGTGGGTAATTCTAATATTCGTTATGAACCAAGTGCGATTCATTCTGATAATGTAGTGCAAACAGTGACCAATAATAGTAAGTTTGAGGTAACTGGTAAACGCACTAAATTGGGATGGGTACAAGTAAAACTTAACTCCGGAAAATCCGCTTGGGCACATTCAGATGTCATCGCCAATAATGACCAATGGATTGCTTGTTTGCGCGATAAAGGGATTGCAATTAAGACAGTAAATGATAATACTTTAATTGCCGATCGCCCTTTGCCCAAACCTCAACCTCCTAAAGTAGCAACTTCATCAACCAATCAATCAGATGCATTTCGTTCCGATCCATTTACTTCTAATGGAGAAAAAACAGAGCGATCGCAGTCTACAGATAACAGCGTGCAAGTGTTGGAACAAGCCAAGGAAAAGTATAATTCCGGGGATTTATGGGGAGCGATCGCTCTACTCAAATCTGTACCTAAAACAGCCGCTTCTGATTTTCAAGAAACTGCGGATATGATTGCACAATGGCAACAAGATTGGGCGAAAGCTGATGCTTTATTTAATGATATCAATACCGCTTTAGGAGAAGGTCAATGGGATAAGGTTTTGGATTATCAAAAACATCCCGAAAAACTGCCTAATATTAAATATTGGCAAGATAAAATGTCTCCCTTATTTCAAAAAGCTGCGGACAATTTAGCTAAACAGGGACAACCTCAAACTGAACAAAAAGGTAATAGCGATTTGCAAACTCAGGAGAAATCAAAGGGTCAATAGTCAATAGTCAATAGTCAATAGTGATAATTTTACAGCGATTTTCAGGTAAATAGACCACACTGTAGGGGCACGGCATCGACCAATCTTTCGGTACATACAATAATTTTACTGGTGCCGTGCCCCTACTACTACAGATGTGGTTCTCAACCTCTTACTCTCTGCGCCTCTGTCTTGAAAAGTTCAGATCGGAGGAAACCTCCGCTCCGACTTTTCGCTGCGTCTCTGCGTGAGACAAAAATCATACCACAAATAAGCAACGCCGAATTTTGCAAGAGGTTTATTAATCACCAATGACTATTGACTATTGACTATTGACTAATTCAAAAACCTCTCGACAAATCTAATAAATATTTCCACACCCATTGGTAAGGCGGTTTCATCAAAATCAAACCGGGGATGATGATGGGGATAAGCTAAGTCTTTTTCAGGATTTGCAGAACCAAGGAAGAAATAGCAACCAGGAACTTCTTGCAAGAAAAAGGACATATCTTCACCACCCATTGTTTGACATTCTGGGACAATTCCGATGGGTGTTTCTACAACTTCTGCAGCGATGGATCGCACTAATTCAGCAATACCCGCATCATTAATTACTGGGGGATAAAGTGATACATATTCAAAGTCATAACTTGCGCCATGACTGTGACACAATCCAGCAATTATTTGCTCAATTCGCTGGTGAAAATATCCTTGAAAGGCTGGGTTAAAATACCTGACTGTACCTTTCATATTCGCGGTGTCAGCAATGACATTGTGTGCTGTACCAGCATGAAGCGCGCCTACAGTCACCACAGCAGAATCAATAGGATTAACGTTACGTGCCACAATGGTTTGTAAGGCGTTGACAATTTGGGCGGCGACAACAATCGAATCTACGGTTTGATGGGGTATTGCGCCATGTCCACCTTTACCGCGAATTGTACAATCAAACAATTCTACAGCTGCCATTAATGCCCCAGGACGCACGCCAACGGTTCCCAAGGGTAAGTTATTCCACAGGTGTAAGCCAATAATTGCATCTACATCTGGGTTCTTCAGTACCCCAGCTGCAATCATGGGTTTTGCACCTCCCGGCCCTTCTTCTGCTGGCTGGAAGATAATTTTTACAGTACCAGCAAAATCATCGCGGTGCTGCTGGAGATAGTAAGCTGTACCTAGTGCGATCGCAGTATGTCCATCATGTCCACAAGCGTGCATTACTCCATCATGCTGGGAACAATAGGGTACTTGATTGAGTTCCTGGATGGGTAAAGCATCCATATCCGCACGAATCGCCAATACCTTATCGTTACCGGGTTTGTTACCTTTAACGATCGCCACAATTCCAGTTTTCGCTATACCGGTTTGATGCTCAATTCCCCATGCTTGCAACTTTTGGGCGATAAACTCAGCTGTGAGTTTTTCTTGAAAACCTAACTCTGGTTTTTGATGTAGCGATCGCCTCCATTCTACCAGTTGCGTTTGCAATGAACGAATCGACAGGCGAACGTGAGATAAGTCAACAGTACCGGGATTTGGGAAGGTAGAAACCATTGTGAAGACACGCTAGTAGAAGACAACTGGTGGAAACGCTTAAGCTAATGCGCGTCTAAATTGCAAAACTATCAATCAGGGCTGTCAACCTTTGTAGGGGCGGGTTCACCGATATCCTCATTTATTAACAAAGATCCAAATAAACCCGCCCCTACATATCAACCATCAACAGCCTTCACGATAAATTGTGCAACTTAAAAGCAGAATAGCTGATGAGTTATGTTCTCAGTGTATCGTTATCAAAAATTTAGTGTTTCTAAATTTAAATTGGAGGCTACTTGGGCTAGTTTATCTAAATCAGTCAGGTTATCGAGATGAGGTAAACAGCCTAAAACTGGAATATGGGTGAGCGATTGAATTAACTCTGGTGGCGTTAAATCAGCTATTTCTGCATCGGAACGGGGTTGCACGCAGTTAAGCACAATCCCTTTTAAATCGATCCGCGCTTGTCTAGCTAAGGCGACGTTAGCTACTGCTTGTGCGATCGCGCCTAATCTCACTGGTACTACTAAAATTGTCGGTAAATGCCAATCTCCGGCTAAGTCTGCTACCGTCAATTCATCGGTGATAGGCGAACCTAAACCCCCCAATGATTCTACAAGCACAAATTCCCGTTGCGATCGCAATTTAGAAAAAGCTTGCCAAACTACAGCTAAATCAACTTGGCGATTTTCCTTAGCGGCGGCGATTGGGGGTGCGAGAGGTGCTTGAAAATACAACGGTGTAATTTCTTCCGCCGTTTGCTGTAGGGAAAACAGCTTTTGATACCACTCGCGATCGCCTTCTCCCGATTGAATTGGTTTCATAATTCCCCAGTTACGCTGGGGAAAATATTTTTGCCAATAGGCTGCTAATGCTGTTGTTAAAACAGTCTTACCCGCCTCAGTATCAGTGCCAGTAATTAGTAATGTATTCAACAATTTATTCTAGAAAAATTCACTAACATCTTCTATAGTTATTTCTCATTATACTTATATTTATATTTATTTACAAGCAGTTTATTGGCTATAAATTATCTTGGTTTCATAACCAATAAACTATTAATTACCATCTGTATATATTGGTAAATTTACATTTAATTTTATGGGCTAGTATTTGGAGTAGGTATATCAATTGGCTCTTCTGTTGCAGTCGGAGTTGGTGTTGGCGTTGGCGTCTCGCTAGGCGTTGGCGATGGCGATGCTGTAGGGCTTGGTGTCGGCGTGGGTGAGATTATTGGCGATAGGGTAGGGGTTGGTGTAGGTGTAAATGTAGGTGTCGGTGTTTCCCTAATTAATTTTTCTAATCCAACTGTGAGAATATAATCGCTTTCCGCAATTCCCGGTTCTAAACTTAATTGAATCGTGTATCTACCTGTTAGGAGTAATCTGCCATCATAAGATGGAACTTGATTGGCTAAATTATCAATTGGTTGTTTCTTATTATCTAAAATCGATAAAATAATCCCATTACCTTGTTCAACTACAGCAGTTAATCTTTGACCTTTTTGCGCCGCAAAACTATACTGAACTATTTGATTCTCCTTAATAGTATTTTCTACTGTAGCTGTATTTCCTGCGCCAAAAATCAGGCGCTTACTCAAAATCACAGGTTCAGTATTAGTTGGTGTAGGTGAAGGTGTTAAACTACCACCAGAAATAATCGGTGAAGGAAAAGTTTGTGCTGGTGTTTCTTGAGGTGTTTTTGGCTGACTGCGAATTGAACTGACTAAAGCCCAAGAACCAACACCGGCTAAGATAACTACAGCACTACCAATAGCCCCAACCGCTAACGGATTATCTAAAACAGAACTACTATTGCTGGGTGGAATGGCTGGTGCTGGGCGATTAGGTGAAGGTGATGGTACTGGTTGAGGTTGACGCCCGCCTACAGCAACAGTTTGGATATTAGAGGTATTATTAGGAATAGGGGCAGTAGGACGATCGATAGCTTGTAATGCGGCGATGACATCACTTGCATTTTGATAGCGATCGCTTGGACGATAATTTAACATCCGATTAATAATCTCGGCAAATTGGGGATTAACCCGCACAAACTGTTGCCAATTCCACGATAATTGATTCTCATCAAATAACTCTCTTGGTTCTCTACCAGTCAGCAACACAATCGCTGTCACAGCTAGTGCATATAAATCGCTATTAGGGTAAGCTTGTCCTGCTTGCATCTGTTCGCTGGGAGAATAACCTAATTTTCCCACACTAGTCACCGGCGCTGTACTATCAGGCGATTGCAAGCGAGTTGCTAATTCTTTCACCACCCCAAAATCAATTAAAACGGGTTTCGAGTCGCTCTCTCGTAAAATAATATTCTCTGGAGAAATATCGCGGTGAATAATTCCCCGACTATGAATATGCTCTAATACAGGTAATAACGACCGTATTAACAGTAATACTTCATTTTCTGTCAAATTTTGACCCAAAGCTTGGCGTTCTGAGAGTATATTCCGGTAAGTTTTCCCTGCAATATAATCTTCCACCAAAAACAAGCGCTGGTCTTGCTCAAATCTTTCGCGGAATTTGGGAACTTGGGGATGTTCGATTTGATATAAAATCGCAGCTTCTCGCTGAAACAGTTCTTGCGTCTTCTCCCACATCGAAGTTCCCACAGTCGTAGGAGTTAATTCTTTGATAGCGCAAAGTTCATTAAACCGTCTTTGATCTTCTACTAAATAAGTTCTAGCAAATCCCCCTTGTCCGAGAATTTGAATAATGCGATAACGATTTTGTAAGATAGTGCCAACTGTAATCGGTGGTTGCATAATTGTGGGATAAGTGTTCTGTCAAGATAGGTTTCAGGCTTGACGATATTTACTTGCGGCGATATTCTACCCTACCTCATGGGCAAATATGTCCACTGCCATCATATTTAGGCATTTTCGCGAAAATCTGCCTACAAAGAATCAGACTAGCTCAACTTTATTGTTACACTCTCTTTGTCAGTACCTGATACCTGGGATATAAACAATCCTCAAGCAACCGCCTGAAATATCATCTATAAGGCTGATGACAAAAAATTTCCTTTGCTAATTTCTCTCTTTAACTTTGCCTTAACTGTGGTACCCTAGCTAACGGTAAACAGATAGGCATACAGGTATTGTGTGTAAACCCTGATAACTCAAATTTTTGTTTGCTTGTGCAGTTAGTATCATAGGATTGTTAGCTGCTACTTAAGTGTTGAATTATTCATATTCGACTCTAGAATATCTCGGAGTAATGACGTTGGAAATGTAAAAATTATGTACCACATTCCCTAAATATGTAGGTATAACTAACAATCTCCCCACAAAAATCTGAGATGTGAAATTTTTCTGAGTTCAAGCAAAAATCCGAACAATGGCTCTAGTTAATAAAGTTGTTGTTCAGTTAAGCTATCAGTAGTTTGTTTACCAAACTTAGTCAAAAATTAGCAAATCATAATTTTCGGGAGAAATGTTTTAACTTTTACAGATATTTTTTTACACAATTCCGGTTAAATTTGCTAAATTGCTGATGTTAAGATTGCCATGAATGCACATCGAGGATCTGCTGTGCTCAGTTCTGCAACTTTATCTAAAGTGCAGCCAGTTGCAACAGGAATAACTGAAAATAATCGCCTGCGGCTGTTTTCTGGCTCTGCCAATTTACAACTGTCTCAAGAAGTCGCTCGCTACCTGGGCATGGACTTAGGCCCCATGATCCGAAAAAGGTTTGCGGACGGCGAACTCTATATTCAAATCCAGGAGTCTATCCGGGGTTGTGATGTCTATCTCATCCAGCCGACTTGTCAGCCGGTTAACGATCATTTAATGGAATTGCTGATCATGATTGATGCCTGTCGGCGAGCTTCTGCACGCCAGGTAACAGCAGTAATTCCTTATTATGGTTATGCGCGGGCCGATCGCAAAACAGCAGGAAGAGAATCCATTACTGCGAAATTGGTTGCTAACCTAATCACGCAAGCAGGAGCCAACCGTGTTTTGGCAATGGACTTACACTCAGCTCAGA
The DNA here is from genome assembly GCF_014696435.1 of Calothrix anomala FACHB-343. GTDB lineage: Bacteria > Cyanobacteriota > Cyanobacteriia > Cyanobacteriales > Nostocaceae > Aulosira > Aulosira anomala_A. The sequence goes on along the minus strand of NZ_JACJQG010000025.1, from coordinate 91,942 downwards.
TTCAGGGTTACTTCGACATACCTTTCGATCATGTTTATGGTTCGCCAGTCATATTAGACTATCTGGTGAGTAAACAGCTATCAGATATTGTGGTAGTTTCTCCTGATGTTGGTGGTGTAGCCAGAGCTAGAGCATTTGCTAAAAAGCTGGGTGATGCTCCCTTGGCGATTATTGATAAACGTCGTCAGGCTCACAACGTCGCCGAAGTCATGAATGTAATTGGTGATGTTAGGGGTAAAACTGCTGTTTTAGTGGACGATATGATCGACACTGGCGGCACAATTTCTGAGGGTGCAAAATTACTGCGTGAAGAAGGAGCGCGTCAGGTATATGCCTGTGCGACTCATGCAGTATTTTCCCCACCAGCAGTTGAGCGGTTGTCTCTTAGTGGCTTGTTTGAGGAAGTTATCGTTACCAACACGATTCCTATTCCAGAAAGCAATCGTTTTCCGCAACTGGTAGTGCTTTCAGTGGCTAATCTACTCGGAGAAACCATCTGGCGAATTCACGAGGATACTTCAGTAAGTAGTATGTTCCGCTAGCAAAAAAATGACTGTTACAGTCGATACAGTTCTGCGTAAACAAGTGTGAAGTCTGAAGTTTGAAGTAGAAAATTTTTCTTGCTTCATTCTTCAACCTTCATAGTTAGGGGAATCTGTCGCTAAAATTTCTTATTCTCTGTAGCGATCGCTCTTTTATCCCATAATGTGAAAGCATCATGAACAGCGAAACCGTAACCTGGCAATCTTTGTATCAGGTTACAGATAGAGAATTAATGCAGATGAGTTCGCAAAACCCAGAACTGCGGTTTGAGCGCAATGCTGATGGAACTATAGATACTATGCCACCAACTGGAGGAATTTCTGGCAATCGCGAAATCAAAGCCGGAGCTTATCTATTAAATTGGGTAGAAAGTCAGGATTTAGGCGAAGTTTTTAGTGCCAGTACAGGTTTTAGATTACCAAATACTGCTGTGCGTTCTCCTGATGCTGCTTTTGTCGCTAAAGGACGCTTACCAATCGGTTGGGATGAGCAAGAAGATCAGTTTATCAATTTAGCACCAGATTTCGTCATAGAAATTCGTTCCCAAAATGATAGTTTGGAAAAACTCAAAGCCAAGATGGCAGAGTATATTGCTAACGGTGTCCGGTTGGGATGGTTAATTGACCGTCAAAATCAGCAAGCTTTAGTTTATCGCCAAGATGGTTCAATCACTCAATATCCAGCCACAGCCACTTTGAGTGGTGAAGATGTTGTACCTGGATTTACCTTGCTATTAAAAAAGTTATTGTAATCGCCAAGCCTGACTATTCAATAATGCCAATGCGGTTAAAAGGGAAAAATCTTTTGCTGACTTTACCAATAATCAATTCACGAGGTACAACTCCCCAGCAACGTCCATCGTAGGAACTATTGCGATTATCACCTAAAGCTAAGTAAGATGCAGGTGGTATAGTAACTGGTTTTGCTAGGTAAGGTTGCTCAAATCCTGATGTACAAACATCAATTAAAGTTCTCTGATTAGAACTCAAGTACTTGTTTTCTGGTAAAGCTTGGTTGTTAATATAAACCTGCCCATTCTTCAATTCTACTTTTTCACCAGGTAGCCCAACAATACGCTTAATAAACGCATCCTGGTATCCTTCCTTTTGTAAGGCTTCGGTAGGTGCAAAAACTATAATGTCTCCACGTTGAGGATTTTGAAAGCGATAGTTAAGCTTATTAACAATAACCTTATCTGCCTCCCATTGGTTTGGAGTACCGTGCAGAGTTGGTTCCATAGCGCCTGAAGGTATCCATCTAGCTTCAGCTAAATATGTTCTCAGAAAAAATGCAGTGCCTACAGCTAATAAACCTGATATTGCTATCAGTATTGCGATGATTAATGCCCAATTTTTTGACCTTTGACGATGCACTGGGGAAAACACATACGCTAGATATGAAATCACAGCATAAATAATCGCTGGGAGAAATCTTGATATACCTGAAGAAACAATTATCAAGATAACTGCGAATATGCCAAATAACCACTTACCAATATAGAAGTGACCGATACCTAAAAATAGCTGTGACAGGAACATAGCCAGCCAAGGATCTTTACTTTGTCTGCGTAGTTCCTCGAATTCTGGAGTATTTCGACTTTTTGCTGCATTATAAGCATCGAAAATATTCCACACCCAGACACAAAAAAGACTTACTAAAAGACCAAAGCCGATAATTATATTACCTTCAGAACTGAGTATAAGCCACAATGCAGTTATATATAAAGCAATATCAATAAATATAAGAGAATATCCCTGAACTTTTTTTCCTGAATATATTTGTCCTAGCCCAGGAAATATTTTTGATAAGTTTACGGCTAGCCAAGGTTCTTTAGACATATCAAATCACTCTTGTGTGAAAATGATGTAAAACAGAGATTTTATAAGTAATCATAAGCTGTTACGCATTTAAATTGTATATTTCGCACTCAGGTTATCAAAAGTTAAGAGTACAAAGTCAAAGCTAGTCTTTGACCTTGGACTATTGACCCTTGACAGTCCTAATACCAATTCAAAATTCAAAATTCAAAATTCAAAATTCAAAATTAAGACTTTCCGTTCGCTGATTTTCACCTCAGAAAAAGGAATTAAATCTTGCAGAGTAATGGTTCTAGCAAATAAAGAGAGAAAGGCATTTTCATGGCGGAAAGAATCTGTTTTTGAAGCTGATTAAGAGGCGTAATAAAAGTTGTATCTGTGCGTGCGATTTCTGTTGGTAATTCTTAGGCTCGAATCATTTGTCTTCCCAACTTGATTTCGATTTCCTGCCTTGCCTGTGATTGAAAGCCTAATTCTTTAATAACTAGAAATAAATAAATTGATTGGAGTTAGTCAGACTAAGATCGAACTTATCCTTTACTAGGGCAACTAAGTCTGTACCAAAACGTATTCCCGTTCCTTCAACTCCATTAAGCGTCATACGGTCAAGCGAGTATTCACTTGGACTACCAGCTAGTTGAATACGGTCATACCCATAACCACCCTGAAAGTCACGAATAATAGCATAGTCCGCATTACCTCCACCTTGATAATCCTGTATCGTACGAAGCACACCGTTGTACGTTACACGATAACCAAAGCTGAATGTATCACCTTCAGTTCCACCCCAAAGATTATCTACAGTATTCCTACTCTCATAAGAGAAATCAGAATAGGTAATCTTAGAGGCTGCACGTATAAGGTCATAACCCGCACCACCATAAACGCTATCACTATTTAAACCACCAATAAGGAGGTCGTCGCCATTGTCTCCATAGAGGGTATCATTACCTTCTTCTCCATAAAGGTCATCATTACCTCCACCACCACGGATAGTATCATTACCTATACCACCGAATATATAATCTCTACCATCCCCACCATTAGCTGAGTCTGCACCAGAGTATAAGTAAATCCTATCAGTATCTTGACCACCAATAACTGTATCATCACCATCACCAGCATCGACAAGATTATACTCGTTACCTGTGATTAATTGAGCTCTGCCTAGGTCTATGTAATCGTTACCATTACCAGCGCGTACTATGTCAGCACCATCGCCACCGTAAATTCTATCGTTACCATCATTACCATCAAGGCTATCATTACCACCTAAACCGTAGATAGTGTCATCACCACCCAAGCCTTTGATAGCATCAGCACTATTAGTACCAGTGAGCGTGTTAGCATTGTTATCGCCATTGATAATAGCCATATTTTGATTCTCCTTGAGTACACAGGTTTTAGTGAAGCACATTCATCAATGGAAATCAAAACCTTCATTGCCAACTGGAGTTGTTGAGATTGTGGATCTTTCTTCTTCTTCAATCTGTTTCTTTCTTCCGTCCAATACTCCAGGAATTTCAATGCCTTAGCCTGAGGTTCTTTACCTGCCTTACCGATTTACTTCCAGAATCAAAACCGAATCACTGGCTTGATGTTTTTGTTAAATATCGCTTTGCGAGTTTTTACCTTGATGGAGTTTGTTGTCAGGCTTGCACTCCAACAAGCTCAATTTTAATGACAACGTCGGAACCATTATGACTGCTAGCGCGGTAAGTGATACCAAAGCCACCCTCGCCTAATTCCTGTTCAATCTTATACTTACCACCCTGCAACTGCTGTCCCGATTTCCAAAGCATAGTCACAAATTATCAGTCGATTACTAAGTCAATTTTGGCACAACGGTAATTATTGTTTCTCGAGATGGTCGTTGCCAAGTTGAAATTTAAAGTAATGGCTAAAAAAGTCCCCGGAATTGTGACGATTAAGCTAGAATTGTTAAAGCTTCTTTACAGAGTTTGTACTTTATCCTCAATTCTGTTAAAACAGCCTAGCATCATAACATTTACGATGTACATCTGAAAACCCCCTCTAGAGTTCACAAAAAGTTTCTATGACGCTCCCAATTCGTAACGTCGCCATTATTGCCCACGTAGACCACGGCAAAACCACCCTGGTTGATGCACTCCTCAAACAATCCGGCATCTTCCGAGAAGGTGAAGACGTTCCGGATTGCGTCATGGATTCCAACGCCTTGGAACGGGAACGGGGAATTACCATCCTCTCGAAAAATACAGCAGTTCGTTACAAAGAAACCTTAATCAATATTGTTGATACCCCAGGTCACGCTGACTTCGGCGGTGAAGTCGAACGTGTACTTGGCATGGTTGATGGTTGTATCCTGATTGTCGATGCCAATGAAGGCCCGATGCCGCAAACACGCTTTGTGTTGAAAAAGGCTTTAGAAAAAGGACTACGCCCCATTGTTGTTGTCAATAAGATTGACCGTCCCCAAGCTGACCCCTACGGCGCAATTGATAAAGTATTAGATCTGTTCCTAGAATTAGGCGCAGATGAAGATCAGTGCGATTTCCCCTATTTATTCGCTTCTGGCTTGGCTGGTTATGCCAAAGACGACTTGGATGCAGAACCAGTGGATATGCAACCACTCTTTGAAGCTATCCTCCGCCATGTACCACCCCCAGTAGGTGATGTTAACAAGCCTCTGCAATTGCAAGTCACAACCCTAGATTATTCTGAATATCTAGGACGGATTGTTATTGGCAGAATTCACAACGGTGTGATTCGCGCTGGACAGCAAGCAGCTTTAGTAACAGAAAGTGGTGCAATTGTCAAGGCCAAAATCACCAAGTTGATGGGCTTTGAAGGCTTGAAGCGGGTGGATATGGAAGAAGCATCCGCAGGTTATATTGTGGCTGTGGCTGGTTTTGCTGATGCCAATATTGGGGAAACAATTACAGATCCTAATGAACCTCAAGCTTTACCACTAATTAAGGTAGATGAACCTACCTTACAGATGACCTTCTGGGTGAATGATTCACCATTTGCAGGTCAAGAAGGTAAATTGGTAACATCGCGCCAAGTACGCGATCGCTTGCTGCGAGAATTAGAAACTAACGTAGCTTTGCGTGTTGAAGAAACCGATTCTCCTGATAAATTCCTCGTGTCTGGTCGTGGAGAACTCCACCTGGGTATTTTAATTGAAACCATGCGCCGAGAAGGCTATGAGTTTCAAGTATCTCAGCCACAGGTAATTTACCGGGAAGTCAACGGACAACCTTGTGAACCTTATGAACTTTTGGTTCTTGATGTCCCCGCAGACGCAGTTGGTAGCTGTATCGAACGCTTGGGACAACGCAAGGGTGAAATGCAAGATATGCAACCCGGTAGTAACGAACGCACCCAGCTAGAGTTTGTTATCCCCGCCCGTGGTTTGATTGGTTTCCGTGGCGAATTCATGCGGATGACCCGTGGCGAAGGTATCATGAACCACAGCTTCTTAGATTACCGTCAGCTTTCTGGCGATATTGAAGCCCGTAACAAAGGCGTTCTCATCTCCTTTGAAGAAGGTGTATCTACCTTCTATGCGATGAGAAACGCTGAAGATAGAGGTGTATTCTTCATTACTCCTGGTACTAAAGTTTATAAAGGTATGATTGTGGGAGAACACAATCGTCCTCAAGACTTAGAACTGAATATCTGTAAAACCAAGCAGCTTACCAACCACCGTGCTGCTGGTGGTGATGAATTAGTGCAGTTACAAGCACCAGTAGATATGAGTTTGGAACGTGCTTTAGAGTATATCGGCCCAGATGAATTGGTAGAAGTTACACCTCAATCGATTCGCTTGCGCAAGATGTCGAAGAAGTTAGTAAAACGATAAATCAATCTGCTGAATTGATGTTGAAAGCCCGCAAATGCGGGCTTTTTATTTTTGTCATATGAGGTGAGCTTGCCCACATATATAAACGTTGTAAAAAAAGTACCTCTCGGTTATACTAACAAGTCAAGTATTTGAACAAATATTAGGAAGAGCAAACTGTGTCAAACTGCCCATATTGTGACACTCAAATTGATGAGGAATATAGCTTTTGCCTTAGCTGTGAACGGCAAGTGAAGTGTCTAAAGTGCAGCAAACATTTACTTAAAGATAAGAGCAAATGCCTCAAGTGTGGCACCTTAATTGACACTCCTAAGCTTCATTCTACTCCTATGAATAATTTCTCTCTTGAAGAGGAACAGTCAGACAAAAATTATTCAAGGAAGCTGAATCTATCTTTCACTGATACTGCAATTGATAAGGTTGCATCTGTTCTTGGTGGTTATGTTCCCTTAACTCCTCTTAAAGTTACGAAGCCTGCTTCAGTTCTGGAACAGCAAGCAATCTTACCTCCTTTTCAGCAATTAGAAGAAGAAGTTGATCTAAACAGATATGAAGATACCAAAGAACAGACAATTAATACTACTGTTCAAAGTTCCCCAGAAACTAACACACCTGCCAACTATTTTGAAATAGATGGACAAGGTGTTCTAGTTTCAAAGACTCCTGATTATAAAGGTAAAAATAAAAAGCTTCAACAACAGAGATTTAGCCTGCTTTATGTTTGGGCTTACAATATACTTTGCCACGAACCAGTCTTAAAAGACTATCTAAATCAAGCTGCTAAAGTGAATGGTATTTACGATAAAAATTACACAAGTTACTTGAATGATCTGGCAAGCCGCTATTTCGTAAAGTCTGATGGAACTTTTAAACTTAATCCTGGTGGACAGGCTGAAGTCAAGAAAATTATTGCAGAAATGCAAGATTCAGACTTAAAAGGTAATGAATATTGGAGTTCAAGCCGCAAAAATTCGAGTAAAGGTTCTCGTAAAACAAAAGAGGATACTCAAAACATTGAGCAGTGGATTCAAATGACATCGAGGTTTGACAGCTTTGATGTGAGAAAGCTAAATACTGCTGTTGAATATGCTCTTCTTGCTTTATACGATATTACCAAAGAGTTGAAAGCTCAAGATGCTGTGAAACCAGGATTAGCATACGACTACCTAGTTAAGAAATATAAAACAGTTTCTGTTAGTCAAAGCAATTTTTCAAAAGCTTTGACTAACACCAAAGACTACAGTAAATATTTCAGTCGAACCTCTGAAGGTTTATATTATCTTACACCTGATGCTGAAAGCTTTGTGGAGGGGTGGCTTATTTAGAGTATTTTTGGAAATTAAGACTAATCATGAGTGTTCTAAGATCCCAAATTGAAGCAGCTTTGTCTACAAAGCTACCTAAAGATATCGTTATTGCTTTGATTGAAGAATATCAACATATCAAGCAACAGTTTTTTCTCAGAAAATTTCAGCCAGCCGAATTAAATGCTGCTCGTTTCAGTGAGTGTATCCTACGTTTAATTGAGTTCTTAGACACAGGCAATTATACTCCGTTTGGCAAGCAACTAGATACTCAAAAAATCATAAATCGTGTTACTAGCAATACAAGCTTACCAGAAGGTATTCGCTTTTTTATTCCTCAGCTTACAAGGGTGCTTCTTGATATTAGAAACAAGAGAAATGTTGCTCATGTTGGTGGAGAAGTAAACCCAAACTACTCTGATTCGTTATTTGTATCACAGTCAGCCGATTGGATATTAGTTGAACTAATACGCAACTATCATATCAACAGCATTGATGAAGCAAGAAAAATTGTTGAAAGTATCAACGAGACAAAAATGCCCGTTATAGTAGAAGTTGGCAGCTTTATAAGAGTGCAGAACACTAAACTGAAAACGGATCAAAAAACTTTACTTATTCTATACTACAAGCAGCCAGATAAAGTCAGCGATACAGATTTAATAAAATGGATTAAATATGCCAATGTAAGTAGATATCGAAAAGAAATATTAAAATCATTAGATGACGAAGCTCTCATACATCATGAAAATGGTTTTTGTGTACTTCTGCCTAAAGGTATTGCTTATGTTGAGAAGAACATCAGTCCCGAACTAATTGTGTGACTTAGTACAGTTTACTGTGTCCATTAGTGAAGACTCCGTTAAACGAAAAGCGATTGGAGCGAAAAATATGTTATTTGAGTTCAAGCGTATCTATCTACCACCAGGACAAAAAGTATTATTGCAAGATGTCACTTGGCAAGAACTAGAAACAATTATTGAAGAATTAGGTGAGCATCGTGCAGCGCGAATTGCTTATGCCACGATTAAAGCTTTTCGTAATTGGGTGAGACAGAGTTCCAAATAAATTAAGTCAAATCTTCTTCTGTTAGATTGGCGATTTTCACCAATGCTTTTAATGTTCCAGGTTTCAAGTTCTGATTTCATACCGCAATCTCAACAATTTGAGCATTTGATTCTACTTGGTGACTACTATTTGCAACTTCCAACCATCCTTCAATTGCATCTTTTAGATTAACTAATACCTCTTCCATCGTTTCACCCTCAGTAATACAACCGGGTAGCGCTGGAACTTCAGCCCAATAACCACCTTCTTCTGCAGGATGAATAATTGCTTTTATTTTCATAATATTTTGTGTTAATTTACTCGTAGTTAATTAGACTAATATTTACTAGTTTGTAAAGCAAAATAATTTCATGCACAAAATTATAGCAAGAAATAAAACAGAAGAATTATGCTTCAAGAAACCTAATTATGACGAATATTGAGTTGACACAAGGAAAAATTATCGTCAAAGAAAGCACGACTCTTGAGGAGTTCTTAAAACTTCCCTACATTGAAGAGTCACCAGCTTGGGAATATATTAACGGAGAAGCGATTCAAAAACCTATGGGCGGTGCTAAACATAGTTTATTGCAAAAACGTTTAGTTTCTGTAATTGATAGTTTAGACAGTAACTATGAAGCTTTTCCAGAATTGCGTTGTACCTTTGGTAATCGTTCAGTAGTTCCTGATGTGGTTGTAATTTCTAGCAATCACCTACCACTAGATGAAAATGGTGAAATTATCAGCAGTGGGATTGATTTTGCACCTGCTTGGGTAATAGAAATTCTTTCGCCTGCTCAAAGTCAAACTAAAGTCACTGGCAATATTTTACATTGTTTGCGAAATGGCAGTCAGCTAGGATGGTTGATTGACCCAAGCGAGCGCTGCATTTTAGTTTATCAGCCTAATTCTTTGCCGGATTTGTTAACAGGTAAAGATATATTACCAGTATTAACAGATTTGAATTTGACACTCTCTGTTGATGATGTTTTTGCTTGGTTACAGCGCAAGATTTGACATGATTAACTACAGTAAGAAATTGGTAAGGGCACAACATATTGTGCCCCTACAAGAAACGATTATCTGCACTTACTGTGAACTGTAGCTATATGTTGTGTACACATCACGACGGGTGCTATGAGATGGATCTAACCCTTCATTGCGAGAACGACGACGCAAATCGCCAACATCTTGGGTAATGCTAAACGCATCCTCAATGCTAATTTGACCAGATAGCATTAATTCACAAAGGGCGTCATTCATGACTTTCATCCCTTCTTTGCTGCTAGCTTCCATCAAATCATAGGCTTCTGCTTCTTCACCTTTGAGTAGGTAATCTTGCATTGTGGGTGTATTGAGCAAAATTTCCATTGCAGCTGTACGTCCACCATCGGTTGTGGCGAGCAAATTTTGATTAATCACAGCGACTAAGGAATCGACTATTTGCACCCGCATGATTGGTTGTTCGTCAGGCTTATAGAGGTTGAGTAAGCGGTTAATTGAGCGAATGCTGTCTTGCGAGTGGAGTGTACCTAAGACTAGGTGACCGGTTTGTGCAGCTTTGAGGGCAGTATCGACCGTTACGCGATCGCGCATTTCTCCGATTAAAATTACATCAGGGTCTTCCCGCAACACTGACCGTAAAGCTTCATGAAATTCATGGGTATGCAAACCTACTTCCCGTTGGCTAATTAAGCAATTTTGGGATGTATGCACATATTCAATTGGGTCTTCAATGGTGACAATATGCTTTTGGGCAGTTTCGTTTAAATAGCGAATCATCGCCGCTATTGTGGTTGATTTTCCTGAACCTGTGGGGCCTGTAACTAATACTAATCCTTGCTTTTTATTAATAATATTTTTGAGAATTGGCGGCAAACCTAAGTTATCAATACTAGGCACATGCAAGGTAATTAACCGTAGTACCATAGCACCGCCGGTTAATGTTTCAAAACAGTTAACACGACAGCGAATAAATCCCGGATAAACTATGGCTGTATCCAGTTCTTTAGTTTTGGCAAACTGTTGTTTTCCTAAAGGAGTGAGAATTTCGTCTAAATATGCAGCAAAAATTTGTGGTGTGACTAATTCGCCTAATTCATAGACCTCCATTTGTCCGCGAATCCGAAATCGCGGTAATTCTCCAACGCGGATATGGATGTCTGAGGCTTGCTGAATATAAGCGTCGCGAACCATTTGCTGAATCGAGACTACCTTTTTTTGCTGTTTATGTGGAACAGGCGGAGGTGGTGGCGGTGGTAGTTGCAGTGCTTTGTCCATATAATTTTGCCATAGCAATGATTAGCTAATAAGCAACGGTTAAACTTAGCTGGGAAGATAAACTTTTGATTTTAGATTGCTGATGTTGAGATTTTTTAGCTACTGTTTCACGTTTTATATATGAGAAAAATCCAAGATATAAAATTGTTGGCGACAACAAAATATCTAGTTAATCTCAAGGGAATAGATTAACTGATTTAGTTTAAGTCAACCGTAGACTTACTTAGATTATCTAATCTACTACTTATAGAGATAATATTTTTATTTTTATAGTCATCTTCATCAATTCTTTAGGTAACTACGGAGGTTTTATAAATTTTCAACATGGGTAAGCTAAAAAGGGAATTATGAAAATTACTACACCCATGATTAATTGGTTACAAACCCGCGCTTGTGCGCCTGCATATAGTGGTTGGGTATTAGCAGGAATTGCATTGTGTTTTTTTGGTGCTGCTGTTAACACAATGGCTGGTTGGTTGTATGTGATTAGCGGAATTAGTTTTGCGTTGTTGATTGTGGCTGCTATTTTACCGCCGCGATCGCTTGTGGGGTTAACTGTCAAACGCCGTCCTATCCGACCAATATCAGCAGGTGATGAATTAACTGTAGAAATCGAAATTTACAATCAGACACAGCAATCAGTAAATTTACTGAAGGTTGAGGATGTTCTACCCTTTGTTTTAGGTAAACCGATTACCAAAGCGATAGAAACTATTCCGCCTCAAAGCCATTATCGTTGGGTGTATTACCAACCTACCCAGCGTCGGGGGGTTTATCGTTGGCAAAAACTTGAATTAGTTACGGGTGCGCCTTTAGGATTGTTTTGGTGTCGCCGTCAGCGTGAATGTCCAGCCACAGCGATTGTGTATCCTAGCGTCTTACCTCTGTCATACTGCCCTTTGGTTGATGAAATGGGGCAACAAGAAAGCTATACTAGCCATCTACGGGGTAAACCATTGCAAACAGAAACTAGTGGACTAGTGCGATCGCTACGTCCTTACCGCATAGGCGATCCTATTCGTCTGATTCACTGGCGTACTAGCGCCCGCTACGGGGAATTACGGGTACGGGAATTAGAAATTGTGACTAGTGGGCAGGAAATTATTATTGCTTTGGATAGTGCATCTCAATGGGAAACAGAAAACTTTGAACAAGCGGTAATAGCTGCTGCTTCATTATATTTTTATGCGCAAAGGCAAAACATGCAGGTAAGTCTATGGACAGCATTTACAGGTTTAATCAAAGGCGATTTGACAATTCAAGAAGCCTTAGCCGCTACTAACGCCCAAGAAGATAGCAAAACACCTTTACCTGAAGGCTTCCCGGTAATTTGGCTGACAGAAAATGCTGATAGTATTTCTGCTTTAAGTTCGGGAAGTCGCTGGGTTTTGTGGCAAAATACTTCTTTACCAGCAACACCAGTAGGAGTTAATCAAAATTCTTCTGGCATCATGGTGCAAAGCGACCAAGCACTACAACCCCAATTACAAAAACCATTGGTTTGATGCAAGATTTGGAGTTTAATTTGTGTGATATTTCAATATGTTGCTAAAAATTAATTCTTGTTGATAACTGCAATTTTTTTCTTCCCAGCAATCCAGAAATATCAGTCTTTAAGCAAACCTGAGACAAATTTAATTTCTCAGCTTGGGGAAATACCCCAGTAATAGCCCTCTAAGGCTGATGTACAATGCAAAGAAATGTTTAAATTATGAGCAGCCGATTCCATGATCTCACCAGAAGTTAACACAAAATCCAGCGATAAAAGCCTAGAGGCAATGCGGCATTTTTCCGAACAATACGCCAAGCGTACTGGAACATACTTCTGTTCTGAACCTTCTGTAACAGCAGTAGTGATCGAAGGGCTAGCCAAACATAAAGATGAACTTGGCTCACCCTTATGTCCCTGTCGTCACTACGAAGATAAAGAAGCTGAGGTCAATGCTGCGTATTGGAACTGTCCTTGTGTGCCGATGCGAGAACGTAAAGAATGCCATTGTATGCTGTTTCTAACATCAGATAACGAGTTTGCAGGCAATCAACAGGAAATTACCTTAGAGGTTGTTTGAAAAGTTTTTGGCTGTACCTTTTCACTTATTGATCCCCCCTACCCCCCCTTAAAAAAGGGGGGAAATACAATCAAAGTCCACGGCAGTTGCTTCAAGTCGGGAAACCCGCCCAACGCACTGCCTCCCCTTTTTAAGGGGGATTTAGGGGGATCTAAAACTTTTTGCTACCAACGACAGGACTTTTAAAACATCCTCTTAGAAACAATCAAAGAAGTGCGAGAAAGTATGGCATGAATGAGACCATGCCCTTAGAGTTTTGGCTAGGTGTAGAACAGTTCAATTCTGCACAGTTCTATGCCTGTCACGACACGTTAGAAGCTTTATGGATCGAAGCCAGCGAACCAGACAAAAGCTTCTATCAAGGGATTTTACAAATTGCTGTAGCGCTTTATCATTTGAGTAATCAAAACTGGCGAGGTGCTGTAATTTTATTGGGAGAAGGCAGTAATCGTCTGCGCCGCTATCCAGGAAATTATGCAGGCATTGATTTAGAAGCGCTATTGAGCCAGACTGGAGATTTATTACAAGCATTACAACAGACAGGCCCGGGTAAAACTGGTGCTGATGACTCTGGCGAAGCCGACACCTTACCCTTACCCAGAATTGAACGAATTAACGATTAGCGATTGGCCTTAGGGGTGCAGGCGCAATATGATATCAACTTTCAAAATAATCCCCCGAATGCATTCGGGGGATTAAGTGTCATTATCAAAAAGTAGTCAGTAGCCAAACTACTGACTATTACAGCGAATTACAAGTTGGTGAGGTACAGATAATCGTTAATTGTAGGGGCATTGGCACTGCCATGCCCCGAAGCGCGTACCTCATTTACCTGAAATATGGTGTAATTATTGACAGTTTGCTTTACTGAGCAGATGTCATCTTTTGCGCCATTTCTAAGTGTTGTCTGACAATCGGTGCAACTCCACTAGCAAACATTCTCAAATCAGCATCTAATCCTGTTTGCAAATAATTTTGATATTGAGCCAGTGTTTTTTGATGTGCTTGAGTCTGCGCTTGCATGTAAGCTTGGTCAAAATTCCTCCCTGATAAACCTTGCAGCTTGGTTAATAAGGCTTGGTTTTGGGAATCAAGTTCTGTTGGCAGTGTGACACCTTTAGCTTGCGCGATCGCAGTTAATTTTTGACTGGATGCTGTATGCTGTTTAATCATTTGCTGGGCAAAGTTACGCACAGCTCTATTTTGTGACTTTTGTAGTGCCAGCTGACTTGTTTGAATCTCAGTTAAGTCACTTTGGGCAGCTTGGTTCATAAATTCTATATCCGATGTGGTAACCGGAGTCTGAGAATTTGTAGGCTGCGGAATAGCTGTGGGAGTTGTAGCAGGCGTGCCATTTTGAGTCAAAATATTGCGATTTGAATTGTTTTGAGACTGAGAATTGCAGTCAGCTTGGGCAATGACTGGCAGACTAATGAAGGCGCTAGCGCTAGCTATGCCGATCAAGCTGGTAATCACCTTTTTCAGACTTTTAGTTTGATATAGCATATTCATTGATTGATATTGATTGGTTTGAATCTGGTAACAATCTTGTCGATCCCCAATCCAACCTGCCTGAGGCCACTTTGTGAAAAAAATTTTTGCTAATAGTTGTGGCAGGTTCGATTTATATTGATTTCTGATGACAAAGGTAGCTACTGAAGCGAGTGCAAAACTTCTACCACAGGAATAGGCTTGAATTCTCTCTGTGGAGGGACTGTAAAGTTATAAATAATATTTCTGGAAAACTTGACTTGATTTGACCAGACAGCTAATTATGGAAAAATAGCCTTGACCCATGCTTTCGGCAAAGGGTAGCCTGGTGTACAAAGAATATTAATATACTGAAAATTAATCAAGTATTTTTGTGCTGACTGATTAAATATTACCTATGCTAAAAACAAAATCATTTCAGACTGAACCAGTAGTCATTGCGGCGGTGGCTGAGTATTTCAAGGTGCTATCAGAAGTGAGTCGGCTACAGATATTGATCTGTCTTAAGTCAGGCCCGATGAATGTTATGGAAATTGCAGATGCAACTGGTTTAGGACAAGCAAATCTATCTAAGCATCTAAAAGTATTAACTCAGGCTGGGGTGTTATCTCGTCAGCCTAAAGGGACTAGTGCGTTTTACGAGATTGCCGATCCGATGATTTTTGAACTGTGTGAGATAGCTTGTAATCGGATTAGCGATCGCATTCTGCAACAAGCAGAAAGTCTCAAAGCTATACGTAGCAATACAGCAGTTTTTTAATAAAAAGCACCCTCACAAAAAGGGTGCCAATGATTATGAACCAGAGGAGAGATCGAGGAATTACCAATTAGCTGGCGATGGTTGGTGCTGTGAGCGCGATTGGTTGAGCCTCACCACAGGCTAAGTCTAAGGGGAAGTTGTGGGCGTTGCGTTCATGCATCACCTCAATCCCTAAGTTGGCGCGATTGAGTAAGTCAGCCCAGGTGGGAATTGTCCGTCCTTCACTATCTAACACCGAGTTATTAAAGTTAAAGCCATTCAAGTTAAATGACATAGTACTTACACCCAAGGCTGCAAACCAAATCCCAACTACAGGCCAAGCAGCCAGGAAGAAATGCAACGCCCGCGAGTTATTAAAACTGGCATATTGGAAGATTAACCTGCCAAAATAACCATGTGCGGCGATGATGTTATAGGTTTCTTCTTCTTGGCCAAACTGGTAGCCAGTATTTGCAGATTCAATTTCTGTTGTTTCCCGCACCAAGGTAGAAGTCACTAGGGAGCCGTGCATTGCTGAAAATAAAGCACCGCCAAATACCCCTGCAACCCCTAGCATGTGGAACGGATGCATGAGAATGTTATGTTCCGGCGAGAACACAATCATAAAGTTGAATGTGCCGGAAATACCCAGCATCATGCCATCAGAAAAGCTACCTTGCCCAATGGGATAAATCAACAATACTGCTGTTGCTGCTGCCGCAGGTGCAGAAAATGCCACAGGAATCCAAGGACGCATACCTAAGCGGTAACTTAATTCCCATTGACGACCCATATAAGCATATACGGCAATGAGAAAGTGAAAAATAATCATTTCGTAAGGGCCGCCATTATAAAGCCATTCATCTAAAGAAGCGGCTTCCCAAATCGGGTAGAAGTGCAAGCCAATGGCTGCTGAAGTCGGAACTACAGTTGCACTAATAATGTTATTGCCATAGAGTAGTGAACCGGTCACAGGTTCGCGAATTCCATCTACATCTACAGGCGGCGCAGCAACGAAAGCCAAAACGAAAACAATCGCCGCAGTTAAAGCTGTAGGAATCAAGATGACTCCAAACCAGCCTACGTATAGCCGATTTTCTGTACTAGTTACCCAGTTACAAAAACGATCCCATAAACCAGCGCTTCTGCGCTTTTCTAGAATTGTTGTCATTGTTAAATAAGTGCGAATGTATGGTTAGATATCGCGTAGCCAGTTATCTCAGCTACATTTTTATTATATAACTATAAAGTTATTAAATAGTCAAGCGATAAGAAAGTAATCTGATAAGCTTGGGATGTCAACAGCCCAAGAGCCTATAGGCACTGTGGGTGCTAGCCTAGCTGTAGAGAGTAATGTGTTTGATTACAGGTGCGATCGCTGTTTTGACAATCAAGCATAAAGAAAATATTTTCATACCTGCTGGTATGCGCAATTGGTCGCGAAATTAGTTAATGTGTGAGCTGCACTTCAGTACACTTAAGAGTTAATGGAGGTTAGCGGACTCGAACCGCTGACATCCTGCTTGCAAAGCAGGCGCTCTACCAACTGAGCTAAACCCCCGTAAAATTAAAGAAGTAGGTAATTAAGCTACCTCTAGTATATTACCTGAATATGGTGACTTTACAACCAGAATGAAGCAAGAAAATCTCTTAGTTGTGGCAACACTTTATAAATTCGTCAGTTTGCCAGATTTTGCCGAAATGCGAGACCCTTGGTTGTCTTATTGCCAACAGCAAGGTATTAAGGGCACAATTTTGTTAGCACAAGAAGGCATTAACGGCACAATTGTTGGTTCTCGTCAGGCGATTGACGCAGTTTTGGAATTTCTGCGTTCAGATCCTCGTTTGGCAGACTTAGAACACAAAGAATCTTACACAGAAACTCCGCCATTTGAGCGGATGAAAGTACGGTTAAAGTCAGAAATTGTCACTTTAGGATTGCCGGAAGTCGATCCTAATCAACAAGTGGGTAATTATGTCAGTCCTCAAGAATGGAATGAGTTAATTTCTGACCCTGAAGTAATTGTGATTGACACCCGCAATGATTACGAGGTGAATATTGGCACTTTTAAGAAGGCACAAAATCCGCAAACTCACTCATTTCGCGAGTTTCCCGATTATGTCCGCCATAACCTTGACCCCAGTAAACATAAAAAGATAGCCATGTTTTGCACTGGTGGTATTCGCTGCGAAAAAGCCTCATCTTATATGCTATCTCAGGGCTTTGCCGAAGTTTATCACCTCAAAGGCGGTATTCTCAAATATTTAGAAGAAGTTCCTGCCCAAGAAAGCTTGTGGGAAGGAGAATGCTTTGTCTTTGATGAACGAGTAGCTGTGCGCCACGGCTTAGAAAACGGTAGCTATGAGATGTGTCAAAGTTGTGGTCGCCCAATTTCTGCAGTAGATAAGACTTCACCTCAGTATGAAGCAGGTATTTCTTGCCCCTACTGTTTTGACAGCCTTACGGAAGATAAAAGAGTACGTCAGCAGGAAAAAAGGCGACAGTTTCTCCTTAAAAGTAACCGCAAAAATAAATAATTACAAGGGATTGGGCATGGGGCATTGGGCATTGGTGAAGATTTATCTCCCTTGTCCTCCTTGTCCTCCTTGTCTCCCTCGTCCTAGTGCTTAGGCTGCTTGGGGATTGAGGTTAATCATCTGCCAGGTGGTATAAGTACCGATGGGACTCCAAATTAGGTAGGGAAGTAATAATAAAGCTGCCCAACCGGAAGTAGTTAGAACTGCCAGGGTTAATAGTAAACCGATAATGAAACCTGTACCGCCAAGAATTGTACCGATTTTTAGGCTACGCAGGCGGAACATTACAGGTGTATAGGCAATAGTCACAATTTCTAGAAGTAAGTATAGAGCCATCATTACCCAAGTTGCGTCACTTCCTGGGTTTTTTTCCCAAATAATATAAGCTGACCAAGCACCACAGATAAAAATTACAGTCCAAATAATCGGAATTGCGGCTTCAAAAGTTAACCAGTTAGGTCGTTGCAATCGCTGAAACCATTTGCGATCGCTTGGCGTAATCAAATTAGCTGCTAAGGCAACTACGAAAGCTACGCCGCCTATTACCATCCAAGATCTAATCATGCTGCTTTATCCTTTGCGATCGCTAGCAACTATCGAAATTTCATACATTCAAGTCCAATATTGGCAATTTCGCCATGTTCTCTCATCATCCTTGAGTTTGATAACTCGCCTCAGTCAGAGATATTTCCCAGTTTGCAAATGGGCATTGGGCATTGGGCATTGGGCAAAAGTCAAATAGAATTCTTAATGCGCGAATTTTGCGGAAAGTCTGAGCGCCGGCTTCCGGCGATCAGAACTTTCCAAGAGAGAATTTTGAATTGTTTGTCCTCCTTGTCCTCCTTCTCTTTCATACATAGCGATGAAAATTTTTTCATCCAGATTACCTCCGTTCCTTTGTTACATAGCTATTGATGGGGAAAGGTTGTAAGGTTTTGGAGTCAACCGTAATTCCCGCGTGGAAATTGTCACAAAAACCACATTTATTGTCAACTGGTTCCCCAAAGGACAATTAGGTAATTCCAGATAGTTGCGATTGTATTTCTCTGGATGTGGTAGTGATTCTGTCTAGGGGTGGGGGTATGAGAACAGCTTGCAGAAATATGCTGAAGGTAGGGGAGGAAGTAATCTGATGGAAAGTAATATGCAAACTCAATCAGAAACAAGAGCGATCGCGCCAGAAATTCAAAGCATCGCTAATACTATTCGTATTACAGGGTGGATCGCTTTTTGGATACAGTTGGGACTGGCTGTGGTTTCTGGCTTAACTTTATTGTTTGCTGCTACTGGTCGAGGTTTTGCTGAACAACCAATCGCAGGTCTTGGGGTGGGCATTTTTTGGGCTGGATGTGGAATTCTTGTATTATTATTTAGCGTTTATTGGGATTTTCGTTATACTCGCATCGGTAAACGTTTAGGAAATATTAATCCGGCGCTTCATCCTAGTAAAGCAGATACAGTTAAAGTAATTCGCTGGGGAATTATCGCCGCTTTAATTGGTATGCTTTTAAATCTTTTAGGCGCTGGTTCTACTATAGGAGTGTTAGTTGCAAAATCTATCTCCCAACCTCCAGGAGTAGCTATTACAGATCCTTATAAAATTATTCGCGCCCTTGATGTATTTGTAGCAGTAGCAAATATCAATGGAATTGCAGCACATTTTGTTGGTACTATCTCGTCACTGTGGTTATTTGAGCGCGTAAATCAACATTAAAAATTCAGAATATCAGAAATATCCTTTTAGGAACTTGTAGTTACAAAAGGTCATCCTAAAGATTAAAGTTCCTGAGAGTATCAACACTCATGCCAGCGCCTCAGCCTCAGTATAAATTACCTATATTTATCTGCTTATTTTTATTAGGAGTTACACTTACTCAAGTTTTTAGACCGGGAGTTTTTAACTTTAATAATGAAGGTAATAATTCTCAAGTAGTTGCTCAAAGTTCACCTAAGCCAACACCTCAAATAATTGTGCAAGCTGGTGAAGTCCGTCCTTTACCTGGAAAGCTGGATAATATCCCCGTATTTAATAGCAATAGCCCAGAATGGGTGAAACAAGAGGGTATTTTACTGTCTACATTTCCCCCAAATGGTAAAAAAGTCCCAGGCGCTCATCTGAATTTTCCGTTTCAGGGACGCTTTGATTTATTTGCCCATCATTATACTCACACTCCTAAAGATTTACAGACTCTCTACCTGGGTGTGATGTTGCATAATCCTGGTAAGCAACCTGTAACAGTGGATGTTTTACAAGCAGCAAGTTATTTATTGAAGGATGCGCCTTTTGCTACTTTAGCGCCCTACATCGAAAATAATGATGGTAAAGCTTTTTCCGGGCCTGGTGCGCGTGCGGTGAGTGATGTGTTGCGGGGAGTACGCCAAGCAGAGTTTCCAGCTAAGTTGATTATTCCACCAGGACAAAGCCGATTATTGCTGAATCATGGCATTGAGGTAAGAAATTTGGCAAAGCCTGTCAATGGTCGGTCTACTTTTATGCGGTTACGTAGTAGTGGAAAAGTTTATGCTGCTAGTTTGGCAATGTATGCCAAGAAAAATCCTGATGGGAGCGATCGCGCTCCTAGTTTAACAGAATGGCAAGCTTTACTCAATAATGGCAACTTTGCCGGCCCCAGAGATAAAACTCCCACTCCTCCCAATGCTACAGGCGGTGTGCTAATTTATGGGCGTGTAGCAGGCGTCTCTAGCGGTTCCCAATGGCAAGCTGTACTGACAGATAATACTAAAGCGCAAACTCTGACTATTCCCCAACGTGGTGAGGCAATTTCTTATGCTATTGGTAGCTTACGCGGTGGTCAATTGGGTAGCGGACAAATTCAAACTGCAAAAATGTTAGTACGCTATCCAGATACAGCTTATGAAGCTCATGGTAATTATGGAGTGGAATACAATCTCACTTTACCCTTAAGTAATAAAACTAAAGAAAATCAGAAAGTTACTGTCACATTAGAAACACCATTAAAAGAAGATAAATTATCCCAAGGTGGTCTGCGTTTTCGTCAACCATCCTTGGATTTTCCCTTTTTCCGGGGTACGGTGCGATTGCGCTATTTAGACGAGCAAGGACAACAAAAAACGCGCTACGTACATTTATGGCACAGAACAGGCCAGGTTTTAGAACCTTTACTCCAGCTAAACCTAGCGCCTGGAAGTCAACGTAGAGTGCAGGTAGATTTAATTTATCCGCCAGATTCAACACCACCACAGGTTTTAACTGTGAGAACTTTAACATAAGCTATTCTGCTTTTAAGTTGCACAATGCATCGTGAGGGCTGTTGACGGTTGACCGTTGACCGTTGACCGTTGACCGTTGACAGGTGTGGTAACTTGATTATCTGCCAAACTGGTGCTGATGGTTGTCGGCTGCTGTTCAAGGAACGGAAAAAGTCTGTATTGTGAAAGAAAGACAGACTCAACCTCAGCTAATCAAATTCACAATGGAATTGCGCGTTTAATCTACTTACCCACCATCTCCAATGGAAAATTTATATGGCTCCATTACCCGACTACCGACCTAAACAGCTATCTGTAGGCCCTTTAGAAGCAGAAATTTTACAAATCATCTGGGAATTGGGTTCAGCGACAGTTAAGGATGTACACGATCGCATTTTGTCCGATCCCAACCGAGAATTAGCTTACACCTCTGTTACCACCGTGATGCGCCGCCTCACCGATAAAGGTTGGCTAGTCTGCGATAAAAAAGGTAAAGCATTTTATTGGCGTCCCTTAGTTACAAAACAGCAAGCAGAAGTAATTAGAGCGCACGAGCAATTGCAGCGATTTTTGGCGGTAGGTAATCCCGATGTCGTGGCTGCTTTTGCTGATAGTCTGGATGAAACAGCCAGCGAACAAATAGAAGCGATCGCAAAACGCATTCAAGCCGCAAGGCAGGCTAGGGAGGGGAAATGATACATTTAATCATGATTTTGACTGCTGTGGCAGTGGCTTGGGGGTTAAGATCCTCTTGGAATGGTTCTCAAGGTAATTGGAATTTGCGCTGGCGGCGATCGCTATTTTTATTTCTCTTCCCCCCCTTGCTACTATTAATGACTGCGATCGCTGTCCTCTGTATGGGGCCTCAAGGTAAAATGGCAGGGATGTATACAGGCTGGGGTAGTTATCTCCTAGCTCTGTGTTATCTGGGAATTTTTAGTATTTTCTGTATCAAAATTACCATTCAAGGCTGGCAGTCTGTCCAATCTGCGCGGAACTGTCCCTTAGTAAATTTTGGTCACAGACAAATCCGCCTCTTAAACACAGAAGCACTCTTCGCAGGTCAAATTGGTTTTTGGCACCCCGAACTAGTAGTTAGTCAAGGATTATTGCAAACACTTTCCCCTGAACATTTAGAAAGTGTTCTGGCGCACGAACAAGGTCATTATCATTACCGAGATACATTTTGGTTTTTCTGGCTGGGTTGGGTGCGTACTTGTACCGCCTGGTTACCCAACACAGACTCCTTGTGGGAAGAATTGCTAGTATTGCGCGAACTCCGCGCCGATGGATATGCAGCCAGCAAAGTAGACCCCTTAGTGTTAGCAGAATCGCTGCTCATGGTAGTTAGTAATACACCAGTATTATCAGATATTTGTTGTGCTGCTTTAGGTTCGCCCACAGGCGATCGCTTAGAACAGAGAATCGAAGCCCTTTTAGCACCACCAGAACCCATCCCCGCAGTTAAATTGCATTCCTGGCATGGCTTTCTGCTAGCATTTTTACCCTTATTAACTGTGATATTTCACACCTAAATCCAATCGCGGACTGGGATTGAAGAAGGCAGAAAGCAGAGGGCAGTCTTGATGAAACAAATTTCATCGCCATGTATGAAAGGACAAGGGGGACAAGAAATTTTAGATTTTAGATTTGCGATTTTGGATTCCAATCTAAAATCTAAAATCTAAAATCCAAAATCCAAAATTGTTTCAATGCCCAATGCCCAATGCCCAATGCCCAATGCCCAATGCCCCATAATAAAATAAAGTATCCAAATCAGCCAAAGGAAAACTAAAAAACGCTGTGCAGATCACATTTTTAGGGACAAGTTCCGGCGTACCCACAAGAGCGCGTAATGTTTCCAGTGTTGCCTTAAGATTACCCCAAAGGGCAGAACTGTGGTTATTCGATTGTGGCGAAGGTACTCAGCATCAACTATTGCGGAGTGAACTCAGAATCAGCCAACTATCCCGAATTTTTATTACCCACATGCATGGTGACCACATTTTTGGCTTGATGGGATTGCTAGCTAGTTGTGGCTTGGCGGGAAATGTCGAAAAGATAGATATTTACGGGCCGCCAGGATTAAATGAATATATCCAATCGGCTTTACGTTACTCCCATACACACTTTTCTTACCCGGTAAAAGTTCATGCTGTCCGTCCGGGGGTAGTTTATGAAGATGATGAATTTACGGTTACCTGCGGCGCTTTACATCATCGGATTACAGCTTTTGGCTACCGAGTCGCGGAAAAAGACCGCGCCGGACGCTTTGATATAGAAAAAGCGAAGGAATTGCAGATTCCCCCAGGTCGGATTTACGGTCAACTCAAGCGCGGTGAAACCGTTACGCTGACAGATGGCCGAGTAATTGATGGTAAAGAATTATGCGGGCCTACAGAGATTGGCCGTAAGATTGCCTATTGTACGGATACCGTATTTTGCGAAGGTGCAGTGGAATTAGCACAGGATGCAGATGTGTTAATTCACGAAGCGACTTTTGCCCATCAAGATGCAGATATGGCATTTCAAAGGCTACATTCCACTAGTACAATGGCAGCACAAACAGCTTTAGCGGCTCAAGCACATCGCTTAATCATGACTCATTTCAGCCCGCGTTATGCTCCAGGCAATAGTATAGAATTGAAGGATTTGCTACAAGAAGCTAGAGCAATTTTTCCCAATACTAATATGGCTCATGATTTCATGGTTTATGATGTACCCCGGCGGCGTGAGGCAGATGAATAATTCAAAATTCAAAATTCAAAATTCAAAATTCAAAATTCAAAATATTTTAAGCTGGGAATGTCAACCACCACTGAAAATTTACTCAGTGTCAATAAAGGGGTTTTAAACCCTTGAATGTACAATATAGCTGTAGCCAGATAGATTAGGACATCAACCTAAGATAAAACCCTGACAATAAAAGGCTTTTAAGTCTGTCAACAGTCAACAGTCAACAGTCAACAGCTATAAATGCTAATTTAAATAACTTGTTAAATATAAATTTAGCATTACTAATTCTGCTTCTTCTTCTGGCATTTCTAGATATTTTAAACCAATATATCTGCCATCATTACCAGATGGAAATAAATCATATCCGCCATCAAAAAAAGGCAACTTTTGATAAAAATTTTCAGATTCTTGAACAGTATTTAAGGCAATTCTTCCTTGAAATCCCAAGTTAAAACTATGTAACATCGCAAATGTTAAAAGAACTGTACCCACTCCTTTATAATTCCTTCTGCCGAGAATCGCTGCACGGTTCCAAGGTGCTACAGTTAATAAGTGAACATAAATTAAATTTTTATCTACATCCAACCGAGAATAACATTTATTAGTTTGGAGAATAATTATACCTTGCGCGATCGCATCGTATTCCAGAACATAAACTTCATAAATATCTGGGTTATTTAAATATTTGTGTATATCTAAATCCCGATCCCAACAATTGTGATTTCTCAGTTGGGGTAGCCATAGTAATTCAATATCTTGAATATGTTTGCCAGAAATAGGTACAATCTTGGCGGGCACATATTCATTATGAACATTGTGGAAAATTTTGACAGACTCTTCTACTGCTGATGCTACTGATAACATAAGCCTATTTAAAGTTAAATGCAAATATTGTTAATGCTTTGAAAACAGCAAATATATTTGCAACTAAATTTGCGGTTTCAAATAGTTTCTATAAGTATTATTATAGGGATTTACTTAGGCAGTAATATTTCGTTTCAGTGAAGTTTTGATTAGTAATTGACAAATCTGCGGATAGAAAACACACTTTTTCAATCCATCACCACATTTATCGTCAAAAATATTACTTCTATTAGTAAAAATACTGATAAAAAATAGTTCTGTACCCGTTTAGGGACTTCCGGCTAAAAAAATATACTATCGCTTTTTTGGTAAAGGGGAAGGGAGCAAGGGGAGAAAGAAAATATTCTCTGTCGTAAATTGGATAATTGATTTTCTGGAAATACCTGAAAGAAAAAATAAAACAGACTCATCTATAAGAACATTCGGTGTAATTGCGGTTCTCTATTTTCTAAATTACGTGAAAAGCTGGGAGCGATCGCATAAATATTTTTCTAGGCGTGCAACTATTAAAAGGCTGACTCATCAATGTCTTCATCCGCAAAAACACCGTCAGGATACTCATTCCGTCAAGGCACTGTTGCAGAATTACAAGCGCACCACTCTAAATACTCTGGTTGGGTAATTATTTCAATATCTATCTTGGCAATAGTTTTCAGTATCAGAACAGTTTTAGAAGCATTTGTCAAGCGATTAGAAATAAATCATAAAGCATATTTATTTGAATATGGCAAACCGCCAAAGCACTTCCTTGATTGGCAAATAATTTCTTCAGCCATCAAACCAAGTGATTTTCTTGTGTTTTTATCAATGGGTAGTGCAGTTGCCTTTGGCATTGCTATATATAAACTTTCAGAATATTTAATAGCACGTAGCTATACCAAAGATAAAGTATGGTTTGTTGAGTATGAAAAGCAAATTGTTGGTTGGGCATTCATTGTAGTTAAAAGTAACTATAATATCCTATCTAACATTTATATTGAGCCTAAACATCGCAGTCAAGGTGTTGGTTCACAATTACTCTGGCATTGTCTAGAAAATCTCAGTTTACCTGTATATCTAATTTATATTCCTTATCTCAAATCATTTTATGAAAGATTTGGGTTTGTTTCTCTTCCCAATGATGAGAAGCCTAGAGAATTAAAGTTTTCTCCACTCCCTGCAATGGTAATATTGCAACCACCAATTCCCATCAGCGAACATAAATCTACAAGTTTTCCTTTACCGCCAGGGATTTCTATTCGTCCTTTCCAAAATTTTCAAGAACAATGGCAAATTTATCAAACATTTTGGCAGCGACAAAGATTTAGAAAGTCTCTGATTTATATTGCCACAATAATTACTGCACTAGCTGGCGGCAGTTTTGTAGTAATTAGTTTAACTGGAATTATCATCAAAGAATTACTAGGGTTAACATGGCTCGCTGAATTTGATTATTCTGTATTAGATTTACCTGTTTCGGGAATTGCGATCGCACTTTGGTTAATTTCTCTCTTCTTCATCCTGAATCGGTTTATTTTTAAATGGCAAGAGTTACTAATTGAGAAAGATAACCGCCCAATAGGTTACATTCACTTTGGTAAATACAATAACTATTCGATGTTATTTAACTTGCATATTGAGGCACAATATCAACCTCAAGAAATGACGAAGTTGATATTAGCTCGAATTCAGCCGCAAATCACCTTACCACTTTACTGTCTTGGTTGGCGGAGAGATAAACAGTTTTATAATGGATTGGGTTTCATTTCCGCCCATCGTCAAGAACTACCATTAGAATTTAGAATCATTCAATTTAGCGAGCAAGTATATTTCAAACTGACATCCCAAGCAGCGACAAACATATTTAATCAACTACCGGAAACTATTACCGCTATTAGCGCCCATCAAACGGTTCACCCACCAAATCTACCAGTAAAAAAGTCACGCGATCGCAAGTGGTTTTTGATTGGCGATGTAGTCATCTTCCTGGTAATTTACATGCTGACGCCGCTTTGGCAAATACCGCAAATTTACGCTAACTCACAGCCGCAAACTCCCAAACAAGATATCTCCGCTAATCAACCAGCCATACCAGCTTGGAAAATACCGGAACATATTGGAGTTTTAGCGATCGCGCCGGATAACCAAACACTAATTAGCGGAAATTGGGACAACAAAATTCAAGTTTGGGATATTAACAAAAAGAGTCTGCAACAAACCTTAAACGTATTTTCTGGCAAAATTCAATCTATCGCCGTCAGTCCAGATAATCAAAATTTAGTAGTGGGTACATCTACAGGGGTAATTCAAAAATGGGATTACAAAAGCGGCACGTTAAATAAAACATTCTACCCCGCACATTTAGGAGAAGTTAAAGCTTTAAACATCAGCGCCGATGCTCAAATCTTAGTTACTGGAAGTCCCAACGATCCAACTGTAAAAGTTTGGAATTTAGCAGATGGTAACTTACTACAAAAAGTTAATTCTCGCGGTTATGTGTTTGCTTTAGCCACTAGCAAAGACAATCAGAATTTATATATTGCTAGCCTGGGCGGAGTTAAGATTTGGGATTTACGTCAACAAAAATTTGTCCAAAGCTGGGCGGCGCATTCTCGCGAAGTTGAAGTAATCGCCCTCAGCCCTGATGGTAAATTTATTGTCACTGGCGGTAGCGATCGGCAAGACTTAAGTACAATTTGGATGGTGAAAGTTTGGGATGCGCAAACTTTGAAACTATTAAAAACATTACCGGGTTCTTCTACTTTCTTAACATCTTTAACCGTTACACCTGATAGTCAAACAATCATTTTTAACGATTGTTGTTCTACAAATCTATGGAATTGGCAAAATAACAAATATATTTCCTCGGTTGATGGACTAAAACATAATGCTGTCCTCACTCCCGACAGTTTAAATCTGATTGGCGCAGCATCAGATCGCCAAACCATCACTATCAAAGATTTAAATAGTATCTTGCAACTTAAGACAAATCAATAATTCTCAGGGCTATCAGATCCCCCCTACCCCCCTTTTTAAGGCTACGGTGTACACACATCTCTGTGCTAAGTGCAAAATGTAGCTAGATCCCCCTAAATCCACGCCACTTGCTACAACGGGGGGAACCCCCGCAACGCAGGGCTGCCCCTTAAAAAGGGGGACTTTGATTCTCTTCCCCCCTTTTTAAGGGGGGTTAGGGGGGATCAAAACGTTATCGGGCTAGATTATAAGACTTGTGTGTACGCCGTAGGTAAACGGGGAGGGGATTAAAGGGTGGGGTGAAAGGCTTGTGGGGTAAGCGTTTAAACTTAAGTTGACACCAATGAACAGTCCCTAGCCCCTATTTACTAATCTCCCTGAAATATCTGAGTTGTGCAAAACATCTCGGACATACTATAACGTATGTACTCAGGTTGTAAATCTTGAGCCAGCATCATAGTAAGTTCCCGTTGAAGTTTAGTTTTAAACTCAAAAAAATATGGCTCCGCCACTCTCGCCCGCCCAAGAACCTTTTGATACCAGCGCCACATCTAAAGGTAAGCGCAAACTCTCACCGCGTTTATTAATCCCATTAGGTTTATTACTCACAGGTATTGGTGTTTTCACCTCTTATGTAATCACATCTCGTTCTGCAGCTAATACAATCCGAGTTACTGGAAGAATTGAAGGCTATCAAACTGATATTGGCGCTAAAGTTGCAGGGCGCATCACCTCGGTAGCTGTGCGCGAAGGGGATACGGTGCGAGAAAAACAGGTAATTGTTCAGTTAGATGATGCAGAGATTCAAGCACAACTCAAAGGTGCATCTGCGCGTGTAGATGCGATGCAAAAACAAGAAGAGCAAGCAAGATTACAAATCAGTTTTCTCCACAGCCAAATCCAAGAAAATCAAATCAGCTTAAAACAAGCTGTAGAAGATGCTAAAGGACGAATTTTACAGGCGGAATCATCAGTAGCTTCTAGCCAAGCCCAACTCAGTCAAGCGATCGCCAATGTAGAACAAGCCAAATCTGAGTTAAAATTAGCGCAAATGAACCGCGATCGCTACATCAAATTAGTTAAACAGGGCGCTATTACCAGACAACAATTCGATCAAGCCCAAGCAAACTTAGAAAGTGCATTAGCTAATCTCAAATCTCGCCAAGCAGCAGTAACTTCTTATCAAAAATTAGTCAATTCTGCCCAAGGACAATTAACCCAAGCTAAAAGTGTGGGGTACAATTCCTCCATTCGCAACGTTCAATTAAATGCTTCAAAGACGCAATTAGCGCAAACTCAGCTAAAACTCTCTACAGCCCAAGCTGATGTACTTAATGCTAAAGCGGCTGTAGAAGAAATCAAAGCGAAAATTGCTAATCTCACAGTCACTAGTCCAATTAACGGCGTAGTTGTCAGTCGCAGCGTAGAACCTGGAGTAGTTGTCAGCACTGGTAAAACTTTACTTACCTTAATCGATCCTAATACAGTTTATCTGCGTGCTTTTATCCCCCAAGGTATGATTGGTAAAGTCCGTGTTGGTCAACCAGCTAAGATATTTCTAGATTCAGCAATCAAACAACCCCTAACAGCCAAGATTGCGGCGATTGATACCCAAGCATCTTTCACCCCGGAGAATATTTACTTCCAACAAGACCGAGTTAAACAAGTTTTTGGTGTCAAAATTACCATTGATAACCCGGCTGGATTCGCTAAACCCGGAATGCCGGCGGATGCTGAGATTGATCTTACAGCAAATTAGGGGGACGGGGGACAAGGGAAGGGAAGGGGGACAAGGAGGACAAGGAGGACAAGGGGGACAAGGGGGAGGCGCTGTTTTGTGAAATTAGCTTGGACGTTGAGGCTTTTTGCTTGGGAGTTGAGGTTTTGAACTCGGAAGTTGAGGTTTTGAACTCGGAAGTTGAGGTTTTTTGCTTGGAAGTTGCACCTTTGAACTCGGAAGGTGAGGCTTTTTGCTCGGAAGTTGAGGTTTTGAACTCGGAAGTTGCACCTTTTTGCTGGAAACTTGCGCCTTTTTGCTTGGAAGTTGCGCCTTTGAACTCGAAACTTGCACCTTTTTACATGAAAATTCCTCTTTGGAACATCAAACTTCAAGCAAAGGGCGGGGAAACCCCGCCCCTACCCATGATAAATGACCAATGACAATTGACCATTGACCATTGACTATTGACTATTGACCATTGACAAATGACAAACATTGTAATTCGGGTGGAGGGTTTAAACAAACGTTACGGTAAATTAGTCGCCGTGAAGGGAATTGATTTTACCGTCAACCAAGGAGAAATTTTTGGCTTAATTGGCCCTGATGGTGCGGGGAAAACTACGACATTTCATATTTTAAGTGGGGTGATGGAAGCATCAGCCGGGAATATCCAGATATTAGGTAAACTTCCTCGCGATGCGCGTTTAGCTATTGGGTACCTGACTCAGCAATTTTCTCTGTATCTTGACCTTAGTATTGATGAAAATCTCCGCTATAGTGCGGGTTTACGTGAAGTTTCTGAGAATATTTTTGTGCAGCGTCGCAATAAATACCTGCGATTAATGAGTTTAGAGAAATTTGGCGATCGCTTGGCGGGTCGTCTCTCTGGGGGGATGAAACAAAAGCTGGCTTTATGCTGTGCGCTGATTTCTCAGCCGCAAATTTTGTTATTAGATGAACCGACAACAGGTGTAGATCCCGTATCGCGGCGGGAATTTTGGGATGTATTAGCGGCGATCGCTGCTGAGGGGGTGACGGTAGTTGTTGCTACACCCTATTTAGATGAAGCCGAAAGATGCGATCGCATTGCTTTAATGTATGCAGGCGAAATCCAGCAAATTGGTACTCTGTCCCAGTTACGCGAAAGCTTGGGTTTACAGCGTTTAGAAGTTCGCACCAATAATATTGCCGCCGCCGAGCGAGTTTTGCACGATGCTAGTAATAATCTGCAAACATCTATTGTCGATGTGCAAACCTTTGGCGATAGATTAGATGTATTAGTTCGCGATGCTGTCAAAGCAAGCGCCTCAGTTGAGAAAATTTTTGCCCAACAGCAACTACAACTTAATAATATTCAAGCAGCAGATGCAACTCTAGAAAATGTATTTGTCTCCCGTCTCCGTGCATCGGGAAATGACCCGGAATTTATTTCTTTTCCTCGGACAAAAACAGGGGCTAGGGATGAAAAAATAGCTAATGATGCTCATAATTTATCTGTGGCGATTGGTGCCAATAAGTTAAGCAAAGTATTTGGTGATTTTCAAGCGGTTAAAGGTGTAGATTTAGAAATTTCCTACGGTGAAATTTATGGATTATTAGGAGCAAATGGCGCAGGTAAGACGACAATTATTAAAATGCTCTGCGGCTTGCTAGAACCGACATCAGGCAAAATTTCCTTAGCTGGAGAAACGCAGAATTTACGCAGCAGTGCCTTAAGAAAACGCATTGGTTACATGAGTCAAAAGTTCACACTTTACGATGATTTAACTATTATTCAGAACTTAGAATTTTATTGTGGTGTTTATGGCGTCGCCAGACAATTACGTCGCAGTAAAATCGACTGGGTATTGAGAACTTGTGGCTTAGTTGGTAGAGAAAATATGCTTACCGGACAACTACCAGGGGGATGGAAACAGCGAGTAGCCTTTGGCGCTTCCGTGATGCACGAACCAGAGATATTATTTCTCGATGAACCGACATCAGGAGTAGATCCCTTAGCGCGGCGTCAATTTTGGCGGTTAATTAACGAGTTTGCGCGAGATGGAACAGCAGTATTAGTCACCACCCATTATTTAGAAGAAGCCGAACAATGTAACCGCATGGGCTTTATGGTAGCCGGGGAAATGGTAGTACAAGGTTCCCCCAGCGAAATTAAAGCCGCCCAACCCGGCCAGTTAATAGAAATAGTTACAGATAGAACCCAAGATGCCTCTAATTTACTTAAAACACAGTTTGCCCCTTGGCGAGTGTCAATTTTTGGCGATCGCCTCCACCTAGTCCTCGACTATCCCGACGCAGATATCCCCCGAATTCGCTCAATTTTGCAAACAGACCGCATAAATATACAATCTCTCCGTCCAATCCCCTTTTCCCTCGAAGATGCTTTCATCGGCATAGTCCAACGCACAGAGGAAGAGGCAAGGGTGCAGGGGGACTCGGGGCCCCCTTTGGGGATTGGGGGAAGAGGGGGCAGGGGGTAGGTGGACAATTGTACAGACGCAATTAATCGCGTCTCTGACAAATGACAAATGACAAATGACCAATGACAAGAATACTATCCCAATGTCGTAAAGAGTTAGCCCAATTTAGACGCGATCGCCTTTCGTTAGCGCTGGCGTTTCTCTTACCCTTGATGACTTTAATTATTTTTGGATTTGTGATTCGCCTAGAATCAAAAAATATTCCGATATTTATTCAAGATTTTGATAACAGTCCCCTCAGTCGCTCTTATATTGAGCGTTTATTTGCTACGAATCAATTTGAACCAATTCATAACTTTAAATTTCCCCTGTTTAATTCCCTCAATAAATCTCAAGTTGAAATATCTAATCCTCAAGAAGCAATTGATAAAGGACTTGCCAAAGCTGCTGTCATTATTCCCCCAGATTTTAGTCGGCAGATTAAATCAGATTTACCTATAAATATTCAAGTGTTAGTTGATGGAACAGATGTGAATAATGCCAGAATTATCAAAAATAGTATTCAAGCAACTACTAGATTCTTTTTAAGAGATTCTGGACTACAATCCTCATTTGATAAAATCGTTGCCCATATCCGCCTCTGGTTTAACCCTGGTAGAAAAGAATCTTTATATATAGTCCCTGGAATTTATGCAGTAATCCTTTGGATTTATCCCTCACTATTAACAGCAGTTGCAATGGTGCGAGAAAAAGAAAAAGGGACAATTTTACAAGTTTATGCCTCTAATCTCACTGCTGAGGAATTACTATTAGGGAAAGGCTTGGCTTATCTTTTAATTGGCATTAGCGAAGCTATATTAATTATGGTGATGAGTGCAATTATTTGGCAATTAAGCTTTGCAGTAGAACCAACACCATTATTCATTGGTACGCTGATATTTTTAATTGATAGTGTGATGTTTGGTTTATTAATTGGCGTGCGCGTCAATAATCAAAATTCTGCTGTGCAAGCTGTCGCCTTAGTCGGCTTTTTAACAGCTTTACTACTATCAGGATTTATTTATCCTATCAGTAATATTCCTTTTCCCCTATCCTTATTTTCTGCCATTATTCCCGCCCGTTATTATATTGAAATTACTCGCGATGCTTACGTGCGCGGTACCGGTTGGGCTGGTGTTTGGTTCGCCATCCTCATGCTAATTATTCTGGGCGTTTTACTATTTAATGTCGCCCGACGAATCTTAAAGCGAATGCAGTTATCTTCCTAGATCCCCGACTTCTTCAAGAAGTTAGTTGTAGGTTGGGTTGAGGCTTTGCGAAACCCAACATTCGTTGAGTGTTGGGTCTCATTCTTCACTACGTGACGCTAACGCGAACGACCCAACCTACAAAATCTATTGCATCATTTTAGGCTTGTCAATCTACTACTAAGTAAGTCAGTGGAAATAAACCGAACTATGTTAAGAAACGTAAATTGGCTTGAAACTCTTACCAAATGACCAATGACAAAGGACAAATGACAGCCTTCGCTAGTTATCTTTAATTACACCGACCGACTGAGAATTATTAATTACTATCCAATTTGGGTTGATTAATTTCTTTGCTTTTAGCCTCAGCAGCTTGATATGCATCTAAATAATTTTTCCCACCCAACATGACATCACCATAATATTCATAAGGTGGATCGCCATAAATGGGTAGGGGGTCATCTTCAGGATAATCTTCTTCAGATTCCTCAATAATGGCTTTGAGTTTCTTAATAGAAAAGCTTTCTGCGGGGAAGTAGTAAAGGTTCTCTGGTTTTTTTTGCAGATGCGGGAGGTTAGGATCGACAATTGACTCGTCTAATTCAATCCAAGCATGTTCAACAGGTCGGTATGGCTGACCGGAAAACACTACAAACCCCTGGACGTACTTTGCTTTCTCAGTCGCCAGTGCTGCTTTGTAAGCATTATCAAAGGTTTTTTTGGCTTTGCTTTTGATGCGTTGAGAAATTTCAACCGAAAGCGCCGCATCCAATGGTTTATTCATCCGATCGCAACTAGTCAAGCAGATACTTCAACATCGTAGCATTGAATGGGATAGTCAGTAGTTTTACAGTTTCCAACCCCTGACTAATGACTAATGACCAATGACCAATGACTACCTTTGCCTGTATTTTCGTTACGCCGACCTACTTAGTTTGTTTGACATCATTAGCGATCGCGCCAATTAAATTTAAGTTGCTGAAAATTTCTCTAGCATCCATGAGTTCGCTTTGAGTTACCTGACCAATCCGCCCGACTAACACAATGGCATTACACAAAGATGCCAGAATTCTGGCATCAACCTTATTTAAAATTGCTGGAGCATCAATTAACACTAAATCGTAGGTTTGTTCAAACAATTCAATAATTTCTTTCATCCGCCCTGAACTGAGTAGCTTAACAGCGTCTTCTGGTGCGGGGCCAGCAGTTAAAACATCAATGTGGGGATGAATTGGTTGAATATACTCAGCAACTGGATTATTACTTTCATCAACTAATAACAGAGATAAACCCCAATCATTAGACAGATTTAATTTTTTATGCAAGTTAGGATGCTGCAAATTAGCATCAATTACTAATACGCGACGATGCATGTGAGATGCGCTCGCAGCCAGCCCCAAAGCTAAGGTTGTTTTTCCTTCACCCGCTAGGGTTGAAGTCAACATCAGCGATTTAAAAGCAACAGGATAATTAAATAATTGAATATTTTGATAGACTAAATCAAAATTTTCGTGGTCTGGCAAACTAGGGATAGTTTCTCCTAAAATTGCCATTGATTCCTGATGCTTAAATGGTTTAAAACATCGTCTTTTTCGACTCTTTTCAACAATCTTCGGGACTGCTCCCAATAGTCGCAGATTTGTCAGCCTTCTTAATTGTTGTGGCGAATAAATCACATCATGAAATATTTGCCAAATTAAAGCTGTAATAATTCCTAAAATCGGCCCGGTTATTAAAGCTCCACCTAACAAAAACAACCTACCACTACCGATATATGTTCCCTTTTCTGGTGCTTCTAATAATTGCCAATCAAATCCAGTTTGCGCAATTGTCATTCCTAAAGACTGTTGCTGCTGCAATAATTGTTCTAAGGTTTGACGACTGTTTCTTATATCTGGTAATAAACGATTATACTCAGCTATAATGCTAGGATACTTGCTCAGTTCAACACGTAATTTTTGTTCGGCTTCAACTAAACTTTTTTCATTAGCTATCAGTCCTAAAGAAGTAGTTTGTATTTGATTTAATTCTTCTACTACCTTTAAATCAACCCCAGCAATTTGTCCGGGACTAGAATTATTTGTATTGGTATCATTTGCTTCTGCAGATCTTCCTACCTCTTGTCGCAGTAAGGCTAATTGGCTTTGGCGTTGCTGTTTTAGGGTTTCGATTACAGGAGAATTTTCTGTATATCGTAGTCTTTGTTGTGAAAGTTCTAATTCGGTTTTTTGAATTTCATTCAGTAAAGTTTGGTAGCGCGGTGATTGGCTCAAACGCGAAGAAACTATACTTTTTTGGGATAAAGACACCATTTTTCGCTGTAGTCCGGCTTGGCGCGCTTTGATGTCTTGAATTTGGGCGCGAGTATTTTGTAATTGTTTTTGAATATCCGCTAAAGATTGCAGCAGAATTTTGCTTTGTACCTCTGGATCGACTAAATTATACTTTTTGCGAAATTTTTCTAATTTCTGTTCTGATTGGCTAACTTGTTTTCTGACTTCGGGTAAGCGAGCGTTAACATAAGCCAGCCCTTGATTTAATCGCTCCTTTTGTTCTTCAATGTTGTAATTGTGATAAACAATTTGTAGTGCTTGCAACACTTTTTGGGTTTTAACTGGGTCTTTATCTTTAAAAGAAATCTCAAATATTTGATTGTTTAGATCGTTAATTCCCGTTGCAGTTTTTATCTGAGTGACATTTAACGGCGATTTTTCATATTGTCCTGGTTTACCTTTAATATCTTCTAAAGTAATGTTGGGGTAATTAGGACGCAGTAAATCTACAGCTTTTTGAATTAATGGAGAACTTTCCATTAGTTTTTGTTGAGCTGTATAGTCTACAACTTGAACGTTGAGATCTTCAGTTCCTTGACTATCTGTTTTTCCCTGAACTTTATTTGCATCTAAGCCTGGATCTAACTTGGAACTTACCAGTATTTGCATCGAGCTTTGGTAATTTGGTTTCGCCAAGATAGCCAAGACGCTAGCTACTGAGATAACTGCACAGGAAATACCTAATATGAGATAACGTCTGTGATACAGAATTGTAGTGAGTTGTTTGATATCAATCGCGTTTGGTGAAGAGTTGTTGAGCATTTGCCCTTGGTTCAGACTACTGTTAGTCACTATACAAATCCTCTAATCTTTAAATAATAAATCAGGAAGATTTCGCTGGAATCAGGGAGAAGTTAATTTTGATTAAACTGTAGACGACATTTTAGGCCAAATGATTCCCGATCTGCCAGATAAATTATTTTCAATGATTTTACGTATAGTAATTGTAGTTAATATTTTTTAACTTAAAACAATTAAAGTTATTAAATAATTTTCTGTAGCTGCAATTGATACTAAATATCTGATACTAACAGTTATCTTGATTGTATAGTCAAGCCTTTGCACACATTTAGTAGATATAAAAATTTGTATAATTACTTCTAAATATTTACTACTATACTTCAGTAGTAAATATTGATAATGTAGCTATTATTTTTGGATATTATTGTTGATTGTCAGTTTTTCAATTAAGTGGAAATCCTGAATTAATACCGGGCCACGGGGGCCAGCAGTTAGTGAGTTCTGGTTGTCAGCAACGGAGATACCATCAGCAGTGGTCAACTTTTGCAGTTCAGTCATAGGTAGAGAAATTCTCCATATAAGTCAGATTACCCAAACTTAATCTTGGTCTGCAAACCAACTACATCATACTCATAACTACTTCGTATTTAAATCATAATCGTTATGACTATGGAATGCAAGTAACGTTATCTCACTCCGAAATCAAATAGCGATCGCTCTACAACGCTTCTAGCTAATTGCTTTTTGCACTGACTGCAGGTATGCGATCGCCAGAAATTGATTGTGATAAAATCCCGCAACCAAACATAAAAATCCTTTTCCCCTAGCCCCTATTTTCAAGCTACAAGGGGAGAGTTTTCGGAAATTGTCGTTAGCAGTGATGTAGCAATAAATTGCTCTACAAATATTTATTGGGGAACTCAACTTATGACTAGTTCAATTATCAACCCCGTTGAGCGTCCGGAAATTACGCAACAATTATCGGAAAATATAATTCTCACCACAGTAGATGACATCTACAACTGGGTAAAAATGTCCAGTCTGTATCCCTTGATGTTTGGTACAGCCTGTTGCTTTATGGAATTTATGGCTGCTTATGCGTCGCGCTTCGACTTAGAACGATATGGGATGATTCCCAGAGCGACTCCGCGACAAGCAGATCTGTTAATTACGGCTGGCACAATTAGCATGAAGTATGCGCCGAATCTCGTGCGGCTGTACGAACAAATGCCGGAACCTAAATATGTCATCGCGATGGGTGCTTGTACCATTACAGGAGGAATGTTTAGTGTTGATTCTCCTAGCGCCGTGCGGGGTGTAGATAAATTAATTCCAGTTGATGTTTATATACCAGGATGCCCGCCTCGACCGGAAGCTGTCATCGATGCAATTATTAAATTGCGAAAGAAAATTGCGAATGAAAGCATTCAAGAACGTCATATCAGCCAACAAACTCACCGCTATTACAGTATTAATCATCGCCTCAAGCCTGTAGAACCTGTCAACGATGGACAATATCTCAGAAGTTCTACTAGAGAAACTTACCCGCCAGAACTTGCTATAGATCCAGATTCGCAATTACCCTTAGCATTACCAAAAACTCAAAATTCTCAAGTTATCCGAGACTAAATGACTCACATTAATCTGGCACAGTCTGATGCAGAAATTGAGCGTTGTTTCCCCACTATGCAATTGCTTCGTCCCCATCTTGTCGCTAGTGAGTTTGTCACTCGCATTCGCAGACAACAACAGCAAGGTTTTCACCTAGCTTATTTAGAAGATGGGGGAAGCATCAAGGCTGTAGCCGGATTTAGAATCGCTGAATCCTTATCTTGGGGTAAGTTTGTTTATGTGGATGATTTGGTAACTCAAGAACGCGATCGCTCTCAAGGTTACGGTTCAAATCTCCTCAATTGGCTAATAGATTATGCTCAAGCTAATGCTTGCCAACAATTACACCTCGATTCCGGGGTTCAGCGCTTCGCGGCTCATCGTTTTTACTTTAAGCAGCGTCTAGAAATCAGAGCTTATCACTTTACTATCGAGTTAAGTCAGATGTAGGTTGGGTTGAACCCAGTGAAACCCAACTATGCCAAGGTTTTTCGGTGTTGGGTTTCGTTCCTCAACCCAACCTACCCCGTAAAAAAGGCGATTAATCGAGCGGCGATGGCGATAATTTGAGCTTGGAACGCGGAACTCCGAGTTCCGAACAGCAAACTTTGAGTTCCGAACAGCAAACTCCGAGTTCCGAACAGCAAACTCCGAGTTCCGAACAGCAAACTCCGAGTTCAAAACAGGAAACTTCGAGTTCCGAAAGGGAAACTTCGAGTTCAAAACAGGAAACTTCGAGTTCAGAAGGGGAAACTTCGAGTTCCGAACAGCAAACTCCGAGTTCCGAAAGGGAAACTCGAAGTTTTTTACATACAGCAGATTGCAAGTTGGTGAGATACAGATAATCTTTGACTGTAGAGGCATGGTACATTGGTGTCAACTTAAGCTAAAAATAGCCTCTGTCTTAGCTTTGTCACCCGCCTGAGAATGAATTCTCAGGCTCATAGCCAAAGTAGGGGCGGGTTAAGCGAGATAGTCGTGAATTATTGGAGCATATCTGTGAACCCGCCCCTACTGAAGTAGACTCAAGATTTTGAGGATATGTAGTCATCTGACGATGACTTTGACTATTAGCAAGGAACTTCAGTTACTTGCGGTAACTGGGTTTCGCGTTAAGTTGACACCAATGGGCATGGTACTGCCCCTACCTGCATACCTCATATTAATTTAATTCTTTCCCCCTGCTCCCGTTCGGCTGACGCTCACGGCGGAAGCCTGCCCCCTGCCCCTCTGCCAAACTTGTACCGATTTGCAATATCTTTAGGACTTACGCACCGAACACAAAAACCCTCACAAGGGTGGTCAAAAGTCAAAAGTCAATGGTCAAAATTCAGCTTTTTGGACTATGGACTATTGACCATTGACAAAAAGCATGAAAAATATATGACACTGCGTAAGTCCTAATCTTAATCTGGAAGATATTGCTCATTTATGAAAAGGTAAAAGCTAATGTCAGATCTAGGCTTTACTCATATCGCCCTGGGGGTAAGCGACATCGATCGCAGTCTATCGTTTTATGCTAAGTATGCCGCAATGCAAGTGGTGCATCGTCGCACTGATAAAGCAAAGCATGTAGATGTTGCTTGGATTAGCGATTTAACTCGACCATTTGTAATTGTTTTAATTCAAGTTGCAGAATTAAAATGCACCCTTGCGCCTGCATCCCATCTGGGAGTAGCTTGTCAAACTCGTGAGGAAATAGACCGCCTTTGCGATGAGGCACGTTTGGAAGGTGTGTTGATAGATGGGCCCCATGACTGGGGTTTTCCTGTCGGTTACTGGGCTTTTTTCCGCGATCCTGATGGTCACACCTTAGAAGTTTCCTATGGTCAAGAAATTAATTTTACAATTGAGCAGGCCATCAATAAAGCTAATGAAAACGTCACAATTGGAAAATTTAGAAGATGAGGCGCTTTGGAGTTAGGGGCGCAAGCAAATCATCTCAATTCCCCAAAATCAAACTACATTACGGACAGGTTTGACCCTCATCCCAATGCTAAAAATCCGGGTACTCATAGTTGATGATGCTGTGGTAGTTCGCAGTCGCGTCAGTAAAATTTTAGCCAGCGATCCAGAATTAGAGGTAGTGGGCGTGGCTGCTCATGGGGGTATTGCTTTGGCAAAAATACCCCACCTTCATCCTGATGTGATTGTTTTGGATGTAGAAATGCCAGAGATGGATGGTTTACAAACTTTGACAGCTATCAAACAAAAGTATCCCAAGCTACCTGTGATTATGTTTAGCACCTCTACCTATACAGGAGCGATCGCTACTATCGAAGCTCTTTCTTTAGGTGCTTCTGATTATGCGACAAAACCTAGTAATCTAGGAAGTGTGGAGGCTAGTAACCAACATATTATCGAGGAATTAATTCCTAAAATTAAGTTATTCGCTTTGGGAAATAGTTTATTTCCCTTACAAACTACAATTACTAATTCGCTTTTTCCTGCTGTCCCCAAGGGTAAAGAACAGGTAGATGTTGTGGCAATTGGGGTGTCAACAGGCGGGCCGAATGCTCTCGCCCAAATACTTCCCGCACTTCCAGCCGATTTCCGGGTTCCGATTTTGATTGTGCAACACATGCCACCAATGTTTACCAAATTATTAGCAGAAAGATTAAATTCTCAATGCCAAATTCATGTTGATGAAGCCGTTGCTGGTGCTGAAATCAAGCCTGGGCAAGCTTGGATTGCGCCAGGAGATTTTCACATGGTGGTACAGCGTCAAAATGATGTAGTGCGCCTGGGAATTAATCAAGCACCACCAGAAAATTCTTGTCGTCCCTCGGTAGATGTACTATTTAAGTCTGTAGCCGAAGTTTACAGTCAAAGAGCGATCGCTGTTATTCTCACAGGTATGGGACAAGATGGCTTACATGGCTGTAAAGCTATCCGGGAAGCTGGCGGACAAATACTAGCCCAGGACAAAGTTAGTAGCGTAGTCTGGGGAATGCCCAGTTTTGTTGTCAATGCTGGGCTAGCCGATGAGGTTCTTCCCCTCAAGCAAATAGCAGGTGAAATTATCCACCGGGTTCGTGACAATCAAGTACCTTTTTCAGGTCTGTGATGAAACAGACTATGAGTATAAACACTATTGATTTTAAATATATTTGTCAATTAGTTTACGAGCAATCGGCAGTAGTTTTACAACCCGAAAAAACCTATTTAGCAGAACTATATTTACAACCAATTACGGAAGCGCTTGGATTTACGTCAATTGGCGAATTAGTTCACTATCTACAAACTCAACCTTTAAGCGAACTGCACAGCCAGGTAGTTGAGTCATTGGTAACAAATGAAACATCATTTTTTCGCGATCGCTATCCCTTTGAAGCGCTGAAAGAGTATGTACTACCAGAATTGATTGCTAAAAGAAGCAGAGAGCGATCGCTTAATATTTGGTGTGCAGCTTGCTCTAACGGGCAGGAACCCTACAGCATAGCGATGCTGATTAAAGAATATTTTCCCATACTGAGCAAATGGTCTTTAAAGCTAATAGCCAGCGATTTTTCCCATAAAGTCTTAGCCAAGGCGAAACAAGGCTGTTATAACCAGCTAGAAATCCAGCGTGGGTTACCGAGCAATTTACGCGATCGCTATTTTCAAGAACTAGATAATAACTGGCAAATTCATAACGAAATTATACAGATGGTAGAATTTCGCCAGTTTAATCTTGTAGAATCTTGGATAGCATTACCCAAACAAGATGTAATTTTTTTACGCAATGTTTTAATTTATTTTGATACCGCTACAAAAAAAGACTTATTAAAAAAAATTAAACATAAATTAAATCCAGATGGTTACTTATTTCTCGGCAATGCTGAAACCACCATTCATTTAGATTCGGCATTTACTCGGGTTCAATTTGATAAAGCTATTTGCTATCGGTTAAATAAATAAATTGTTTTGATATAGTAACAAGCATTCATTCAGATCCCCGACTTCTGCAAAAAATCGGGGATCTAGTCTATATATTAATATTTCAAGATTCTTTAAGCCTCAGCACTTTTTCCGCTAACAATCCGTCATCAGACTTTGAATAATTTCGCCCTAAGTTCAACAGTCAAACACACGCAATGAAAGCACTCAAAGCCTTGACAACAGCACTAGTCAGTCTTAGCACTGTACTAGCAAATATTCCTGTAAAAGCAGAATGGGCACCAAAAGCCGTTGTTGATGGAGTTTATGCAGGTATTCAACATATTCATGGCTATAAAGCTACACCAAGATTAATTTGGGATGTTGCCAAAGGTTCTCCTAGTCGCTGTGGAAGAGTTTACGGTAGTTTGTATTGTAAACTAAACCATACTGTCTATATAACCAGACAAGATATTCAAATGGCATATCATTTTGGCGATGCAGCTTTAGCCTATATAGTTGCCCATGAATATGCCCATGCTATGCAAACAGCTTATGGATTTGAACCTAGAATTACACCCATATCAGAACTGCAAGCAGATTGTTTAGCTGGAGTGTATTTAGGCTTAATTCCTAACATTGTATTTGACGAACGCGATACGCTAGAAATTGCCAGCCTAGCTTATCATATTGGTGATTATGACTGGGGTAGCCGACACCATCACGGTACGCCAGAACAACGTGTGAAAGCTGTTGTTTTGGGTATGAGAAGTGCCGTTAATGGTAAAAGTTTCGCTGCTTGTCGTGTTTAAATTTTAGATTTATTTTCTCACTTGTACAGGTGCGTTAAACTTCGTTATAACGCACCATAAAATTATTCAATGCATTAGTCTGCATCTTATATCAATTCTCTGTAAACTCGCACTTAATAATAGCTTCTTTTCTCTTGGCGTACTTGGCGTACTTGGTGAAGCAGTCGCAGTCTTGGCGCTTTGCGTCGATTGCGAACTGCTGAACCCGAAGGGCGGTTAATCAAATAAATATTAACGGCATCATGGCGAATTTATCTTACAATAAAAACGAATCTGAACCGAAGATAAATAACCATGAAAATTTTCCCAATTAACCAAAATAACTTTGATACATGGTTAAATCTCACCTTAGAACTTTGGCCAGATGAATCTCCTGAAGAAAGACGCAATTCTCTAATCACAATTCTCCAATCTCCACGGGAAGCAGGATTTTTAATTGCAGATGACAATGAAATAGCAATTGGTTTTATGAATCTCTCTTTGAGATATGATTATGTACCCGGCGCTACTACTAGTCCCGTTGCCTATTTAGAAGGAATTTATTTAAAAAGCGAATATCGCCGACAAGGGATAGGTAGATATTTAATTGAACATGCTCAAAAATGGGGACGAGAAAAAGGATGTTTAGAACTCGCTTCAGATGCTTTATTAGAAAACACCGCCAGTTATGAATTTCACTGCAAAGTAGGTTTTCAAGAAGTAGAAAGAATAGTCACATTCATTAAGTCAATTGACAGTCATTAACTTTAAAATTATAATTGTATTATATTTGTATTATTAAAATATATAGTTAGGCTAAATGAGTTATGATTTTTCACTGCGGAGTTGTGACTTAAACAAACTCAACTCTATGACAAAATATCCGAGTATCCCTACATATCATGCACTAGGTGATAAAGGAACTTTGCTAGAACAGACAGTTAACTTTAATATTGATGATGACGAGGTAATTCTTACAGAAAAAGTAGATGGGACAAACTCTCGTATTATTCTTTTACCTGATGGTAACTTTGTTTTAGGTAGCAGAGAAGAACTATTATTTGCTAAAGGCGATTTGATTGGTAATCCTGCACTGGGGATTGTCGCTGCACTCAAAAATATTGCAGATTCATTAGCGCGATCGCATTCGGGTATTATGGTTACCTACCTGGAATTATATGGCGGAAAAATTACCTCAGCCAGCAAGCAATATACTTCTCAACAAAATGTTGGCTGGCGATTATTTGATGTCGCAGTCATCACAGATATAGAAACCCTATTTGCACAACCTATCAAGCA
This sequence comes from Calothrix anomala FACHB-343, assembly GCF_014696435.1. Classification (GTDB taxonomy): domain Bacteria; phylum Cyanobacteriota; class Cyanobacteriia; order Cyanobacteriales; family Nostocaceae; genus Aulosira; species Aulosira anomala_A. The sequence continues at coordinate 48,464 of NZ_JACJQG010000025.1, read as the reverse complement.
AATAGCCGCATGGCGAGATAACGGGGGACAAGTTTTTCTTGATGAAAAGCAACTGACTCAAGCAAGTATTGACTATAGATTTGCGCTAACACCGCGAATTGCAACAGTGACATCTTTACCCGTGACGATTTCCGAAACCCATGAATTTCTCAAAGCCATGCTACCACAGACAAACGTGGCATTGGATGCAGGTGCAGGCGGTAGAGCCGAAGGAATTGTAGCGCGAACAACTACCAGAAGTGCGATCGCTAAGTTACGCTTTGAAGATTACGAACGCCATCGCCAACGACAAAGATAGAATATCAAGCTTTAATCAAAGTACCTAACGCTGACTTTCCCAACACAGCATTAGTTAAATTACCTGGTACAGCACCATCAATTATCCAACAATCAATTCCTAAATCGGCTATAGCTAAAAATTCTTTCACTTTCCTGAGCATACCACCCGTAACATCTACCGATTTACTTTCACCCAGAAAATTTTTGATGTGTGGATAGTTAGCTGAAGTAATCTCAGATATTACCTGTCCATATTGATCATACACACCCGGATAGTTACCAACATTGATTAATTGCACGCGCAAATTTTCTTTTATATGAAAATGTTTCGCTAATTCTGCTAATACTGTGTCAGTAGAGAGAATTGTTCCGCCAATTATTTTATCTAAAACTACATCCCCAAATACTAAGGGAATCAAACCTGCTGCTAAAGTATTTTCGATAATTGAATAGTTAAATTTTATTGGCTTTTTGTTTTCAGTCACTCCCATAGTTACAGGTGGGAGACTAATTACAGGTAAACCCGCTTGTAAAAAAGCCTTAGCTATTAGCCGATTTAAATCAATAGCATCTTGGTGAACTAGACAAAATCCAAATTTATCAACATCAGTGCTAATGCCATTGATGGTATTGTATTTTTTAGCAGACTGATGACCGAAAGAACCTGCACCATTGCCAATAATCAATTTCAGATGGGGATTTTGAAGTGCGATCGCGCTCACTTCCCCGGCTAGTTGTTGTATAATTTCGGGTTTAGCTGTATAAGGTCGATCCTTATCAGTAATTAACGACCCTCCCAGCTTAATTAACGCTAGCTCCATCATGAACTATTGATAGCAATCGGATGATAACCTTAAGAGAGCTTACCACAGAGAGAGTAAATTAGTTACTACTCCAGACTTCAGCCCTAAATCATCAATCGCTTATTTCTCTGTATAAAATATTCATGATAATTTTGGCTTATGTCAGACTCAATCGATAATCAATATCAACTAATTTCCGAGTATGACAAAACATTACAACGCCAAACTATTTGCCAAGATTGTGCTTTTCATATTCACAGAGAAGGCGTTCTCGACTGTATTCACCCAGACGAATTGCAGGTTAATTGTTCTCAAGTAATTTTTTGCAATTCATTTCAACCATCCCAGGAAATTGACAGTCCTTGTGTAACCTTTGACTATGATGATGAGAAATAGCGATCGCTAAAATGCTGATATATCTCCAACCAGATTATTTAAATTAGCTTAACCGCAATTAACATTATCGATAAGCTTCATCATCACTCATGACAAATGACAAATGACAAATGACAAATGACAAATGACAACCCTTACCAGTATTTTCGTTACACCGACTATCTATTGCAATTTTCGACTGTGCGCTCGTTGAGAAAATATTTGAGGTTAGAACCTTCAACAACAATTTCACCTTCAGTTGTTTGAATATAAAGTTTACCTTGATCGAAACGGACAATATTATTAGTTGTGATTGCAGCCATTGAAAATAACTGTTCGCTAGGCTGAATTTGTTCTTGGTATAAACCTAGCAAGTTTGAGCCTGGTGCTTTATGTGCTTGAATCATTGTTGTGGGTTCTGATTGGGATTGTTCAGCACTCATCCAAATCACGCGATCTTCTACTTGGACTAAAACTTCATGATTGGTAGTTTTGATATAGAAACTTTCTTGGTTAAATGCCATATCGAGAACTTTTTGGAAGCCATTACCAGTGAAAATCAGTAATCTAACGTTTTGCTGATTTCTTTCTCTAAAATTCATTTGAGAACGCCAAAACTTCCATAGAGATTTCATTTCAGTATAATTCATTTTATAGCCAACAGGAATATGGTAATATTCATAACGCATTAAGCCATTTTCAAGCTTGCCAGTAGGAAGAAAATTATGTTTGAGCAACACTGCGTTGATTAAATCTAAATGTTGGCAATTTTGGCGAACCAAGAAAAATTTAGATTCGCTAGCCAAATTAATACTTGCTAGTAATAAACCTTTTTTACTGAATAATTGAACTGTTGTTGAGATTGATTCGATGCGGAAATTTGGGTTAGATGCTAATCTGGTTTTTCCTTGTACAAATTGGCTAACTAATGTTTGATCGTCCATTAAATTTAAAGTTGCCATTGTTCGCTCCTTATACCTGTTATTAATGATGTGTTTTGTAATTTGACAGCTTTTTTGTTTTCGCTGTATTTTGTTATGGGTGATTAACTCAAGTAGTTTTACTTGTGTTCATGATTACTTCTACAACAGCCCAACTCTAAATCCGGATACGTTAATCATAGACAAAACAAACATTTCATACAGTGATTATACGTAGATGCCTGGTAAAGCTTTCATATACCTAGTACAAGCTTTTATATCGATCGCTATTGCTTGGCAGAAATTTCTTATTTGAGCCGTAAAATATAAGCTCGATTAATTTAAAAACTTAAATAATATTAGGCAAGCTGATTATTTAGCCATCGAAAATCCCAAATAGGCAGGGATTAAGCAATTTGTTTAGAGAACTTAATATTCAACTTTTTTATATCTTTAATCTATGCAGGCATAGAGAATAGGTAATAGGTCAGATGGTGCTTAACCGTCTACTGGTTCTTGATCGAATTGGCGCATTAACTCTATCAAAGCTTCCCTATCTGGCGTTTGTCCCATTTGCAGGAGTTTGGCTAAACCTGCAAAATACTGTTCGCGATCGCCTGCAGGACAAAACATAATCAATAACTTGGCGGTTGTAGTTCCTTGGTTCGCAAAGGTATGAGGTGTACCACGAGGAACTAATACAAACGCTCCAGGTTTACCCTGCACTGTTTGATTACCCACTTGAATCTCAACTTCTCCCTTTAGAACATAAAACATTTCTTCCATCTGGCGGTGAATATGCAATACAGGCGAGGTTCCCCCTGGTGGGAGTACATTTTCAAATAATCCCACATGCCCATGAGTATCAGCACCAACAGCTTTAAATATGACTTCGCTATTCCCAATAGTTAGGTGAGTGCCTTCTCCTGGCGCTAGTACAATTTCTTGAATGGGTAAACTCATCACAATTCCCTGTGCAAGCTACCGCAAAGCATAACAGACTTCCTCAACTAGCCGAATCAATCGGTAGGAGGATGGAGCCAAAGCTGTAAATTTTTAACCTGGAAAATTAGCAGCATTGCCAAGTTTGTGAGCAAACAAATACTTAATTCGGAGGTAAAAAAATGGCAGCTACAAACGGGAAGCGCAAAATTCGTTATGCCGTCGTGGGACTAGGTTGGATTGCCCAGGAAACTGTACTGCCAGCTTTTGCCGAAACTGACAATTCTCAACTAGTTGCCTTATTTTCTGACGATGAACTCAAGCGAGAAGAATTAAGCCAGCAGTATCAAGCCAAGGCTTATGCTTATGAAGACTATGACAATTGCTTGAGAAGTGGCGAAATTGATGTAGTTTATATTGCACTCCCCAACCATTTACACTGCGATTACACTGTGAGGGCTGCAAATGCTGGGGTTCATGTACTGTGCGAAAAGCCAATGGCAGTGACAGAACAAGAGTGCGAACAGATGATTCGTGCAGCTCAAAATAATGGCGTTAAGCTGATGATTGCTTATCGCTTGCATTTTGACCAAGCAAATATGCAAGCAGTAGAAATTGCTCAATCTGGTAAAATTGGCGACCTCCGTATCTTCAACTCAGTATTTTCACAAAACGTTGCCGAAGGTAATGTCCGCCTGGAAGCGATATCTAATGGTGGCGGTACTGTTTACGATATGGGCATTTATTGTATAAATGCTGCTCGTTATTTATTTAGAGATGAACCCTATGAAGTGTTTGCCATCAGTGCTAGCCAAGACGATCAGCGTTTTGATGACTCTGATGAAATGACAAGTGCAATTTTGCGTTTTCCGGGTGAGAGAGTAGCAAACTTTACTTCTAGTTTTGGGGCGGCATCAGCTTCCAGCTTACAACTTCTGGGTACCAAGGGTAATTTGCAGATGGATTCACCATATTCTTATATGGGAGAACTGAAGCACAAAATTACTGTTAATGATGAAATTGAAGAAAAATCTTATCCAGCAGGGAATCAGTTTGCGGCAGAAATTATCTATTTTTCTGACTGTATATTGAACAATCAAGAGCCAGAGCCATCTGGCGAAGAAGGTTTGGCAGATGTGCGGATTATTCGTGCTATTTACCAATCGGCGCAAACAAGACAGCCTGTAAAATTGGGAGAGTTTCAGCGTCGCGATAGGCCATCAGCCAAGCAAGTTATTCAACTACCAAACATAGAAGCGCCCGAATTAGTTCGCGCAGCCGATCCGACGGGGAAGTCGTGAGGGGGTGAAAGAAAGGCAGAGGGGCAGGGAGCAGGGGGCAGGGGGAGAAGAAAGGAGAATGCAAAAAAGTTGTCTTGGCTTTTTCTCTCATGTTTTAATTTTTTAAAACATGGTTTCAGAAATTCAATACTCTACTCTAGATTTAGAGCATATTTCAGGTACGCGCTTCGGGGCATGGCAGTGCCAATGCCCCTACATCATTGATTACAGATTTAAAAATCCAGATAATTTTAAGAGGAACGTTGCCAACCAAATTTATTTTGATTCGGGATATCTATCTTACATAAACCCGACTCGACATTAAAATCACAAGTATAGCTGCCTAAAAATTCTTCCTGATAATTAAATACGCGCACGTTATACTTATCTTTTCTCACAGATGTACCCAAACGATTAATAAAGTCGTAGCGTTCTAGATAATCTAATAAACTCCAAATTTGCTGATTCACTATTATATCTACTCTTGCTGGTTCCGTTGCGGAAGCTGGGTATGCTATCCAATCTGCTAATAATTTATTTTCAGCACTTTTTTGGGCACGCCATAAACTAGGAATAGTCAAATATCTCTGGCTAATAGTAGCAGATGTCATTACAGAGTTATTTGGTTTGGCTAATAAACTGAGTTCTAAAGGTGCAGTAGAAGCCTTGAGGGAATCTTTATTTTCTCCTAGTGTGGGAGGGATGGGTAGAAAAGTCGTGATGCAAAGACTGATAGATAGTAATAGTGGTAACGATGTTTTGCGACCAGAATTTTGTTGAGTAAACATAATCTTATAATTTTGAATAATTACGGACTTACGCAAAGACAACAGAAAGAATGCGGCAGATGGTAGGGGCATGGCAATGCCATGCCCTCTAGAATATAGAGATGTGCCGCAAACACTATTTAAAGTGGTATGAGAAATAAGAAATAGGTAAATATGTTCTAATTATGACATAATTGGGGATTGTTCTCTAAAGTTTGATTGCAAGGATGCGAATACGCCGATAGTCTGCTATCCAAGTTTCATCTTGATAGCGAGTTGGCTTTAATTGTTGTTCGACTTGACGAATTACTTGTGATTTTTGTTCAGCAGATAAGCCAATAAAAAATGTACCAGCAAACATATCAATCCAGTTGGCTAAACCTGCTGCTTTGTCTGCTAGGGGAGTGGGGCGATCGCGTAAATTGGCATATATGACATCAAATCCTTGCTGTTCTAGGAGGGTAGCATATTCGCCAATACTGGGATAGTACCAAGGATTGCGTGTTTTTGGCTCAGGAATTCCCAAAGAAGCGATCGCATTTTCTAAAGCTGTGGCGATGGCTTTGACATTTCCCTTACCGCCAAATTCAGCCACAAATCTGCCGCCAGGTTTAAGTGCTTGGTATATAGATGCGATCGCTTTTTCTGGTGGTTTCACCCAATGTAAAACAGCATTAGAAAATACCGCATCACATAGCTGTGCTACTTGAAAGTTCGTCGCATCCGCAACATTAAACTGGATATGGGGATAGTTTTGTCTCGCCTTTTCAATCATCGTTGCGGCGTTATCAATTCCCATTACCTCAGCGCCAGCTTGAGCAATTTTTTCTGTGAGTTGTCCCGTTCCACAACCAAGATCTAAAATTAACTCTCTAGGTTGGGGGTTGAGTAACTGCAATAAGTCCTCACCATATTGCCATACGAAGGCGTGTTTGTCTTGATAAAGAGTAGTATTCCAATTATTAGACATATAGCTGTTGATTGATGACTGTTGAGTGTTGACTGTTGACAACTGTACGGGCGGGTTCACAAATATCCTCACCGATCAACGATAATTCTCTATAAACCCGCCCCTACTGACTGTTGACTGTTGACATAGTTGAAAGGCTTTTATTGTCAAGATTTTATATTAGCTTGATGTCAAGTTACTATATCTCTATTGGTTATGCAGTTATGCAGTTTTTAGTCTCATTAATCAGTCTTTAATACTCGTGAATGAGTCTTTGATACTCATTAATCAGTCTTTAATACTCGTGAATGAGTCTTTGATACTCATTAATCAGTCTTTAATACTCGTGAATGAGTCTTTGATACTCATTAATCAGTCTTTAATACTCGTGAATGAGTCTTTGATACTCATTAATCAGTCTTTAATACTCGTGAATGAGTCTTTAATACTCATTAATCAGTCTTTGATACTCGTGAATGAGTCTTTGATACTCATTAATCAGTCTTTGATACTCGTGAATGAGTCTTTGATACTCATTAATCAGTCTTTGATACTCGTGAATGAGTCTTTGATACTCATTAATTAGCGGCACATCAATATATTCTAGAGGGCATGGCAGTGCCATGCCCCTACAATCTGTCGCATTCTTTTTTAAAATTGGTATGCGGTAAAGATATTTGACAAATGACCAATGACAAATGACCAATGACAATCTGTCAAATTCTGATTGCAAATCAGCCATTCACGAGAAAATCTCTAGCCCCTAGTCCCTAGCCCAGACACTCCCATCGGCCCGCGAGTTACACCTAGCTGATTTTGCAACTTTAATTCTCGCCAGAGTTGAGAACCTGTAATTTCACCTTGCAGTAGTTGTTGGTAGCAATGTATGGTTTTACTCACCTGCTCTGGTGTTTCATTGACAAACTCGATGCGAAATTGACGTACACCTAAGCTTATAAGGCGCTGTACGTATTCTGCTCCAGTTTGGGCTGTGCCGTTAAATACAGTATTGCGGCAACCGACATCTGCTTTAAGAACATGTTCGCTACCAACGCGATCGCGCAATTTCACTTCCTGTTTTTCACAGGGTCTGCCACAGTTAGTGTAATCTGTCCCGTTAGAAAGAAAAGCACAAAATACACAATGCTCCATATGGAACATCGGCATGTGTTGGTGGATTGTCACTTCCAAGCACTGGGGCGGACAACTAGTCAGCAAATCTTCGAGTTGACTAATATTTAAGTCGTAGGATGCGGTTAACCTTTCCAAACCATAACGCCCCTGAAAGTAGTCTGCGGTTAAAGCGTTAGCCACATTCAGAGAAAAATCACCAATACAGCGTTCTGCCGCAAAAAATTGTAGCTGATCGTAATTCCGCACCAAATACCCATCTGCATTACAATCACGCACCTGTTGCAAAATCCAATTTTCCCCAGGCTTAGTAATTCGCGGAGGTGCAACCCAAATAGAGGGGACGGTTGACTGTTGACGGTTGACTGTTGACTGTTGACTGTTGACGGTTGACGGTTGACTGTTGACGGTTGACTGTTGACGGTTGACGGTTGACTGTTGACGGTTGACTGTTGACTGTTGACTGTTGACTGTTGACTGTTGACTGCTTCCTTGTCGCACCATCTGCACTGCTTCCCGATAAAAACGGGGGTCTTCAAATTCACAGTACAGCGTAGTGATTCCAGCTTTAAGTGCGGCTTGGAGTTGCTTGAGGTTGCGGACTAAAACGATGAGTGAGGGGAAGGAAGATGGGGAATGATGGGGGGATGGGGGGAGTAAATCTTTGAAAGAAACATCAGAACGTAATTCCCAACGTTGGGGTTGACTGCGTAACTCTGATAATTGAGAGACGATATCGCGCCGCATTCTGTTTAACTCACTCACAGGTATCATTACTGCACCATTGAGGTGATTGGTGAGGTTTCCTAAACAGAAGGGAGTATTACCCAAACGACCAAATTGTTCTTGTAAACGTTCTGTAGTTAAGGGTTTGGTATGTGCTTCTACCAGGGATATTGTAGAGTCTACCTGGACTACATGACCTTGTTTATCGCGGGCGATCGCAGTTAATAATCCATCAAGTTCGCCATAAATCTCTAAATCAATGGGACGCTGAAATTGGGGATTTTCGCCCGCAAAACTTTGGCGTAGTTGCTTATCCAGTTCTGGATCGCTAGTTTTCCAAACACGATCGCCTACATGCACCCGCCGGAAATTTAAGTCACTGCGACCAAATGTCAGCAATGTCTCCCTTCCTTTCTGGGTAACTGCGTAAACGCGCCCGCCTTCTTCCTTCGCCTCTGGATGACCGCAATCAAAGACTATTCCATCCCCTGGTTTCACAGGCGCTTCTAATTTAATAGCTACCTGTTCGTTACTAATGCGAATCACTTCCCCCAAGTAAACCCCGCGCTTCTTCCCAAAGCGCCCATGTACCAATTCTTGATTGTTAATTCCCCCAAACCACCCTGTATAAATCCCACGAGAAAACGCCATTTCCAAGTTATACCGTTCCCGCTTATTCTCCTGTCCTCCTTGTCCCCCTTGTCCCCCTTGTCCCCCTTGTCCCCCTTGTCCTCCTTGTCCCCCTTCCCCCATCACCCGATCCAAAGCTTCCCGATAAACGCGAGTAACATTAGCAACATACTCTGGTGTTTTCAGCCGACCTTCAATTTTGAGAGAAGTTACCCCCGACTTCACCAACTTAGGGAGAACATCTAACCCGGCTAAGTCTTGGGGACTAAGAAGATATTTGCGATCGCCTAAATTAACACTTTCTCCATCAGCGATTAACTCGTAGGGCATTCTGCAAGCTTGGGCACATTCCCCCCGATTCGCAGAACGTCCACCTAACGCTTCACTCGTCAAGCATTGACCGGAATAAGCGACGCACAAAGCACCGTGAACAAAGACTTCTAAAGGCAATGAAGCGTCATTTTGCTGGATTTGCTGCTGAATTTTGTTGATTTCCTTGAGAGAACATTCACGTGCTAACACCACCAAATGACAGCCGAGAGATTTAGCAAAATCCACCCCAGCCGCGCTAGTGATAGTCATCTGCGTAGAAGCATGGATAGGAAAATCAGGGGATAGGTGACGAATCAGACGACATAAACCGACATCTTGCACAATGACTGCATCCACACCAGCAGCAATAATTGAACGTAAATATTGCTCTATTTCTGGTAGTTCCTGGGGAAAAATTAGTGTATTAACTGTGACATATCCCTTCACACCCCGCAGGTGAAGAAAAGCCATTAATTGAGGTAAATCCGCCTCAGTAAAATTTTCCGCCCGCATTCTGGCGTTGAACCGATCCAAGCCAAAGTAAATTGCATCTGCTCCATTTTCCACAGCAGCTTTGGCGCATTCCCAGTTACCTGCTGGTGCGAGTAGTTCCGGACGTTGAAGGGTGAGTGAGTTGGGTTGAGGAGTGAGAGGGCGATCGCTTTTCATCAGGCTAGGAAAGGTTTAAGTAGCACCATATTGACATACTCCCCAGCCTAAAGGCGTGGGGATTCTTGACACATCATTTCAACTTGCTACCGAAGTAGTCTTATGGTCGATCCGTGTCCGTTTAGAGTCGTGGCAATGCCCTATCCCGACTTTGTTTATATTTTTTGCCGCATTTTCGTCTCTGTCGTGTTCAGTGTTGCAGTTTAAGCACAGTACTGAGCGAACAGATAAATCAATCTTGCCCCACCTATACCCACAACAAGAACAAGTTTGGCTAGTGGGTTCCCATCTACTAATTACTCTGAAGTCCCGATTAAGCTTTTCAGATTTAGCCTCACAAAATACCCGAAATTCCCGCCAACCTTGCAAGCTAATCGCTCTTGCTAACTTGCGGTTTTTAACCATCCCTGACACATTTAAATCTTCCAAAATAATAGCTTGGTTTTCACTAACTACTTTGGTTGAGAGTTTGTGCAAGAAGTCTTTACGGGTATCTGCAATTTGGTTGTGTTGCTTGGCAATTCTTAAGCGAGTAATTTCACGACGCTTAGAACCTTTCTGTTGCCTCGCTAGCTTGCGTTGTAGTTTACGAACTTTGCGGTCTTTGTTTGAGTAATTAGGGCTAACTGCTTTCTCCCCATTGCTCATAACCGCAAAAGTTTTGATTCCCAAGTCAATACCAATGCTTTGGTTTTTAGCTGACGCTCGTACCTCGCTACCGCTGGCGCTAACAGATTGAATAGGCTCTATCTCTACAACAAAACTGAGAAAATAGCGATTAGCACAATCCTTGATAACAGTTACACTGCTTGGCGCAGACGGCAACTGTCTTGACTTTAGAGGCTTAACATTGCCAATTTTGGCTAGATATATTTCATCTCCTTTGATTGAAAAACTGTTTAGAGTGAATCTTGCAGACTGCTTGCTTGTCTTCCTCTTAAATCGCGGAGTTCCTACTTTTTTGAGGCAGCGCGTTGCGGGGGTTCCCCCCGTTGTAGCGACTGCCGTGCCTTTTCGTTTACCCTTGAGCGAATCAAAAAAGTTTTTATAAGCAACTCCTAGATCGGCTACTGACTGCTGTAATGGAGTTACTGAAACATCAGACAACCATGAGCGTTCATCAGTCTTTTTGGCTTGCGTAATTACAAGCTTTTGTAATTCGCTATTCTTGGGAAGTTTTTCGGATTGTTTGCAAATAGCCAGCGCGTCATTCCAAGCTACACGCACGCAGCCAAACAACTTGGCTAAAAGCTGTTGTTGTTGGTCTGTTGGGTAGAAGCGGAATTGATATCTGGCTTTCATCGCTTTTGTTGAAATCTGTTATAATTATATATCATTTTGATATATAAAACAATGGATAAAAGCGTGTTTTTCCGGTTAACACAAGAGGAGTTGACACACCTTGAGGATTACTGCCAAGCAACCAAAAGAACAAAGTCCGACGTGCTTAGAGAATTAGTTCGGAAGTTGAAGATCAATAAAAAGCCGTCCTAGAAGGACGAGGCTTCAGACCCATTATCTTGGTGATTTTATCGAAGTTAGATAGGGATTGTGGGGTAAAAAGTGCGATCGTTATCTAATCCATCACAATTTAATTTTTCATTAGAGAAGATAAAAACACGATGTGATGCTCAAAATAAATACTGTGTATACAGTGTTAACTAAGATAAATACGCTGAATCTATAAATTAACTATGTTAAAAGAATCTAAAGGTTTAGTGTTAAGCGATCGTGACAGAGATTTGTTTATGTCAGTAATGCAAAATCCGCCAGTACTGAAAGGAAAACTTAAATCTGCTATTCAAAAATATAGAGAGAAGTACGACAAGTGATTTAAACTTCCTGAAACAAGCAAGAAAATTGCCTACACTATTAAACATGAATTGAGTTGAGATACAGCATATTTCAGGTAAATGATGTACCCGTTTCAGGGCATGGCAGTGCCAGTGCCCCTACAATTAACGATAATCTGTACCTCATCAACTGGCAATCTGCTGTACATTACCAAAACTTCTTAATTCTCAAATTAAAAAAGAAAGTAATTAACTATTTTCGAGAGGTAAAGCAATCTGTCGCTTTTATCTCATCCCTCTATAATCTCCATATCAGTGCTTTCACCTTCTGACTCTCGAAGCTCAAATCGTACTTTGTTATATAAATCTTGCAAGGAAATTTCAAAAGGTACGGTTACAAGTGATATTGCTTCATCTTCTTCATCATATTCTCGCAGCGCCCATTGTTTCTTACCCGTCTTAGAAAATTGTTCTACGTAAATCCGGTTTTGGTCGATTAATAAATATTCTTTAAAAGTGGGAATTGTTCGGTAAGCCTCAAATTTATCATGATAATCGTAGGCTTTGGTTGATTTTGATAATACTTCAATAATTACCTGTGGATTGAGGATTATATCTGTACGCTTGTGATAGCAATCTACATTACCCGCCACAATTATGACATCGGGATAAGTGTAAATTCTTTTTTTAGGTATACACAACCGCATCTGAAAAAAGAAAACTTGGTAATTTAGTTTTTTAAATGCAAAATTTAACGCAGCCGCAAAATTTCCCCCAATGTAATTATGATTGATGGATTCATGTGCCATTGGAATTATTTGCCCATCAAGATATTCGCTTTTGTAGTCAGCAGCTTCCTCTAACTCTAAATATTCCTCTGGGGTGTAGTATCGCTGTTGTGTGACTGGCATAATTTTTGGGAATAGCGATCGCATTTAACATTGCATGTAACGAACAGTCTAACGCGGTTAACCCCACAATCTCCTGCCAGCTTTGCCATTTAATCTCTCATGGCTATCTTCCAACAAAGCGGGAATATCTAAATTTTCCGGACATCTGGGTAAACAATCTCCACATTCTGTACAACGGTTCGCTTTCATTCCAGGGAACCAATGACCGGCATTTTCAAACATGCCATAGCGATATTTAGCATAATCTGTCATGTCATAGGCTACTGCTAAATTTCGTAATCGCAATACCTCAGGAATATTAATATTTTCAGGGCAAGGTAAACAAGCATAGCACTGGCTACACTTCTCGGTTCCTAAAGCAATTTGCTGTTGATTTGCTAACCGTTCAAAAGCTGCTATTTCTGCTGCTGTTAATTCATCAATATTGTCAGCAACTTGCAAAGGTGCAATTAATTCTTCTGGGTTGGTTGGCCCTACACTTAAAGTGGTAATACGGCAATCGCTCAATAAAAACCGATAATTTAACTCTAAGGGTGAAAATGGTGCGCACAAATCTTTCAAAGTTTGGGGTGGTGTATACAGTCTTCCCCCTTTATCTGCTGGAGAAATGATAAAAATCCCTATATCTTTCTCAGCAGCTAATTGAATTGCTGGTGCGTGGCGTTGAAAAAAATAGTAATAATGCAGATTGACAAATTCAAATAAATCTGTATTTATTGCCGCTTGAATTAGATCTAACGCTCCGTGAGTAGAAAACCCCACATGTCGCACCTTACCATCCGCGATCGCTTCCTGTACAGCTTGGATACAACCAGCTTGCACTAATTCGAGATGTTCCCAAGTATTTAAACCATGAATTCCCAAACAATCGAGATAATCTAGGTGCAATTTTTCTAGAGATTCATCAATATAGCGACGCATCGTATCAGCATCGACTGTCGGCGGAATTTTGGTAGTGATATAAAGTTGGGAACGGGGTACAGACAACCCAGCTTGGAGTGCTTTACCAAAAAACTCCTCACTTTTGCCGTAACCTCTAGCTGTTTCAATATGATTAATACCTAACGCCAAGGCTTTTTCAATGGTTTGATATGCATTTTCAGCATTAGCTAAATAGCGCATTGTTCCCAGAGAAAAAACAGACAAATTTAAATTAGTTTTGCCAAAGCGTCGATATTGCATATATTTTGTCATTAGTCATTAGTCATTAGTCATTTGTTTTTTGCCCAATGCCCAATGCCCAATGCCCTAAAAGAAGAAAAAATAAAGAAATTGTGTGCTTTTCTTTACTTCTTCTTCCTAGTTGTTTATTGTTGAGTTTGTTTATTGTTTTTGATTGAGCAATTAACACTGAACTTTCTAACTTTCACCGTTACCAAAGCGTTTGATCAAATCTTCAGGACGGAGATTTGAGACAAATTCGCGGAAGGCTTGTTGTTCTGCTTCATCGGCGTCACGATCTACGGGGATAGAAGCATCAGCAATGACTTCTTCCATTACCCAAATGGGGGTATTTGTACGCAAAGCAATGGCGATCGCATCGCTAGGACGGGAATCGATTTCTTTTGTGGTCTCGCCTTGCTTGACTACTAATGCTGCATAAAATGTATCCTTTTGCAAGGAATGAATAATTACTTTTTCTAGAGTCAAATTCCAGGTTTCGAGAATATTTACAATTAAATCGTGAGTTAAAGGCCGTGGAGGCTTTTGGCTCTCAATTGCTCCCGCGATCGCTCTCGCCTGTTCTTGACCAATGTAAATTGGTAAAGCCCGGCGATCGGATGAATCTTTGAGAAGTACAATTGGGCTGCGGGTTATGGCATCTAATGCTATGCCAGCGACTCTCATTTCAATCATTGGCGCTTGCCTCTACGCTCCTTGGAGTACTTGGTTAGGAAGTAACAAATAATACCCTTGATGGGTTAAGTCCGGCACAGAAATAAACATAGGCATTTGTTCTCTATAATTGCTGATATTGAACTTGAACTTGATGTGAACACCAGATTAAGTCAAAGTGGTCTACTTAGACAATATCCTGATTACCCAAGTATGCCTTGTTCAGGATGTTAATGTGATAATATCCCTATCTTAAATAAAGTCAGAAAATATACTTTGATTTTGCAACATTTATGGAGGGAATGACGAGGAGATTTTAGGCAAAATTAGGCAATAAATAGATTTACTTTGGCGAACAAGCTGTGTTTACAGGACTAATCCAAGCTTTAGGAACCATGAAACCCTTAGGGGGAGATTCTTGGCAAATCACTTGTGTAAGTCAGTCATCTGATTTAATTATGCAGGATCTGGCTTATGGCGATAGTATTGCTGTTGATGGTGTTTGTCTAACCGTAGAAGAAGTTTTAAAGGACGGTTTTATTGCCACTGCATCACCAGAAACTTTACGCCGCACCACATTGGGACAAGAGGACACACCACAAAAATATGTTAACCTCGAAGCTTCGTTACGGGTAGGGAGTAAAGTTGGCGGTCATTTTGTCATGGGTCATGTAGATGGCGTAGGTTGGTTAATATCAGCAGAACAAACAGCTACTTCTTGGGAAATGACCTTTAAAGCATCTGAGGCGATCGCTCGGTACATTGTGCCCAAAGGTAGTATTGCTGTCAATGGCATTAGCCTCACAGTAGCCGCCTACGAACCAGAACTGTGCCAATTTACAGTGGCGGTAATTCCCCTCACCTACGCCGACACCAATCTCCGTTATTTAGTATCTGGGAGTTTGGTAAATCTTGAAGGAGATATTCTCGGCAAATATGTCGAGAAATTCCTTTATTCTGGCAAACCAAATCCCAATTCTCAAGAAGATTCTCATTCTGAAGGAATTACACCAGGATTCCTGGCAGAACATGGATATATTTAGGGGGGCATAGGGCATGGGGCATAAAAAGTCAAAAGTCAAAAGTCAAAAGTCAAAAATATTTCTGAATTTTGAATTTTGAATTTTGAATTTTGAATTGATTTTGTCCCCCTTCCCTAGCCCCTCTACGAACCAGGCTGCTTATCCAGCTGCGCTGTCTGCAGGCTGCGGAGCAAGTTGCTCAAGCCAGTTTCTAAGTATACGCCTGGGTTAGTTGCTACCCAACCATTGGGTGATAGGTGGCGGACTTCAAAGTGCAAGTGGGGGCCTGTAGAGTTACCAGTGCTACCAACTTGACCAATGACAGTTCCCGCTTCCACAAACTGACCGGGACGCACAAATATTTGTGACATGTGACCGTAGAGAGTTTGCTGGGCTGAACTGTGGTTGATGGTGACGGCTAAACCATAGCCACCCATCCAGTTAGCAGATTCTACTTGACCGCTAGCAGCAGCTAGGATTGGTGTACCTGTGGGTGCGCCGATATCTGTACCAGCGTGGAAACGGCGATCGCCTGTGATCGGGTGAATCCGCCAGCCAAATAATGAGGTAATTGGTGCTGGAATAGATAGGGGGAACATCATTCCCTGACCGCTATAAGCAACTCTACCTGCATAAGGAATTTGCGGTAAGGTGGATGATAATGGAAAGTCGTAAGCAACTGTGCTAGGCCGGGGTGCAAAGTTACCGTCAGCCATTGGTGCTGATAAACTACCTGCACTGGGAGCGATTGGCGTTGCACTGACTGTGGTTGTATTCGCAAAATAACCAGGGCTAGGAATAAAGCGATTGGGGTTATAGTCGCTCTTACCTACGCTAGAAGCAATCCGATTTGCAACATTATTCGTAGGAGTTGGCAGATTACGCCATCTGCGACTGCTACCAGTAGCGGCGATTGGTCTAACAACGTTGGTGTTGCCTAAATTCGCAGTTTGGCTTCTTCGCAACCAACTGGGCGGGGTTTTGCTATTTCCATCAGCTACAGTCTGGCTACTGGGTGCTTTGCCACAAAGACTATCTGATATAGCTTGTCCTGTGGGTAAAGTCGCTTTACAGCCACTAGAGCGTTCGGTAATGATGACAGAATTAGGCGCTTGATAAGTGCCGCCAACTTTGTAATCAGTGGGGTCAATATAAGCGTTGTTGTAATCTTCCTTGGGTTTTACTTCCGTGCTACCCACTGGGCTTTTGGTAGTTTGGGGTGGTTGAGCAACTTCGGGAAGTTTCTCAGGTACAGTGCGTGGCGTTGGTGCAGGTTTTTCTTGATTGACTCTGGCTGGCGCTACCTGAGAAGTTTCTGCTTGTGGTTTAGCCTGTCTGATTACAACAGGTTCAGTCGCTTCTGTTTTCGTTGGTTGCGCCTGTCTAACTGGTTGTGGAGATTGGGAGACAGTCCCCCGTTGTAATCTCTTTTTCAGTCTGGCACGTCGTTCTGAAAATTCTACTTGGGGACGAGTTACCTCTGAATTTACAGTATCTTTTTTAACTGGAATTTTAACTGGGGTAGTCGGTTGAGAATTTTCAATAGTAGGAACGATGTTGTCTATAGAAGTTTCCGTTTGCGCTAGCACCAAACTATTACCCAGAAGGCTAAAGCTACTCAGCCAGCAGAGGCCCTGTGCTGGTAGCGTGGAAGCAAAGCGTTTTGTTGTCACTAGCAAACGTTTATGGGCAGAGTTATGTGGCTGCGTCATTTGTTCTCTCAAATTTTTGCTAAATAATCTAAACAGAATGATGCCGGTGGTTTGTCTTGCCCAAAGAGCGAAATTTTAAACAAACCTTAAATTAAACCGAAGATTTTTGGTAACCCAAACTGATTGTACCGGGTTGAATGTAAATTTCTGGTAGAATTGTTTCCTTTGTATTATAAGTTTCTAGATTAACTCGTAAATTACCCTGAGGTGTCACCCCAACTATTGTGCCTACGTGGTCGTTAACTTGGATGCGATCGCCCATATTCGTCAGTAAATCTAGATAGCGAGATAAGAGTACGTTTACTCCTTCTTCAAAAAGGCACTGAATACCGGATTCTATCCCTAATAAAACTTGAGCAGTTAACATTTCTAAACAAGCAATCGGTTTTACAAGCTGGGAGGCTTGCCATGATTCTACGTTGATTCCGGTGTCTGGCACTGGATTTGCCCAGTTAATTCCTACACCGATGACTGCTTGGGTGATTTTTCCCTGATTAACTTTAGTCTCCGTTAAAATACCACCTAACTTCCGACTGTCTAAAACTAAATCGTTAGGCCATTTAATTCCGACGTTGATACCGCAGTTACGCAATTGTGCTGCAATCCCCCAAGCAGTAGCAAAGGTGAGTTGGTAACTGTCTGTCGCTGCTATTTTGGGGTGAATAGCTACGGAAACATATAATCCCCCATCTGCTGAAATCCACTGGCGACCCCATTGTCCGCGCCCAGCCGTTTGCTGAGTCGCAATCACTACGCATCCTGGTTCCGCCCCCTGTGCTAGCAAGTTCCAGAGGGTTTGATTTGTTGAAGCTACACTATCAAAAATATGCAAAGAAAATGGTAAATATGAATACTGCCGCCCTGAATCCAAGGCTGCTGTCAAAGTTTGCAAATCAAATCCCACGCAGTTAACCTAAATCCCGTTCTACAAGTTAGCATTAATTGGCTGATGTTTTTCTGTTTAGGTTTGGTTTAAGATGCACGCTTGGCACTGGCGCAATTGGCAAGGAATGCCCTACCTTACTTGTAGTCTCCTGGAACCTTGGTCACACGGCTTTTTTACCCATCCATTTTGGCCGCGATCGCCCCAAGAGTTAACACAGGTGCTACAACCAGAGGCATCAGTTTATCGCTTGAAACAGGTTCATGGCAATACTGTACTCACCCCACAGGAAGTTGAAACGAAGTTAACTACAGGTGGGGATGATGTAGATGGGGAAGGTGAATCTGCTTTAGCTTCTGCAGATGGTTTAATTAGCGAGAAAGCTTTGCAAGCTGTGTGGGTAGCCAGCGCTGATTGTACGCCTGTGTTGATTGGCGATCTCAAAACCGGACAGGTAGCCGCAATTCACGCAGGTTGGCGGGGAACGGCGAAAAAAATTGTCCCCCAAGCGATCGCCCGTTTACAAGCCCAAGGTAGCAAACTAGAAGATTTGCGGATTGCAATGGGGCCTGCGATCGCTGGTGAGGTTTACCAAGTCTCTGTGGAAGTAGCGGCAGAAGTTGGGGGTAGTATTATATCACATGAAGACGCAAATGCAATAGTTGATGCTTTGCACGAACTGCCTAATTCTCCCTTAATTGCTGATGATGAGGCTGGTAAAGTTAAATTAGATGTGCGGCGGGTAAATACTTTACAAATCGAAAGCTTGGGAATTAGCGGCGAACAAATTGCGATCGCACCTTATTGTACCTATCAAACACCAGAGCATTTCTTTTCTTACCGCCGAGAACAACAGAAAAAAGTTCAGTGGTCAGGAATTGTGAGTTTTGAGTAGTTTTAGCTGGGGTAAAATTGGATTGAACTTCAGTATCAGCAGACCGTGAACGTTAAAGCAATTTTCCAAGCTGCTACAGTTGAAGATGCATCTCCCCCTTACAACAATATTCACCTGAAGGTTTTCTACCCAGCGCAGATGTCAGGTAGCGAGCTAGAACAGAATCGCGGTACTGTTGCGGCTGATTCCCAACGTTCTCCCTTGAAAGTAGTAATTCTGTTCAACGGTTTTAACTGTGGCCCTGAACAGTATCAATGGCTGGCTATTAAATTAGCAGCACATGGACTTGTTGTTGTAACGTTTTCTTGGATTGCGGAAAATTTCCCTGGAATGGTGGCTTTAACTCCAGGTGTTGATATTAAAATGATGGCTCCTAGTATGTATGGTAAAGCTCCAACAGCCTCCGCTTTACCAACACTGCTGCAGGCGTTAGAGCGTTTACAAGCCGAAGGGGTTTTAGCTGGCTTGCTCGACTTAGAACATATCATTCTGGGCGGGCATTCTGCTGGCGGTAAAGTTGCCATTGAAAGTGCAAAGCCGGAGTTTTGCTCACAAGTGGTAGCTGCTTTTGCTTATGGTGCGCATACAGCCGCAGGTGAAGCACTAGGGTATGCGTCTGGCACAATTTTACCTTTACCCGATTCTTTACCCCTACTACTAATTGGTGGTACCTGTGATGGCGTAATTGCTAACAGTAGCCATCGCTATGGCGTAACTTGGGAACAACCAACAACTCCGATTATACGTACATTCCAGGAAGCGATCGCAGGCGGTAGAGGTGATAGTTATCTCCTGCTGCTAGAAGGAGCTAACCATTTTTCTTTTAGCTACCCTTTTGATTCCACCACAGCTAGACCATTTCTCGATTTTCCAGCTACCCAGCCAGAAGAACAACTGCGAAATTTGATTGCAGAAATAATAAAGTTATTTATCGATGCTCATGTTTTTTCTCAAGCAACAGCAATCGCTGCTCTCAATCAAATGTTATTAGCTAAAAATTCTTTGATTGCAACCTTTGAGCGCAAGTAGTTTGTAATTTGAAGCAGATAAATCAAAGTGCGATCGCGTGAGTGATTCGCTTGAGAATTTGGAGAATTGCATACAGTTCTCTATTAGAAGTAAATAAAGCAAATACCCGCGACAAATCATATTGTGGCGTAGGGTTTTGCGTTAATTTAATAAATAAAACATCATCTCCATTAGTCACCATTGCAAACACAGGTTTATTGGGGTGGTGATTAGCCATGAGATAAGCTAGTGCTTGCGGTATAGCTGACCAAGCCGAAAGCGTAGTTTTTTTGGACTCTAATACCAATACCCAAAACTGATTTTGCAGCACCAAAACATCAATTCTTCCCCGCAATATTTCCTCCCCATCATTCAGCACCAATTCTACAGATGCTTCAGCCTGAATCTTAAAAGGTGGGTCGTAAAAACCTGCTAATGCTAATAAGGGGGACACTACCAATAACATGACTGTCCCTTCTAATAAATCACCTTCACCACGATGATAAAGATATCTACGGCGCAACACATCCAGAGAAGCTTTTTCAGATTCAGTAATTTCTGGTAATTCTGTAAACCATTCCGTAAAAAATTCCTCAGATTCATTCCGAGTTACATTAAATCGAATTTCCGCATCTTTTAGGGTGGTAATTGCTTCTGTAATTGCTGTTGTTTGCGGCATAGATTTTTACATAACTAAAGTGCTAACGATGAAATTTTAAATTTAAATTAGGGAAGAAATAATTCTGAAAATGGTATGGTAATTTCGCCAAAAGCTAATGGTGCTATAACTGCATCTTCAGCTAAAATAACTATATCTTGATAGCCTGATTCTGTTGGCTGACGCAAAATATAAACTTGGCGTTCAATAACATCTAAAATCCAGTAATCTGCGATATTCGCTTTAGCATAAATCAGAGATTTTTCATTAAAATCAATGTCAAAAGTGCTATAAGAAACTTCAATTAACAGTAATATTTCTGAGGATGTCGGGTGATGATCGCCATAGGCTGCTGGATCGATAGAGACTACGGCGATATCTGGTTCTGGTTCGGAAGTCGCCAAAGTAATAGGTAGCTGCATTCTTACATGAGCTTTTCCCATTAGTTGGGCTTTAAAATAATCACATGCTCGCTGGGTTGTACCCGCATGGGGTGGTTTTTGTGGACTCATTTGAATTATCCGACCATCTAAGAGTTCAACGCGATCGTTAGCATTCAGAATACCAGCATCAATCATCCGATGATACTCTTCCACCGTCCACAGGCGATTTTGAGTAGCGGTCATGGTTATGACTCCCTATATTCAAGACTACTGTTTTCTATTGTCTCTTATTTGTTATTAGTCAACAGTCAACAGTCAACAGTCAACAGTCAACAGTCAACAATCCTAAATTTTGAATTTTGAATTTTGAATTTTGAATTGGTTCATTCTCCCTTAATTTCCTGATAGTTCTGTTGATAAGTAGCTAACTTCTCTTGCACTTGTGGCGACACAAACGTACCTTCAGGAATCGCTTTTAATAAATTTATTGCTTCCTGTAATTTCTCCTTAGCTTGCGTCATAATTACTGCTTCTTTAGGCGCATTTTTGATGATAAAAGCCGCTTCTTGAGCTAATTTATCGGCAGTTTCTAATTTTGAGGCTGCATTTTTCTCTAGGTTTACTCTTTTGCTAATCGTCGTATAGTTACCCCGATATGTAGCTAATTGAGTTTGAACTTTATTAGAAACAGATGTACCTTGAGGCGAAGATTCTAGCAATTTGACGGCTTGTTGCCATTTATCTTGTGCTTGTTGCCAATCTTTGAGCGGTAAGGGAGTTTTTTGCACTAAAACTGCTGCTTCCATACCCAGCTTTTGAGCAGATTTTAAATTAGATACAGAAGTCTTTTCCTGTTTAAGCTTTTGCTCTTGTTGGATATGCATAATATAATTTGTTGCTGTCCAAGTGCTAAAGCCTAATACCAATACACTTACACCCACAGCGAAAAATTTCTGTGTTCTGTTGTCAGCGATTAATTGTTTTAATCCTGCTATTGTTGGATGTTTTGGTAGATTATTTAAGGCTATTTCTGCCTGCTCTAATAAAATCTTTGTATCTACAATTAAATTGTGAATTTTT
The DNA here is from genome assembly GCF_014696435.1 of Calothrix anomala FACHB-343. Lineage (GTDB taxonomy): Bacteria > Cyanobacteriota > Cyanobacteriia > Cyanobacteriales > Nostocaceae > Aulosira > Aulosira anomala_A. The sequence goes on along the minus strand of NZ_JACJQG010000025.1, from coordinate 26,500 downwards.
TCTTGAAATAATTCACACTCATAAATAATATCGGCTAATGCTTGGCAATTACCACCGCTAGAGATGATGAATCCATATTCATCGTCAAACCACTCTAGTTCTAAGCCAGAATTACCGCAAAAGGCTGATAAATTGAGTAGTATTAATAAAATATTTTGCGTATTTTTAATATTTTCAAATACTTCTGTAGATTTTTGCTGTAGTTGCAATAATTCTTCTTGAGAATTAACAATTTGCTGATGTTGCTGCTGTAAAACTCTAGATTTACCATAAGCTAAGTCTATTTGCAGCTTGGCTTCGAGTTTTTGGAATTGGCTGGATAAGCTAGGATAGTTAATATTACTACTAAGTTGGTTAATAAATTGGGCATTACTTAAAATATCTTCAGAAATTGTCTGTAGTAATTCTCCCCATTCTAACCAACGGCTAATTTTTGCTTCTAAATCGTTGAAAGATAGCTTATTAGCACCAGTACCAAATTTTTCGGCGATGAATTTTTCGCCAGTTGTGAGTAAAGGTGCAACGAAACAACTATCAGAACTTAATAGAGAATTTTCTGTACTTCCAGCAGCTGCGCTACCTACTGAACTATTAATTTTTGCAACAGCTAATTCTTCTGCGATCGCACTTTTTAAATTGCGCAGTTTTTCTTGAATAAAATTTAGCCGGATAATTTCTTGCTTAATCGCATGAGAATCACCAATAGTGAGCTTAAGACTCTCAACAAGTTTTGTCAATTCATGTAGCAGCTTTTCCAGATTCGCCATAAATACCCCTTGGGGATGGGTTGAAAGATTATGCCAAACAATTAAAATGACTGTGCGGCTTGGCGATCGCAATTTTGGATTTGAGATTTGAGATTTTAGATGGGGGATTTGAGAGATGTGGGATGTAAAATCTCTGGAATTACCAAAATCTCAAACCAGGCTATTTCCGCATGTGGTATTACAAAAAAACCACGCCTGTTGCAGCTGAGTATCCTCGTTGATGAAAAAATCTCAGGAACTGTAAAGATATAGTTCCCAAAAATCCTGTTAAAGTAACAACTTAAGTTAGAATTTTGCAGAAATTTTGCAACTACCTCGTAGTTAACGCATGAATGAAACTGATTTAGCTTTTACTCCCGCATTAGATTTGGCGCAATTAATCCGTCGCCGGGAAATTTCGCCTGTAGAATTGGTAAATATTTATTTAGCAAGAATTGAGCGATTAAATCCGCAATTAGGAAGTTATTTTACAGTGACGGCAGATTTAGCGATCGCAGATGCAAAAGCCAAAACTGAATTTCTCGCCACTAATTCCCAACTCCCGCCATTTTTTGGCGTACCGATTTCTATCAAAGATTTAAACGCTGTCGCAGGTGTCCCCTGTACTTACGGCAATCCGGCATTAATTAACAATATCCTCAACTATGATGATGGGGTAGTAACGCGAATTAAACAAGCTGGGTTTGTGATTTTAGGTAAAACCGCCACCTCAGAGTTAGGTTCTTTTCCTTACAGTGAACCTGCGGGTTTTCCTCCGGCGAGAAATCCTTGGAATTTAGATTACACCCCGGGCGGTTCTAGTGGTGGTGCTGCCGCAGCCGTCGCCGCAGGGTTGTGCGCGATCGCCCAAGGTTCCGATGGGGGTGGTTCCATTCGGGGGCCTGCGGCTTGTTGTGGTGTGGTAGGTATCAAACCATCACGGGGAAGGGTGACAAACGCGCCTGTAGGCGATCGCTTGGCGGGAATTGCCACTAATGGCCCCCTTGCCCGTACTGTTGCGGATGCAGCAGCACTTTTAGATACTATATCAGGTTATTTCCTGGGCGATCCTTATTGGTTACCAGAACCACAGTCATCTTTTCTCGCGGCGACAGAAAAACCACTAGGGGAATTACAGATTGCTTACACCACTATCATTCCGCCTCTAGGTACAGCAGATGCTAACTGCGAGCAAGGCGTATTGCAAACTGTTAAGTTATTAGAACAGCTGGGGCATAAAATAGAACAAAAATCCCCAGATTTTAGCGGCTTAATCGAACCATTTCAAATTGTGTGGCAAGCTGGAGTCGGTGCGGCGGGAATTCCTGCGCCAGCATTACAACCATTCAACCAATTTTTGTTAGCGCGATCGGGTTCGGCGGCAGAATATTTAAAAGCTGTGGCGCAAATGCAGATGGTATCGCGGCAAATCATCGGGTTTTTTCATAACGTGGATGTGTTGGTACTTCCAGTATATTTACATATACCAATTAAAGTGGGAGAATGGGCGGATTTAAGTCCAGAAGAGACATTCCAAAATATTATTAACTGGATTGCACCATGCCCAGTAGCAAATGCGACAGGACAACCCGCGATCGCCATTCCTGTCGGCTTTGATAGTAACGGCGTACCCATTAGCGTACAGTTAATTGGTAAACCTGGTGGGGAAGAAACACTCATCAGTCTAGCCGCACAATTAGAAGCTGCTAACCCTTGGTTACAGCATCGCCCAGGGATGGCGGTGTAATTTTATGCCAGCCTCATAACAACAAATCTCAGAAATTACCTTGTTTGCAGATTTATTACAGCAAATAAGGTAAATTTGCAACCGTAAGTTTAGGTATAATGACAAAATACCAATAAAACGACCCTGGCTTTTGCAGGGGGTTGGGGGATCTGAGTGCGTAAGTTGTGAGGTTTTACCTTGAAAAGCGAATTAAGATCGAGATCAAGAGATATTTTATAACTTACTGCATGAAACGCATCGTCTTGATTGCTGGGTTTGAATCCTTTAACGCTGACTTGTATAGAAAAGCGGCGTTTTTAGCTAACTCTCGCTGTTCTGATTTGGATATTCGCGTGTTTAGCGATCGCGATATTACCACCAAGCGTCAGGAAGTAGAAACCGCACTCCAAGGCGCTGAGGTATTTTTTGGCAGTTTAATATTTGATTATGACCAGGTTTTGTGGCTTCGCGATCGCATTTCCCAAATTCCCATCCGCTTGGTGTTTGAGTCGGCTTTAGAATTAATGAGTTTAACCAAGTTGGGCGATTTTGCTATTGGCGATAAACCCAAAGGTATGCCCAAGCCAGTAAAATTTATTCTCGATAAATTTAGTAATGGTAGAGAAGAAGATAAACTCGCTGGTTATATTAGCTTTTTAAAAGTAGGGCCGAAATTACTCAAATATGTGCCCGTGCAAAAAGTTCAAGATTTACGCAACTGGTTAATTATCTACGGTTATTGGAATGCTGGTGGCGTAGATAACGTTGCGTCATTATTTTGGACATTAGCAGAAAAATATTTAGGCTTAAAAATTGGCGATATTCCCGCACCTGTGGAAACGCCAAATATGGGTTTATTGCATCCAGATTATCAAGGTTTTTTTGAATCACCAAAAGTATATTTAGAATGGTATCAGCAGAAATTCAATGTTAACAATCCAGTTGTGGGAATTCTGCTGTATCGCAAACATGTTATTACAAAACAAGCATATATTCCCCAATTAATTAGACGTTTTGAAGCGGCTGGTTTAATTCCTTTACCAATTTTTATCAATGGTGTAGAAGGACATGTAGCTGTCAGAGATTGGATGACAACTGATTATGAAATTCAGCAAAGAGAATTGGGTAATATTGAAACTCCTTCTCTTTCCAAAGAAGCGGTGAAAGTTGATGCTGTTGTATCTACAATTGGTTTTCCTTTAGTGGGCGGCCCCGCCGGTTCAATGGAAGCAGGGCGACAGGTAGAAGTTGCTAAACGCATTTTAACAGCGAAAAATGTACCTTATTTTGTCGCTGCACCTTTATTAATTCAAGATATTTATTCTTGGACTCGTCAAGGAATTGGGGGTTTACAAAGTGTAGTTTTATATGCTTTACCTGAACTCGATGGGGCGATTGATACGGTTCCCTTGGGTGGTTTGGTGGGTGAAGATATTTATTTGATTCCCGAACGAGTACAGCGATTAATTGGTAGGGTAAAAAGCTGGATTAATTTACGCCAAAAATCTGCATCGGAACGAAAAATAGCGATTATTTTATATGGTTTTCCTCCCGGTTATGGGGCTGTGGGTACGGCTGCTTTATTAAATGTGCCACGCAGTTTATTAAAATTCCTCAATGCACTAAAAGAACAAGGCTATACCATAAGCGATTTACCGGATGATGGGGAAGAGTTAATTCGCTGGGTAAAGGAAGCAGATGAAAGTATCAATGAAGGAGAGAAAGACATAATCCCTGCTTCAGTTAACGTTCGCACCCTGGAAAAATGGTTAGGTTATCTCCGTACTTCTCGCATTGAGAAGCAATGGAAATCTCTCACGGGAACGGGGATTAAAACTTATGGTGATGAGTTTCAAATTGGTGGCGTACAGTTAGGAAATATTTGGATAGGGGTGCAGCCGCCTTTGGGTTTACAAGGCGACCCGATGCGGTTAATGTTTGAGCGAGATTTAACACCTCACCCTCAATATGCGGCTTTTTATAAGTGGTTACAAAATGATTTTCAAGCTGATGCTGTGGTGCATTTTGGAATGCACGGAACTGTGGAATGGTTACCGGGTTCGCCTTTAGGAAATACGGGTTATTCTTGGTCGGATATTTTATTAGGAGATATCCCTAATCTATATATATATGCGGCAAATAATCCTTCGGAGTCAATTTTGGCGAAGCGTCGCGGTTATGGGGTGCTAATTTCTCATAATGTCCCCCCTTATGGTCGTGCTGGTTTGTATAAGGAATTGTTGGCTTTAAGGGATTTGATTTCTGAGTATCGGGAAGATCCAAAAAAGAATTATGTTTTGCAGGAAGGGATTTGTCAAAAAATTGTTGATACTGGGTTGGATGCGGATTGTCCGTTAGAAGATGCAAAAAGGTTGGGGATTCCTTTTAGTTATGAAAATGTGCGGATGTTTAGTGCCCATGTTTTTGATGATTATTTGGTGAAGTTGTATGAGTATTTGCAGGTTTTAGAAGGGCGCTTGTTTTCTTCGGGGTTGCATGTTTTGGGGGAGGAACCTGATGAGGAAAAGTTGGCGGGGTATTTGGAGGCTTATTTTGGGAACGAACCGCGAAGACGCGAAGGGCGCGAAGGAGAAGAAATAAGAAGTTTATTAATGCAATCTAGGGATGAGTTGGGGAATTTGTTGAGGGGTTTAAATGGTGAGTATATTCCGCCTGCGCCTGGTGGTGATTTGTTAAGGGATGGGCCGGGGGTGTTACCTACGGGGAGAAATATTCATGCTTTAGACCCTTATAGAATGCCGTCGCCTGCTGCCTATGAACGGGGTAGGGAAATAGCGCAAAAAATTATCGCCCAGCATTTACAAGAACATCGGAAATATCCGGAGACTGTGGCGGTGATGTTATGGGGTTTAGATGCGATTAAAACTAAGGGTGAATCGTTAGGGATTTTGTTGGAATTGGTGGGTGCTGAACCTGTGAAGGAGGGAACGGGGAGAATTGTTCGTTATGAGTTGAAACCTTTGGCTGATGTGGGACATCCGCGAATTGATGTGTTAGGAAATCTCTCGGGAATTTTCCGCGATAGTTTTGTGAATATCATCGAGTTATTAGATGATTTATTTCAACGGGCTGCTGATGCTGATGAACCTGAAGAAGAGAATTTTATTAGAAAACATGCTTTAGCTTTAAAGGCGCAAGGGGTGGAGAATGTATCGGCGAGGTTGTTTTCTAACCCAGCTGGGGATTTTGGTTCGTTGGTGAATGACCAAGTTGTTGATGGTAATTGGGAATCGGGTGAGGAGTTAGGTAATACTTGGCAAAGTCGCAATGTGTTTAGTTACGGGAGACAGGATAAGGGACAGGCTAGACCTGAGGTTTTGAATACTTTATTAAAAACAAGCGATCGCATTGTTCAAGAAATAGATTCGGTAGAATATGGTATCACCGATATTCAAGAATATTACGCTAATACTGGTGGGTTAAAGAAAGCCGCCGAAAAGCAACGCGGGAAGAAGATAACCACTAGTTTTGTTGAAAGTTTCTCGAAAGACACCACACCGCGAAATTTAGATGATTTACTGCGGATGGAATACCGCACGAAGTTGGTAAATCCTAAATGGGCGCAAGCTATGGCTAATCAAGGTTCTGGTGGGGCGTTTGAAATTTCTCAACGGATGACAGCGTTGATTGGTTGGGGCGGTACTGCGGATTTTACTGACGACTGGGTATATGACCAAGCTGCGGATACTTACGCTTTAGATGCAGAGATGGCGGAAAAGTTACGCAAAGCCAACCCGGAAGCCTTTCGGAATATAGTAGGGAGGATGTTAGAGGCGCATGGGCGGGGTTTTTGGCAAGCGGATAAAGATAAGTTAGATAAGTTACGTCAATTGTATGAGTTAACCGATGAAGAGTTAGAAGGTGTGACAGTTTAAATTGAGTCGGAACTGCAAGCTAGATATTTTCGGTAGGTATCAATTGCTGTAGACATCGCCAAAATAGCAATTTTTGTCTCAAAAGCTATTTTGGCGATGCCCGAAATAGCAATTGTAGTATCAAAAGCTATTTTTGCGACTCCCGACATGGTTTTTGCGATCGCATTAATAAATGTTGGGTGTCTTTGAGACAGTAGTCATCTTATTCTCTGAAGAGATGATACATGCCAATTTTTTGTTCCAGATCATGATGAAATATCGTTATATTTTTGATATTAAATAAAGCTATTCTTTAACCTGATATTAAATTATTCAAAGCTAAGGTTAACAATGGTATCTAATGAGTTAGTGGAACAATTACGCAAACTCGATGTTTGAGGGAAGCAAGCTACGTTACACCCAACCTACTAGGGATTGCGATCCTTATCTGCGTTACAAGCATCGATACGCGAGAAAAGCGCCTCCAACCACCCTGGTTCATACGCATTCCACCAAGTTCCTATTGCCGGAAAATGCCCGTCGGGGGCATTCTGCTTGGAAATAACCCTATACCAACCAACTTGGTTTGAAAATTCTTTCCAGGCATAGTCTTCTTTTTTCTGTTGTTCCGTTTGTGTGATAACTAAATTGCTAATGATTTGCTTCTGCTTGCTAAAGCCAAAGCGTTTGTCACTATACTTTAGCCATAGTTGTTCTATGTTACGTAGATCAGTGCAAGGAAAAGTTTTGAGATCATTAATATAGAGTGGATGAGCTTTGTCTTTTCCAATTATGTTGCGAGTGATTGTAGCTGTTTCGCCATCAGCCTCTTCCCACTTTCTTGCTTTGAGAAATTCCGTTAAGGCATTATATTTGGGATCTACAACAGTTTGGCTGATTTCCTCATGTAGTGCAAACCCTCCTAGACCTAATAGAAGTATTACACCACTTATAAGTAACTTTTTGTTAACGTTACCGATTTTTATAAACAGTGATTCAGGTTTTGATTTATCTAGTTGATTAGGGTAATTGGCTGCGAATTCAGGAACGAGATTTGGCTTGAGAGAACTTGACTGTTTTAATGTTTTATAATCTGGAGAATTCTTTACACAGTCATGATTACAAGTTAGTTTTACTGCAATCTCTTCTAAGATGGCTCTATATGTTGATTTATTAAATATAGGAAATAATTCCTGGCAACAAAGCTTACAAAGAGCTTCTTGATCGCCTACATTATCTAAATAGTAAATTAGTTGTGTAACAAAGTCAGCATCTGAAGAATCTCTTATAAATCCGATTCGCTGGGGATCGATTCCAATTCTTATACATAGTGCTTCTCTTGTTCTTGATTGTTGGCTACGTAACAATAAGTTTGCTAATGTTTCTATATCAGATTCTTGTAAATAATTTGGAGCCATAATATTTTCATCTCACTTTTTACACTATTTATAATTTAATTTTGATTTAATACTTTCTAAATTAGCTGCGTATTTCCCTGTTTTAAACACAACTTCAAGTTCTTTGCAGATTTGGCAAAGAGCTTTTTTGTTATCTGTATCATGCAAATAGCTAATTAACTCTAAAGCAAAGTCAGCATCGGTTGATTGTCTTAAAAATCCAAGTTGATTGGCTTCAATTCCAATTTTTATACAAAGTGCTTTTCGTGCCGAATATTCTGCACGTCCACTACGTATCAAGAGTTCTGTAAGTATTTCCCTGTCAGAATCGGTGAGTTCTTGAGATGTCTCTGATGCTGGTTCATTGGTGACTGAAAGCTGCTTTAGAGGTAAATTTTCCTTCTCATTAATATTTGGCTTCTTCTTGAGAACTGGGGTGAGTTGCTCTGGAATACCTGCTAACCGAATTGCAGCACAACCAAATTTGTGGGCAAATTCAACGGGCTTTCCTGCACCTAAAGCATCGTAAAAACCTACAGCAAATTCAATTGCTGCTTTATCTGGGATCGCCTTTTTCATACCAATTACATAATTAACATGTTGTGCGATCGCTTCTGCTTGCACTTCCGAATAACAGCCATTGAGAACAACACACTCAACTTGCTCTGCAAACAGTTCAAACAATCCCGCTAAGGCTTCGCCATCAACTAGCTTTGCTGAACCTGTTTCATCTTCAAATACTAAACCCTCATCCCCTGTGCCATGGCCAGAAAAATGAATAATAGAAGGATTGATATCCAGCATTGCTCTCTGGATGTCTCTCGGTCGCACTGCCCACTTCTGTTCTAAGATAAACTGATCGCGTTGCTTTGCTCGCTGTAGTCCTTCTTCAATATCTCGCACTTCCTGATCTAAACGTAGTTGTGAAGTACCTTGAGGATTTGCTGTCAAAATTAAGATTGTTTGTACCATTTACTTAAACTCCATTTATGTAATTTGATAAGGTTTCTCAGAACTGGTTTTAGCAGTAGCCAGACCATCCAATTTCGTTTACTGCTATAGTCTCTTTATCTCCCCTGCTTGGTGAACCTCGTTGCTTTCCAGCCATTGCTCGATTAGCTCAATGACTACTTGGCTCATATTTTTACCCCGCATAACGCAGCTGGCATGAAATCGCTTCTTCAAGTCATCCGTGATGCTAATATGCATTTTTTTACATTTGCTACTTATGTACGTAATTCTTCCCAAACCTACAAATGTAAAAATGGCGATTCCGCAAAAATACTATTTAAAACGTGAAAGCGCTATTTGATAGAGTGCTTTGGCAGTTTCTTGGTTAATCCGGCGCAAAAGTTTCCCATTTAATATCTTGCACCTACACCCTTTAATACCAATTCAAAATTCAAAATTCAAAATTCAAAATTAAGAAAGCCATATATAGCAAGGGTTTTTGATCTGGGATCTGTTGCTGCATTTTGGAGAATTGGTATAAGGGTACAAATGCAAGATTCAGATACTTGGGGAGACTCCTGCTTACCCGTCACGGCTTCCCTATACCCAATTTTTTACCAAAAACCTGGGTTTAAAGCCCCGTCCACTTCGGGTGTAGCTCTCAGTGCGCCGCTTTAAGGACGGCTTGTTGATAGAATTGTGGAAACAGGCAGGGCATTGTCTGTCGGGCGAGATAGTGTAAGACGGGCTATGCCTGCAACTGTTGTTTGAACCCAGAATCCCCACGCCTTTAGGCTGGGGAGTATGTCAAATAACCCCCTCACTCCTAAAGATATAGACAAACAGCAAAGGAAAATTGCTTCACTTTTTCAAACTGCATAAGTTCTACTAGCTCAGAACTATAGAGCAGTGAGACAACCAAAACCAAGGTTTTGCATAACTAACGCAGCCAATGTCACGTTGTCTCTACTAGCAATTTTCACGACTGTTTGTCATTTATCTTATTGGAGAAGTAGAAATGAAAGGTATTAAAGGTTTAGCATCTTTGATGGTTGTATTTGGCTTAATGGTTTGCGCTCCTAAAGCTAATGCCGAAAAGTTACCCACCAATGATTTACAACCTCAATTCACTCAATCAACAACTGATAATGATAATCTAAAAGCCTACATAGATGAAGGCTTTACATTGTTAGAAAAAGATGATTATCGTGGCGCTATCCAAGCTTTTAATAAAGCAATCCGCATAGCTCCTAATAATCCCTATGCTTATTTAGGTAGAGGTTTTGCTTACTTTAGTTTAAAACAATATCAAGAAGCTAAATCTGATTTCGACCAAACTATTTCCCTAAATTCTAATATTGGTTATGCTTATTTGTTCCGAGGTATGTCTAATTATGCCTTGGGAAGTAAGCAGCAAGCAATTTCTGATTTGCAAACAGCAGCAAATATTTTCCAAAAAGCCGGGGAAACAGAACTGGCTCAAAAATCTCTTGATGCTTTAGAGCGGATACGGAATGCATAGATTTTAATTCGTAATTCGTAATTCGTAATTTACGCGATGGTTGCTAATAATGTGGGGTGTGTTGTCGCGTAGCACAATGCACCTACAATTATTAAATTTCTCACAACATCAGAGATTATATCCCCAGGTATAATGATAGATTTAGAGAAAAATGTTGACTAAATTTATTTACAAATAGGAAAATATGCAACGCAAATTAGCTCTGGTATTTATTAGCTGTGTTACTTGCTTGACATTGCCTTTAGCCTCAACTATAGCATTAGATAAAGCGCCAGTTTCATTAAAAAATCTTAATCAAACATCAATATTAAAAAAGCAAACTCCTATATCTCAAAATCTCCTCAAATCTCTAATTGCACAAAATCAACCCACAGATGCATTAGAAATTTCTGAACGCGGAAGGGAAAGAGGTTTAGTAGATTTATTAGCTCAAAGTCTACCAACCAAAAATGCAGATACGCCCAGAGTTGAGGAAATTAAGCAAGTAGCTAAAAGTCAAAATGCTACCCTGGTGCAATATTCTCTGTTACAGGCGGATGTGACTGTTGATGGTAAAAGACAAACTCAAGATTCAGAATTGGTAATTTGGGTAATTCCGCCGAATGGAGAAATTTCTTTACGTAAAGTTGATTTACAAGCTTGGCAACAAAAAAGCAAGAGGAGTTTAGCAGATTTAATTAAGCAAATTCAACCAACAAGTAAGGCGAGAAATGAGTTAAATAAAGGGATAATTAAAATTACAGAAAGTAAACAAAGTAATTCTGATTTAACCTGGAAACAATTACATCAATTACTAATTCAACCAATTGCTGACCTTTTACCAGAAAATCCAGATTCTAGAGTAATTTTTATTCCTCAAGATAAGTTATTTTTAGTACCTTTTGCAGCGCTACAAGATGAAAATAATAAATATTTAATTGAAAAATATACAATTTCTACTGTACCTGCAATTCAAGTTCTAGATTTATTAGCAAAACGCAGCGCTGCAAATACCAATGGTAATGAAAATGTGCTAGTAGTTGGTAATCCTACCTTACCTAATAAACCCTTATATGAGGATGAAAAATTTAACCAACTACCACCGCTACCAGGTACAGAAAAGGAAGCAAAAAGTATTGCCAATATCTATAATACTCAAGCGTTAATCGGAGATGCGGCAACAGAGACAAATGTTGTCCAGCAAATGTCCAACGCTAGGATGATTCATTTAGCAACCACAGGATTTTTAGCACAAGCTTTAGAAATTCCTGGTTTATTGGCGTTTACACCTTCGAGTCAAGATGATGGTTGGTTAACTAGTAGCGAAGTTAATAAGCTGAAGTTAAAAGCAGATTTGGTGGTTTTAAGTACTTGTGATTCGGCTTTAGGAAAAATCACAGGTGATGGTGTAATTGGCTTATCTCGTGCGTTTTTTGTGGCGGGTGCAAATAGTGTAATCGGAACTTTGGGCGATATTCCTGATGCACCAACGGCGGAATTAATGACGGAATTTCATAAAAATTTAAGTAAAAATTCTGATAAAGCAGCAGCTTTGCGTCAAGCGATGTTGGCGACAATGAAACAACATCCTAACCCTTTAGATTGGGGGATGTTTATATTAGTGGGTTTGCCGTAATAGAAGGCAGGAGGCAGATGGCAGATGGCAGAAGAATATACAGCATATTTCAGGTAAATGAGGTACGCGCTTCGGGGCATGGCAGTGCCAATGCCCCTACAATTAACGATTATCTGTATCTCACCAACTTGCAATTCGCTGTATATAGGCAATAGCTATTTTCCTATGCTTCCTCTGCCTTTTTTTGCTAATTTCATAATTCATAATTCATCATTAATAATTTATGATGCGTTTTTATAAAAGTGGCTTTGGTATTTTTGTTTGTTTATTAGTGATTGTTTTTACTTCTTCTGTTTTTAATTTGCCAATGGTAACAGCATCGCGAGTTTTGGCACAAACAACAGATGCACGTAAAGCCGAAGCAGATAGATTGTTTCAGCAAGGTATTAAGCAGTTTGAAACCAGTCAGTTTACAGCAGCATTGGAATCTTGGCAACAAGCACTGTTTATCTATCGCGAAATCAAAGACCGTGATGGAGAGAGTTGGGCACTGGGCAATATCGGTGTTGCCTACCGTAACTTGGGAGACTACAAAACAGCCATTGAGTACTATCAACAATTGTTGGCGATCGCACGAGAAATTAAAGACCGTCAAAATGAGGGTAAAGCACTGGGAAATCTCGGTGTTGCCTACCGTAACTTGGGAGACTACAAAAAAGCTATTGATTACCTACAACAAACCTTGGCGATCGCACGAGAAATTAAAGACCGTAATAGTGAGAGTAAAGCACTGGGAAGTCTCGGTGCTGCCTACCTTGATTTGGGAGACTACAAAAAAGCCATTGAGTACCTACAACAACAATTGGCGATCGCAAGAGAAATCAAAGACCGTCAAAGTGAAGGTGCAGCACTGGGAAATCTCGGTCTTACCTACTATTCCTTGGGAGACTACCCCAAAGCTATTGAGTATCAACAACAATTGTTGGCGATCGCACGAGAAATTAAAGACCGTCAAAATGAGGGTAAAGCACTGGGAAATCTCGGTATTGCCTACTTTTCCTTGGGAGACTACCCCAAAGCTATTGAGTACTCTCAACAATTGTTGGCGATCGCACGAGAAATTAAAGACCGTCAAAGTGAGGGTGCAGCACTGGGAAATCTTGGTATTGCCTACTATTCCTTGAGAGACTACCCCAAAGCTATTGAGTACCTACAACAACAGTTGGCGATCGCACGAGAAATTAAAGACCGTCAAAGTGAGGGTGCAGCACTGGGAAATCTCGGTACTACCTACGGTTCCTTAAGAGACTACAAAAAAGCTATTGAGTACTTACAACAACAGTTGGCGATCGCACGGGAAATTAAAGACCGTCAAGGAGAAGGTAAAGCACTGGGAAATCTCGGTACTACCTACTTTTCCTTGGGAGACTACCCCAAAGCTATTGAGTACCTACAACAAAAATTGGCGATCGCACGAGAAATTAAAGACCGTAATAGTGAGGGTAAAGCACTGGGAAATCTCGGTCTTGCTTTCTACAAACAAGGCAATCTCACTTTAGCAGAGAGTACCTTGTTTGAAGGCATAAAAGTTTTAGAATCTCTGCGAGGTCGAGAATTAAAAGATAGTGAGAAGGTCTCAATTTTTGAGCAACAAAGTAGCACCTATCGTACTTTACAACAAGTCCTCATTGCTCAGAATAAAACTGAAGCAGCTTTAGAAATAGCCGAACGCGGACGGGGACGTGCTTTTGTAGAGTTACTTACTTCTCGGTTATATGCTAACCCCAAACAACAATTCCCCACCCCACCAAAAATTGCAGAGATTAAACAAATCGCCAAATCACAAAATGCTACCCTTGTCCAATATTCGATTATTTATGATGAATTCAAAATAGCAGGTAAATCACAATGGGAAGACTCAGAACTATATATTTGGGTAATTAAACCTACAGGTGAAGTCTCATTTCATCGCAGTGACCTTAAGCCTTTATGGCAAAAGCAAAATACAGATTTATCTACATTAGTTAACAGTGTTCGCGCTTCTATTGGTGTGGTAGATATTAACAGTCGGGCTAGAGGTATCTTTGTTGCTGATAATAATGTAAATAAAGCTAACCAAAATCAACGCTTAAAGCAATTACATGAAATATTAATTAAACCGATCGCAGACAGTCTACCCAAAAACCCCAACGACCGCGTAATATTTATACCTCAGGGTTCCCTGTTCTTGGTTCCTTTCCCAGCGCTGCAAGATGCAGACAATAAATATTTAATTGAAAAGCACACTATCTTAACTGCGCCATCAATTCAGGTATTGGATTTAACACGCAAGCAAAAGCTGAAACATGGGCAAGCGCAAATCGGGACAGGAGAAGCTTTAGTAGTCGGTAATCCTACCATGCCGAGTGTAGCTTTAAAAGTAGGAGAAAAACCAATCAAGTTACCGCCGTTATTGGGTGCAGAACGCGAAGCAATTGCGATCGCACCTCTACTCAAAACTAAAGCTATCACAGGTGGTGAGGCAACAGAAACAGCGATCGCGCAAAAAATGCAGCAAGCGCGATATATTCATTTAGCTACACATGGCTTACTGGATGATAACCGGGGTTTGGGAAGTGCTATTGCTTTAACTCCATCTGCTAAAGATGATGGTTTGCTAAATGCGGAAGAAATTTTAGATATGAAAATCAATGCAGATTTAGTTGTTCTCAGTGCTTGTGATACGGGTAGAGGTCGGATTACTGGGGATGGTGTAATTGGTTTATCTCGTTCTTTAATTAGCGCAGGTGTTCCCAGCGTGATGGTTTCTCTCTGGGCTGTAGATGATGGTTCTACAGCATTTTTAATGACCGAATTTTATCAAAATCTGCAACAAGGTCTTGACAAAGCTACAGCATTACGAAAAGCAATGTTAACAGCAAAAGATAAATATACCAATCCTTTGCATTGGTCTGCGTTTACGTTAATTGGCGAAGCCGAGTAAGCTAATGCGCGTCTAAATTGCATAAATACTCATAAGGACAGTCAACAGTCAACAGTCAACAGTCAACAGTCAACACCCCTCACGATGGATTGTGCAACTTAAAAGCAGAATAGCTTAGTAGTAATTCGTAATTTATGTTTTTAATCGGCGATCGCGGTTGGCTTGAGTTCCCGATCGCTCTCTTCCAGGACGAACCCAAGCAATATCACGATCGGAATCTAATGTCATTTGGGTATCGCGCTCAACATCGCTGTGAAAGCCGCCACGGGTGGGGAATCCAAGATTATTGCGCGGACTGGCGAACATGTGATAAACAGTCACAGCTTGAGTTCTTTCTATGAGATACTGTTGTGCAAGGGTATCTGCACCTTTGGCATCACCAACAATAAAGGATTCATTTTGGGCGATCGCGCGATCGATTTCCGGACGGTAGTATGTATCAAACTCTACTGGTGTCAGGTCAAGGTGTCCGCTAACGAAATTGACAATTTTGGACATAGGAGATGGGGAAAGCTAACCCACTAACCGGAAGGCGGATAAAATTTAACAAACATAACAAATATAATTTAATCACTCTCCTGGATTAAGGATTATTTGCTAAGGGGCAACTCAGCTAAGAAATCCTGATAATCTGGAGAGAAAACTGCTTTGTTAACTGAATCGGGGTGCTGAATGTAAAACATATTGTTACAATACTTTACATAATCAATTCGACCGGTGGCATTCTTCATGATTGTGAAAACACTTCCCCCAGCTTCCCGACCGATCGAGGAGGACAATGGCGGTAGCAACAACCGCCGTGACGAGCTATATGTTGCTGAAGTTGTGTCCGCAAATGACACCCAAGGCTTGGTGGTGAAATCGCCAAGACTGATAGCAGCCGAGCAACAAAGAGCCTTGACTAATAAGAGAGAAACTGAGATGACGCGCTACGATCCAGCAGAGATTGCAGCACATTATCAAGACAGACCTCTCCAAGTTTTAGGGCGGATTTTTGCTGTTTTAGGGCCGACACTCTCCTTTGCTTTGGGTTTGTGGTGGGACAGCAAACGGGGAACTGTGGTGAAAAATGACCGTCGCCGCGCTGCACAACTGCGAGAATTATTAACTAAATTAGGGCCTGCGTACATCAAAATTGGTCAGGCTTTATCCACAAGACCAGATTTGGTTCCTCCTGTATTCTTAGAAGAACTTACCAAACTCCAAGACCAATTACCGCCGTTTCCCAACGAAATTGCCTACCAATTTATTGAAGAAGAACTCGGCGCACCCCCAGAGGAAATTTATACAGAACTTTCAGCCACACCAATTGCGGCGGCTTCTTTGGGACAAGTTTATAAAGGTAAGCTAAAAACTGGTGAAGAAGTAGCAGTTAAAGTCCAGCGTCCTGACTTAAAAGAACGAATTACCATTGACTTATATATTTTACGTCGCATAGCTGGTTGGGCAAAGAAAAGCTTTAAACGAGTACGCAGCGATTTAGTTGGGATTCTTGATGAATTAGGCGATCGCATTTTTGAAGAAATGGACTATATACATGAAGGAGAAAATGCCGAGCGTTTTTTCCAGTTATATGGTCATCTTAAAGACATTTACGTTCCGAAAATATACTGGGAATACACCAATCGTCGCGTGTTGACGATGGAGTGGATTAACGGGATTAAATTAACCCAAACCCCGGAAATTAAAGCCAGAGGGATAGACGCTCGTTATTTAATTGAAGTGGGGGTACAGTGTTCGCTGCGTCAGTTGCTAGAACATGGATTTTTCCACGCCGATCCTCACCCTGGTAACTTATTAGCCACCTTTGACGGTAAATTAGCTTATCTCGACTTTGGCATGATGAGCGAGATTAAGCCACCCCAGCGTTATGGTTTAATTGAGGCGATCGTCCATGTTGTTAACCGTGATTTTGATGGTTTAGCCAAAGACTACGTTAAGTTAGATTTTCTCTCCCCAGAAACCGACTTAACACCAATTATTCCCGCCTTTGCTAGAGTCTTTGCAGATGCTCAAGGTGCAAGCGTTGCAGATTTGAATATTAAAAGCATCACCGATGAACTCTCAGCTTTGATGTATGAATATCCTTTCCGCGTTCCGCCTTACTACGCTTTAATTATTCGTTCTTTAGTCACTTTAGAAGGGATTGCAATATTTATCGATCCCAATTTTAAAGTGTTGAGTGAAGCTTATCCTTACGTCGCCAAACGTTTGTTAACCGATCCCGCACCAGCATTGAGAGCATCATTGCAAGATTTACTGTTTAAAGAAGGTAAATTCCGTTGGAATCGCTTAGAAAACCTCTTAAAAAATGCGCGGGGTAATGAAGACTACGATTTCAATTTGGTACTCAATCAAGGTGTAGATTTTCTAGCTTCCGAACGTGGCGGTTTTATTCGCGACAAATTGGTAGATGAGTTTGTCAATGGACTCAATGCTGTAGGTAAAAATGTTTTGCATAACTTTACCTATTTACTACGCGAACAGGTAGGAATTACAGCAATTAACGAAACTCCAGCAGCCACAGTTGAACAACAACAAACCTTAGAGCATATCAAACGAATTTTGAATATTCTCCGAGATACTCGTGGTTTCGATCCAGTGCAATTTGCGCCTCAGCTTGCGCAATTAATTTTAAATCCTGGAGTACAGCGTTTAGGGCAACAAATTACTAATCGCTTGTTGCAAAAGGCTTTAACTAAATTAATTCGGGATTTGTTAGCAGCAGATGAGGTTAATCCTAGTGCAAGTGGTAATTTAACCCAGCCAGCACGGTTATCTTTACCTGCGCGAGTGTAAAACTAATTCTCTGATTTGAAAATCCTCACCTTCTATTTTTTGCGATGAAGGTGAGGGTTTTTGTTTGGTTGTATTTCATGTTGTCTGCAAACTTGCACTTACAGCTATTTTTAGGTAAATAGACCACGCTGTAGGGGCACGGCACCAGTAAAATTATTGTATGTACCAAAAGATTGTCTATGTTCCCTACTACGACAGATGTGGTTCAAATAGCTGAAAACTGCTGTAGTAATACTAATTTAAATAGCTTTTGTAGAACATCAATATATAACTGGTTCCCATGCTCTGCGTGGGAGCGATGATCTGTGGGCTGCCGCCTCAATTTATCAGCTTCCGAGGCGGAGCCTCGCAATACGCATTTCCAGCCGGAGGCTGGAAACGAGATAGAGAAAGGTTTTGAACTTAAGTTGACACCAATGGGCAATGCCATGCCCTTACCATCTGTCGCATTTTTTTACAAATTGGGACAAAAATTCCTACTTTAGATAGATATTGCTATTTTTGCTTTAAGTGTGGGTATATACGCTGCATAATTGGCTTGGATATGAAAAAGGGCAAATAAGCAACATAAAGCACCCCACCTTAATGATTGGTGCAATTTATTTAATTGCTTGCTTGCGATTATGGGCAACTTTGAGTTTCTATTGGCTGAATAATTGCATTCATCCAATTAAATCCCTACCCATTTATGAGGAATTTCATGAGTACAATTACCACGAAAGATGGCACGCAGATATATTACAAAGACTGGGGTGCTGGACAACCTGTGATTTTTAGTCACGGTTGGCCTCTGAATGCTGATAGTTGGGAATATCAGATGCTTTTTGTCGCCGATCGCGGTTATCGCGCGATCGCACACGATAGACGAGGACATGGGCGTTCAAGTCAACCCTGGGATGGGAATGAGATGGATACCTATGCTGATGATTTGGCTACGTTGATAGAAACCCTAGATTTAAAAGAAGTTATCTTAATCGGTTTCTCTACAGGTGGTGGTGAAGTGGCGCGTTATATCGGTCGTCATGGTACAGGTAGAATCGCTAAAGCTGCATTGATATCTGCTGTACCGCCGTTGATGCTGAAAACAGAGAATAATCCCGATGGTTCACCTATTGAAGTGTTCGACGGTTTGCGCACTGCTTCCCTAAGCGACCGATCGCAACTTTACAAAGATTTAGCTAGCGGCCCTTTTTTCGGCTTTAACCGTCCGGGTGCGCAAGTCTCCCAAGGTATGATTGATTGGTTCTGGTTGCAAGGGATGCTGGCTGGTCATAAAAATACATTTGACTGTATTCAGGCTTTCTCGGAGACAGATTTTACTGAAGATTTGAAAAAGTTCGATGTCCCAACTTTGATTATTCATGGCGATGATGACCAGATTGTACCGATTGCTGCGGCGGCGATCGCATCGGCTAAAATTGTCAAGAATGCTACCCTCAAGGTTTATCCCGGCGCACCTCACGGTTTAACCAATACCCATAGGGAACAGCTAAACAACGATATTTTATCTTTTCTCAAAGGCTGATTTTTCAGCTAAATTTTTACCTCTCAGGCTGGATAAAGAAAGCTGGTAGGGCAAGTCATTCTAATAAGGGAACTCCAAAAAATAAATTATTCCGCTTTCAGTTGTTGACGGTTGACGGTTGACGGTTGACGGTGAACAAGAGCAATAAAATATTTTTTACCTAGAATTCCCTAAGTGAACCAAATTACCAGTTTTCTAATTTTCCTATGCGTTACTTTGTATTAGCTACCGATTATGATGGTACTCTCGCTACAGATGGTCATGTCCGCGAAAACACGTTAGCAGCATTAGAACGTCTGCGGGCTTCTGGTAGAAAGCTAATATTAGTAACTGGGAGACAGTTAGATGATTTACAGCAGGTTTTTCAACATATCGATTTATTTGACTATGTAGTAGCAGAAAATGGTGCTTTGCTTTATTCACCAGCTACTCGTCAGGAAAAGTTATTAGGTTCTCAACCACCATCGGAGTTTATTCAAGCATTACGCGATCGCCATGTCGAGCCGCTATCAGTTGGTAAAGTCATAGTTGCGACTTGGCATCCCCATGAAACTACTGTACTGCAAACCATCCGTGATTTAGGTTTAGAATTGCAGGTGATTTTTAACAAAGGTGCAGTCATGGTGCTACCTTCCGGGATTAACAAAGCCGCCGGATTGTTAGCAGCTTTAAATGAAATGAAGTTATCGCCACATAACGTTGTTGGGGTGGGTGATGCGGAAAATGACCACGCTTTTCTCAATTTATGCGAGTTATCTGTAGCGGTGGGAAATGCATTACCGATGGTGAAAGAACGGGTAGATTTTGTTACCCAAGGTAATCGGGGTGATGGCGTCGTTGAATTAATCGACAAAATGATTGCTGATGATGTGTCTGAAGTTGACGAAAAATTACAAAGACACAAAATTTTGTTGGGTACCCAAGCAGACGGTTCCGAAGTGCAGATGAACGCCTACGGTACAAGTATTTTACTTGCTGGGACTTCTGGTGGCGGAAAATCCACCTTAGCCACAGCTTTGTTAGAACGAATTGCCGAGCAAAACTATCAATTTTGTATTATCGATCCAGAGGGAGACTACGAAAACTTTGAGCCTGGAGTAATTTTAGGCGATACTGAGCGATCGCCCCGCATTGCAGAGGTACAAGATTTATTAGAACAGCCGCAGCAAAATTTGGTAGTTAACCTGCTGGGTATTGCGTTACAGGATCGTCCGGCGTTTTTTGCGGAACTTTTAGCAGTATTGTTAGAATTGCGATCGCGTACTGGTCGTCCTCACTGGATAGTCGTAGATGAAGCTCATCATCTCATCCCTGCATCTTGGAATCCAGCTTCTCTGACATTACCCCAACAACTCCACGGGATGATGTTAATTACAGTCCATCCCGATCATGTAGCCTCAGCAGGTTTATCATTGGTGGATACGATTCTCACTGTGGGGAACTCACCAGAAAAGAATATCAAATTATTCTGCGAAACTATTGGTCATTGTCCGCCACAATTAACACCCCAAACCTTAGAACCAGGGGAAGCATTAGCCTGGTTTAGTAAAAAAGATGCAGAACCCTTCCGCTTTCGTATTACCCCAGGAAAAACTGAACGTCGGCGTCATGTACGCAAATACGCAGAAGGGGAGTTAGGGGAAGATAAAAGCTTTTACTTCCGGGGGCCAGATTCTAAGTTAAATCTGCGCGCGCAAAATTTAATTTTATTTACCCAAATAGCTGAAGGTGTTGATGATGAAACTTGGTTATTTCACCTGCAACAAGGAGATTATTCGTGTTGGTTAAAAGAGGCGATTAAAGATGAATCTTTAGCAGATGAAGTGGCGAAAATAGAAAAGGGTAATGGTAACTCTGCTAGTGAAAGTCGGGAAGCAATTAAAAGCGCGATCGCTCAATATTATACATTGCCTAGTTAAAAAACGTCGTTCATATTTAAGGTGAAACCCCGATTCCATCTAGCTCCCATGCTCTGCGTGGGAGCTATGATCTGTGGGCTGCCGCCTCAATTTATCAGCTTTCGAGGCGGAGCCTCACGAATAGACATTGCCATGACCTGTAGAATATATTGATGCGCTGCAAAAACTATTTAAATTGGTATTATTAAACCACAGAGGCGCAGAGTACACAGAGGTAAATTCTTCCCCATGCCCTATGCCCTATCGACAATATCTAACAAACCATCAGAAATTAGAAAACCGTTGCTAGTAGTCCTGGGGTCGATATTTTCTTCTACTGCTTCCATATCCTTAATTAAGGGTAATAAATGCTCGTTTACTTCCATGAGTTGTAAACCTGTATTAATACTGGACGCAGCTAAATTATATGCAGCAATTTTCTGTTTCACTTCTTGCAATAAACGGTGATTATTAGCAATCTTTTTCTCTGCTTCTTGTTCGAGAGTTTTTTCTAGAAAATTCCGGGCTTGGGGATTCTGCTGCAAGATATAATCTGCTTGATTATCCGCCATTTCTAATAACTGATTTTTCAGGATTTGATTGACAGTTTGGCGGAAGGATTTACGGACGGTGTGGGAGACTTTTGGCTCAAAATCTAATTTTAATAATTGCTTAATAGCTGGTTCAGCTTCAATCATGCTTTCGCAGTCGTAACCCTGAAAAGTTTGCTGTAATGTTTTGCGAAATTGATAGATAGAAAAAGTGCCTTCATCGTAAAATCTGGGACTTTCTCTGACAAAGCGATCGCACTCTACACTCGCAGCAATAATTAAAGCTTGAGAAACCATTTTTTCGGCAATTTTAACTTCAGCTTCAATGCCGCCATCATTACCTAATAAACTATATAATTGGCGATAATATTCGGATTTGCGAATTTTTTCGATTAACTGCTGAAATAGATTAGCAATTAAATGCTGAGAAGACATCATTAAATTATCTTCCAATTGATTGGATAAATAATAAAATGCTTCTACTAAAATAGCGAGTAAAGGTGCAGTTGCATTCCGGGGATGGCTGAGAGTTGCGCGGCGATAAGCATCAGCTACAGAAAAGCTTTCTAGTAATTCATCTAAACGGCGAATCATCCTGGCTTGTAATTGGCGAAAATCTGCTTCAAATTCATCGCAGGTATTATTAACTAAATGGTTGACTTCTTCTGTAATATGCTGTGTAAAGTCTTTGGAAACTTGCTGTAATTGCTGGTTCAGGCGTTGCAATTCCTGTACCTTCATCGGCTCAAGTTCTTGGGGTTGACTCGCTAATTCCCGATAGACAGTTTGATAATGATTTTTTAGTTGAATACAAATAGATTGTAAATCTTCCGCTAAATTCAAGAAAAGTTGCGGGCGTTTTTCTTGGGTAAGATAGCGCGTAATTGCGGTTCTAAATTCTTCAATGCCACTATCTTGAATTAACTGTAAAATTAATGGCGTACCTTGTTCAGTTAAAATTCTAATATAGTTCTCGTTAGGAGTTTCAAAGTTATTTACCGCAATCCGGAATTTACTCGCTGATAACTTACCAGCACAGTAGCGGTTAAATTCATGGACAAACTGTGGCGTTTCTTCTACACCATTGATGGCTTTCACACTAGCTGCAAAAATAGAATCTAAACCAAATCTATCTTGCTGACTTGTTTGTTTAATTTGACTGCCATAAAATCCTAACAAGCCACTGGTTTTATAAACTCTGTGGGTATCGCGGAACTGATTGCTAATTAAATCTTCTAAGCGTTGTCTGAGTTGCGCATTAAACCAAGTTTCATCAATGCGGTTAAAGACATAAAAAATGCGATCGCGAATTCCATTATTACTCCGCATCGTTTCCAGCAGCTTTGTTTCTTCCTTCGTCATATCACCAGCCGCCGCAGGTTTCAACACGCATACCACTGCGGAAGTATCTGGATTTTGAATTTTTTCGTAAGCTAACTGTGCATCTTTTTCAACTGGCGCATCAATTCCCGGCGTATCGATGAGTACGTTACCATCTTGTAAAAGCGGATGATGACAATAATATTCAATTCGTTTTAATACAGCGCTATTACTACCACGACGCGCATAATTTGCTGCTTCTTTAATATTGCTAAAGTTAAATTGTGCCATTGAATAAGTAGCATTATTTACTGTGTGGATATGTTGACGATTGGCGATATATCCTTCCAGCAATAACATTAAAGCCTTGGCTTGTTTTGCGCGTTCCGATTTATTTTCCCCACCCTCTTGTTGGAGAATTGCTTTACAACCTTGATTGAGTAAATTAATGACATCTGGTTGATTAATATTAGCAACGGTGGTAAATCCTAATTCTTTACATAAAGATAAAGCTTGTTCGCGAATTTCCGCTTCATTCAAAAATGTGAATACTACTCTTTCTTTTTCGGCTTCAGCATAGGCAATTTTACACTCTGTACCTGTAGCATGTCCTTCAGCACTATATAGTAATTCTCTTTCTAAAAGTGCATTAATTAGCATTGATTTACCAGCACTAAATGCACCAGCAAAGACAATTTCAAATTGCGGAGAAATAGCTTTATCTAAAGAAGTTTGAATAGGTGTAATATCGTAAGAGCGAAATGTCGGTTCTTGCTGTAAAAGTTTTAGGATATACTCAACTTGTTCTTTTAAATTTTGGCAATGAAGCGACAATTCCGACATAGTTTTATCCCGACTACATTACATATATATGCTATTCAAGTTTTTAGCTAACTTGAATCAGTGACAATACTGATAAGTAGATAGGCGCGATTAAAGATAGCTGTCATTGGTCATTGGTCATTAGTCATTGGTCATTAGTCATTAGATGTAGGTTGGGTTGAGGAACGAAACCCAACATTTCCGGGTTGTGTTGGGTTTCACTACCCTACCCTTCGGGAACGACTTCGTCGAACGGGAAGCCGCTCCGCGTCTACGTTCAACCCAACCTACGCATTTAGATTTATAGAACCGCAGAGAACACAGAGTAGAATTTCAAATTATTTGCAAATATTCAGGCGGTACATTATCAACTAACCAAACACCATTATCGGAACAATAAAATTGATAACCGGCTTGATACATTGACGCCGCATCTATAGCAAAAACTACAGGTCTTCCATGTCTTGCACCAACGGTTTTAGCTGTGGCAATATTGGCAGATAAATGCACGTGATGGCGTAACATTTTGGCAATTCCTGTTTGCATAATTGACTCTACAGATTTGTGTCCTGTACCGTGATACAACACATTTGGCGGTGTCACTGGTTCTAACTGCAAATCAACTTCTACACTATGTCCTTGATTTGCACGGATCATAGTACCTGTAGAATCGAAGGAAAAGCGTTTTTTATCATTATTAGCCACTACTTCTTGTAATTCCCGCAATGTGATGGGGAATTGATGTTTTGCACAAGCTAATAATAATTCTTGGACATTCACCCAGCCACCAGATTCTAGTTTAATTCCCAGGCTTTCGGGTTGATGGCGCAGATATTTGCTGAGAAATTTACTGATTTTAATTAAACGGTTTGTCATTATTTTGGTCAATAGTCAATAGTCAATAGTCAATAGTCATTTGTTAATTTAATTATGAATTACAAATTACGAATTACGAATTAGGAATTACGAATTACGAATTATTGATGATTGTTGACCAAATCTGTTTGCTGATGATGGTTAATGCGATGAAAATCATGATAGTGAGTGTAGCTTTACCACCGGGGACAAGTGATTGATATACTTTATTTGTATGTTGTTGTCGTTGTTTCCATGTCATCAATGCGGGGATGATTCCGCCTAAAACTGAGATGTTAAATGTACCAACATAATCTAAAGCCGTAAAGAAAATTTTGGGACTGATGACGCCGAAACTCATCGCTGGTAAAAGAATCATGGAGTAGAGGCGCAAGCGGCTGGTAAATTGGATTTGAGTTGATAAAAATATCTCTTGAAAAAAGTCTAGCAATCCATAGACAAAGCCGATGAATGATGTGGCGATCGCAAATTCTGAGAAAATTGACACTAGCACTCCTAACCATTCTCCCGCACCACCAGAGCGCAAAATTTCTAAGGGGTCAAATATTCCTTGACTATTACCAGCATTATGCAGAATATCTGGGCTGACACTTCCCAAAATGACTGCATTCCAGGCTAGGAACATAATTAAGGGAATCGCTGAACCAATGACAATCGACTGACGAATTTTTTTGGTGTCTGCTTCTAGCTGAGTCACGACCACTGGCACAATGTTATGGTAAAACAAGGCTACTGCCATGACAGATACAGCGCTACCTACTGCACTCCAATTCTGAAAGAAAAACTGTGTAGTCTTAACTTGTCCGCCTGCGAGTAATAATAGTCCTAAAAATGAAGCTAGAACAATGGCAACAAATACGCTATTCAGCTTTTCGACAAACTTATCTCGCCCAAAATACATAATCCCACCAAATACCAGGGTGAACGCAGTGGTTCCTACCCATGCAGGTACAACATTGTGAACGCCGAATAAATTAGCGATCGCATTTCCTAAAATCTCGCCGCCTTGGGTGGTGTAAGCTACTAGTAAGGCATAGTGTAAAAATAAGTAAGTACCCGCCGCAATTCGCCCACCAATTAAGCCCAGGGTGTTCTCAATCATCGCTAACATCCCCACATTTGGACGCCCTGCTAGCCTCATAGTATTGACTGTGGCTTCTGCAATCAATAAACCAGACACTAGAGTGTATACCCAAACCGCAATTAATAAGACTGTGGATGGAACAATACCAGAGGGTAAAGTTACCGCCGGTAAGGCGAGAATTCCCGCACCTACCGTAGTTCCCGCAATTAATGCTGTGCTACCTAATACGCTTCCTGGTTGATGACTTAGCCGCTTACCATCAAATTCCAAATTAGAAAACAAGCGATTATTGGGTTCTTCATCGGATTTGATCGCAGTTTGCATAGGTGTCTTGCTCAAGTATGGGTGCAATTTGCCAGGTTAACATTACATTATGTAACCAATCTTAGCAAAACCCTAAAAGTAGTTTTAAGCAATCCCCTTCCCTGTCTCTTTGCATGGTATCCCAATCATTAACTTACCAAGGGGAGCATCCCAATTTTGACGCAATACCCTTCTAGGGTATTGCTATACCAACAAAGCCTGCCTTCGCAGGCTATCAAACTGGGAGCATCCCAATTTTGACGCAATACCCTTCTAGGGTATTGCTATACCAACAAAGCCTGCCTTCGCAGGCTATCAAACTTTTAGCCTGCGAAGGCAGGCTTCGTATTTCTAGCCCCACCCTTATAGGGTGAGGGCGTTTTTGCACATTTGGGATGCTCCCATCAAACTTTTAGCCTGCGAAGGCAGGCTTCGTATTTCTAGCCCCACCCTTATAGGGCTTGTCATTACCAACATCTTTTAAAGTGGAAATGGGGTGTATTAGAGTCAGAGTATGAAATTAGAAAATTTCACAGACCTCCAAACTTGGGCAGTTGAACAATGGGG
>NZ_JACJQG010000024.1 GCF_014696435.1 Calothrix anomala FACHB-343 | reverse complement strand
GTTATTACCCGAAACTTCAGAAACCTTTATCTACCTTGCTATGATCCGTATTATGGTGAGGCGGCTAGCATAAAATTTGACCCCTAAAAACTTTTCAAACACCCTCTAAAGCTTGACTAAGTTCTTGAGTTCTTTCATCTACCCGACTTTCTAAATTTTGGCGAGCTAATTCTAATTCATGGGTATATTGCGATAAGCGTTGAATCAGACTATTGAGTGATGTGGCTAATACTCCCACTTCATCTCCTGTCGTCACAGGAGCTAATCTATTAAACTTTAATTCTTCAGTTGTGCGCCTTGCTACATCTGTCACAGCCAAAATCGGCTCTGTGAGAATACGACTGGTGTAGCTAGCAACAACAGCAGCCAAAATCACGGATAATAAGATACTGGACACAACAATTCTAAAGCGAATTTTTTCCGCATTAATTAGTGCTGCATTTGCTCTTTTTTCGTCTTCATAAGATGCAGAGATTACATGATTTAGTTGATCGTCAATAACATCATATTTAAGCGCTAGTTGACTGCTAGAAAATTCTACCCAAACTTCCTGTCTAATTTCGATTTCTTCAGAGTTTAAATTCAAATTTACAGGATTTTTATTAATTAATTCTTCTACTTGAGAGATATATCTTTTAATTACACTTGAGTAAGTTTTCAGGAAAAATGGTATACCCTCAATGTTTACCTGTTGTTGATAATTTTTGCTTGTTATATGTAAATTTAGTTCAGACCATAGCCTTTTAACTTCTGCTGAATCTTGAGAGAAATCAGCATATTGTTGATGTAATAATTCCTGCTTGTGAGTGAGCAAGGGAATAATTTGTAGTTGAGTAGTTCTTGTTTGTAATAAAGCAGTTTGTAACCGATGCAGTAGATTTATTTCATAGTAAGCATCATCTCGTTGCTGCTGGGCAAATTTTTGGTGGTAATCTCCAATAACTATACCGCCAACTATACCCACAACAGCAATACTGAGGCTAAGTACATATCCATAACAAATTTTTTGACCAATATTTAAGTTATAAATTTTCTTCCCCAAAAAACTTACCCTTGTCCGTAAAAAATTATTTTTTAAGTTATGAGGAATTCGTTTAGCCTGCATATATTTAAATTTTTATCTAATAATTTAATTTTAGATGCTAAAAATTCTAAATAGAGAATTTATATCGAACCTTTAAAATATCAGTGGCAAATATTAAAAAACTTCAGATTATCTTCCTTTGCAGCAAGCTAGGCGGAAGTTATATATCAGCCTATTCAGTTCTTACACCGACTATCTCATCTCAATTAAAGCTTTAAGCTTCAGTACATTATGTATCAAGATTTTTAAGCTTTTAAGTAAAAATATTAATAAAATTCAGTTGTTGTTTTACTTAATGATGAGAAATGCTACTGAATAAAAATGAGAAAAAAATGAGGATGGCTTAATTTTTAATGAAGATTCAGCTCTGGCTCATACCGTTTCACTTGAAGAATGATGCACATAGTTGATATACTCCCCAACCTTGAAGGGTGCGGATTCTAGTGGATGTAGGTTAGGTTTACACAAGGTAAACCTAACCTACCCATCTGGTTCTGTTAACTCTGGCGATGAACAATAAAAAAAGCATCCTCTGTGGATGCTCTAATTTTTTTGACAATCAAGTGTTAGCCTAAGCGCCAACAGACGATAAGAGATTAGCTGCATCAGCTATGTGTAAACTTGCTATGAGATTCAGCAATATTCCTGATTTAGCTATTGAACTTCTGTTAGATAACTTAACTTAATGCTACATATTTCCTTCAGAGTATGATAATAAATGGTAGGTGACACTGCGTTAATACACAGTACTAGCTTCTAATTCACTGGGATGGATTATCACTTTACCTAGTAACTCGCTGAAATAGATAACTTGATAATTAGGTGCTAGCTCTGCTTGTAGTTGCTTCCAGAGGTTAATTCCTTCTTCCTCAAAAGCTGCTTCAGCTTCTGGACTTAAATCTGGTGAGTTAGCAGGATCTTGCCAGTTTAAGCTTGCATTATAATCACTAGCCCAATTTTTTAGGCGATTTATGGTTTCTAGACTGAGGGGCAATTTTGCTGGATCGATATTACCAACTTTATCAGCATCTGCCCACCATAAAGGGTCGCACCCATAATCAGCCATTAGTTTTATCGTTATTGCCATAGCTATTCAGGTGGAATTATGGGAAAGAAGCGGGATTAGCTCCAACTATATAACCATTATCACCTACTGTTACAGCTATGTATTGCGTTTTGCCATTAAAAATGACTTCATATATTTCTCTTCGAGGTTCTATTGTTCCTTGATAGCCAATAAAGGTTCCTCTGGTGATAGCAGCCATAACAGCATCTGGGATTTCATTCTCAGAAATTCCGCGTCTGGAAAAATCCTCTTGATGTTCTTTTAATATATGTGCTAACCCACTACCTCTTCTACCAGCTTTTCCCTCTTCTAAAAATACGATTTTGCCATCAACTTGCTTGGCAATTCGCACAACTTTTTCTGGACTATGCTTAATACCAGATTCACGAAGTTCTGCAAACAACACCGCTTTTTCATCATCCATATTTAAATTTAGTTAGTTAAAATACTCATTATTTATAATAAAAAAAACAGGGTAAAAAGTATTTATTACTCTTCACCCTGAATCTTTTGAAGTTAATTAATCAACTAAGCGCCAACAGCTTCTTTTGCTGCGTAAAGTACTTCAGAGTTAATGTCTTTAATACCGCGATCGCGTGCAAATTTTTCGGTGTTGCGTTTGACTTTACCGCGCACAAACCCAGGAATTTTGTTTAACTCTGCTAAACCATCTTTTGTCCAATTTAAGTCAGATTCGGCGGAAATTCCTTTGGTAATGACTTCTTTGGTGTCATGTCCCCCAAAGATTTCTAAGAGATGATCTTCCATTCCTAAAGTAAAGGAATTGTAGATTAAATCTGTGACTTGATTTGTACCCTCATAACCCAAGAATGGTTTGTAACCAATGGGGAAGTTTTGCACGTGAATAGGTGCAGCTATGACACCGCAGGGAATATTCAAACGCTTACCAACATGGCGTTCCATTTGCGTACCAAAGATTGCTGAGGGTTCTACACGCGCGATCGCATCTCCAATTTCCCCGTGATCGTCGGTGATTAATACTTCGTCGCAATATTCGCTGACTTGTTCGCGGAACCAGTCTGCATCATATTTGCAGTAAGTTCCCGCCCAAACCACGTGAATTCCCATTTCCCGCGATAAAATCTTTGTCATAGCGGCTGCATGGGTGTTATCTCCAAAGACGACGGCTTTTTTCCCAGTCAAGTTTTGGCAGTCAATGGAACGAGAAAACCATGCAGCCTGGGATACATACAAAGTTTGCTCGTTGATGAAATCTTCGTAATTTACATCAACCCCTTGAGCGTTTACTACCTGCTGAATTTTACGGATACAACGGGCAGTTTCTACCACACCCATTGGTGTAATATCTACGTAGGGAGTACCAAATTGTTCTTCGAGATAACGCGCTGTTGTTAAACCCAGTTCGCGGTAAGGTACTAGGTTAAACCAAGCTTGGGGCATTTTCTTTAATTCGTTGACAGAAGCGCCTTCAGGAATGACGGTGTTTACCTCAATTCCTAAATCAGCCATCAGTCTTTTCAATTCGGTGCAGTCATGCTGGTTGTGGAAACCCAGGGTAGAAATCCCGATGATGTTAACTGAGGGTTTAGCTGTTTTACCTGCGGGAAGTTCGCCTTTTTTCCGGGCTTTTTCAATGTAGAATTGGACAATTTGTTGCAAAGTGCGATCGGCGGCTTGTAGTTCGTTGTAGCGGTAGTGGTTAACATCCGCTAGCATGACATCGCCTTTAGTTTCTATTTGTGCCCGTTCGACAAAGTTGTGCAAATCTTCTTGCAAAATACTTGAGGTGCAGGTAGGAGTTAACACAATTAAATCTGGGTGTTCCTCTGCATCTTTGCGGGTGATATTTTCTACTACCTTCTCCTGAGAACCGCGTGCCAAAACGTTGCGATCTACTACACTGGCTGTTACCGGAGTAAAGTTTCGTTCCCGCGATAGCATGGAGCGCATGACGTTAAAATAGTCATCGCCTAGCGGGGCGTGCATAATGGCGTGGACATTCTTAAAAGAACTAGCGACTCGTAGCGTACCAATGTGCGCTGGCCCTGCATACATCCAGTAAGCCAATTTCATCAGTTTTTCTCCCTTTTAAACTGAAACAATACGCAGTCCGTTAATAGATGGACTTTATGATTGCGGAATCTCTCATCGTTGTCTGATTCTCTCAAAACTTGTAGCCTGAATAAAATGGGGTAATTATTAAGTTTCAATTCATGCGATCGCCCAAACCCTGTTACCATCAGCAATCTAGAGCTTAATTTAAACAACATTGTTGTTGTTTAAGTGACATAAATCTTTATTTTCTGCAAACTTTCCTCAAACAAACTGGGATTGGGAAACTGCGATTCTTGGAGATGAAAGAATTACCTATAGGACTTATGCACCGAACACAAAAACCCTCACAAGGGTGGTCAAAAGTCAAAAGTCAATGGTCAAAATTCAGGTTTTTGGACTATGGACTATGGACTATTGACCATTGACAAAAAGCATGAAAAATATCTGACATTGCGTAAGTCCTAACCTAATTACTTAAGCTATTGCCCCGCAGACAGAAGATATGCATAACAAAATAATTCTATTCTGACGGTAAAACTGTCTGTGGGTTTAAAAATGACAGCAAATAATTTGGCTTTCCGTAAACGTTTACCACTAATTACTGCTGGGATTTTTTTAGGTCTAGGTCTAGGTGGCTTCGTCGATGGTATCCTGCTGCATCAAATTCTTCAGTGGCATCATATGTTAAGCAGTGTTCGACCCTTAACCAGTGATACTAATACAGACGTAAACATGGTATGGGACGGCTTATTTCATGCTTTGGATTGGGTATTAACTGTGATTGGAGTAGCATTACTATGGCGTGCGGGAGGGCGTGCTGATGTTCCTTGGTCATCACGAACTTTTGTTGGTTCTTTGCTCATAGGTGCTGGGTTATTCAATGTAGTGGAAGGAGTAATTAATCATCAAATTTTAGGTATCCATCATGTGAAACCAGGGGTAAATCAATTAGCTTGGGATCTAGGTTTTCTCGCCTTGGGTGCGTTGCTTGCGATCGTTGGATGGATAATGCTAAATCAAGAGCAAAATTCTTCAAAAGTCAGCTTTTCTTCTGAGGATAAGTCTGGATAATTAAATGAGTAAAACTTGCCTTCATTATGAATATTTTCGCTTCGTAATGGTAAATTTATTCAGGTAAATTAATTGCTGGATTGCGGCTAAAGAATCCTCTAGGAGCAAGTTTAAAACTAACTCGGTGTGTTGGCATTACAGGCCAATCTTCAGGACGGGGAATATGGGTAACGCCCATTGTGTACCAAAGTACGATATCTTCACCCGTTAAAGATTCATCATTGGCAATATATTTAGGTAAACCTTGTCCTGGTTGAGTTTGGTTTGGATAATCGCCGCCAGCATAAAGTTCATCTGGGTGATATTTTGTTACCCATACATGATGTGTTGCAAAGCCAGCCTTCTCGCGAATCTTAGCACCTTCTACGGGGAAAAATACTGTATTACCCCCTGGCATTAGCATATATGCTGGGGGAGTCCCTAAAGTATTTTGACGGTTAGGGTTAACAATCATCCATTCGCGGCTGTGTTTCATGTCTAAATCGCGCACAGCCGCCTTTTCTGTAGTTAAGGGTGTATCTGTAACTGCGATCGCATTTCCCAAAGAATTATGATTATCTAAAGGTAAGGCTTGCACATTCATTTCCATGACAGAATTAGCCTCGCCATCTACATCCATATCTAGGCGGTAGTTAAAGAAGTGTTGATGATTTACGCCAAAGATATTTTTTGCTAATAGTCTGCCATAAGAATTATCTGGAGATTGTGTTTTTGCATTTGTACCCTGTGCTAACACAATTCCTGTTAAGTCGTTCTCAATTTCTAAACTACCATCTTGGTGAAAAATCCAATTTAAACTGTAATCATAATTATCAACTGCACCCGTCATCGTCATCACTAATTCTCGATTGCGACGGACATAATTTTTTCGGGTATTGTATTCGTAATGCTTCCACAATAGCCCATTGTCTCTTTCATAAATACCAATTACATTGGGCATTTCATAAGGTTCTCCCTGTTCGTTAGCCATCATGGCATTTAATAACAAACCATTCTCCGGAATATCCTTACCTAACTCCATTGAAGTGGCGAGGGAACCAAAATTATATTCGCCCACATCAAAGGCATTTCTGAAAGCCCAGGTAAAGTCAGGATAACCATAAGGTACTACCATTTCTGATAGGCTAGCACGGTATAAAACTGGGCGAATTTTTTCTCCATCATCATAAGTTACTTGATAGAGAATCAACCCATTTCTAGGATGCATTAAATAACGAAAATTCCAACCTTGCCAGCTAATTGCATTACCACGAATGCGGAAACTAGTACCATGAGGTTGGATTATTTTTAATAATTTGGGTGGTGATAGTAATTTACTAAAAGATTGAACATCATAATTCCAATTATCTGAAGATAAAGGTACTACTCCGTTATCTATAAAGCTATCGATTTTACCTGTGTTTAAATCAACAGTAGCTACTACCCCTTCAATGGGGCTGCTGAAGTAATTCCAATTATTACCTTTATAGTAAGATAATGCTCGACAAAGACGTTTACCTGTGGCAATTTCCTTGTCAGTTAAAATACCTGGTGCCCAGCAATTAATTTTTACTTTATCAAAATCTGTAATTCCCCGTTTTTGCATAGCTGCTTGCCATTGGGGATTTGATTGGACAATCTGTCGCGCTAAATCGTATTCAGGATTAATTATTGCAGGTTGAGCATGAGGTATTAGCTTCCAAGAACTGAGGGTTTGAGTTTTCAAGTCAACTACAGCTTGGTATGTTTGATTTTGCGATCGCTCATACACTACTAAGAAAGCTTGGCGTTGAAAATATTTACCAGGTGTAAAATTTAAAACTTCTTTTTTATCTGGTTCTTGCAGATTGATTAATGGGAAAACTACATTTTCAGTGAGATTCTTTTCTTTTTTTACCACTGCAACTGCTGTCTTAATTTCTCCTGCTGTTAAGGCTGTGAGGGGATGGGAAATTGACGGTTGTTGTGCAAATAAAATTTCTCGATAACCAAGAGCGCCAACAATGAAAATAATAATGGCAATAATTAAACTCAATAACCAGAGCCGCTTCATCATTATTTAAATATTTATCGGAATATATAGCTATATATATTCTTGGCTGGAATTGATAAACCGCATAAATTTACTGAAATTTTTATATTACAGCTATTTTCAGGTAAATAGACCACGCTGTAGGGGCACGGCACCGACAATCTTTTGGTACATACAATAATTTTACTGATGTTCCCTACGATAGATGTGGTTCAAATAGGTGAAAACTGCTGTAATTATGGATGATAATACCAATTCAAATTATGTTGGCGAAACATTAATGTATTCTAGAGGGCAGGGCATTGCCTTGCCCCTACAATCTTTCGCCTTCTTTTTTCAAATTGGAATAATTATTCATCTAACTATATTTTTAAATTAGATATATTGAAAAAATATACAGCAGATTGCAAGTTGATGAGCTACAGATTATCGTTGATTGTAGGGGCACTGGCACTGCCATGCCCCGAAGCGCGTATTCGCGATCAAGTTAATAATTAAGCAGAAACTAACCGACGCAAAGATTCAGCACGACGTTTAGCAGTAGAATTATTAGGCGCAAATTTCAGGGCTTCTTCGTAAGTTTGTAGCGCCTGGGCGTTTAATTTTTTCCGCTCATAAGCATGAGCAAGATTATTCAGCGCTGTTACGTAGTCAGGTTTATTTTTCAGAGCTTCTTTGTACTGACGAATTGCTAAATCATATTGCTCTTGAGTAAAGTAAACATAACCCAGCCCATTGTAGATCGGAGCAATATTTTCTTCCCCTTCTTCTTCCGCCGTTTTGAGAGCTTTTTGAAACAGCGTAATTGCTTGGGAATAGATTTTCTTTTGCGAATAAATACTGCCTAACTCGTAATATTCTTGAGTTGTACCCTTCTCTTTACTCAACTTGTTTTTTAAGCGGGACAACGAACTTTCAATCCGACGAGTTTTGAAAATTTGGCGAAAAATAGCCACAACTGCAAAGGCGAGTATACCTACGAAAATCGAGAGATAAACAACCGCTAGACTGTTATCCATTGTCTTGAAAGAGAAAATTATAAAGAGTCTTCTTATTTATTATCAGCTGCAAGGGGAACTGGGAGACGGTTGACTGTTGACGGTTAACGGTTAACGGTTGACGGTTGACGGTTGACGGTTGACGGTTGACGGTTGACGGTTGACGGTTGACGGTTGACGGTTGACGATTGACGGTTGACTGTTGACTTATGGTAACCCCCAATATTGAGCGCGCTGCTTGAGCCAACCTTCGGCGATGTAACGCGCGATCGCTTCATTTACCTGTAATCTTAAATCAGCGTACTGCAAGCCCTTGGGCATGGCTACAGATAAGGGTGCTGTGGAGAGTTTGTCTGGAAGTAGGCGGTACTGGGGATATTCTTGTATCCAACCGCTCAAAAGGCTAGCATCAGCAGCAAAGGCTTGTACTTCCCCAGTTTCCATTTGCGATCGCGCTTCTGCGTAAGAATTCACCCCGACTAACTCAGCATTGGGCACATAGTACCTCACATCAGCAATGCTGCTAGAGTTATTCAGGACAGCGATTTTACGGTTTACTAAATCTTTTGTCTTCTGGATTCCTGTATCTTTTACTACTAAATATGTGCCATCAAAGTAGTAAGGAACACTGAAACTTACTAAGCGAGAGCGTGACTCTGTGGCTGTAACTCTCGCAATAGCAAAGTCAACTTGATTGTTAAAGACTACAGATAAGCGATCGCGATTTGCTATTGGTTGTAACTTCACAGCATTTGCTTTCCCTAACAAATCACTGGCTAAACGCTGTGCTAAGTCAATTTCCAAGCCTTGCAAATTCCCGCTAGCATCTCTAAATCCCAAGGGACGCAAGTTATCTTTAACCGCAATAGTTAAATAGCCTCGCCGCAGAATTTCTGGCATTTCGGCGGCAGATGCAATTGATCCTGTGGCTAAAAAGCAACAGCTAACAATTAATAATAAGGATAAGGAGTAAAGGATAAAGGATGAAAACCAAAATTGCTGTAAAACACCTATTCTCTGCAGTAAGGTGTCTTTTTTCCAGCCCCCAGATTGATTTTTGGGGTATACTTCAGCCTTCATACTTCATGCTTCATCCTTAATCCTTTATCCCTTAGCTTGAATGGCTAATGCAGCTACTTTACCAAAGCTAGCTGGATCGACAACTGCCATTTGTGCCAACATTTTACGATTGAGTTGGACATTAGCTTTTTTGAGATTACCGATTAGCTGGCTGTAGCTTAAACCATGTTCTCTTGCAGCAGCATTAATCCGAGCAATCCAGAGGCTACGGAAATCGCGCTTTTTCTTTTTGCGATCGCGGTAGGAACTCCGCAGCGCTTTCATTACCTGTTGGTTAGCGGTTCTAAACAGAGTTGAGTGGGAACCGCGAAAACCTTTAGCTAGTTTGAGAATTTTATTGCGGCGTTTACGAGCTACATTACCGCGTTTTACCCGTGTCATAACTTATATTTTCCTGAAAATTCCTGAAAAACTTACAAATAGGGGAGCATTAAACGTACATTCTCTTCATCGCGCTCATTTACAATCGCCATCTTGGAGAAGCTACGCTTTTTCTTGGTAGTCTTATGCTCTAAAAGGTGGTTTTTGAAGGCTTTGCGACGGACGATTTTACCGGTACCGGTGGCACGGAATCGCTTTGCCGCAGCTTTACGAGTTTTGAGTTTAGGCATGGTTTGGCTTTGATCGACACAATCCATCATTATATACTAAGCGCATCGAATTGCATGAGCCACAATAAATTGTAGGGGTGGGGTAACCCATTGGTGTCAACTTAACGTGAAACCCCCATTTCATATCTCGTTTCCAGCCAGAGGCTGGAAATGCGTATTGCGAGGCTCCGCCTCGAAAGCTGATAAATTGAGGCGGAGCCTCAGAATCATCGCTCCCACGCAGAGCATGGGAGCCAGTTAGGATAAGGGTTTTGCGTTAAGTTGACACAGGTGGGGGTAACCCCGCCCCTACGAGGTTGTGGGCTTGGTAAGTTAACAATCGCGATGTTTTTTTATTTGCAAGTCCCTAAACCGCTTTCGGATCTAAAACGATCGCGGAACCAGATTTATTAGCATGATAAGTCCAAGATTGCTCTTTTACCTTAACTAGGACTTCCCACCCCTCAACAGGTTGATAAATCTCTGCACAAACTTCGCCAAACCCAAAATGGCATTGGTTTCCAAAGGTTTTAGCTGTAGCTTGGGTAATTTGTAAATTGGCAACTGCGACACCAGAACGTTTGGCAGCATCATTTAAGATATTATTGGCGATCGCTCTGGGTAAAGTCACGTTTGCCGATGGATTAATTTTCGGATCTAAAATAATTTGCGAGCCAACTCGATTGACATGGTAAGTCCAAGATTTGTCTTTAACTTGGACAATTACTTCCCAACCAGGAACCGGATTATATTCCTTAGTACAGACTTCACCAAAGCCGAACTCGCAAGGATTACCAAAATTTTTAGCTGTAGCCTGGGTAATTTTTAAATCGCCAACCGCAACACCAGAACGTTTGGCAGCATCATCTAAAATTTTACTGCCGATCGCTGTGGTTAAAGTCACTTTTGGCCATTCTCTAATTATGGGATCTAAAATAATTTGCGAACCGGATCTATTGACATGGTAAGTCCAAGGTTCATTTTTAACTTGCACAATTACTCGCCAGCCATGCACCGGATTATAATCTGCAGTACAGATTTCGCCAAAGTTGAATGTGCAACGATTACCAAAGCTGATAGATGTGGTTTCGCTAATTTTTAAATCGCCAACTGCGACACCAGAACGTTTAGCAGCATCGTTGAGAATTTTATTAGCGATCGCTTTGGGTAAAGGTACTGTTATTGATTGATTACTTTTCGGATCTAAATAGACTTCTGAACCCGATCTATTGGCATGGTAAGTCCAAGATTGGTCTTTTACTTGTACAATTACTTCCCAACCATTGACAGGTCTATATTCTCTAGTACAAACTTCCCCAAACCTGAAAATACAAGGATTACTAAAGGTTTTGGTGGTAGCTTTAGTAATTTTTAACTCGCTGACAGGCAAGTCAACACGTTTGGCGGCGTCCTTGAGTATGGCTCTAGCAACGTTTTTCGGCAGTCTATTTTGGTTATTTTGTCCGGTTTGTGCTAATTGGATATGAGCTACATTAGGCGCAGCATTAGCATAATTATCAATCAAGCCAATGCCACATATAAAGCTAGTTAATGCTAAAGAAAATATGACATTTTGGGGAAAATGACATATAGTTTTCATTGAGTGAGATAGTTTAGAAATGCCGTTCATGCACTTTGACCTTAAGAGTTGATATTTCCTACATTTATTAATATTATTTTCCGGAATTTACTTTTGATAATTCCTGATGGTTTCTTCAATGTTGCAGCATATACTCAGTAATAGCTCTTTTTTAGCTACTACATATTCAACGCAACTTCATGGTGAGTTGCTATCAGCTAGTAATTCCAAAAGAAGATATTTTATGTGACGTTGCAGTTGCAATTCAGTTTCCGAGAAATTAACCAAGAAAGGCAGAAGGCAAATAGGAGGAGCCAGAAGGAATACTTTCTGCCCCATGCCCCATGCCCAATGCCCCATGCCCCATGCCCCATACCCCATACCCAAATGAGTGTGCTTTCCTGGCCAGTTTATGTAAGATGGGTTGCAGGTTCGATTTAGCCGTGGTGCAATGTTCTATGGAACCTCAAATCGGCATTAATTTAGCTCAAGGAATTTGGCAAGGCTGGCAACAGGCGCAGTCTTTGGTGAATGATAGTGTAAAGTCTGTTGGTAATTCAGTACAGCAGGCAGGGCAGTCTGTTCAGGATACTGCCAATCAAGCTACTATCAGAGCAGTTGATGCCATAACAACAACTTGGGAACAAGCGAAAGGTTCTGCTGAGAATATTAAGACTACAACGTCTGTAGCCATGCAAAATGCAATCGCTTCTTCAATGAATGATTGGCTAGTACAACACCCTTCTTTTTTCCGCCTAGTACAAATCCTCAGTTGGGCAGCTAATCACCCAATTATTAGTAGTATCCTGCTGGTATTAATTTTAGCTCTGCTCTGGAGCCTAGTTAAAGCGACGATGCGCTTAATTGAAGTCACCAGTTGGACTATTCTCCGGGTTCCCATTCAATTACTTCAGGGGTTGGTAAAAGTTGGTTTTATTTCCCTGAGTAAATTTGCTCGTTATAGTTTCCAAACTATTACAGGCGCTTCTAAGATAAAACCAGACTCAGCATTAATACCAGCTAACTCCGTAACAGAGTCTCAAAAAAGACAACAAAGATTAGCATATATTTGCGATCGCCTAGAGGCAATTCAAAAAGAACAACAAGCCCTGCTGCAAGAAGCCGCCAGCTTAATGGATTCAGATTAAGGGCATTGGGCAAATAGAATTCTTAATTTTGAATTTTGAATTTTGAATTATTTGTCCCCCTGCCTCCTGCCTCCTGACTTCTCAAACCAGGAAATTTCCTGATTTAATGGAATAAAGTTGCAAAATTTGCTATATTTCTAAAGCTAGCTGATGTGGCTATAAGAAAAATAATCTTTCACAAATTGACAGGCGATCGCCAAAACGTTACTATACATAGTTCCAAATTTATCCTAAGCAAGTCTGGATATTATGCCTAGTGTTGAACAAGATAAAACTCGAGAGCAGCGCATTGAGACAGAAATCATTGCGGATGCTGAAGACAAAGAAGACAGGGCAATGGCTTGGTACTACTACCTAGAAGAGGCTCTCAACTTTCCTTTTAATGCCAAATGGACAAAAAAGAGTCGGAAATCAACGACACCCCAAGAAAAGCAAGTTGAAGTTTTGGGAATGGCTCCAGATGATGAGTGTCTCAAAGATATGATTGTCGAGGTAGCTGTCATCAATGGCAAAGAAGATGATGTGTATTCAGCAAAGCTATCGGAAATCGAAGCCATTGATGCTGATGAAGACACTCTAGAAGCCCTTGCAGACTGGCAATATTGGCTGGCTAGAGGATACAAGTTTTAAGCAAATTTTAGGATAGGTGCCGGATAATACGGCATGGGTTGCCAGCAGCTACAACATTTTCAGGTACATCTTTCACTACGACACTACCAGCACCAATAGTTGTATTATCTCCAATTGTGACTCCGGGGCAAATAATTGCACTGCCACCAATCCATACGTTATTACCAATTTTGACTGGTGCGGCTAATTCTCTGTCGGCAAGCCGAATCTCTGGTTCTGTAGGATGGTAGGCAGTGTATATCTGCACGTAAGGGGCGCACATGA
This sequence comes from Calothrix anomala FACHB-343, assembly GCF_014696435.1. Taxonomy (GTDB): domain Bacteria; phylum Cyanobacteriota; class Cyanobacteriia; order Cyanobacteriales; family Nostocaceae; genus Aulosira; species Aulosira anomala_A. The sequence goes on along the minus strand of NZ_JACJQG010000024.1, from coordinate 100,786 downwards.
CATTTTCACCAATATGAACTGTATTGCAGTCTAAAATTACACAGCCAAAGTTCATAAATAAGCGATCGCCTGCGTAAATGTTACTGCCATAATCACAGTAAAATGGTGGCACAATTGTAGCTTTTTTACCTATTTGCCCAAATAATTCTTGTAAAATCTGCCACTTTTGCTCTTCTTGTTCTTCGGTGGTAGCGTTGTACATTCGCAAAAGACGAGAGGCGCGTTTCCTCTCAGTGACTAGTTCTGTGTCTTCTGCCCAATATAATTCGCCAGCCAGCATTTTCTGCTTCTCTGTTTTCTCCATCACAGAATTTTCAGACTTGAGATTTTGTTGCCAATTACATCATAACTGACAATCTATCGCTAAAAGTTGAAGAGTTTAAGCGTTTGAAAACACGCCATAGCGAGCTTTTCCTTGCCGTTTAGCATGGTACATTGCAATATCAGCATCTCTGAGTAGGTTGTGGGGTTCTTCATAATGACTGCTACTCAAAGCAATACCAATGCTAGCTGTGGGAATTATCTGATGTCCGTTGAGGTTAAGTGGTACGCTTAAAGCTTCTTGAATGCGTTTAGCAACATTAGTAGCGTCTGTAACGTCTTTAATATCTTCTAAAAGGACAGCAAATTCATCCCCACCAAATCTAGCAACTGTATCGCCACTACGTAAACATAACTCTAAACGACGCGCGATCGCTACTAGAAAATCATCGCCGATTGCGTGACCAAAGCGATCGTTAATCCCCTTAAAACCATCTAAATCTAAAAATAAAACTGCAAAATTATAATCATTGCGTCGTCTGCTGCGTTCAATTGTTTGCCTGAGACGATCTAGAAATAATACTCGATTGGGAAGCGCAGTTAAGGCATCGTGACAAGCATTGCGCAGTAATTGTGCTTCTGTTTGTTTGCGTTGACTAATATCTTGAAAGACTAAAACCGCACCATCGATATTGCCATCAGCATCGCGAATCGGTGCTACAGAATCACCAATAGGTATAATCTTGCCATCCTTAGTCAGCAGGTTACAGTTATCGGGGATATTTAAAACCTCTCCTGCTTGTATAGCTTTAGTGGCTAAATTATCAATTACTTCATCCATCTCTTTGTCAATTAAGTTTACAACTTCTTCTAAATCCTTGCCATAAGCTTCATTTTGCCTCCAACCTGTGAGTGCTTCGGCTACAGGATTCATCATTTGAATACTCCCATCAGCACAAGTAACAACTACGCCACAGCCCATACTGTTAATAATTGCTGTGAGTCGCTGCTTTTCTGCTTCATATTTTTGGTTCAACCGATGCTTGTAAAGAGCCATTTCTACAGCAAAATGTAAGTCTTTTTCAGCACATGGTTTGTGAATATAACTAAATGGCTCGCTGAGTTGCTTTTGGTGTGTTTGCTTGTCTGCTGAATACTCAGTTAAATACACAACTGGTATCTGGAAATCATTCTGGATAATATCCCCAATTTCAGTACCATTAATTTTACCTGCCAAGCAGATATCAATTAATACTAAATGTGGATTATCCTCCGCTATTTTTTTGATGGCTTCTTCACCAGAAGCTGTCAATTCTAAAACAGAATACCCTAACTTCTGCAAACTATTTCTGATATCTGAAGCTAGGATTCTTTCATCCTCAACAACTAAGATTTTGTGGGAGAACATGTTAGACTAATCTGTTGGCTAAAGTGCAGATTTTGTTTTCAGTCTCGGCTCACTCTGAAAATCAATAATCCTATAATAATCAATCTCTAATCTACCTGTGTAGTACCTGGAGTAAAAGAATAACTAAGTTTTTATTTACATATTTTTGATTTTCCTCATACAGTTGATATCCGGTTAATAAGCCAAGATACTATTTAAAAATGTAAATTGCCATACAATTATCTGAAACTAAATAAATTTTTTGGCAATTTGACAGTAATGAATCAGAAAAAGCACAAATCTTTGCGGTTTCTACGGAAGGGTAATAAAGATTTGAACCTTAATAGACTGACTAAATAATAGGTATTCTAGAAGTAATAAACTGTGAAGCATTTAATTTACACATTGAAACCGCAGGGTGTAAGGGAGACACTAGGCAGCTTTTAACACCATGAAAATGTTGCAATTTCAGTGACAATTAGCTTATCAAATTCTTCTAGACTGTTGCAAGTATTCAGGATATTTAATGTGTAGTCCGGCTATTTTTTGCTACACTTTTGACTGAGTAGATTAAAAATCCTAATGTATGTTTTGAACGAATAGTACAGGATTTTACTATATAAAAAGTATAACAATATACTATTTATTTAAATCCTCTATCAATTGGATGAGATAAGAATGATAGATTGCTTATATTTAAGCCAAGATAAAACAATTACTTACATGTATAAAAATATTGTCCAAAAAATCCTGATGGATAAATTTTCAGCAGAAAAATATTGAAGTCAATAGTCCAGAGTCAATAGTCTAGAGTCAATAGTCCAGAGTCAATAGTCCAGAGTCAATAGTCCAGAGTCAATAGTCCACTGTTGAGAATTGATTGACCATTAAGCATTAACCATTGACCATTGACTATTGACCATTGACCATTGACCACTCTTAAATATTGGGCTGAGTTCTAGTCAATTCAATCAGAATTTTGCCGCCAAAGTCGGGGATGGGTGCTGCGGGTTTGCAGAGAATGACTTTGACTTGGGTAATGCGATCGCTCTGTTGGAGAATAGAATCTGCAATTGTGCTAGCTAGCTTTTCCACTAAAGCAAACTTGGATGTTTTAATCAGGCTTTGGACTAAGCTAATCACGCTGCGATAATCTACTGTATCTGCGATCGCATCTGTCTGTCCCGGAGTCGCCAAATCTAACCATAATGTCACATCAGCCTCAAACCATTGTCCGAGAACCTGTTCTTCTGCTAAAAACCCCGTGTAGCCATAACCGCGAATTCCCGTTAAATGAATGCAGTCCATAACAGTCAAAATACGAATTTTGCATTCTGGATTTTAGCTGGATTTGTCCCGTTGCAGTATAGGCTTGAGTAGTTGAGGATTTAGTTATTGTTCTGTTTGCTGGAATGTCGATCGCTTATAGCAATGTTAATCAACTTTGGGCTGATATCTTAACTCAGACCCTCAAGCGTTTAGGGTTGGCTTGTGCTGTGATTTGTCCGGGTTCCCGTTCTACACCGCTAGCAGTGGCGTTTGCTGCACAAAGGCCGGATATTGATGTTATCTCAATTCTCGATGAACGTTCCGCCGCTTTTTTTGCTCTAGGACAAGCAAAAGCGAGTGGGAAACCTGCGGTACTGGTTTGTACTTCTGGGACAGCTGGCGCGAATTTTTATCCAGCTGTAATTGAAGCTAGAGAAAGTCGCGTACCTTTGTTAATCTTAACTGCGGATAGACCGCCAGAATTGCGCGATTGTCACTCCGGACAAACTATCGATCAACTAAAGTTATACGGTGGATATCCCAACTGGCAGACAGAATTAACTTTACCCATAGCAGATATGGGGATGCTTGGCTATCTACGACAAACAATTATTCATGCTTGGGAACGGACGCAAATACCCTCACCGGGGCCAGTACATCTCAACATTCCTTTACGCGATCCTTTAGCGCCGGTTCCTGATGGTATTGATTTGAGTGATTTGCAATCTCAGTTAAATTTTGTAGAGTTTTTCGCGGGATTAACAAATACTTTCCCTATACCCCATTCCCGATACCCAATTCCCGATGAATGGCTGCAATGCGATCGCGGAATTATTATCGCTGGTGTTGCCCAACCACAGCAACCGCAAGATTATTGTAGAGCGATCGCCCGACTTTCTCAAACTTTAAAATGGCCTGTTCTCGCCGAAGGACTCTCACCCCTAAGAAATTACGCCCACCTCAACCCTGATTTAATTTCCACCTACGATTTAATTCTGCGCCATCCCCAATTAAGTAAAGAACTAGCACCCACAATGGTAATTCAAGTAGGAGAAATGCCTACTAGTAAAGAATTACGTAATTGGATCAATGCTACACAACCGCGACGCTGGGTAATAGATCCTAGCGATCAAAATCTTGATCCTTTACATGGAAAGACGACTCATTTGAGAATTTCGATTGAGGAATTAGAGGTTGGGGGACAAGGTAGGGAATCAATTCCGGAATACTTGCAATTGTGGTGTGATGTAGAAGCTCAAGTGAGAACTGCTGTTGATCGGACTTTGGGGACAATGGCGGAGTTATTTGAAGGTAAAGCAGCTTGGTTACTTTCGCAAACTTTACCGCCAGGAACGCCCTTATTTATTGCTAATAGTATGCCAGTGCGGGATGTAGAATTTTTTTGGCAACCGAATAATTTAGGAGTGCGATCGCATTTTAACCGGGGTGCTAATGGTATTGATGGCACATTATCTACAGCTTTAGGAATCGCCCATCACAATCAAAGTGCTGTGATGTTAACAGGAGATTTGGCTTTATTACACGATACTAATGGCTTTTTAATTCGCAACAAATTTATCGGACATCTCACAATTTTATTAATTAATAACAATGGTGGCGGTATTTTTGAAATGTTACCCATTGCCAAATTTAACCCACCTTTTGAGGAGTTTTTTGGCACTCCCCAAGATATTGATTTTGCTCAATTGTGCGCTACCTATAGCGTAGAGCATGAATTAATTAATAATTGGGAACAGTTACAACAAAAATTAAACCCACTACCAACCCAAGGAATTCGTGTTTTGGAACTGAGAACAAATCGCGCCCATGATGCCCAATGGCGACGAGAAAATTTACAACAATTTGCGAATAATATTAAATGTTGACGGTTGACGGTTGACTGATAAATTCTTAATTACGAATTACGAATTACGAATTACGAATTACGAAGTTTCTAGCTAATCCTGAATTAACACTGTATTCGCTGCTGGTGAGTCTGTTTGTGACTCAGTTGAGGCTATGGGATATTGCTCTGCAGATGCGATCGCATTAGACGGGAAAGAAATATGATCTACTGGTGGATTATCGGTACAACAGCCGTCTTTCCACTTTCCACCTAGTTTCTGCTGACATACTTTTTGAATCTGCTGTTCCATAAAGAGTAGCAATTGTTGCAACTGCTGTAATGTATCTGAATATCATAGTATTAAATGGTAAATTCCGGCAACTAGCGGTAACGAACCTGCATAATTCGGCAGCATAAGCATTTGCGAAATTGCGCTCAAAAAATCCTCTCGTTCACCCAAAATAACACCCACACCCTCAAAGCCTGGAGCTAAAGTTACAAAACCCACCTACGCAGCCTAAATTTCTTCAGCCTACAAAGGTAGGCTTTGTACAATTAGCCGCACCCTTCAGGGTGACGGCGGGATTTCGGGATAAGCTGATAAATTAAATAAGATTTTCTCGCGTTCATCTGTCTTAAAAATCGCCTTGACTATTGACAACTGTACGGGCGGGTTCACAAATATCCTCACCGATCAACGATAATTCTCAATAAACCCGCCCCTACTGACTATTGACTATTGAGAGGATGTTTTAAAAGTCTTCTTGTTAGGAGCCAAAAGTTTGAGATCCCCCTAAATCCTCCTTAAAAAGGGGGACTTTGATTCTTTTCCCCCCTTTTTTAAGGGGGGTTAGGGGGGATCGACTAGTATCTAAAATCACAGCCAACCACTTTTCAAACAACCTCTGACTATTGACTATTGACTACCTTTTCAACCCTCAACCAACAGTCAACAAAGCTGCAGGAATACGTTGACTAGGCAACAACAAATGGTCAATAATTTGATTGCGTAAATCTTTAGTCAAGTAACTATCGCTGTGAATACATTTAAGCAGCAGAATATTAGCGTAAAAATAATCTTTTAAAATCTTAATTTCATCTTCAGTAAATATCACATCATTCCAACCAATATCTAAATATAAACGCATAGCCGATCGCAATCTATTCGCCCAGTCTAACCAATCTGATTCTGGTGCTTGCTCATCTGGGCGACTTTCTTTTAAAAAAACGAGAAACTCTGCTAAATCTTCATTGATATAATTACCCGGTTCCTCTGCATATTCGCTACAATGATGAACTTGCGCCAGCGAGTAATTTGGTTGTATTTGTTGCGATTCTGACTGAATATTTTCTTGTGCTGGTTTAGTAATACAAATTACGCCACTATTTTTATCAATTAAACTAACTTCTGTTCGCAGTTGCGGTTTTGTGACAATTTGCTCGCTAGCCGGAAGTTCTTGCTTTAACAAAGGACTTAAGTTTTGCGATTCAAAGCCTTTTTCTTGAGTTTTTGTATCTACTATATGGGCATGGTAATCAACCAAATCAAACGCAAAATCCGATAGTAAAGAACGAGGATGTATAGATTTTCTTTCTTTATTGATTTCTCTTAAACTAACAGCTAGTTCTTGCGCTAAATGGTAATCAATCTTTGACTGTAAATTACTATATAATTCAAATACCTGATCGACAAACAAATAAAAAGCCCGCCAAGAACTAGATTTGACACCATGTAAGGTAGTGACATTATCTAGCCAAATTAACATATCTTGTAAAACCTTGTTTTCCACGACTAGCAGATTAATTTGGCGAAACATCAATTTAAAAAAATCATCAGTATTCGCCAATCTTCCCGCAATCATCAAAAATACTTCTCGCCACTGACGCTTTGTTAAATGTTGTTGTATCACTTCATTTAACGTCGCTTGATTTCTGCTTTCTACTACATGATGCGCTACAAAATATTCTTGAAATGTCAGATGCGAAAAAGAGTAAACATCTTGGGATTGTTTAATCAATAAGCCATGATTAGTTTCAATCGCTTTTAAAATCTCCTGACTTTCCTCCGCCAAAGTTTCTGGCGGAATTTCTAGAAAATTGTCTAAATAATCCTCAATTAAGGTTTCTAACTCTCGTTGCAACCAAAAATACTGTTGTGGTTCTTGGTTAAAAGCTTGATAAGCTATTTGACTTAGTAAGTTGACTTTGCGCTGATATGGTAAATTAAATTTATTAACTGCATTTCTATCTATGCGTCTGCTAGCATCCCATTTGCGTAACAGAATATTCACCGCATCTTCAGTCAATAAGTAGCGATTTCTCGGAAACTCATAGTTATCTTGAAATACCAAACATAACATAGTCAACAGCAACGGACTTGTGGTTAGCTCTTTAATAGAACTATTCTTTTCTAATTCTCCTAAAAATTTAGCTGCTAACGCTGGTTCCTGGCACAGTTTAAACCATTGTCTGACAAATTCCTTAACTTGTGGTTCTTTAAAATCTGCGATTTCTACTTCGGTAAAATGCTCAAATATATAATCTACCGCACCAGAACGACAAGTTAAAACAAAGATATTTTTGGGATATTGCTCGACAAAACTATGAATTTGGCGATAAATGCGATCGCTTTGGGTTTCTGCAACTTCATCTAAGCCATCTAACAAAATCAAACAGCGCCCTAATTTGAGCAACTGCTGTACAATTTCTGCTGGCTGAGTCACAAATTTGATAAAATCTTTTTCAATAAAATCAATCAAATTGGGTTGATTTTCTACATCTGCAAATGCTTTTAAAGAAATCCAAATTGGTAGGGGTTGATTTTCTAAATCCCTAGCCGATGTTGCTAGATGTTTTAAAAATGTCGTCTTACCTGCACCAGGGCTACCCCAAACCAACAGCTTGCGATATTTTTTGACTGCATCAAAAGCTAAAATATCGTCATGACGCACTCGATAATTCAGCCGACTAAATTTGAGATTTTCGTTGGATAAATTCAGGCGTAAATCTTCAATTGTTTTTTGGTGTTTAGCTGGAACCGTTTCCAGAACTTTGACATTGGTGTAAATGCTATTAAGTTGTACTGGCTGAGTCATTGACAGCACTTTCATATTGTTGCATTTTACCTGAATATATTCTTGGTATTCTGCAATCCAATCTGTCTTCACCTCAACATCTACTGTTTTGCCTTTCTCTACAGCAGCTTGTTGTCTTAACGCTTCTTGATAACTTTCGTAACCCAATAATACACCGCACAAGAAATTCAAGTTCTTCTCTTGCATCTTGATGGGTTCGCTACTATTAAAAAAATTGCGAATAGTTTTATCGGAGATGACATCTTTAGTACTGTTAGTTTTATCTCGATAAACATTATTCAGTTCAGTAATCAGTAGTTTAGGCGAACCGCCAAACTTTTCTATATAAGCTTGCTTTAATTTTTCCCAAATCTCTTGCACGATGATGATTGCTGTCATTTCCTATCCTCTACTTCTGGATAATTTTTGCACCCTCTAGAAACTAGAGCCAATGGAGCGGGCAAATATTAAAACAATCATCGCTAAAAGATTAGATAATTGATGACTCAAATTTTCTGTTTTGTCTATTTTTTCAGCTTTTATAGACATTTCCAGATATTTTCAAATGTATTTTACCGTACAAATACTTATAATACTAGCTATTCATCATTTTCCATCTGAGTTTTATTGTTACTTTACAAAGATGTACCTGATGGGGTGACGATACTTACCACCCTTGATTAACATCCTCAAAGCTGGATAACTCCTATTTGATATTGATCCCGGCTGCTGTGTTTCTAGTTTCTACCCAAAGTCAATAATTTCGCTACATCAAAGCAAATTGCTATTGATTGTGAGTAATACATAGCATCAACAAAAAATCATGTATCTCTCATTACTGACAAAATCATTTCTCAGCAATAAATTTCCGTGTTTTGTTAGCTTCTATTTCTAGCTTCTCTTCCTCAAGATAGAAGTTGCAATTTAAATTTTTTCCATCTCCAGATAGTAGCAGTTCTTTATAAAAGGTTTGAAGATGGCAAATAACCGCTCATTACCGATATTTTCCTAACCTCACTACCGCTTATTCTCAAATACATCTTATGAGCAACAGCAAAATCAGCCATAAGGCATACCTAAAACCGCCAAATGAGCGCTTAAATGAACTTAATTGTCTAATTTGTGACAAATTCAGAGTTACCCTGAATAACATCAACTCCGCTTTAATCCTTTTAAGTCGAGTGAGGCTGGATCAAAAGAAGAAACGTATCGCCTTGGAATTTATTGAGGAGAACGCTCATATCCAAAGCCTACTTCTAGATGAATTACTCAACAGGCGTTTTGTTTCCGCAGCTGCTAGTCAGTCGCTTTTGAGTTTAGTGGGGGAGATAAGATTCGCAGTCAATACCATTAGTTCTTGGAGCAAATCCTTACATGGTAATCAGCTTGAGCAAAGTACCCTCATTCAAGGTATTGAAGTCATGGGATACCATGCAAAAACTGAAAATGAGCTAATTGATCGGCTACAAACCTGGATACTGACACAAAATCAAGTTTATTCTGCCGCAAGCGATCGCTAATCTCAACCCTATGCATCTACTACATCTCACATCAGGGTCATGTTGAAAATATGCACAAAATCTCTATTATGGGAAAAATTTACCCAAAAATTAACGTTTTTAGCGATTCGGGATAACTTCCCCATCGCTAATGAAAAAGCCCGAACCCAAGTTAAGAATCACAGGATTCGAGCCGACTAATTTTTTCTCTATTCATATTTTATCACTCAGCCATCGGCTTTGACCGTTTCACTGTTGGCTTTTTCCTCTCATAACTTGGGCGTAGGGATTCACACACCTACTCAATCAAAAGGATGAACTCTGTGAATCGCCCACAAAATAATGTTTGGATTTTTCTTTATACTGCTTTGTTGGCTAGTTTGTTAGCGATGCTACTGGGGTTTGACGGGAAAGTTTCTCTACAGGTGACACCTTTCAACTTCACAGTCATTATTGATGCTTCTCCTACTAGCCGTGGGATTGACTTACCGTTACCAGAGGTAAATAGTCAATCACCGGCTCAACTACCAGAACAATAGCATCTTGTAAATGTAGCGATCGCTCTCCAGATGATACAAGCTGTAATCTCTAGGATTAGCCCCGAAATGGCACAGCGATCGTTACATTAGAAAATATATAACCAAAAATCATTATCGAGTCAAAGCGATCGCCGCTCACACATCATCATGAATGCAAACGCTATTATTTCCCAAAATCCCCTACTTAAAGGTACTGGCTTACCTCCCTTTACAGAAATTAAACCAGAGCAAGTAGTACCAGCCTTTCAGCAGCTCGTTACAGAACTAGATACAGAACTTGCCAACTTAGAAACTAATGTACAGCCAACTTGGAGCAGTTTAGTAGAACCCTTAGATAAACTCACAGAACGCTTATCTTGGACTTGGGGAATAGTCAACCATTTAATGGGGGTAAAAAATAGCCCCGAACTCCGGGAAGCTTACGAAGCAGTACAGCCAGATGTCGTTCAATTCTTCACCAAGCTCGGACAAAGCAAACCTCTATACAATGCTTTCAAATCTCTCCGTAATAGTGCTGAATGGAACACCTTAGAATCAGCACAGCAAAGAATTGTAGAAGCTGCAATTCGCGACGCAGAACTATCTGGTGTCGGCTTAGAAGGAGAAGCCAAAGAACGTTTCAACGCCATTCAACTAGAATTAGCAGAACTTTCCACCAAATTCTCTAATCATGTGTTAGATGCTACCAAAGCTTTTAGCTTAACCCTCACCACTAAAGCAGAAATCGACGGCTTACCCCAAAGCTTACTCAGTCTAGCAGCCCAAGCCGCCCGTGCTGCCGGTGAAGAAAACGCTACACCAGAAAATGGCCCTTGGCGCATCACCTTAGACTTCCCCAGTTACGGGCCTTTTATGCAGCATAGCACCAGACGCGATTTGCGCGAACAGCTATACAAAGCATTTATCAGTCGTGCTGCTTCTGGCGATTTAGATAACAATCCCCTGATCGAGCGCATTTTAGAATTACGTCAAGAACTAGCCGGTTTACTCGGCTTCCATAACTTTGCTGAATTGAGCCTAGCCAGTAAAATGGCTCCTAATGTCGAAGCCGTGGAAGCTTTACTAGAAGAACTGCGTCAGGTAAGTTATGATGCAGCCGTCAAAGATTTAACCGCACTCAAAGAATTTGCTTTATCTAAAGGCGCACAAGAAGCTGAAGATTTAAAACACTGGGATATTAGCTTTTGGGCGGAACGTCAGCGAGAAGCAAAATTTGACTTTACCGCCGAAGAATTACGTCCTTACTTCCCCCTTCCTCAAGTTCTCGACGGTTTATTTGGCTTAGTAAATCGCTTATTTGGCGTTACCGTCACCCCCGCCGATGGTCAAGCCCCAGTATGGCATGAAGATGTCCGTTACTTCCAAATCGCTGACGAAACCGGTGCGCCCATCGCTTACTTTTACCTCGATCCCTACAGTCGCCCTGCCGAAAAACGCGGCGGTGCTTGGATGGATGTTTGCATTAATCGCGGTAAAATCGTCGAAAATGGCGTGACTGGCATCCGCTTACCAGTCGCCTACTTAGTTTGTAATCAAACACCCCCCATTGATGGTCAGCCCAGCTTAATGACTTTCAACGAAGTAGAAACCTTATTCCACGAGTTTGGACATGGTTTACACCACATGCTTACCAAAGTGGATTATACAGGGGCGGCAGGTATAAATAATGTCGAATGGGATGCCGTCGAACTACCCAGCCAATTCATGGAAAACTGGTGTTATGAGCGTCCCACCTTATTTGGGATGGCGAAACATTACCAAACAGGCGAACCTTTACCAGAACATTATTATCAAAAGCTCATAGCCGCACGCAATTACATGAGTGGTAGCGGGATGTTGCGTCAACTTCACTTTAGCAGTGTAGATTTAGAACTACATTCACGCTATCGTCCCGGTGGTAACGAAACCCCCAGCGATGTCCGTCACCGCATCGCCAAAACTACCACAGTCTTACCTCCACTCCCTGAAGATGCTTTTTTATGTGCTTTCGGTCACATCTTTGGCGGTGGTTATGCGGCAGGTTATTACAGTTACAAATGGGCTGAAGTCCTGAGTGCAGATGCTTTTGCCGCCTTTGAAGAAGCAGGGCTAGAAAACGAAGCAGCAATCAAAGATACTGGTAGACGCTACCGCGATACAGTCCTGGCGCTAGGTGGTAGCAAACACCCAATGGAAGTATTTACAACCTTCCGGGGACGGGAACCTAGTACTGCTCCCTTGTTGAGACACAATGGCTTAAGTAGGGGCTAGGAATTTTAGATTTTAGATTTTGGATTTTAGATTCAAATACAATCTAAAATCCAAAATCCAAAATCCAAAATTGTTCCAATGCCCAATGCCCAATATTAAAAAAGCTCAAACAGCAATGTTTGAGCTTTAACAAAATTTAATAAAGTTAGTGGGACTGATGAAATTACAGTCCCTAAACTTTTTTTAATAAACCCTGTAATTTAGTAGCGACCGCCACGGTTTCCACCGCCACCGCCATAGCCACCGCGATTACCACCACCAAAGGAACCTTTGCTTTCCTTGGGCTTGGCTTTATTAACTTTGAGATCCCGTCCCATCCATTCAGCACCATCGAGCGCTTCAATAGCAGCAGTCTCTTCAGTGTCTGAACTCATCTCCACAAAAGCAAAGCCGCGTACACGGCCTGTTTCACGGTCGGTAGGTATTTGAACTCGCTTGACAGAACCATATTCTGCAAAAACCGCAGTCAGTGCATCTTCTGTAACTTGGTAAGAAAGGTTACCTACATAAACTGACATAGAATGTCTCCAAAATCGTCAACTTGTAGAGATTTAGATTTCGGAGAGAGTCTGAAAATACCAAAAGGAAAAAGCCAATCAATACTAACAAAAAACACTATCACCGAATTAATTCTCATCTTTACTTATGATACCGCAACTCTTCTTAGCAAGTGGAGACTTTAAAAAAATTTTTAACTAATTATTCTTAACTTATTGGGGGGAAAGATAAAAATTATTTGTCAATATTCAATAGTCATATAGTCATTGGTTATTTGTTACTGAGTTTACCGAAGTGTCGAAGTTCTGCTGCGTTTAGGTATGATAAAGACTGTGCAAAAAAAGGCCGGCTGATGAGCAACAACATACCTAATACCCAATATCCAGTTGAAGAGTTACTGCTGCGGCGTTGGAGTCCTGTAGCTTTCTCTGAACAACCAGTAGAAACAGAAAAATTATGTACCGTTTTAGAAGCTGCTTCTTGGGCTGCATCTTGTTTTAATGAGCAACCTTGGAGCTTTATAGTTGCAACTAAAGATAATCCGGTGGAATTTGAACGGTTATTAAGTTGCCTAGTACCAGCAAATCAAGATTGGGCAAAGAATGCTCCAGTACTGATGCTGTCTGTCGCCAAGCTTTACTTTCAGCATAACGGTACAGAAAACAGACATGCTTTTCATGATGTGGGAGCAGCTTCTGCGACTCTAGCAATCCAAGCTACTGCATTAGGACTATATATTCACCAAATGGGGGGATTTGATGCAGCTAAAGCCAAAGAAGTTTATGGCATAGCTGAAGGTTATGAAGCTGTAGCAGCGATCGCTCTCGGTTATTTAGGAGATGTCAATACCTTATCCGAAAAGTTGCAACAACGACAATTAGCGCCACGCCAGCGCAAAAACCTGGAAACCTTTGTTTTCTCTGGCAGTTGGAACCAGGTTTCTCCCTTAGTCACCAACTAAAATTAAACCGCAAAAAAAGAGACTGCCGATCCAAAAATTCCAGGCAGCAGCTTTGTACTGACAATTTCTCATGCTGCCTTTCATTCAATCATCGTGGATATAGATAAAATATTTGCTGATATTAGCAACTACTATTTCCCTTCCAGAGTTCGATCGCTCATGCAAATATACGTGTAGTAGTTAGATATAATAATGACTCATTCTTTGTTTTCCTAAGTGGAGAAACTAATGGGTCGCGCCAAAAAGGTTGTCTTAGCATATTCTGGGGGAGTTGATACCTCAGTTTGCATTCCCTACCTCAAACAAGAGTGGGGTGTGGAAGAAGTAATTACGCTAGCCGCAGATTTAGGTCAAGGTGATGAATTAGAACCAGTTCGTGAAAAAGCCCTAAAATCGGGTGCAAGTGAATCTCTGGTAGCGGATGTTAAAGACAGCTTTGTGAAAGATTACGCTTTTGCAGCGATTCAAGCTAACGCTTTATATGAAAATCGTTATCCGCTAGGAACTGCACTTGCTCGCCCCCTAATTGCCAAAATATTAGTAGAAACAGCAGAAAAATATGGAGCCGATGCGATCGCTCACGGTTGTACCGGTAAGGGTAACGATCAGGTGCGCTTTGATGTTTCCTGTGCGGCGCTAAATCCCAATCTAAAAATCCTCGCACCAGCTAGAGAATGGGGAATGAGTCGAGAGGAAACCATCGCCTATGGCGAACGCTATGGTATCCCCGCACCGGTGAAAAAGTCTTCTCCTTATAGTATTGATAAAAATTTGCTCGGTCGTAGCATTGAAGCTGGTGTCCTCGAAGATCCAGCTAATGAGCCACCAGAAGAAATTTATCAGATGACAAAGGCGATCGCTGATACCCCAAATCAGCCAGAGTACATCGAAATAGGTTTCCAACAAGGTATTCCTACTACCCTCAACGGTGTAGCTAAAACTCCAGTAGCTTTAATTGACGAACTCAATCAGCTAGCGGGAAATCACGGGATCGGTCGCATTGACATGATCGAAAACCGCTTGGTAGGAATTAAATCGCGGGAAATCTACGAATCACCCGCAATGATTGTGTTAATTCAAGCACACAGAGATTTAGAAAGCTTAACTCTAACCGCAGATGTTAGTCACTATAAGCGCGGTATTGAAGAGACTTATACCCAATTAGTTTACAACGGTCTCTGGTACAGTCCCCTTAAAGCTGCTTTGGATGGGTTTATTCAAAAAACTCAAGAACGAGTATCGGGAACTGTGCGACTCAAATTATTTAAAGGTAATGCTACCCTTGTTGGGCGTTGGAGCGATAATTCCCTTTACAGTCCAGATTTAGCCACCTACGGCGCTGAAGATCAATTCGATCATAAAGCGGCTGAAGGCTTTATTTATGTTTGGGGTTTACCAACCAGAATTTGGGCACAGCAAAATAAATAAAATAAAAGTCAAAAGGTAAAAGCAAGTGATTACTTTTGCCTTTTGACTTTTGACTTGATTATTCTCCCGCCGCGCGCTTAACTTGGCGAGATTCTAACCAAATAGGCACAACAATTAAAGCCACTAAAATGAGTAAGGCTGCGATCGCAAAATGGCTCACCCAGGAAACCAATTGTTCTAAAGAAACAACTTTTCCGGCAAAGAAAGCCAATGTTACCATCACGCTTGCCCAAGCACTTGCCCCTGCTAAGTTATATACAAAGAATTTTCCGAAGGACATATCAGCTATCCCCGCTAGAGGTGCAGCAAATATGCGCAATAACGCAAAAAAGCGTCCAAAAAATACAGCCTTAACAGCATTTTCACTAAATTGGGCTTTAATATTTAGTAACTTTTCTTCAGAGATCCGGAATAACTTCCCAATTTGGAGCAAGACATTCCAGCCACCGAGTCTACCAATCCAGTAACCAAAAGTGCCACCAATTGCAGCACCAGCAACGGCGTCCCCCAGCACCAGCCAGTAATTTAGTTCATTACTACCTGCAAGAAACCCACCTACAAGGGTTACGGTTTCACCAGGAAGGGGAATGCCTAAATTTTCTAGCAAAATTCCCAAAAAAATTGCCCAATAACCATAATGGTGGGCGAATTCCTGGATGTTTTCTAGTGAAATCAACTCAAGAGACATTCCGCACCGCCGCCTTTACAAATTTTTACTTGTACTATAATCTTTGCTCTTTTTTGGCTGGGGTGTCAATCAAGCCACCGACAAGATTTAATAGCTTCTACCCTATACTAACTATTATCTCTAGAGTCTTGACGATAGCGCTATTCTCAGGTAATAACATACCAGTATAGTTACTGAGACTAACTATAATTTTTTTATAAAAAATTTATCTGCAAGCTCATTAATGTAAAAATCCTGTAAAAGATACACACGCTACTGTAATTATTAGTAGCTTATGCCTAATATTGTGAAAGTTAAAACAAATTATACGGCATAAGTACTGAAAAATGTTGTCGAAGATGCACTTTTGTCATACCTAACTTATTGAGGTAATTACAGAATTTGCATATCTATAGGCAACTCAGTATCAGTGCCGATTTTCTGTTTTCTGTTATAGTGTTGCAATTAATACCGTGAAAATCATGAATCAGACACAACAAATTCAAGTGGTTTTGTTTAAACCCCAAGGTAGCATCGATTTACAAGGTGGAATCGCCTTAAGTGAGGAAATGTCTCAAGTAGTACCACAACCTCATCAACTCTGGGTTATCGACCTAGCAGCCGTAGATTTTATGGACAGTTCTGGCTTGGTTTCCCTGGTGACAGGATTAAAAGCTGCACATCAAAGTGGCTGTCGCTTGGTGCTGTGCAATGTCAAAGCACCTGTACGCTTGATTTTAGAATTGACTCAGTTGGATTCAGTATTTGAAATCTGTCATACCTATGAAGATGTCATGAATATCACTGAAGATAGTAGGCTGTTAGTAGCAGGGTGAACCTTTATTAATAACAAATTACGATGGTGAGTCAAAGCTGTTTTAGTAATTCTTAATAAATTTTTTATAATTATAGCCTCACCATCATCAACATTAACAGTAAACCTACATACCTTAAGGGCGATTGCCCTTGAGGCTCAGATATGGCAGGGTATTTCAGTTAGTAGGCGATGAGTAGCGGTTGAATTCACCCATAAAGCAAGACTCCCCGCACCTCAAAGCTAGGGGAGTAAATTTTCAGTCAATGTTAATTAATATTAACTATACAGCAGAAATATTAGTTTGGTCGGCAGCAGGACGGGGAAAAGATGGCAGATCGATGCCACTATGGTTGGCATTACGGCTTTTGACTGCCAAGCGGTAACTGACGCTTTGCAGTTCTGCTTGGAGTTGGCGATTTTCTTTTTGTAGGATTGCTACTTTTTCTCGGATTGGAGCCATACGCTCCTCGAATTTGCGCCGATAAATTTGCGGTAACTCTTGAACTACTTGCTCCAACATCCGACTGCGATCGGTGAGTTCTTGGACTGACTGACGCAGTTGGTAGATTTCGGCGTCTCGCGCTGTAATTTGCTCTTGATAGAAAGTCACCTGTTGTTCGACTGCTTGCAATTGTTCTTGCAAAGCTTGCAACTGCTGCATATCTCTTTCCGGTTCCGGTTTTGGGGGAATAAAGGTAGTATTACCCTTTACCAGCCGGAAAAGTTCTTGAGATAATTGTTGCACTAATTGATCGCGAAGTTGCAACTCTTGGCGGAGTTGCGATACTTCATTAGAGAGAGCTTGGATGTCGGATGTATCAAATTGGCTCACAGTGGCTTACAGCTCCCATTCAGAATCTTGTCCACTTTTAGTTAGAATTACGGTCAACTTACTTGCAGTAAGTTGTTGTTAATTTAGCATTACTAACCAAGCCAAGGAGCAAAAAAGGCAGATTTTTTTATAAGTTTTATGTTAATTATTTTCTCAGTGCTGAGTTGCAAGACCTCAGCACCAATTTACTACTACATTGCCTAAGCAGGTACAGCCGCTTTAGCAGCTTTCTCTTCTTTGACTTCCTGTTTAGTTGTCAGGTAGCGAATGACTTCTTCACTTAAGCGCATTGCTCTTTCGACAGGAGCGATCGCAGTTGGTGGCGCAGTGTAGTTAAATTGAATGTAAATGCCATCGCGCTGCTTTTTAATTTCATAAGCCAGACGACGCTTACCCCGATTTTGGATTTGGATCTCACCCGCACCTTGTTCTTTGAGCAAGTTCTGATACTTGTTAATCGCTTGCTCTACCTGTTCGTCTCCTAAATCGGGACGTAAGATGTACATTGTTTCGTAAACTATCGACATGGCTTTGGAGTCTCCTTATGGACAGATTGGCTGCTGATATTGGTTGATACAAAAATCGCAAAAAGGAATCTCAGTATAAATCAACATCTGAAGCAACAAGGAACTATAATCTTACCAGTTTTTAAATTGAATCTTGAGCAAAATTAGCCTGAGTTTCAATTTCTCACCAGAAGCTACCCCTTGACTTCTGAAGTTTAACAGACCAAGGAGCAACTTCAGCAATACCCTCATGGTAAGTTGCTGAGTCACAACAGTGGCAGTTAATTTAACTCCAGGACTAATTTTCATCAGGGGAATTCAGCTAGTGGTTGTCAGCCGCTCAATGTCAATACATATCGGTGGAAGAGTCCAGGCTCTACCTTAGAATATTGATTGTTTGGAATTTCCCCAACAGCTAACTTATGGTGGCTACCAACTAACAGCTTTTAATTGCATCCAAAAGGATATTAATCAAGGTTATGGCGCAGCGCTATGTGCGAGTTCAAAATCCAGAAGGACAGATTTACTATGGGCTATTACAACTATCCTTGAAAGTCCAAGTACTAGATGCTCCACCTTGGCTACAAGGACAGCCAACAGATTTAATTTTGGAACCAGAAAATTATCACATTCTGGCTCCTTGTGCGCCTTCAAAAATTGTGGCGGTAGGTAAAAATTATGCAGATCATGCAGCAGAAATGGGGACGCCTGTACCGAGCGAACCTTTGCTGTTTCTCAAGCCGTCAACATGTATTATTGCCTCAGAGACAGAAATTAAATATCCGTCGCTGTCTCAACGGGTAGATTATGAAGGCGAGTTAGCGTTGATTATTGGCGATCGCACTAGTGATTGTACTCCCGAAGAAGCCCAAACTAAAATTTGGGGTTACACCATCGCTAATGATGTCACCGCCAGGGATTTACAAAAAAAGGACGGTCAATGGTCGCGTGCCAAGGGATTTGACACCTTTTGTCCGTTAGGCCCGTGGATTGTTCGCGAATTAAATCCGGGAGCGAGATTACAAACGTTTTTAAATGACGATGTTAATCCCGTACAATCCAGCTGTATCGATCGGATGGTATTTCCTCCCGATTTTTTAGTCTCCTACATCAGTCAGGTAATGACCTTGCTACCAGGGGATGTGGTGCTGACAGGGACACCAGAGGGTGTAGGCGCGTTGCAATTAGGCGATCGCGTCCGTGTAGAAATTGAAGGCATTGGTCGCCTAGAAAACACCGTGATTGCCCGTTAATCCCTAACGTACCTGCATGTAAACAGCATCAGAAATTGCGGGAATTTCTGCGTAACGTCCCATCAGAGACTGAGCTACAGAATATCCAACTGCTGCAACTAGACCGAGAAAGATGGTGCTGGCTACTGTTTGAATTGCAAAATCTATACCAGGGAGTGCGACAACCCGCAAAACTATGCTGCACAGAAACACAATGATATCTAACAAAATTGCCTGCATGGTGTTATAGCGAATGAAATGAAGAATTTTTTCATTTCTCACCACTAAAAAGAATAAGGCAAAGAAAACAATTAGTTGTCCTATTTGTCCTAAACTAGCGTAAATGGCAATAATTGGTTGCAGAGGCAAAAATACAACTTGTAATGCGGGAAATTGCCTTAATAAGGAAATATAACCGAACATCAACCCATCAATTAAGGGCAATAAATAAGGTAAGCAAGCAAAAATGCGATCGGACACCGTTGTAGACCCGCGCCAAGCCATTGTGCGTTCTCCTGTGGCTAACTAAAATTCAACAGTCACTTGAGCTTAGGTTGACACTCCACGCCCTATAAGGGCGGGGATTCTACATTCACAGACTTGCCGTTAGACAGCAGGGTTACCCCAACAGCCCAAGAGGGCAAATCTCCTGTAGCGTAAGTTCCCGTGTGCCCCACGGTAGCTAGACCTCTTCTCAAAATGTTGATGGCTGCATTGATATCCCTGTCTTCTTGAAACCCACAGTGAGGACAAACATGAGTTCTAGTTGATAGGGATTTCTGTACTTTCTCACCGCAATTAGCACAATTTTGGCTTGTATTGTGGGGAGGAACTGCAATAGTTACCTTTCCATATTTATGTCCAAAATACTCTAACCAACTGCGGAAAGTGTACCAACCAGCATCAGAGATTGATTTAGCTAGATGCCGATTATGTACCAGCCCTTTGACATTTAAATCTTCATAGGCTACCAAATCGTTAGATTGGATCACGGAGTACGCTAATCTCTTGCAATACTCTTTTCGTTGCCTACTTACCCTTAAATGCTTACGGGCATATCTTATTCTAGCTTTGTGGTAATTGTTAGATTGTTGAAGCTTGGCTTTGTGTTTCTCAGGGCTGAACTTCTGAGATTTTTGGCGATTTGCGCGGTTTAACTGTCTTTGTGACTTGCGGTAAAACTGGGGTGAGGGTTCAACATTGCCTTTATTGTCGGCAATGAAGTACTTTAATCCCAAATCAATACCCACTACTTGATTTGTGGGTTGAGTTTCTATTCGCCCATCAACATCGATTGCAAACTGAGCATAGTACCCGTCAGCACGACGCACTAACCGCACACGCTTAATTTGTTTGAGACAAAAGTAGTTCAGGTCATAGGTTCCCTTTAACTTGAGAGTTCCAATACCTTTCTTATCTGAGAAAGTTATTGCCTTTCTGGTTTCTGAAAGCTTCCACCCAGTTGATTTATACTCAACGGAACGGCAGTTTTTCTTAAACTTTGGGAAACCCTTTTTACCCTTAACCTTTTTCTTACAGTTATCGTAAAACCGAGCTATCGCACTCCAACAACGTTCAGCCGCAGATTGTCTAGCCATTGAGTTTAATTCATCAGCAAAGGGAAATTCAGCAGCTAATACCGCACAGTATTTATTTAATGCGTACTTATCTACCTTTGAATCTTTGTTATCCATCCAATAGCGTAAGCACTTATTCTGAATGAATTGGCTAGTAAGAATTGCTTCGTCTATCGCCCGATATTGCTGATTCTTCCCTTTGACCTTAAACTCGTAAACAATCATGGGTATCGACCAATTCACCACATAATTATGCTAACACAAAAAGCATAAAGCCGTCTGAGAACGACGGGGTTTTAGACCCAAATTTTTGATAACGCAGTTGCTTGCGGTTACTAGTAAATCTCAATATTCCTAGTTATTCTATATTCGCAATCCGGAAACCCATCATACATTCATATTGCTCTGGTTGTTGGGCGTTGATGGTGGGTAGTTGTTGACCACAACGCAGTTGGCCTTGGCTCCAACGTGGTTGTCCGCTACGGTCGGCTAGTAAACAAGATTGACAAACCTTAAGGGGTGTGAGGATTTGATCTTCCATGACAATTACTAGCATTCTCTTTCCTCCTGTAAATTCACACTACGATCCACATTTTGATTTAGGGAGGATCGGCTTTTTAGACGCCCCAGCCGGAGAATTACCAGTAAAAAAAGTGGATATTGATTGAATTGGGCAGTGAACGCCTAAAAGTAACCTCTAATGTCTCTTGAGCAATGATGTGCGCGATCGCATTAGCTAAAAGCGATCGCCAAGCAATCAAAATTGCTTAGTAGACTCTATATTTATTGTATGTTGTGTATAGTTAAGTGGAGTTTTTTTAGTAAAAAGTAATACATATAGTAATACATATATTTTTATCTTCAAAGTCCAGCTGAGAGATAGGGGTTAGGGACTAGGGACTAGGGACTAGAAAATAAGAAGATAAATTATCATACACAATGCCCAATGCCCAATGCCCAATGGCCCATGCCCAATGCCCAATGCCCCATGCAATTTCCTTGGTAAAGTTTGGGACTGACATCTCATAATAAATAAGTCAGCAGAAATTAACATCTATTAGCGAAAGTCATTGAACTATAGACGTTTAACTATGTAATCTTGACTGTGGATTGTTGCTACGATGTAACACGCAGCCAAAAATAACCCTTGTGCAATTTCCCTAAGGATAGCTGAAGTGAGTAAGACTAATTCGGACTTTTTGAATGCTAGCGATCCAGCGATCGCGGATTTGTTGAATCAAGAACTTAAGCGTCAACGCGATCATTTAGAGTTGATC
Organism: Calothrix anomala FACHB-343; assembly: GCF_014696435.1. Lineage (GTDB taxonomy): Bacteria > Cyanobacteriota > Cyanobacteriia > Cyanobacteriales > Nostocaceae > Aulosira > Aulosira anomala_A. The sequence continues at coordinate 78,866 of NZ_JACJQG010000024.1, read as the reverse complement.
GCCAGTGAAAATTTTACCTCTCCTGCCGTATTGGCGGCTCAAGGTTCTGTACTGACAAATAAATATGCTGAGGGACTTCCTGGTAAACGCTACTATGGCGGTTGTGAATTTATCGATAAAGTTGAGCAAATAGCCATCGACCGCGCTAAACAGCTATTTGGTGCGGCTCATGCTAACGTCCAACCCCATTCTGGCGCACAGGCGAATTTTGCCGTGTTCTTGACACTCCTAGAACCAGGCGACAAAATTATGGGGATGGATTTGTCTCATGGCGGACATTTAACCCACGGTTCCCCGGTGAATGTGTCGGGTAAATGGTTCCAAGTGCGACATTATGGCGTTAGCCAAGAAACTGAACAATTAGACTATGAGCAAATTCGCGAATTAGCCCTCAAAGAGCGTCCTAAGCTCTTAATTTGCGGTTATTCGGCTTATCCCCGGATTATTGACTTTGAAAAGTTCCGCAGTATTGCTGATGAAGTGGGTGCTTACTTGCTAGCAGATATCGCCCATATTGCTGGCTTAGTCGCTACTGGTCTTCATCCTAACCCGATTCCTTACTGTCATGTAGTCACCACTACCACCCATAAAACCCTCCGAGGCCCTCGTGGTGGTTTAATTTTGACTGGGGACGCAGAATTGGGTAAAAAGCTGGATAAATCCGTTTTTCCCGGAACTCAAGGCGGGCCTTTAGAGCATGTAATTGCGGCGAAAGCAGTAGCTTTTGGTGAAGCGTTAAAGCCTGAGTTTAAAACCTATTCTGCTCAAGTAATTGATAATGCTCGTGCTTTAGCAGCACAATTACAAAATCGGGGATTAAAACTAGTATCGAATGGAACAGACAACCATTTAATGTTAGTAGATTTACGGTCTATTTGCATGACTGGAAAACAAGCGGATCAGTTGGTTAGTGGTGTCAATATCACTGCTAACAAAAATACCGTTCCCTTCGACCCACAATCACCATTTGTTACCAGTGGTTTGAGATTAGGTTCGCCAGCAATGACTAGTAGAGGACTAGGAGAGGCAGAATTTACCGAGATTGGTAATATTATTGCCGATCGCCTGCTTTCGCCAGATTCTGAAGAAGTTGCGGCTGATTGTCGGCGAAGAGTAGCAGCATTATGCGATCGCTTCCCCCTATACTCTCATCTAGAAATTCCCGTACCAGCATTGGTATAGGGCATTGGGCATTGGGCATGGGGCATTGGGCATTGGGTATAAAGACTTATCTTCTTATTCCCTAACCCCTAATTCTCTAGTCCCTAGCCCCTAGGGCGTGTTTTCAAACCCCGAAAGTAGGTTGCAGAAAGTAGACGCAACCCAACGAAGTGACGTAAATGTTGGGTTTCGTTCCTCAACCCAACCTACAATTAAGTCTAATTTAGAGTTTGAAAACAGTCCCTAGCCCCGAATCTTGTCTGAAAACTTACCTTTTGAAAATACAGATGCCTCCTCAGATTTATCATCTGATTTCCTTCCTCATGGCTGCTGTAGTCGTTCTCTGGACTACACCAGATGTCAGGAACATTGGTATAAAAAGTGGAAATGTAGACCAGCCTGGCGGACGCAAAGTCCATCAACGCCCAATGGTACGCCTGGGAGGAGTTTCGATTTTCGCAGGGACAGTTACCTCTTTACTCATTGTCTGGTGGTTAGGTGGATTTGGCAGCCTACCACCAGACAAGGAATGGCAAATTTGGGGTGTCACTTTAGGCGGTCTCGGCTTCTTTCTCATTGGTTTAGCCGACGACTTGCTGAACTTGTCACCCTTGTCGCGTCTGTTGATGCAAATTATTATTGCAGCTGGCGCATGGAAAGCGGGCGTAAGTATAGATTTTGTTACCATTCCCTATGTCGGCATTGTGAATCTATACTGGCTGAGTTTACCGATAACAGTCATTTGGCTAGTGGGGATGGTAAATGCTATTAACTGGATTGACGGTTTAGATGGATTAGCGGCTGGGGTATCGGGAATTGCAGCTTTAGTCATGTTGGTTGTCGCCCTGTTTATGAACCAACCAGCCGCCGCCCTCATAGCCGCCGCCTTGGCTGGTGCAGCACTAGGATTTCTCCGCTACAACTTCAACCCCGCACAAATCTTTATGGGAGATGGCGGGGCTTATTTTATGGGCTTTACTCTAGCCTCTGTAGGTGTAATTGGTTTGGTGAAAATTCCCGCTTTTACAGCAGTATTATTGCCTTACTTAATTCTCGCGGTTCCCATTGTCGATATGTCAGCCGTGATTTTAACTAGATTGCATAGCGGTAAATCTCCCTTTACAGCAGATAAAAGCCATCTGCATCATCGCTTACTCAAGGCTGGTTTATCCCATCGTTGGACAGTATTATTTATTTATTCTTTAACCCTCTGGGTGGGCAGTTTAGCATTAGCTATTGCTGGTATCCCTAGTGGTATGACATACGCTTTTGCAGCTACTTCAGTTATTAGCTTTGCTATTTGGCGAGTTTGGAAGCTTTCGCGGTAAAATAATAAATCTTTTTTGTTAAAATTTGATTCCTGAATTTCCAGGTTTTCTCAACCTCTCCCCATTGCGGAAGCAGGTTTAAACAGGGATTCATATAATTTAAAATCAAAATCTATGAGTGCAGAAATTATTTGTGTGGGTACAGAAATGCTGTTAGGGGATATTCTCAACAGCAATGCTCAATATTTAGCCAAACAATTAGCCCAATTAGGTATTCCCCATCACTATCAAACCGTAGTTGGAGATAATGTTGAACGACTCAAGCAAGTTATGGATATTGCTACTTCTAGGGCACAAATTTTAATTTTTACAGGTGGACTAGGCCCCACCCCAGATGATCTTACCTGCGAAACCATCGCTGATTTTTTTGGCGCGCCTTTGGTAGAAAAGCCGGAAATTATTGAAGATATGACGGCGAAATTTGCCCAACGGGGTCGGGTAATGAGCGCTAATAACCGCAAACAAGCTTTGATTCCCCAAGGTGCAGATATTTTACCTAATCCCACAGGCACAGCACCAGGAATTATTTGGCAACCTCGTCCAGGAGTAACAATTTTAACCTTCCCCGGCGTACCCTCGGAAATGTATCGGATGTGGGAAGAAACCGCAGTACCTTTTCTCAAAAGCCAAGGTTGGGGTCAAGAAATTATTTACAGCCGTAGTTTAAGGTTTTGGGGAATTGGTGAATCGGCTTTGGCAGAAAAAGTCTCCTTTTACTTTGATTTAACTAATCCCACAGTTGCGCCTTACGCGGGTAACGGAGAAGTGAGATTGAGAGTTTCTGCTAAGGCGGCTTCGGAAGCAGTAGCAGCAGATTTAATTGCACCGATTGAAAAAGAAATCAGAGAAATTGCTGGCTTAGATTATTACGGTGTGGATAATGATACCTTAGCTGTGGTAGTGGGTAAGTTATTGCAGGCATCGGGAGAAACTCTATCAGTAGCGGAATCCTGTACTGGTGGAGGATTAGGGCAGATGTTAACTGATATTTCTGGTAGTTCGGAATACTTTTGGGGTGGTGTAATTTCTTATGACAACTCCGTGAAAGTGGGTATGTTAGGCGTTAACCCAGAGGATTTAGATAAATTTGGCGCTGTGAGTGCTACTGTTGCTGAACAAATGGCGCTGGGAGTCAAAACCCGCCTGTCTACAACTTGGGGATTAGGTGTCACTGGTATTGCAGGCCCAACAGGGGGGAGTGATACAAAGCCTGTAGGTTTGGTTTATGTGGGTTTAGCCGGGCCGAAGGATGAAGTCACAAGTATTGAGTATCGCTTTGGCTCAACGCGCACTCGTGCTTATATTCGCTATGTTAGTGCCTGTGGTGCATTGGATTTCCTGCGGCGCAAGTTAGTTACAAGGGTGTAATACCAATTATCTGTGAGGCTGCACATTAACGCCCTCACCCTCAAGGGTGGGGCTATAATTACAAAGCCTGCCTGCGCAGGCTAGATTATATGCATCTTCATATTGAATTGGGATGATGCGATTTAATTAATATTAGCCGTCATCCATTCAGGATGCGGCTAGTTTAACACAGGCTGCAAAGGCAAGTTAGGTATATGGAATTGTGATTTAATTACGGTTGAGCTTTTGTTTAATTGTCTCTATTACCTTAGCTTCTGCTGGTGTAATTACTCCATCTAAATGAGCAATTCTATGGCATTGAGCTATTAGAGGTACAGCAAAATCACTGTTAACTTGCTTAAGTAAACTGTCTAAAGATGGTGGTGATTTAATATTAGTAGCGATCGCATCGATTGATGCCGGACTGAGATTAGCGGTTTGCAATTCTGGCAGAATCTCTTCCCAAGATTTATTTGGATTACCTGCTAAAACAATATGAACTAAAATTTGATCCATAATTTTTTCTTGGGATATAGCAGCTTCGAGATATCTTTCGCTTTCTATCTGAGCATCTACTAATGTTGCTTGTAAGGTTAAGGGATTTTGCTTTGCTTCATAAAATTGACAAGCAGCATAACCCAAGGCATAAATCATGACTGCATTGGAACTAGCACCAATTACTGCACCTGCTACTGGTAGATTTCGCAGCAAACCTAACCCTGCTTTGATTGCTGTCTTTCCACCTATACCTAAACCAAAAATTGCTACAGCTTCAGATTTTCGTTCGCTATCTGTTAAATTCATCCCATAAGCAGCAGCAATTTGATAAACTAACTCCACTGATAATGCAGCCGTAGCCGCAAAATCGACAGCAAACATGGCTGCGGCTTGTCCTGGCGCTAGACTGCTAGCTAGTCCTGTTCCTCCAGCAAAAACAGCTTTTTCCAACATCAAATGATGAGCAATTTCTCCTGGTTTTTGATTGGGGTGTTCTTGCTGTAACTTTTTGACAGCAGCCTCAGCCTTAACTATATCTATCTTTTCGATAAAGGGATTCAACCAATCCTGATTTAAAGATTTGATTGCTAATCTCAACGGGGGATTATTACCGACGATTGCTAGTGCTTGTCCTGCTACTTGTGTTGCTTGTATCGCAGCACTACCAATAGCTTCACCAACACCCATAGCGGCTCCTGCAACCGCCTGTCCAGTTTGTACAGCACCATCTGCTACACCACAAGCTACACCACCAATAGCTCCACCAATTCCCATAGCGGCTCCTGCAACCGCCTGTCCAGTGTGAAAAGCTGCACTACCTACTGCATCTGCTGTACCTGCTACTACCCCAAATAATGAGTCAAAGAAAGATGGTTCTTTTATAGATAATTGACTATCTTCTTTTGTTGTGGTGACTACTGTGACGGATTCGGTGACAACATCTGCTTGAAGCGTTGACGCAGATGAATCTGGCTGTAATTCTAATTCTTGTTGCCAATCAGGAAAATCTTCACCAGCTTCTCGCCCAAATATTTTGACCTTTTTAAAAGTTTGGCTACCTAAATCACTTAATCCATGATGAATTAGCGGTACTAATGAATTTTGCTCTGGGATATTTTCTGACTCTAGCATTACCTGTAAACAATCTTGTTTCAGGCTAGTTTTTGCTGTAATGCTGGGTAAGCCTAACCACTCAATTATCAAAGTGTTAATGGCGTTTGCATCACCCTGTTTAGCCAGTTCGAGAGTATTTAGCTGTGTCATATTGAGGATGGATGAAGAAGCTTACTGATAACCTAGTACACTTACGCGGAAGCTAAAACTCAAAATTATCCAAGCTTATAAAGTAGGCTTTTCGGCTATTTTGATTGAATTTCGCTTTATATCCACATTGCTGTACTAGTTTCAGTATTCCCATTCATGGGTAACTTCTAACACTCTATGTAACTTCGCAGGGTGTGTTGTGCTGTAGGTTAACAGACTTTGAATTGTTGATGGTTGTCGGTGCGTTGCGATCGCTGATATCTTGCACCTACACCCTATAAGGGTGAGGCTATACAAACCAAGCCTGCCTACGCAGGCTAATAAACTTGATTTTTCGTCTTATTATTTTCTAATTGCTCTAAACTCCCATGCAAAACATGGGAGCGAGGTATAATTGGGGTTTTGCCTTAAGTTAACACTCAATTAATAATGAGTCGCGGATTTGCGATGATGCACTGCTGTAACACCGTCTTGATTTAGCACTTTGCCATTCTCGACAGTTGCATAAACTAGCCAATGATCGCCGGATTCCATGCGGTTCTTGACAGAACATTCTAAATATGCTAATGCATCATTAAGAATGGGAGAACCGTTTTCAGCTTCTTGTGTGGCGACATTAGCAAATCTATCTTGTCCGGGGCCGAAGGGTTTGAGGAAGTGTTTCATCAAGCCTAAATGATTTCCTTCTTTGAGGATATTTAGGACAAATTGATTCCCTGTGTGTGTTAGGGATTCGACGGCGCGGTCTTTAGCTACGGCTATGGTTAAGCCAGGGGGACTAAAGCTAGCTTGCGCTACCCAGGAGGCTAGCATGGCGCTGGATATATCGTCTTGCTTGGCTGTGAGAACGCATAGAGAACCAACAATTCGCCCTACTGCTTGTTCTACAGTGGTGGCGGGTACGCTTTGCGATCGCACTTTTTTCGCTTTCTTCAATGTTTGCGCAAAGTCGGTTCCGGCTTGTTCGCACAGTTGCAAGGTGACATCGTTGGGTTTGAATTTGACGCGGATGGTGTCAAAACCAAAGCGATAACCTGCGTCTTTGAGTTTACTTTCAATTAAATCGACGGCTTCACCACTCCAGCCAAAGGAGCCAAATACACCCGCAAGTTTATTATTAGTAGCGGTGGCCAGGACAATCCCTAAAGCTGTTTGTACTGGCGTGGGTGCATGACCTCCCAATGTAGGGGAACCCATGACAAAGCCAGCAGATTTCTCTACAGCCGCGCGGATATCTTCTGGATCTGTAAATTCACAGTTAATCGATTCTACAGCCACACCTGCTTTGGTGATGCCGCGAGCGATCGCCTGAGCTAATGTAGCTGTATTGCCATACGCTGATGCATAAATTAGTGCAACTGTCAAGTCTGCGGAAGTTTGTTGCTGACTCCATTCCCGGTATGCTTTGGTGAGTTCAATTAAGGCATAACGTACCAAAGGCCCGTGTCCAGTGGCGTAAATTCTGGCGGGGAAATCGGCTAGTTTATCTAGGGCTGTTTCCACTTGACGGGCATGGGGAGCCATCAAACAATCAAAATAATAGCGGCGGTCTTCGTTAATTGATTCCCAGCCTTCATCAAACACCTGATCGCCACAAATATGCGCCCCAAAGAACTTATCTGTATAGAGAATTTCCGTTTGGGGGTCATAGGTGCAGAGGAGGTCTGCATAGCGGGGGTTAGGGGTAGGGATGAATTGTAAATCGTGACCCTTACCTAAATTTAGGGTTTCATCCCCCCGCATCACCAGAATTGGTAAGTCTGGGTTTTCTAGCGCCCCACGTAAAGCGATCGCCCCAGGATTAGAACAAACAAAGGTAATTTGCGGTGCGACTTCTAGCAACGCTTTTAAAGTCGCGGCGCGGTTGGGGTTGACATGACCCAAAATTACATACTCAATAGCTTTGACATCATATCTTTGCTGCAAAGCATTTAAGTAGATTTGCGTAAAAGTTTCGCCAGGGGGGTCAATTAGGGCGAGTTTATCACCTTGAATTATGTATGAATTAGCTGTTGTACCCTTAGCTAAGGCATATTCAATTTCAAACCTTAACCTTGACCAACTGCGCGATCGCAGTACGGTGGTATCTGTAGCTATCGGGAAAACTTGAACGTCACGAGGTTTAGTAGACATAGGGCATGGGGAATAGGGCATAGGGCATGGGGCATGGGGCATGGGGCATTGGGCATTGGGCATTGGGCATTGGGCATTGGGCATGGGGCATTGGATATATTTCTCTCTTCCCTAGCCCCTAGTCCCTAGTCCCTAGCCCCTAGTCTCTAGTCCCTAGCCCCTAGCCCCTAGTAATGGTTACCAACTTTACGATGATGCACAGCAGTCAAGGCTTCTGACTTAGATACTCGTCCGGCGGAGACGGTGCTGTAGACTGCCCAGTGATCGCCGCAATCCATCCGGCTTTGGACTTCGCACTCGATATAAGCTAAGGCATCGGTGAGGATGGGTGCGCCGTTTTCGGCTGGCTGGGTTTTTACGCCTTCAAAGCGATCGGCACCAGGGGCGAATCGCTTTAAGAAGTGCTTCATTAATGTTTGATAATTGCCTTCTTCTAAGATGTTGAGGACAAAGCGATCGCCTACTTGCATAAGTGATTCAATCGCCCGATCCTTAGCGACTGCAATGGAAAATCCTAGAGGTTTAAAGCTGGCTTGGGCTACCCAAGAAGCTAACATGGCGCTCTTCACATCGCCTTTTTTGGCGGTGATGATATATAAACCGCCGCTAAGTCTCCCCAGGGCTTTATCTAAGTCAGCACTCAGAGATTTCATCGCTTTAATACTGCGATCGCGTGTTACCCACTGAGCTAAGTCTGTACCAGCTTCTTCACACTGTTTATAAGTGTTTTCGCTGAGGGTTTGTTTAATGCGAATTGCAGGGAAAACTGTTGTTAGTCCCAAATTGCGGAACTTAGTTAATAAAGGATCTATTGGTTCGTCATCGCCGCCGCCAGTTTCAAATATACCAATGCCTTGCTTTTCTTTTACAGAGCCTAAAACGGTGCTGAGGGCGGCTTGGATATTCGCAGAACTGGAAACCGGCGGTACACCCACCACTAACCCAGCACAACGACCTACTAATTCTCGCAGTTCTTGTAAATCAATGCCAGAACCTAAATCTACCCATTCTATCGCTACCCCAGCTTTGTTGATACCATTGGCAATGGCTTGGGCGAGGCGATCGCTATGACCGTATTCCGAAACGTAAAATATGCCAATGACTGTTTCTGGTTTGGGTTGGGTTTGACTCCAACTGCGGTAAAGTCCGGTAAGTTTGGTAACGTTGTGATAAAGTAAGGGCCCGTGACCGGTACCAATCATTTTTACTTCGGGAAGTTCGCCCATGCGCTTTAAAGCTGACAGTACTGACCGCGCATTCGGCCCCATTAAGCATTCGTAGTAATATTTAAAATCCGCCTCAATTGCTTTTAAATCTTCATCAAAAGTACTTTCGGTACAATAGTGCATCCCGAAAGCGTCGCAGGTGTAGAGAGTTTGCGTTTTATGGTCAAAACTAAAGATAGTATCCGGCCAGTGCAGGTTAGGGGCGATCACAAATTCAAATTCATGACCGTTCCCAATATCCAAGCGATCGCCATTTTTGACAATCCGGCGTTTAAACGGCTGATGTACCAAATCTTCCAAAAACTGAATTGCTACTTTTGAAGCAACTACAGTAATATTCGGTGCTATCTGTAATAAATCTTTCACTAAACCGCTATGATCTGGCTCAGTGTGGCTGACAATTAAATAATCAATTTCTTGAGGATTAATCAGCCCTGTGAGCGTATCAAAATATAGCTGACGAAACTTTTCATGGGAGGTATCAACAAGCACGGTCTGCTCACCGCGAATCAAAAATGAATTGTAAGTTGTACCGTTTTGCAGACCAAATTCAATATCAAAGCGATCGCGATCCCAGTCCAAAGAGCGAATAGCTGTAGTATCTTCAGCAATATCCACAGTCTGAATGGTTAGCCTTTTTTCAATTCTTTCGGTGAGCGCTACCATAACTCCCCTCCTTGACAAAATGAGTATATTTTCCTCTAACTTTATTTTGACATGGCAGGATTGTAAATTTTTATTAAAAAATCTATAGGTAACTTAAGAAAATTAAATTGGGCATGGGGCATGGGGCATTGGGCATTGCAAAGAAGGATATTTAGGAGTCGTGAAAGAACAAGTGGGTAAAACAGACAATATTTGGTTGGCATTGGAAATTGGCAATACTCGGCTACATTGGGCGTTATTTATCGGCGCAAAGCTTGACTGTACCTGGGATACCGAATATTTACCAGAATCAGTCATCCAGCAACTAGCACAATCTCACACACTGGCTGACTTACCCCCAGAAATTTCATTCCCTGCCCCCTGCTCCCTGCCCCCCCTCCTCACCATCGCCTCTGTAGTTCCCAGTCAAACAGCACTGTGGCAAACTTATCCTCATGTGCGGGTAATCACCCTAGAGCAAATACCCCTCAAAAACATCTATCCTACATTAGGAATCGATCGCGCTTTGGCTTTATGGGGTGCGGGTAAAACTTGGGGATTTCCCATGCTGGTAATTGATGCGGGAACAGCACTGACTTTTACAGCTGCGGATGCTAACCAGTATTTAGTGGGAGGAGCGATTTTACCGGGTTTGGGCTTGCAATTTGCAACTTTAGGGCAAAAAACCGGACAATTACCCCAAATAGAGACAGAATCTCTTGTATCTCTTCCGCCACGCTTCGCTTTAAGTACCGCAGAAGCGATTCAAAGCGGTGTGATTTATACCCTGTTAGCTGGAATCAAAGACTTTATTGAAGCGTGGTGGCAATTATATCCAGAAGGGAAGATTGCGATTAAAGGAGGCGATCGCACTTTACTATTCAATTATCTCCAAATTTTGTATCCCGCGATCGCATCCCGTTTAACTGTAGAACCCAATTTAATCTTTTGGGGTATAGCCGCCCTTAAAAGCCACGTTTGATAAAGTAAAAGTCTGAACATTATCAAACAACAGCTATGTACGTGCTAATTGGTGGATCTGGTTTAGTCGGACTCAGCCTAGCGCAGAAATTAATCGAACTAGGACATACTGTAGCAGTCATTGACATCGATCCTAATGCTTGTCGCTACGCCCGCGAGCAAGTAGGCGCGATGGCTTTTGAAGGTAGCGCCGTCAGCACACAAGTTTTATTAGAAGCAGGAATTCGCAAAGCCGATGCTTTAGCAGCTGTGTTGCGGAGTGATGCGTTGAACTTAGCAATGGTAACCCTCGCCAAACATTACGGCGTTCCCCATATTGTGACGCGGATGCGCCATTCCGATTTTGCTGAACCGTTTAAATTAGCTGGAGCTAATCATATTATCGGCGCAGTTGAACTAGCAGTTTCCACAATGGTGAATGCAATTGAATATCCCCAAGTAGAATCAATGATGCATTTTGAGCAAGGACAAATCGAAGTTTTAAAACTAGCAATTCCCAATAAGTGCTATGTAGTAAATCGCAGTATTGCCGAAATTGCTCAGGATTCACGCTTTCCTACAGGTTCTCTAATTATTGGCTATCAACCCCATCCTAATGAAGATTTAACTATTCCTAACGGTAGTACAGTCTTAGAACCTGAATCAACTATACTAGTTGTCACCAAACCGGGTTCATTGCATCAAATGATAGATTTTATTGAAGGCTGTAAATAAATTTAATGAAGCTATATATACGTTTTTATTTAATAGCTGCCGTTTTGATTTTTCTAGTAGCTTGTACATCACCCAATCAACCGCAAAATTCACAATCTCCAAATAATAAAACTACATCCTCTCAACAAGTTGTCACTCTAGACAAAAATTTTCCTGTAGCAATGGGTCAAACTATATATGTACCCATATATTCCCATATATATCATGGTGATGAACCGCAACTTTTAAACTTAGCCGCTACCTTGAGTATTCGCAATACAGATTTAACTAATCCGATAATTATTACTACTGTGCGTTACTATGATTCAGAAGGTGCATTAATTAGACAATATTTAGACCAACCGATTCAATTAAAAGCTTTAGGTTCTACAGAATTTTTTATTAATAGAAGAGATACCAGTGGCGGTTTAGGCGCAAATTTTATTGTCGAATGGGTATCTGCAAAAGTTATTTCTGAGCCGATAGTCGAAGCCGTAATGATAGCCACAGAATTTCAACAAGGTGTGTCTTTTGTGAGTACTGGTAAAGTTATTAAAAATGTCAAAAACTCTCAAACCACATCTGTAAAGTGATGAATTAAATGATATACCTGGGATTGCCATAACATATTTAGTTTTATTCCGGGCGACTTACTTATTCCAAAATGCAATCTAAAACTTAACATTGAAACCCTTACAAGGGCAGGGAAAACCATACATGTCAACTTAAGCTCAAAACCTTTCTATATCTCGTTGCCAGCCTCCGGCTGGAAATGCTTATTGCGAGGCTCTGCCTCGAAAGCTGATAAATTGAGGCAGTAGCCCACAGATTTTCGCTCCCACGCAGAGCATGGGAGCTAGATGAAATGGGGGTTTATTAAGTTGATACCAATGGGGAAACCCCGCCCCTACGAAAAAAAATCTTAATTACGTAAATAGCAGCTTCAAATACCAAAATCGGCAGAAATAAATTTAAAATCAGCGAATCATTCAACCCAATACGTTGTGGTAAAAGTTCTGTGATTGCTAAACCTGCTAAAACTAAACCCGCAACATAAGAAACTCGTAACCAGCGCGACAGTAAAGCAACAACGGTGGCTACGAGTAAAAGAATAATTGAAACCGTGACTAATTCAGCTACATTCACTGGTAAATCTTGTTAAAAGAAACCTACGAAAATCTAAATTTCTTAATTTTGAATTCTGAATTTTGAATTGCTTTGATATATTCCTGAATATCTTCAGCCACCAGCCCTACACAAGATTCTGGTAAATTATCGCTAGCGTGAGGAATAATTTTTAATTCAGCGTGAGGTAAAAGTTGATGGTAAGTTTGACTCCTAGCTAAAGCATCAGGGGTATCTTTACCACCTTGTAAAATTAACACAGGATTTGCTAACAGGTGCAATTTGTCTTGAAGATATTCTGCTGCAATTTCTGGCTTTGGTCGGTTAAAGAGTAATTGACAGGCTGTAGATTGTTGTAGTAGAGTTTTACGCTTTTGTAAATACTTTTCAATTTTGCTATGCAAACCGAAAATTTTCATGATTGGTAGGAGCGATCGCAAAATTTGAAATAATAATTGTGGCGCATCCACTAACCACTGCATCTTTTTCCATCTTTTCTCTTGTCCTTCTACTTTCACACCCTCTGGTGATAATAATATTAAACCCTCTACTTGCTCTGGATACTTCAAAGCATAGCTAGCAGCAATCCACCCGCCTAAAGAATGTCCGATTAAATACACATTCTCCAGCTTTAACGCTGCTAAAAACTCAGCTAAACACTCTACTTGTAACTCAACACAGTAGTGAACATTAGGATTATCTGACTCCCCACAACCTAATAAATCTGGGGCGAAGCAATGAAAATTATCTGCAAGAGATTCCATTACTGATACCCATTGGCTGCTATCATTCCAAGCACCATGTAAAAAAATAATTGGCGTTCCCTGACCGACTTCGCGCCAGAATAATAGCCCTTGAGACAGTTTTCTCCGGGAGTTACGAAATAGCGTATCCATCTGAATTTTAACGATTAAGTTTTAGCATAATAATCAATAATCATTGCACAGTAAATATAGGCCAATGACTATATGACTAAAAAATATGAAGTGTAAAGAATGTAGATACAAAGCGACTTGTAAAGATGCCAATTCAAAATAATCTTTACATACCCCAAGAGTAGATGCTGCCAAAATTCGAGGTTTGTCCCTTCATACTTTATACTTCATACTGCAGTTGACTACCGAATAAGTAAATATTGTTATGCCACAATTGTCAAGCCATTTAAATAGTCTTGTAATTGCTGAGAGTGGTCATGAGACATTGGTTCTAGAGGTAGGGAATTAGGAGAGAATGCTTGGATTTCTGTAACTTCCAATTTATCCTGAATTGCCATCACACCTTGAACTTCAGCTTCCACTGCAACACAAATCGAATGAATTCGCGGATCTCGGCTTGGCGAAGAATAAACCCCAACTAAACGGCGGATTTTTACTAACTCCAAGCCAGTTTCCTCCAACAATTCTCGGCGGACTGTACTAGGAATATCTTCTCCCCAATCGACCATACCCCCAGGTAACGCCCAGAGGCCATTGTCACTGCGCCTAATTAGCACAATCCGACCATCAGGTAGGACGGGGATAATGCTGGTACCGGTAATGGGATGACGGAAAATTATCCCCAATACCGTTTGCCCAAAGCGCCATAAGCTACGTGTAGACTGTAAAGCTATAGTAAACAAAGCAAGAATGTTCAATCTGCAAATTTGTGTATTGTATTCTAAAATTCCTGACCAATTAACATAACTGCTTAAATACAAAAAAATTAGTTGTGTACTATACAAAATGTTAATGGTTTGGAGTTTTCATTCTAGCATTTTCTTAGAAGAAGTTCCTTGAGGGATGCAGTTTTGATAAATCAGCTTGTATTTACAATCAGTAAAACTGATTCATTAGCTGAAATTTTATCAATATCAACTAATAATTCCAGTAATTTGTCCGATAATTCATAATTAATTAGTAAAATATACACCAGCTAGGTTTACATATAAAATCAACAGTATCATCATGCTTTTTTACTTGATTTCATCTAGATTTATTAGGCGATCAATTCCATAAATACATAAATTTTTTATCAAGATTAATCTGTAAATATAGTAATGAATTAAATCATTTATATGAAAAAATAAATTCCTGAAAAATATTGGTTTAAAAATAATCATAAATTACACAACTGGCACATAGCATTCCTATTTCAGTTGTGCAAAATATCGGTTTTGGCTGTTAACTGTCAACGGTTAACTGTCAACAAACCTCAATGGATTGCTATATTCAATAGTTGATTGTGTTAATTCCCCCTTTTGATAGACAAAAATTCACAAATGTGTATGCTATGCAACCAGAAATAGACGCTGAATAAATGTTGACATTACCCAATTATATACGTTATAATTGTATGCTGTTCAAACTATCTGATAGCTACGCTAGGCTAAATATATATCAATAACAACGGTAGCTGATATTGCCTAGTAGCTTTTTTTGTTGTTTATTTAATGAGGTGAACATGGCTAAGCGCCGTAACCCGAAAAAAGAAAAGGCGCTACGGAACCAGGCATACGCCAGAAAGTTTCGTAAACGAACTACTACAGGAAGAATGCAGAGAAGGTTCCAACAAAGACCTCCTAAGAGTGATGAAGATGAGGGTGTATCAGCAATTGATGCTGAGTAAGCCATCTATTAAAATTCTTACTCTTTAATTGCTCTTTAAATGTTTGATTTTTCAGGGCGTACAGATAATGTACGTCCTGAATTATTTTATGGGCATTGGGTATGGGGCATGGGGCATTGGGCATTGTCAAGAATGCGTGGATTTTAAATTTGAGATGTCAATCTCAAATCCAAAATCTCAAATTTCTGCCCCCTGTCCCCCTAGCCCCTAGTCCCTAGCCCCTAGCCCCTAGCCTCTAGCCCCTAGCCTCTAGCTGAGTACGGGCAGTATTAATTGCGTTGCGAACTTGGGCAAAGCCTGTACCACCATAACTATTACGGGCGGCGACGACTTGACGGGGCGAGATGGCTTCATAAATATCGGCTGCAAATGCTGGATGTATTTCTTGCCACTCTGCCAATGTCAAATCTTTGAGCAATTTACCTGCGGCGATACTGGTTTTAACTACCTTACCTACGAGGTTATAAGCTTCTCGGAAGGGTACGCCTTTTGCTGCTAGATAATCTGCTACATCGGTGGCGTTAGAAAAGTCTTCGGCTACAGCTGCTGCTAGGCGTTGAGGACGAAATTCTAAACCTTCACGCAGCAAAATTGTCATTGCTTCTAAGCAGGCTTTGACTGTGTTAACGCTGTCAAATAAACCTTCTTTGTCTTCTTGCAAATCTTTGTTATATGCCAACGGTAGCCCCTTCATAATTACCAGCATGGCTTGTAAATGCCCAAAGACACGCCCGGTTTTACCTCTGACTAGTTCGGGAACGTCGGGGTTTTTCTTTTGAGGCATGATGCTGGAACCTGTAGCACAGGTATCTTTGAGGATAATAAAGCGAAATTCTTCTGATGCCCAAAGAATCACCTCTTCACTCAGACGGCTGAGGTGAACCATAATCAAACTAGCTGCACAGAGAAATTCGATCGCAAAATCGCGATCGCTCACTCCATCCAGGCTATTAGCATAAATGTTGTCAAAATTCAAGAGTTCGGCTGTATAATGCCGGTCTATAGGGAAAGTCGTTCCCGCTAAAGCACCACAACCCAAAGGCGAGATATTCACTCGGCGATATACATCTGCTAGGCGTTCCCAGTCGCGTTGCGCCATATTAAAGTAAGCCAAGAGATGATGGGCTAAACTGAGTGGTTGGGCGCGTTGTAGGTGAGTATAGCCAGGAATGAGAGTCTCTACATTTTTTTCCGCTATTTCTAGTAAAACAGTTTGAAATTCCCGCAATTGCTGCTGAATTTGCTGGATTTGGTCGCGCAGATAAAGTCTTGTATCAGTGCCAACTTGGTCATTACGCGATCGCGCCGTATGCAGCTTTTTACCCACATCACCCACAAGTTCTGTCAATCGCCGTTCTACAGCAAAGTGAACATCTTCCGCATCAATACCAGGCTGAAATTTTCCTTGGCGATATTCTTGACGAATTTGTTCTAAGCCAGTAACTAATGTTTCTCCTTCTTCTGGGGAAATAATGCCAGTATGAGCCAGCATTTTTGCATGGGCTTGAGAACCAGTTAGGTCATATTCAATGAGTTCAATGTCAAAATTAATACTAGCATTAAAAAGAGCGATCGCTGGATGCAACGCTGATTCAAACCTCTGGCTCCAAGTTTTTTGTTCGGTCATAAACGTTAAAGGTGGGGCAATTAAGTTAAGATTTTGGATTGATTAACAATCCATCCAGAAAAATTCAGATCGCCGACAGTCAGCGATCCGATTTTTTGCAAAATCTTAAATCTTAAATTACTTTAACCGTAGCTAGTTAAATTCCGAATCAGATAGCCAATAACCAAACCAATCAACAGTGCCCAAACTTGCCCTGTTTTGACAAAATGGTTCCAAGCGCTTTGCATTTGCCCCAAAACATTCGGATCGGTAATATTTTGAGCCAGCCATAAAGTTACAGGCGAATGCCAAAATAACTCAGCTAGCACATTACTGAAATAGTTCATACTTAGTACCCTGAAGTATGGTTATGTCATAACCTCTACTTGTAGGTGATGTCCAGCGTTGGGGGAAGGGAAGGGGGACAAATAATTCAAAATTCAAAATTCAAAATTCAAAATTCAAAATTACAGCGAATTGCAAGTTGGTGAGATACAGATAATCGTTAATTGTAGGGGCATTGGCACTGCCATGCCCCAAAGCGCGTACCTCATTTACCTGAAATATGCTGTAAGAATTCTATTTGCCCCATGCCCAATGCCCCATGCCCAATCACAACTGACTATTATTTAATTTCACTGCTGTCCGTAAAATTTGCCCAGCTAAGACGGCTGCGCCAAAGCCGTTATCAATATTGACTACGCCGATTCCTGGCGCGCAAGAGTTAAGCATTGTTAAAAGGGGTGCTAAACCGCCAAAACTCGCACCATAACCAATACTGGTAGGTACTGCAATCACAGGACAATCCGCTAAACCTGCAACTACGCTAGGTAATGCGCCTTCCATCCCCGCTACAACTATCAAAACCGATGCTGACTCAATTAAGTGGCGATTACTTAATAAACGGTGGATACCAGCAACCCCAACATCCCACAGACGTAATACGCGAAAACCAGAAAGTTCGGCTGTCACGGCTGCTTCTTCGGCTACAGGTAAATCGGCTGTTCCTGCTGAAAGAATACCAATTACACCGTCAAACTGCGGTTCAATTTCACTGGGAGTAATAGCACAAATTTTTGCTAACTCATAGTAGCGTAAGCCTCTCACCCTAGATTGTAGAGTGGCGTAGATTGCAGGTTCAA
Organism: Calothrix anomala FACHB-343; assembly: GCF_014696435.1. Lineage (GTDB taxonomy): Bacteria > Cyanobacteriota > Cyanobacteriia > Cyanobacteriales > Nostocaceae > Aulosira > Aulosira anomala_A. The sequence goes on along the minus strand of NZ_JACJQG010000024.1, from coordinate 61,114 downwards.
TGCGGGTAGCCATAACTACCGGATTGCGCTGACGCATCACTTCCATAATTTGCGCAATCTGATCGGGAGTTTTACCCAAACCCCAAATTACTTCAGGAAAACCAGTCCTCAGCGCCCGATGGTGGTCAATTTTGGCAAAATCCCCCACTTTCTCATAAGCTAGGTCTTTGAGAGAGTCTAAAGCTTGATTTGGCGTCACATTACCATCTGCAACCGCTTTTAAGAGCGATCGCAAAGCATTTTCATTGGTCATGTATTATTTGTCCTTTGTTACTTGTCATTCGTCATTTGTCATTTGTCATTTGTCATTTGTCTAAAACTCATCACCATTGACCATTGACTATTGACTATTGACTATTGACTATTGACTATTGACCCTTGACTAATCAACTATTTTGATTTCATGAATATTCCAAAATGCACCAGCAAGTCCAGAGAATTTAATGCCTTCAAAACGATTGCGCAACGCTGACATTGCATAGGCATTCACCAAGTAAATAAATGGTAAATTCTCTTGAGTAATTTGTTGTGTTTCTGCATAAATTGCTTTGCGCTTGGCTTCGTCTAATTCTCTGGCTGCTTTGATATAAAGTTCACCAATTTTTGCTTCCCAAGGCGCAACTTGCCAACCTTGAATTGGTTTTTGTCCTGTTTGTGGCTTTTGATTAAACATATGTAATCCCCCTTCAGGAGACCAAACATTAGCCCCATCATTAGGTTCTAAACCACCAGTTAAACCTAATAAAGCTGCTTCCCAATCTAGAGAATTAGCAAGTTTGTCTGTATAGGTATTCCAAGCAATAGGATTAAAATCAACTTGAATGCCAATCTTGCTTAAATCCCGTTTAATTTGTGAACCCATTGCTTCACGAATTTTATTACCAGCATTCGTCAGCAAGGTAAAGCGGACATTGTTACCTTCAGCATCAATTAGCTGATTTTTGTCGTTATATTTAAAGCCAGCTTTCAGGAGTAATTGTTTGGCTTTCTCAATATTATAATCATAAACTTTTAGCCCTTCTTTTGGTGAAAGATAATAGGGACTTTGAACAGAAATTGGTGAATCCTGCGGTTGACCTAAGCCACGGAAGGTATTATTAATCATCGTTTGTCTATCTATGGCGTAGGCTACTGCTTGGCGAAATTCCACAGTATTAAACCAGCGAGATTTTTTCGGTTCAATTAGCGGTTTTCCATCTCTGGAACCTTGATTTAAATTAAAAATTAAAAAGGTCGTACCAGAGCCAGGCCCGCCATTATATATTTTAAAATTACCTTGCTTTTCTTGCACTTTCAGCAAAGAAAAGTATTCTGGTGACACGCCTACAGTATCTAAACCACCAGAACGAAATTGCAGTAAAGATGTATCTGTAGATTCAACAATCTGCCAAACTATTCTTTCAATATAAGGCTGGGCTTTTCCTTGCGCATCCTTACGCCAATAATAGGGATTTCGGCGGAAAACTATGCGTTGGCTAGTGTCATATCGCTCTAGTTTAAAAGGGCCATTAACAATTAGTTGATCTGGTGGTGTATCTACGCCCCATTTTGACAGAAATTTTGGTTTACCTTCTTGGTCTTTTGTAGTTACAGATTCGCGTAATGCATGGGCTGGTAAAATTGGGTATCCTGTCGTGCTGCGTAAAAAAGGCGCAAATGGTTCGGGAATAGAAAATTCAACTCTCCGATTATCAATTTTTTTGACAGTTGGTAGTTTGCGACTTTCACCAATTCTCATCCCATCTCTAGCATCTGTAGGGATAGCTTCATTAAGATAAATATCATTGTAGGTAAATACTACATCATCTACTGTCAATGGTTGTCCGTCAGACCATTTAAGATTTTCACGTAGGGTAAAAACAATTTTTAATTTATCTTCAGAAATTTGCCAAGATTCTGCTAAAGCTGGTTCAACTTGGCCATTTTCATAATTTTCAGTAATTAACCCTTCATAAGTCCAACCAAAAATATTTGGTGATTCCGAACTAAGCGCAAAATTAAATGTTTTCGGATCGCTGAGAATACTAGTGACTAACTGGGGAACTTGAGCGGCTGTGGTTTTAAAATTAGATGGGTTACAAGCCGCAACTGTCAGTCCTGTTACTATACAGATAATTATGAGTAACCAAAACCGTTTAACTGTAGCCAAAATAGTAGAAAATTTCATAATTTTAATAATCAAATATCAATTTTTAACTGGACTGAGAGTTTAACCAACCTAGAAAATTATTAGTATTAGTGAAATACTTTTCAATTCCAGCAGTTTCCAAAATTTTGATAACTTCAGGTTTACCAAAATCTTTACTATTACCACTTAAGAATACTTTTTTCTGGGTTGAATAATAACTTTTTGCATGGCTTATAATACAATGTAAAATCAAGTTATCCATGAGGTCGCGTTTAATAATTAGTGTGTCCGGTTGAAGAATAACTGCTTTAGAAATATTCCGAATTATAGTAGTATCTAATTTTATTTCTTCTACTTTAGCTGTTTGAATAAGCAAGTCAATATACTCAAACAGACGAACTTGAATATCATTTAGTAATGCTTGATTCAAAATCAGAGTTTGTTCCAAGGAAGTAAGAAAAGATTTAGCATGAGGAGAAGCTAAATCTCGGCTTGAGTTATTAATCTGCTTATTCAGTTCTTTCTCAAATTCATCGGCGTAATATTTCTCTTTTTTCCATCTGTTAAGAGCTTCAATATAACAAATTTCTGGTATGACTATACGATGTATTGATGGAGGGACAGAACGCAATAATTCTTTAGCTTCTAAATCCTGTCCTTTGGCAATTGCCATCAAAAAGTTAGTTTCAACGTAAAGTATCACCATCAAAATTTACCTGTGAATAAGTGGTTCCCCCTTCCAATTTTTGCAGCAACCCTATTTCTGCCAACTTTTCTGATGCTGGCGGTGTTTCTGATTTCCAGTGATAAGCTAAGTCTCGTAGCCAAGCCTCTACCAGCGTTTTTAAGTAGAATCCCAAGATTGTTTTGCTGCTAAAATCAGGATCGTAATAGCTAAGAGTATTAGCAGTTTCTTGTGAAATCAGAAAATCTGAAAATTTCTTCCCATCCCATTTAAAAATATAAATATTTTCTAGATCTGCGAACATAGCAAATGTCTCATTTGCTAAATCAAACCGAGTATTTTTGGCATTTTGTAAATATGACTTTAATTGTGAAATAGCTTCCTCTTTGGCATCTCTCCCTTCTAATTTTGTTGCTTTAACTTCCACTAATAAAACAATTTTCTCATCCTTATCCAAGGCAACAATATCAGCAACATAATTAGGAATCTGAAATTTTGCAGCTTCCATTGTCCTAGTTCTCCTAAATAATTTAATAATTCTTGAGAAATTTCTTGCTCATGTATACCTATGCTATCCATTAACCAATCTGTTACCGAAATTTGAGTTAATTAGCAGCTACTAGTAAAACCACAGCATAGGCGCATATCCCTTCTTCTCTTCCCACAGGGCCTAATTTTTCGTTAGTAGTAGCTTTGATACCAATTTGATTTGGTTCTAACTGTAAAACAGCCGCTAGCTTATCCCGCATTGTCTCAATATGGGGTTTCAATTTTGGTCGTTCTGCGACTACCACCGAATCAATATTGCCGATTCGCCAACCGCGATCGCAAATTAGCTGGTTTACTTGAGTTAATAGCACCAAACTATCTGCACCCGCCCATTTAGGATCTGTCGGCGGAAAATAATGTCCAATATCCCCTAAAGATAATGCCCCTAGCATGGCATCCATAATCGCATGGGTCAGCACATCAGCATCACTGTGCCCCAGCAAACCTAATTCATGGGGAATGTTCACACCGCCTAAAATTAAAGCGCGATCGCTCACTAGGCGGTGAATATCGTAGCCGTTACCTATACGAATGTTTGTCATTTGTCAATAGTCAATAGTCAATGGGCATTGGGCATTGGGCATTGGGCATTGGGCATTGGGCAAATAGAATTTTGAATTTTGAATTTTGAATTATTTGTCCTCCTTGTCTCCCTTGTCCTCCTTTTCCCTTTGCCATTTTTCCAGTAAATCGGGACGGCGATCGCTGGTTCTTTGGATTTGTTGTTCGTAACGCCACTGGGCAATGGCGGCGTGATTTCCAGAGAGTAAGACATCCGGTACTTTCCAGCCACGAAAATTGGCAGGACGGGTGTATTGGGGATAATCTAACAAACCTTCTTCAAAACTCTCGGCTGTCAATGATTCCACCTTCGCTACAGTGCCCGGTAATAGTCTTACCACACCATTAAGCAAAGCCATTGCGGGGATTTCGCCACCGGTGAGAATAAAGTCGCCTAGAGAGACTTCACGGGTAACTAAATGCAGTACTCGCTCATCTACTCCTTCATAATGGCCACAAATGACAACTAATTGGTTATAATTTGTTGCCAGCTCGCGCAAAAGTGGTTGATTGATAGTTTGTCCTTGAGGACTCATCAAAATCACCTCTCTTTGCGGTAGAATCGGCAACGACTCTACAGCAGCGAAAATGGGTTCCGGCTTCATCAGCATCCCCACACCGCCGCCATAGGGTTCATCATCTACTTTCCGGTGCTTGTCATTGGTAAAGTCTCTAGGATTAACAAGATTGACTTGCGCAATCTGTTTGGCTAAGGCTTTAGCCAGCAATCCAGAACTCAAAACTGAGGTAAAACAGTCAGGAAAAAGCGTAACTATATCAAAGCGCACAGTTATTCGTATTCAAGAACACTAATCTTAAATTTGAATGTCTAGGAAACACAAGAAGCTAATGAGTGGTAGGGCTAGAGATAAAGTTTGTCAATAGTAACTAAAAGTACCAGAAAACTTAGATCTTGCGGGAGACGAAAAGTTTTTCTATTTACTTACTTTATGTTTAAATATTGTCAAAACTACATTTAAATTAATATTCTGAACTCAGTTAACAACTTTCAGGATGCATCCAGCCAGCCTCAGAACACAGCTTGTCAAAACCTACTCGCCCCCATCGCGGGCGTAGCCTAGCCCCCACTTAGCCCTACTCGCACTATTTTGCCAAACTGGCAAAAGTGGACAGGTGAACAAACAAGGCGCTGGCTTTGAGGAAAATGGACATATCAAGACTGAGGCGTCTTGTGGATCGAGCAAACACTCGCAACTGCAAAAAAGTGTCCTCTCATACAAGCAAAGCGCAAAAATCGCCAGGCTACTGAACTTTGTTATATTCACACGCCATTCGCCACAAGCCGGGAAACCCGTCCCAGGCGATGGCTCCTGAAGTTGTTGACAGGAGAAACACAATGCCGCAATTAAAAGCTAAATCGCTGGAAATGAGGACACCCCAAGCAACTAAAACCGCCGTTCTGGTTATCGGAGGCGCAGAAGACAAAGTTCACGGACGCGATATCCTAAGAACTTTTTTTGGCCGTGCTGGTGCTAGCAAGGCTTATATTACAATTATTCCATCTGCCTCTCGCGAGCCAGCCATTATTGGCGGTAGGTATATTCGGATTTTTGAAGAAATGGGTGCGGAGAAGGTTGAGATTTTAGATATTCGCGAACGGGAACAGTGCGAAGCTTCTCAAATTAAAGCATCTCTAGAAGCCTGTAGCGGAGTCTTTTTAACAGGAGGGGATCAATTACGTCTGTGTGGCGTGTTGGCAGATACGCCAGTGATGGACATTGTCCGACAGCGAGTTAGGGCAGGGGAACTTACCTTAGCTGGCACTAGTGCCGGAGCGGCGGTAATGGGGCATCATATGATTGCTGGCGGTGGTAGTGGGGAAACGCCCAACCGCTCTCTGGTAGATATGGCAACAGGCTTAGGTTTTATTCCCGAAGTGATTGTAGACCAACACTTTCACAACCGTAATCGCATGGGGCGATTAATTAGCGCGATCGCAGCTCACCCCGATCGCTTAGGTATCGGTATTGACGAAGATACCTGTGCTGTATTCGAGCGCGATGGCTGGCTACAGGTTATGGGTAAAGGTAGCGTCACGATTGTCGATCCCACGGAGTTAACCCACACAAATGAACCCCATGTAGGAGCAAATGAACCCTTAACTGTGCATAATTTACGCCTCCATATCCTCAGCTATGGCGATCGCTTCCACCTGTACCAACGCACTGTATTGCCTGCGGTACACCGGATCTCCAGCTGACGGAATAGAGTATCTGAGGTTACACTGAGTTGATCGTGGATTTATTTCTAACCGTAGAAAAATCAGATATACAGTATTTAAAAAGAAAAACTGTTCGTGATAAACAGTTTACGATCAATCCCAGTAAGAAACTAGAATATTGGTTCCGAATCTCCATCTACCTATTCCCATGAGAATCCTCAAGATCCAGACCTTACGCGGCCCAAACTACTGGAGCATTCGACGCCACAAGCTGATCGTCATGCGCCTCGATTTAGAAAACCTTGCCGATAAGCCCTCAAATGAAATCCCTGGTTTTTACGAAGGATTAGTAGAGGCCTTGCCAAGTCTGGAGGGCCACTATTGCTCACCGGGCTGTCGGGGTGGTTTTTTAATGCGCGTGCGCGAAGGCACAATGATGGGCCATATCGTTGAGCATGTAGCCCTCGAACTGCAAGAACTAGCCGGAATGCATGTCGGCTTTGGTCGCACCCGCGAAACAGCTACACCTGGAATTTACCAGGTAGTGCTTGAGTACCTGAATGAAGAGGCGGGACGCTACGCCGGACGAGCCGCCGTGCGGTTGTGCCAAAGTATAGTCGATCGCGGTCGTTATCCCAAAGCCGAGCTAGAGCAAGACATTCAAGACTTAAAAGACTTCTGGCGCGATGCATCTTTGGGGCCGTCTACAGAAGCGATCGTCAAAGAAGCAGAAAAACGCGGTATACCCTGGATGGCTTTGGGGGCACGCTTTTTGATTCAGCTAGGCTATGGCGTGAACCAAAAGCGGATGCAAGCAACCATGACCGATAACACCGGTATTTTGGGAGTAGAACTAGCTTGCGACAAAGAAGCCACCAAACGTATCTTGGCATCTGCTGGCGTACCAGTGCCTAAAGGTACAGTTATTAGTTTCTTGGATGATTTGGAAGAAGCAATTGAATATGTTGGTGGTTATCCCATAGTCATCAAGCCATTAGATGGCAATCACGGACGGGGAATTACCATTGATATTAGAACCTGGGAAGAAGCCGAAGCCGCTTATGAAGCAGCTAGACAGGTATCTCGGTCAGTGATTGTGGAACGGTATTATGTAGGGCGAGATCATCGGGTATTGGTGGTAGATGGTAAAGTCGTAGCAGTAGCTGAACGAGTCCCAGCCCATGTGGTAGGTAATGGCAGATCTACGGTTGCGGAACTAATTGAGGAAACAAACCAAGACCCAAATCGCGGTGAAGGACATGATAATGTACTCACCAAAATTGAACTCGACCGGACTAGTTACCAGTTGCTAGAAAGGCAAGGCTACACCCTAAATAGCGTTCTTCCCAAAGGTACAGTTTGTTATTTACGCGCTACAGCTAACTTAAGTACAGGTGGTTGCGCTTTAGACCGTACCGATGAAATTCACCCAGAAAATATTTGGCTAGCACAACGGGTAGTCAAAATTATTGGCTTGGATATCGCCGGTTTGGATATCGTCACCACAGATATTAGCCGCCCCTTAAGGGAAGTAGATGGCGTAATTGTTGAAGTTAACGCCGCTCCTGGCTTTAGAATGCATGTTGCGCCCAGTCAAGGCATTCCCCGCAACGTTGCCGGCGCAGTTATGGATATGCTCTTTCCTAACGAGCAATCTAGCCGCATTCCCATTCTGAGCGTCACCGGTACTAATGGTAAAACCACTACTACCAGATTACTAGCACATATTTATAAACAGACAGGTAAAGTAGTAGGTTATACAACTACAGATGGAACTTATATCGGTGATTATTTAGTAGAAGCTGGAGATAATACGGGGCCGCAAAGTGCCCATTTAATCTTGCAAGACCCGACTGTAGAGGTCGCAGTTTTAGAAAGCGCTCGTGGTGGCATTCTCCGCTCCGGGCTAGGTTTTGAAGCTGCTAATGTAGGTGTAGTATTAAATGTTGCCGCCGACCATTTAGGTATAGGCGATATCGATACCATTGACCAATTGGCTAACCTCAAAAGTGTAGTAGCCGAAGCTGTATTCCCAGATGGCTATGCTGTACTCAACGCCGACGATCATCGAGTTGCGGCAATGGCGGAGAAGACAAAAGCGAATATTGCTTACTTCACCATGAACCCCGACTCAGAACTGGTGCGCAAGCACATTCAAAAGGGCGGAGTCGCAGCAGTTTATGAAAATGGCTATCTGTCAATTGTCAAAGGCGATTGGACGCACCGCATCGAAAGGGCAGAAGCGATTCCCTTAACAATGGGAGGACGCGCACCATTTATGATTGCTAACGCCTTAGCCGCAAGTTTGGCAGCTTTTGTGCAAAACGTCACCATTGAGCAGATTCGCGCCGGCTTAAAGACCTTCCGCGCTTCTGTAAGTCAAACTCCAGGACGGATGAATTTGTTTAATTTAGGCAACTACCATGCCTTAGTAGACTATGCTCATAACCCAGCTAGTTACGAAGCTGTAGGTGCTTTCGTCCGCAACTGGACTACAGGACAGCGAATTGGCGTAGTTGGCGGCCCTGGCGATCGCCGTGACGAAGATTTTGTTACATTGGGCAAATTAGCCGCCGATATTTTTGATTACATCATAGTTAAAGAAGATGATGACACGAGAGGTCGTCCCAGAGGTTCAGCCGCAGCGTTGATTACTCAAGGCATTACCCAAGTTAAACCCAATGCTCGGTTTGAGGCAATTTTGGACGAAACCCAAGCGATTAACAAAGGCTTGGATATGGCTCCGGAAAACAGCTTGGTCGTGATTTTACCAGAAAGTGTCAGCCGTGCCATTCGCCTAATTAGAACACGCGGCGTAGTTAAAGAAGAAACACATCAACAAAATTCAACTACGGCCATCGTAGATTCCCAAAATGGCGTGGTATCTCCGATCATCAATACGCTGCTTTAGTCAATAGTAGAGATGCGATCGCGCGTATCTCTACTATTAACCTTTGCTTTGCTGCCAATTAACAATATTATTGGTCTTGCTCGGAATTATTCTCTGAATTAGAACCTTTAACTTCTTCCTTAAAACCCCGGAGAGTTTTACCCAGTGCATTCCCCAGTTCGGGAATTCTTTTCGGGCCGAAAATTACAATAGCCACTATCAGAATAATGGCAATTTCTGGCCATCCTAATCCAAATAACATATATACTTCCTCTCAAGCATCTATAGTTAACTATAAAGTGCAGTTGCTATAGTGACTAACTTAAAACTTAAATAGACCAAGGATTAATAATTACAACCCCTGTTCTTTGCAAAATCGTTGTAGTTATAGTTTAGGCTGCGATCGCGGCTCAGGTCGAGTTCTTCAGTAACTTCAGCCAGAGGGGAATGACGGAAGAATTCTGAGAGTTTACTAGGTTGCTCTGAGTGGGTGTTGTGTATAGTCAGACTTTGGGCAAGAAGTTGGATAATATAAAGTTTTTTGTTGGGGGAAAGTTGAAGCAGTTGTTGTTCGAGTTCTGGGATAACCATAATGGGGTTTAAGTGGAGGATAATTTTATTTTACTTTCGCGATCGCTCCTGGGGTAAACTTTGCCATTTACTGTCAGTTGCTATTTTTATACTTTCCTTGACCATTATTAAAGGATAATACAAAAATAAATTTTAAATTAATTTATTGATAGAGAATGAGTTTATTTAGTTATTTATTTGAGCAAAAACTCAATGAGTATTATGAATCTGAGAGATATGAAAAAGAACCAGAAACGGCTTATATGCAAGCTCAAATAGAAGCTTGCTTAAGTTTAATGTCAATTGGATTTGACCCTAATGAAAAACATGACGATAATTACACCATACTCATAGAAATAGCTAGTAGTTGTCGGTTAGATTTGGTGAAGTTGCTGGTTGAACGTGGTGCAGATGTTAATGCCATTAGTGATGATGGTGCATTTGCTTTAAGTGAAGCTGCTAGATTTGGCTGTCAAGAAGTATTTGATTACTTAGCGCCATTAACTCTTTCTGAATTTAGAGAAATAGCTTATAAAGAATTACCAAAGGGTCTTATTTATCGTCAACGCAAAAATAATTATGCTGTTGAAGCCTTTGTGGATGATGCTTTCTATGGAAATATCAATGCTGTTTCTACTGCTATTTCTCAAGGTATAGATGTCAATGCAATTAGCTCTAATGGCGAAGCTGCATTACATAAAGCTATAAGAAATAATCAATTATCTATTGTTCGCATTTTATTAGAAGCAGGCGCTAATCCGAATTTGAAAGAAGAAGATGTATGTGGATACCCACCGCTAACGATCGCTTTAAATTCGGCAAACATTGACAATGAGATATTTCAAGAATTACTTGAAGCTGGAGCAGATATTAATGGCAGTTCTCGCAGGGGTCAAACTGTTTTAATGTTAGCAGTCTTGAAGTTAAATACAAAAGCTGTTCGGCAATTACTTGAACTTGGTGCTGACTTTAATGCCAAAGAAGAAAATGACTACACTGCTCTAGCAATTGCAAAAGAATTAAGCAAACAAGGTTTTTGGGATGACACCAAGCTGTCAGAAATAATCCAACTTTTGGAAAGCTATGGAGCAATTTAAAATTAACTAAGGTCGTCGATATTGCTTTTATACTTAATTGTATGGCGATGAATCAATATTTATCTTAAGTATCTGTAGGGTACCCTACGTATATGTTCAAAAATCAAACACTTATTGCTCACCGCCCTCCTGACAAATAGCATTTTTACTTCAGGGATATTCTATTTCAATACCTAACCAATCACTTAATTCACGTACTAACCATTCAATCTCTACTTGATTTTTAACCCGATTACTAAGAATAATAATTTTATACTTTTCTGCACCTACCCAAATTTCTAATGTTGCTGGCTCTTCAATTGAGCCTTGAGCAATTTCTCGATAGTGTTTTTCAATGTAAACTAATTTAGTAATGCTATCTCTGCTTTGGAGTGCCGATCGCCGTGAATATAACCGAAATCTGAATAATGTATAATCTATAGTAATTTTTTGATTATCTATACGCAGTCGGATATGTCCAAATAAATCGAAAATAAATTGATATAACAAACATAAACTCCCGCTCCACCATAAAAGCAACCAAAATAAATTATCGAAAAAACTGTTAACTGTTATCAAAATTGCTATTGTGTTGAAAACGATCGCTAAAAATCCGCGATTCCAAATTGCTGACCAAAAAGCAGCCGGGGGAATGACAATTTCCAGACAATCCTCATTTTTAGCAAATTTAATTTTGGTGAGTTTAACTTGAGTCTGAATTATTTTTTGAGCGGGTAAATCATCAGAATTTGGTAGTTTGGATTCATCCATAGTTTTTTGGGTGATTCTGAGACTTTTTAGGCAATTTCTACTGAGTCTGAATCTCTATCCCTAACCAATCGCTTAATTCCTGGGCTAGCCATTCCATTTCCGCTTCAGATTTGAGAGGAATATTATTACCACCAAGCTGATATTTTTGTACCCCAGCCCAGATTTCTAATTGTGCGGGTACCTGGGTTCTGTCGCCATCAGAATCTTTAGTAAAATGTGGTGGAATATACACTAGTTTAGTAATATTCTGCCGGGGGGATGGTCGAGGACGATGAAATTTAAATCCAAATAACTCATAGGTTGAAGATACTTGTTGACTATCCAGGTGTAATTTCATACTTCCCCAGATACTAAATAAAAAACCATACATCATAAAGCCGCCAGCGCCCCAAAAAGGCAGGGAGAACAAGGCAAAGGGGATATTAACCGGAAAAGGTGCAGCAAGCGCGCCAATCGTCCAAAATAGGATGAATGAATTCCAAGCGATCGCAAAGGTACCTAAAAATAACATCGATGCTTGCCAGCCATGAGGCGGAATGAGAATTTCTAACACATCCTGATTTTTCGTCAGTTGAATTTTGCTTCCTGGCGGTTGACTAATCGTTAAATCAGTTAAATCTGTCGCCTGGTAAACTAGGGGTTTATCTAAGGCTTGGATGGCTTTGAGGGCAGAACTGGCACGCTTTTCGAGATTAGGTTCGATCAGCCAGCCTAACCAATGACTCAAATCAGGACTGATATTAGCTGCTTGCTCAAATTGAATGCGAAAATCCTTTTGAGGTAAATCGGCGGGATGAGTCCCCGTTAGCAAGTAAATTAACGTTGCACCCAAGCTGTAGAGATCCGATGCAGGAACGGTGCGCCCGCCAAATTGTTCTAGTGGCATATAACCGTAAGTACCTACCACCGTCCGCGTTGAGCCTTCAGTTGCCAAAACAGTTTGTACTGAGCCAAAATCGACCAGATAAACTTGACCAACACTATTGCCAGAGCGATCGCCTAATAAAATATTGCTAGGCTTAATATCGCGGTGAATTACAGGCGGATGTAGCCCGTGTAAGTAAATTAGAATCTCTAAAACAGCCTTGGCTATTTGTTGAATTTCCGCCTCTGTAAAAATTCGCCCAGATTTTAAGTATTGCTCTAAAGTTTGGGCTGGGATATAACTCTGTACTAAGGCAAATCCTTTAATCGTCGGTGAATTTACTTCAAAATAATCTAAATAGCGAGGAATAGCAGGATGCGATAAAGATTTTAAAGTTTCAGCTTCTCGCTCAAATAGCTTGAGATCGTCCCATTCAAAGTCACCGCCAAAAATCAGTAACTTGATGATGACGAGTTCCTGAGTTAGTAAATCACGGGCTAATAGGGTTCGCCTTCCCGCTTTTTTGCCCAATTGCTGCTGAATTTCGTAGCGTTCGCCCAATATTTCTGGAATCATAATGATTACTGATAGCGCTACGCCTAGAAGTGGTGAGAGCCTGTAAGCTAACCCCAGCCCTTTAGGGCGGGGCTTTGTAGTAGCCCTGAGCTATCGGTGCTGAGGTTACAGCACAAATAACCCGAACCTCTAGGCAGGCTTACAGACTGCCCCAATAAAGAAATCATTTTTGCGCCATTCAAATCAGCATCACCATGCCAGCCACAATTACCACACTTGAAGCGTTTATCCGACCTCAACCCAATGTGCAAACATTGGTGGCAGGTTTGGCTTGTGTATGCTGGCGGCACGGCAATCACCTCAACCCCTTCTTTGATGGCTTTGTACTCAAGGAAGTACCGCAATTGATAAAACGACCAAGAATTAGAACGTCTGCGCTCAACCTTGTTTCTGGGTTGAGTGTTTGTGCGTTCCCTAATCCCAGTCAAGTTTTCAATAGCAACAATCGCGCTTGTGCTTTTGGCTTGTTGAATAATCCGGTAGCTGATTTGATGATTGAGCCAAGACTGAAATCTTCTCTCACGCCCCGACAGCCGTTGCAAAATCTGCCTTGCCCTACGGCGAGTAGACCTTGTGCCTTTCGACGCTTTTTGCTGGAGAGAAGCCCTAGTTTTAGCGTATCTATCCCGAACCTCTGTTATCTGCCTTCCATCCCATTTGTCCCCATCGCTAGTTACAGCAATATCTCTACGCCCAAAATCAACGCCAATCACATTGGTTGGTTTAAGCGGCTGTGGAGCTTCATCTTTGATTTGAATATGAATGTAGTAGGAACCATCTCGATGTTTACACAACTGCGCCGATGTTGGTTTTCTGCCTTTGAGTTTACCTCGCTGGTAGTTACCAACATCCAATTTGATATGCTCCCTGCCTTCGGTCAATGTCAGGCTAACAGTCCAGTCTTTCTCTCTAAATGCAAAAATCCTAGCGTCGTAGTCGGCGCTAGTTGGCTTAAAGAATTTAACTGGTTTATTCTTTTGTTTGGCAGTTTTGCGATTGGCTCCCACTCTAGCACAAGCCCTGACTGCCAAATTAGCACACAGCCCAAACGACGAACGCAAATCTTGATAAACCAAGTTTTGAATAGTAGTCTTACTTGTTATTTGAGGCTTAACTTGCTCATTAGCATAATTGCAAGCATCTGCAAACGCTTTCAGTGTTGCCTCAATTTGGGCAATTTGCCCAAAGGTGGGATTAAGCTTGCAAACCAATGTCAGTACTTGTTCCATGCTGCTCATTTTATCACTTGTGATTTGCTCACGGCGAATAAATTCGCCTGCGCCTTGCCCCCATGTCTAAAGCCAGGGGCTTCCACGGCGCGATGACTTTGGTGACTATGCCAATAAACAAGCTGATATCTTTAGTATAAATATGTAATTCTATGCCTTCCAAAATTTGGCCTTACATTACCCCTGGGATTCCTGATGAAATGTTCGAGCATTTACCAGGAATACCCATGAGCCAGCGAGAAGTGAGACTATTACTAATTGCTCAATTACGGCTGCAGCCAGATTCCGTATTATGGGATATTGGTGCAGGTACAGGTACAATTCCTGTAGAGGTAGGATTATTGTGTCCTTATGGGCAAATTATTGCTGTAGAACGGGATGAAGAAGTAGCCAATTTGATCCGCCGAAACTGCGATCGCTTTGAGGTGAAAAATGTGGAAGTGATTGAAGGTAATGCCCCGGATTGTTTGCAGCAACTAAAACCTACTCCTCATCGTGTATGTATTGAGGGAGGACGCCCGATTCAAGATATTTTGCAAGCAGTGTGGGATTATCTACCGCCTATGGGTAGAGTAGTAGCGACAGCTGCTAATCTAGAAAGTCTCTATGCTATCTCTCAAAGCTTTTCTCAATTACAAGCACGAAATATTGAAGTTGTGCAATCTGGCGTCAATCGCTTAGAAATGCGAGGTTTTTCGCAAACCTTTGCCGCCATAGATCCCATTTTTATCCTCAGTGGTGAGAAACTAGAGTGAATCTACATAAATTTAGCGGCTAGGGACTAGGTTTAAGGGACTAGGGAGAGGAAATTTTGGATTTTAGATGGGAATCTCATCCAAAATTATTTACAATGCCCAATGCCCCATGCCCCATGCCCCATGCCCAATGCCCCATCCTCAATACTTCTATGCCTTGGTCTCGGATTATTAGTGGAATTGTTGCGATCGCACTGGCTCTATTTTCTACCTTGTTAGGGGGCTGGTACTTTACCATAATGATTGCGATTGTGGTGTTTTTAGGACAACAGGAATATTTTAATTTGGTGCTAGCCAGAGGTATGGCTCCTGCTGTCAAAACCACTATGTTTGTCAGTCAAGTTTTACTGGTAATTTGTACGCTGAATGGTGACTTAGCTGACGCTGTGATGCCAATAGCGGGGACATTTATTTGTTTTTACCTGCTATTTCAACCCAAAATGGCAACAATTGCTGATATTTCCGCTTCAATTATGGGGCTATTTTATGTGGGTTACTTGCCTAGTTATTGGGTAAGATTGCGATCGCTTGGTAACGTCGCCCTCAGCAATCTACCTTTAGGCGGTTACTGGCCTGCTAGTTGGGCAGATATTCTAGAGCGAGCAAACCTGGCCTCCCTTCCCCAAGGACTGAAAGCGACCGTGCTGACCTTTTTTTGCATCTGGGCAGCTGATATTGGCGCTTACACCATTGGCAAGTTCTTTGGCAAAACTCGTTTATCTGATATCAGCCCGAAAAAAACCGTGGAAGGTGCTGTATTTGGCATTAGTGCTAGCATCGCTGTGGGTTTAGGCGGTGCTTATTATCTTCACTGGACTAATGCCCTCTACACTGGTTTAGCCTTGGGTTTACTAATTGGGATCGCTAGTCTTTTAGGCGACCTCATCGAATCTGTGCTGAAGCGCGATGCTGGAGTCAAAGATTCCGGACAGTTGATCCCCGGACATGGCGGCATCTTAGATCGTACAGACAGTTATATCTTTACAGCGCCCTTAGTTTACTATTTCGTGACTTTGTTATTACCCTTAATTGCCAAGGGGGGGTGAGGGAGCAGGGAGCAGGGAGCAGGGAGCAGGGGAGAATAAATGGCGTAATTATGCCCAATGCCCAATGCCCAATGCCCCATACCCAATACCCATCATTCTTCAAAAAGATAAATTATTATAAATAATAAGCAATTTAAGTTTTTGATTTTTAATGATCAGGGATTGACGTTAATCTGCCCGCGACAGCGTAACTGACCTGGGATCAGTGTGAGTTCTTGGATATCGACCTCTGAACCGAGATCGAAGGTGTACTCATGATTACTCTGTTCTGGAGTGACAATATCGCACTTGATGAGAACTGGTGCTAGTTGCAACTCGCGACCATTGATTAAGTTTATGCCCAGGTATATATCCAGGGGCATAGATTGACCTTCAGATGTTAGAATGCCACTCAGTATAATTTGATGATTTTCCAGAATAATTTTTTGCCAAGAAATAGACTTGGTTTTTGCGCAGTGTTCTGGTAAAAGTTTAACCAGTACATCATTTAAGGCCGTTAATAACAGCTCGGATGAGAGGGAATTATTCAGATCCTTCTCTTCGACGATCAATTCACCAACTACTGGTACTGTTTCTAACAGTTTGAGCGGCTGTCCTTTAATAACCGAGCCTATGTTGACTTGAATATTTTCAGCGATGAGTTGAATTTGTCCAATATGGAGGCCTTGATAAACAGCATGACTAGCCCCAATCGATACCCAAGGAATTTTTCCAGACAGCAGTTGGCGATCGCTGGCTTTAATGTCCACATCGATGTGCGAAACTTGACTTACTTGCGCTCGCAACCATATCTTTAGTGCAGTTGTGAGCAGATTCGTAATTATCCGTATCTTTTGATTACGTTTGCCATCGGAATTTTGCTCAGTCATTTCACTTGTTATTTATGGGTAGTGACTCAAAAATCGGTAGAAGTTAATCAATCCATAAATGTAACATTTATGGTGATTAACGACAAAGGACAAATTTTATAATTTAAATGTTAACGGTAGAATAAGTAATTTCCACATGGAGGCTCGGTTACAAAAAGTTCTCGCTCAATGGGGTATTGCCTCACGTCGTGAAGCTGAAGAAATGATCAGGCGATCGCGCGTGCGGATTAATGGTGTGTTAGCACATATAGGTCAAAAAGTTGACCCGGAAAAAGACAAAATTACAGTTGACGGCAAACCAGTTGTTAGCAAGCAACGTCCGGCTCCTATATATTTGTTGCTTAACAAACCTGCTGGGGTAGTTTCTACTTGCTACGATCCCCAGGGAAGAACAACAGTTTTAGATTTATTACCCAAAGAATTACGTAGTGGTTCTGGTATTCACCCAGTAGGGCGTTTAGATACAGAATCCACCGGTGCATTATTACTGACTAACGATGGCGATTTAACATTTGCGCTGACCCATCCCAGTCACAGCGTTCCTAAAACTTATCGTGTAGTAGTTAAAGGACATCCGCCAGAAGAACTGTTACAAATGTGGCGTCAGGGTGTGATCCTAGATGGTAGAAGAACAAGACCGGCTGAGGTGCGCCTGATCGAAAGTTTAAATGCACAAAGCTGTTTAGAGATTGTTTTAAAGGAGGGACGTAACCGCCAAATTCGCCGTATAGCCGAACAATTAGGCTACCCGGTCATCAAGCTACATAGAACTGCCATCGGACTGATTAAATTACAAGTTCCCAAACAACCCTATCTCAAAGAGGGTAAGTATCGTTCCCTAAGAAATGATGAGATGCGCTTTTTGCAACAGCAAATCAAGCACATACCTATTACAGATTCAGCTGAGTTAAGGAGTGTAACTACACATGAAATGGTTCAACAGGAAGGATAATCAGCCACCAACACTGTCAGTAGAGCAACAACAGGCCGAAAAATTAGCGGAAATTGGCGGTCAACTCTGGGCGGCGCGTCAAGAACAAGGCTTATCTTTAGAAGAAGTCGTTATATTAACCAGAATTCCCAAACGGCTCCTGCAAGCGATAGAAGAAGGGAATTTAGCAGAATTGCCAGAACCAGTTTATATTCAAGGTTTAATTCGGCAATTTGCCGATGCTTTAGGTTTTAATGGCGTGGAATTGTCTAGCACTTTTCCCATTGTCTATCAACAGAAGAACCCTAAACCAGCTTGGACGAATAAGCCCATTAATCAATTACGTCCTTTGCATTTGTATTTTCTTTATATATTTGTGATTATTTGCTCTGTTAGCGGCTTATCTCAACTCTTGAAAGATTCGGCCTTACAAGCAAGTACTACCCCATCTCAACCCAAAGCAGCACAACAAAAAAACTCAAAACAAGTATTACCAGATATCAAACCATATAGCAACACCCTGATGACCACTAAACCTGGTACACCAGTACAGGTGGGTGTTACTTTAAAAGCTTCATCTTGGATTCGGGTAGTCGCTGATGGTAAAACTGAGTTTGAGGGTACTCTTCCACAAGGAACTCAACGCACTTGGAAAGCTAACGAGCAGCTCACTGTGAAAACAGATAACGCTGGTGGTGTATTGATGAGCGTCAATCAGGAGCAACCCAAGGAAATGGGTGAGTTAGGAAAGCCAGAGGAAGTGCAAATTGCTGCTAGACCCCGCAGTCTACCACGTTAATTTTGCTCGCAGGCTAAATTATCTCAATTAATCAGCACTTCAGTTGGTGAATTTTGCAACACTGAAGTGCTGATTAATTTTGATGATAATCCAGCAACCTCTCAGGATTCTTTGGGTGCGCGTCCATAGAGTGTTGTCAAAACCTTGAGCTTCTGACTTAATTCCTCAGTCAAGGCTTCTTTTTGATAACGCCATCCCCAATTCCCCTCAGCAACACTGGGGAAATTCATTCGCGCTTCTGTTCCCAATCCTAAAACATCTTGTAAAGGAATAATTGCCTGATTGGCAATAGAACTTAAAGCCAGTCGAATTAAATCCCAATGAATCCCTTCTGGACTGATACAGCCAAGATAAAGTAATAAGTTGCGCTTTTCCCAATCACTTGCTTGGTTGTACCAGCCAATTGTGGTGTCATTATCATGAGTGCCGGTGTAGACTACAGCATTGCGCGGGTAGTTAAAGGGTAGAAAAGGATTACCAGGATCGGAACCAAAAGCAAATTGTAAAACTTTCATTCCCGGAAATTCAAATTGATCGCGTAGTGCTTCTACTTCTGGCGTAATTACGCCTAAATCTTCTGCTAATACAGGTAGAGTGCCTAATTTTTGTTTGATTGTCTCAAACAATTCTTCCCCAGGCGCTTTTAACCATTCGCCATTAATTGCTGTTTCTTCTCCTTGTTCCACAGCCCAGTATGCTTCAAAACCTCGGAAGTGGTCAATGCGAATCACATCTACATAATCCAGCATGGCTTGGAAGCGTCCCAGCCACCATTTAAAGTCTTGCTTTTCTAATTCCTCCCAGTTGTATACTGGGTTACCCCACAGTTGACCTGTAGCACTAAAGTAATCTGGTGGAACGCCAGCCATCAAAGCTGCTTCGCCTGTCTCTTCATCTAAACAGAAAATATTAGGGTTAGCCCAGACATCAGAGCTATCATGAGCTACATAAATGGGGATGTCGCCAATTATGTGGATACCCCTCATGTTGGCATAGGTTTTGAGTTCCGACCACTGACGGAAAAATTCAAACTGGATATATTTGTGAAAGTAAATTTCTTCAGTTAGCTGTCGCTGTGCTTGCTCGATGGCTTTGGGTTCGCGTTTGGCAATTTCTAGTTCCCAAGTATACCAACTTGAGCCGCCGTTACTATCTTTCAGCGCCATAAATAAAGCATAGTCATCGAGCCAATAAGCTTTACTCTGACAAAAACCAGAAAATTCTTTTTGTTGTAAAGGTGTGGCTTGAGTTTTAAAGTTATTACAAGCTTTTTTGAGCAGATCAAGCTTGATAGGCGCAATTTTTTCGTACTCTACCTGAGATGTGTCAAATGCTGGTAAGTTAGCAAAGTCATCTTCTGTGAGTAAACCCTGGTCTTTTAGTTGTTCTGGACTGATGAGTTGGGGGTTACCCGCCATTGCTGAATAACATGCATAAGGAGAATTACCATACCCAGTAGGCCCTAAAGGTAAAACTTGCCAATATTGTTGATAGCTCTGTTGCAGAAAATCAATAAAATTATAGGCTTCTAGGCCTAAATCCCCAATCCCAAATCGACTGGGAAAGGAAGTAGGGTGCAGCAAAATGCCACTGGATCTAGGGAAAGGCATAGTTAATTAGATGATATGGGAGCAAGCGATCGCCTTAACATGACGCTAGGGGATCGCATCGAATTTATCACGGTAGGGGTTGGTTTAAAAGCTGCCTATGGTGATAGATGTAGAGAATGTAACAATTCCCTATAAAAGCTCATAATTCCTACTTAATCCTTAATAATGCAGATGAATTACAGAAATCCCGCCCCGACAGTAGATATCATTATTGAATTGGTGGATCGCCCTCATCTACCTATAGTGTTAATTGAGCGACATAACCCGCCTTTAGGTTGGGCGCTTCCTGGTGGTTTTGTCGATTATGGTGAAGCGGTGGAAGTGGCGGCGAAGCGGGAAGCGGAGGAAGAGACGGGTTTACAGGTGGAGTTAATTGAACAATTTCTGGTATATTCTGACCCTAACCGCGATCCGCGTCAGCATACGATGAGTGTTGTGTTTTTAGCGATCGCAAAAGGTGAACCTAAAGCCGGTGATGATGCGAAGAATATCGGCATTTTTGAGTCTTGGCGGGTTCCTGGGAATTTGTGTTTTGACCACGATCGCATTCTGCGGGATTATTGGCAGTATCGGCATTATGGGTTGCGTCCGAGGTTGGGGTAGGGGAAATTAACCGCAGAGGCGCAGAGGACACAGAGAGAGGGAGTAATTAATATTTCGGCTTTATGGGTTGGGTTGGGGGAAACGAACCGCGAAGGCGCGAAGTTCGCTAAGGAAGAGAGGAGAAGAATACTCCTGCCTAATTATCGAGATTATACTGAGGCAGTGGTATTTAAAGGTGCATTATGGATGCTGAGGAGCTTTTACAAAAATATGCAGCACGACATCGGAATTTTGAGCAAGAAAATCTTAGAGGAGTCAACCTCCAAGGTGCAAACCTAAGTGGAATCAATCTGAAGGGTTCTGATTTGACTGGTGCAGATTTGAATAATGCAAATTTGAGCAATGCATATCTTAACAACACAAACTTTACTAGGGCTTGTTTGACAGGTGCAAATTTGAGCGGGTTGGCGGAAAGTTCTGGATTAAATTTGAGTTGGGCAGACCTTAGTGGTGCAAACTTGAGTCAAGCAAACTTAAAGTCTCCTAATTTTAGTAATGCTAACTTAGATAGTGCGAAATTGAGTGGAGCAACTATCACTGGTGCTAACTTTAGTAATGCCAACCTAGATAATGCCAATTTGAGTGACTCTAATTTAGAACACGCCAATCTAACTCAAGCCTCATTAAAAGAAGCAAATCTTGTTAGAGCCAACCTTAATGGTACGAATTTTAGTGAGGCTAACTTATTTAAAGCCGATTTGAGCCAAGCAAACCTCAATCATGTGACAGTCAAAGATGCTAATTTCCAGGGAGCCAGGATTCGGGGTGTTATCTTAACTCAAAAGGATTTGTCTGGCATGAATCTAGCTGAGGCTGATTTGGGTGCAGCAAATTTAAGAGGTACAAAGTTCAGAAAAGCTTGTTTACAAGGAACAAATTTAGATAGAGCGGATTTACAACAAGCTGATTTGATGAATGCAAATCTTAAGGGAGCAACTCTAAAGAAAGCTGATTTGACTTCTGCCCAGGTTTACGGAGCTAACTTAGAAGATGCTGACCTAACTGGTGCGATAATGCCTGATGGAGAAGTTTACAAACCGATGGCCTGTGAGATGGAAGTCGGTAAGCAGCAAGCATCTTTGGGGAAAGTAATATCTATGACACGCCAAGTTATTCGCACTGATAATGCACCGGAACCAGTGGGGCCGTATAATCAAGCGATCGCCGCTTCTGGTCAAATGTTGTTTGTAGCTGGACAAATTGCCATCGATCCCCGCATTGGTCAAGTTGTCTATACTGATGATGTTAAAAAGCAAACTGAACAGGTAATCGCTAATTTAGAAGCTATCTTAAAAGAAGCTGGTGCAGGTTTTGAAGATGTGGTAAAAACTACCGTCTTTCTGGCTGATATGAATGATTTCGCGGCTGTAAATGCGATTTATGCCAAATATTTTCCAGAAGACACAGCACCAGCACGCGCTTGTGTAGAAGTATCGCGCTTACCTAAGGATGTTTTGGTAGAAATTGATTGTATCGCAGTGATACCTGGTTAATAAAGTCACAATAGCTCATATATATTTTCCGGGGTATAGCATTGCTGTACCCCATTTTGTTTTATAGTTGTTGACGGTTGACGGTTGACTGTTGACTATTGACTGACTTGATGTCCTAATCTATCTGGCTACTGCTACATCCTAAACAAGGTACTTTTAGTTCGCATCACCACCAATCTCATTTATAGCGACATTGTTGCACCTCTGAAGGCGAAGCTTGGAGCTTTGAACTCGGAACTTGAACTTCTGAAGGCGAAGCTTGAAGCTTTAAACTCGGAACTTGAACTTCTGAAGGCGAAGTTTGCAGCTTTGAACTCCAAGCTTGCACCTTTTATGCGCGAAATTGCACCTTTGAAGGCGAAGTTTGCACGTTTTAACCTCACAGTTGCAGCTTTTTAGTTGAACTATTGATGATTAGTTGGCAAAAATTAATTACACAAGGTAAATGCGATCGCTTTTCTCTCCACATACCGCAAAATTTACACTAACCCTTGTGCAGTTAACTCTTCCTTAGCCAGTTTTTTCACCAGTTTCCGCACAATTAACTTGATATTTGCCGCACCTCTAACCATTGTTGAAGTCGCAAAGCACAATTGTTGCTTGCAGATGGCAAATTTTTGTGTAGAATGATAATCGTTATCAAACAGCCTATGGCATTAACCAGGAATTATGACTAACACAGCCACAAATATAGCAACCGACACCGAAATAGTTGCTATTCCTAAGCGAGGAATGCCAGTTACAATTATTACAGGATTCCTTGGTAGTGGGAAAACAACGCTGCTTAACCAAATTCTCAAGAATAAGCACGATTTAAAAGTAGCTGTCCTGGTTAACGAATTTGGTGATATCAACATCGATAGTCAGTTACTCGTATCGATGGATGAAGATATGGTAGAACTGAGCAACGGCTGTATTTGTTGTACCATTAATGATGGATTAGTTGATGCAGTTTATCGAGTTCTTGAAAGAGAAGAACGCATCGATTATTTAGTAATTGAAACTACTGGTATTGCCGATCCTCTACCAATTATTCTCACATTTTTAGGTACAGAACTGAGAGATTTAACGCAGCTAGATTCTATCATCACCGTAGTAGATTCTGAGGCATTCACCCCTAGCCATTATGACAGCGAAGCAGCTTTAAAACAAATCACCTATGCCGATGTAATTCTCTTAAATAAAACTGACCTAACAACAACCGAAAAAGTAGCAGAACTAGAAACTTACATCAAGCAACTCAAACCCCAAGCCAGAATTCTACACAGTCAATTTGGTGAAGTAGCATTACCCTTAATTTTAGATGTTGATTTAACACCAATCAATGATTATACCGAGCATCTATTAGAGGAAGACGAACATCATCATCACCACGACCATGACCACCATCACCACCATCATCACGAGCATAAACATCACTCTCACCATATAGAAAATGAGGGATTTGTAGCCATATCATTTCAGAGCGATCGCCCCTTTGACGTTCACAAATTTGAAGAATTTCTCACAGACAAGCTACCAGACAATATTATGCGTTCCAAAGGCTTACTTTGGTTCAACGATAGCGACTTAAGGCATATTTTCCAACTTAGTGGAGTGCGTTATCAACTACATGCAGATGACTGGACATCTCCACCAAAAAATCAGTTAGTTGTCATTGGTAGAGACCTAGATAAAAGCCACATTAACTCCCTCCTAAATGCATGTTTAGTGTGAACGTCTTCAATTAATCATCTATAACCCAATACAGTTCAGTTAAGCATTACTTCCTTGTATTTCTTTTTCTCTCTGCGTCCTTGGCGTCTTGGCGGTTCATAAAAAAAATTGACCGATATCGCAGCGTTTTAATCCTAACTGAACCGTATTGATCCATAACCATCCTCAACCAGCAATCACAACTAACCACAAAAATTCCTTAATTCATATCTAATTCTCCGCGTACCTTTGCGCCTACCTTTGCGCACCTTTGCGTTTAACCTCCCATCCTCAACTCACCAGCATTTCATGCAACCCTGTACCTAGCTACTCAACAGAAAATCGAAAACCCAAAATTTTGTAACAATCAACAATCAATTTATCAACAATGACTTTATCAATTCCTCCCGAACTAATCTCCACATCTGAAGAAATGCTCACCTTACGCAATCAGCAATTACCCAATGTTACAGAATCAGAAATGATTCAAGCCGTGCGTACCTTATTGATTGGTTTAGGAGAAAATCCCGATCGTGAAGGTTTGAAAGATACGCCCAAAAGAGTTGTCAAAGCCTTACAATTTCTCACCAAAGGATATCATGAATCCTTAGATGAACTCTTAAATGGGGCAGTATTTACCGAAGACGCTAACGAAATGGTGTTAGTCAGAGACATTGATATTTTTAGCTCTTGCGAACACCATATATTACCAATAATTGGTCGTGCCCATGTAGCATACATTCCTAACGGTAAAGTCATCGGATTATCAAAAATCGCCCGCATTTGTGAAATGTATGCACGCCGTTTACAAGTTCAAGAACGTCTAACATTACAAATAGCAGATGCATTACAAGGTTTACTCCAACCTCGTGGTGTAGCAGTAGTAATCGAAGCAACCCACATGTGTATGGTGATGCGTGGTGTGCAAAAACCAGGTGCTTGGACTGTTACCAGTGCGATGCGTGGAGTATTTTCAGAAGATTCTCGCACTCGTCAAGAATTTATGAATTTGGTACAACACAATCCGAAGTTTTAAGTTGACTGTTGACTGTTGACTGTGAACTGTCAACAGTCAACAGTTAACAATAATTATGGAATTTTTTTTACTTAGAAATTCCTAACTCGTCATCATGAATTACTTTCAAATATCATAATCTGAACCAGCAAATGCAAGATACTCCACCATCCATACCCCAAACAATTGACCTCGCAATTATCGGTGCTGGCCCTCACGCTTTAACCTTGGTAACGCACCTGCTACAAAAACGCCAAAATATCCGGGGTAAATTTTTGGTATTTGACCCTAGTGGTACATGGATGAGTAATTGGGAACATCAATTTGCAGCTTTAGAAATTCCTCATTTACGTTCCCCCGCAGTTCATCATCCAGACCCCAATCCTTTTGCGTTGCGGAAATTCGCGGAATCTCGCGGTAGTGAATTATTCCCCCCCTACGATTTACCAGGAACTAAGTTATTTGGAGATTTTTGTCAGGATGTAATTTCGCGCTTTTCCATACCACAGCAAGTCATACCTTTAAAGGTAATTCGCATTGAACCTCTGCGTCATCTGATTCGTCCCCGCTTGCGTTTATGGCTAGAAGATGGACAAGCAATTGTGGCGCGACGGGTAGTATTAGCAACAGGTAGTGCTAAATTAAACTTCCCCGACGGGGTAAACCAAATTGAGTCATTGTATCCTCAAGATAGACTTTGTCATTCCCACACCGTAGATTTACGGAAGTTGCGCTTCATGGGTGAGAAAGTCCTAATTATTGGTGGTGGATTAACTAGCGGACATTTAGCCGTGGGTGCAATTTCCCGTGGTGCAAAAGTCGATTTAATGTTACGCAGACAGTTACAAGAAAAATTATTTGATGCGGAACCAGGATGGTTAGGGCCGAAGTATCTCAAGGGATTTTTTGCCGAATCAAATTATGCACAGCGCTTTACCATGATTAAACAAGCGCGTAATGGTGGTTCTATGACACCAGCAATGGGAATGCAACTGCGGCGACAGGTGCGTCATGGTAATCTGAAACTTGATGAAAATTGTCAAGTAGTCAAAGCTGAGTGGTTGGGTGAGAATTGGCTAGTTAAATGTAGTGATGGAAGTCAGCAAGAATATAGTAGAATTTGGCTTTCTACTGGTACTCAATTTGATGCTACATCTGAGCCATTATTACAAGAAGTTTTCGCAGCTTATCCCACTTCTATAGTTAACGGTTTACCTGTTTTAGATGAATATTTGCGTATTCCCGGTTCGGAATTATTTATCATGGGTGGGTTAGCAGCTTTACAAGTAGGCCCAACCGCGAGAAATTTGTCAGGCGCAAGAATGGCGAGTGAGAAGATTGTTCCCGCAATTGTCAAGCCGAGTCTGGCGCTGTCTCACCTGCGCAGTGCTTGATTTTTTTAAACCCATAAAAACGATTATCATTCTGGTATGATACCTTTAATTACCGTTGTTGCTGGGCCTGTTGGCTGTGGAAAAACCACTTGGATTGAGCAACAGTTGAGATTACAACAGAGAGACAAAGTATTGTATTTTAGTCCGGGTACGGGGGCTGTTCCTATAGACCAAACTCGCCTTGTAGCGGAATTTCCCACTGTGAAGGTTTTTAATGATAGCGAAAGAGTTGAGTTTTTGAATCAACTAGCCTTAGCTGATGCGGTTTATCTGGAATTGGGGTTTTACTTGGAGTTAAGCGCAGTTACCCAGATTTTAGATAATTTACATTATCAGGCGATCGCAGTTCTACCCCCAAACCTACAAAATTCCGAATGGCATGAATGGGCTAACCAAATTATACCAGGGGCAAATATCTCCAATACTGCAACACAAGCTAGAATTTGGCGTGCATCCAGCACTGGCGAAGTTTTGGATGAAAACAGCCTAGACGAATTTTGGTATGAACTGACACATGGCGCTTATGGTCAAGTCATCCGTGCAAAAGGCATTTTTAATATTGCAGATGGGCGATATTTATACGCAGATTATGTTGCAGGCGTTCCCAAAAATGATTTTCTCGAATTAGACTTACCTCGTCATTTAGAAGGTAGACCACAACGTTTTAGTGGGATAGAAGTTTTTGCTCAAGACTTAGACGAAGCTACTGTAGCTCAAACATTGGGAGATTGCTGTTTATCGGATATGGCAATTTTAAATTACCAAGAACAAACTAAACAATTGCTTGCTGAGGAAATAGAAGCATGAAAATAGCGGTAATATCATGTATTCATGGTAATTATGAAGCCTTAGATGCTGTTTTATTAGATATAGATAAACACAAAGCTGAACAAATTTATTGTGTTGGTGATTTAGTCGGATATGGCCCCCATCCAAATGCAGTAGTAGCACAAATTCGTTCTTTAGATATTCCCACTTGTGCTGGTTGTTGGGATGAAGATATTGTGGAAGGCTTGAACGCTTGTGACTGTAGTTATCCCTCATTATTAGCTGAGAAACGCGGACATTTAGCTCATGAGTGGACTAACAAAGAAATTCACCCAGAAAACCGCGAATTTCTTGCTCAATTACCTTACAGTTTACGTCACGAAAATTTGGTGTTTGTACATGGTAGTCCTCACAGTAATCATGAATATTTATTACCAGAACTTGATGCTTTTGTGGCTTTAGAAAGGGTACTATCTGTAAATGCAGATGTGCTATTTTGCGGTCATACTCATGTTCCTTATGTTCGCAATTTAGATGCAGGTAAGCTAAAAGTTAGCGTGCAAATTGAAGGTGAAAAAGCTCAAGAAAAAAGTTTTAATACATCCTTAAAACGAATTATTAATGTTGGTTCTGTGGGAGAACCAAGACATGGGCGACCTAATGCAACATATATAATTTATGACACAGATACTCAAGCCGTAATCTTGCGTGAAGTCCCCTATGATTATCAAAAAACTTGTGCGGCGATTATTGAAAAAGGGTTACCAGCAATTTTTGCTTGGCGTTTAGCGCGGGGTTTAGAGTTTGCGGAACGCGCTGACGATCCGACCCATGTGTGTACACGGTGAGGGGAAGAAAATTCAAAATTCAAAATTCAAAATTCAAAATTCTATGAAATGGGCTATTTTGAGTGGAATTGAGGGTAATTTGGCGGCTTATGAGGCTGTGATGGCTGATATTAAACGTCAAAGTCGGGTAATAGAGGCTTTGTATATTCTGGGTGATTTAGTAGGGCCGACAGCAGAATCGGAACAGTTGGTAGAACGGGTGCGTAAACCTCGCCGTGGTGAGTTAATACCTCAGATTTGTAAGGGATGGTGGGAAGAACAATGCTTGATTTTGCATTGTTTAGGTGCGACGGGAGAACCGACGGAATTGATGGCTAAATATGGAGGAGATACAGCCAAATTACTTTGGGATAGTGTTTCTCGCCAAACAGTACAATGGATCAGAAATCTGGATTTTGGTTTTTTTGAACTGGATTGTTTGCTAATTCATGGAACAACGGTATCTGTAGATGAGGAACTGACACCAGATACTTCTGCAATTGTAATGTGCGATCGCCTGTCACGAATGCAAGCCCATAATTTATTCTGCGGTCGTTCTGGTTTAGCTTTTCAATACGAGTTACAAGCAGGTTCCATCACCACAGGGGTTACCACCCTTGATAGTCCCCCAGTTTCCCAAACCGTCAACATCACCCCCAGCCAAGTTATAGGTGTAGGTAATGTGGGACGCAATCCAGGGAAAGCCATCTACACTCTCTACAATCCCAGCACCAACGCCGTAGAATTTAAAACTATCCACTATGGAGTAAGTAAGGGATTTAACAAAACTTTTCAGTCTGCAAAATTTACCTGAAACAGCAAGAAGGCTCACACCTACCCGGAGGGAGGTGTCGAGATGAATTGCGCGTGAGTTGACGACAGCCCTCTGACCAATATTGAGCGTCAGCGAAATCAGGGAAGAGGGCATGGAGGAGACGAACAAAATATTTGTTTAAGTTGCGATATTTTTAACTAGTTGTGTTACCATGAAAAAGGAAACACGGTAAGCTCGATACCATGTATAGAGCAATTAAAGTTAGAATTTATCCCACTGATGAGCAAGAATCATATTTAGCTCAATGTTTTGGTAATACCCGTTGGTTGTGGAATTATATGCTCAATGCTACAACCACAGCATATAAAGAAACTCTTAAAGGGCTTTCCAAAGCTGCAATGGACAAATTGTTGCCAGGATTAAAGAAAGAATATGAATGGTTAGGACTTGCATACTCTCAAGTATTGCAACGAGTAACATTCAATCTTTCTAGCGCGTTTGTCAATTTCTTTGAAGGACGCACTAAGTTCCCTAACTTTAAATCTAAACATGGTAAACAATCTATTCAATATCCTCAAAATGTGAAACTAATGCCAGAGGATTCTGTTATCAAGTTTCCTGGCAATCTGGGGATGGTTAAAGCTGTGTTTCACAAAGAACTGCCAAACGCTAAGTTCACGACTGTAACAATATCGAGAAATGCTGATGGTAGGTATTATGCATCTATTCTTTTCAACCAAGAAGATAGGCCAGTAGTTGCGATTAGAGAAGCTATTGGTGTTGACCTTGGACTTAAAAACTTTGCTATAACGTCTGTTGGCTCAAAATATGACCTACCTAAGAAGCAATTAGCCAAACTAGAAAAGAATAGAAAGCGTAAACAGAAAAAACTAGCCAGAAAAAAAGATAAGACATCTAGTAACCGTCAAAAAGCTAAACGCTCAGTAGCTAAAAGTTCTAGTAAAATAGCTAGAGTAAGAGAAGACTTTCTACACAAGCTATCTCGCAAAATAGCATACGAAAACCAAGTGATTTGTGTAGAAGATTTAGCAGTGAAGAATATGGTTAAAAATCCCAACCTTGCCAAATCGATATCTGACCAAGGATGGGGAATGTTTCAAACCATGCTTAAATACAAAGCTCTTAAATTCGGACACACCTATATTGAAATAGGTCGTTTTTTTCCATCTTCTCAACTATGTAGCGATACTCTACTACCAATCCCAATGCTACAGAAAGGGTATGATTCCTTAGGGGTAAGGTTTGTAGATTGTCCGCACTGCAACAAACAGCATGATAGAGACATCAACGCTGCAATAAATATTAGAAATGAAGGTTTGCGATTATGGGCGTTAGGAACTAGCGCTTCTGCCCTTGGAGGGGATGTAAGACCAAAGACTTCTGGACGTAAAAAATCTACGAAGTCTGCGGCAATCCCCAATGAATTGGGAAGCCTACACTGTACCGTCAGGTCAGTGTAGGTAGTTCACTTAATCAACAGTCAACAGTCAACCGTCAACCGTCAATCATCAACATTAAGTATACTTTTTTGGTACACAAAGATTTGCATTGATATGTCACCCTGGACTAGTCTGATAACTGCTTTGACACTGGTACTCTACTTAGTCATTACAATTAATGTTGGTCGAGCGAGAGGTAAATATAAAGTACCACCTCCACAAATGACAGGAGATCCGAACTTTGAGCGAGTGTTGCGCGTTCAGCAAAATACTCTAGAGCAAATAGTTCTGTTCTTACCGGGTTTATGGTTATTTTCTTTTTACGTTAACCCGTTATGGGCAGCTGGTATTGGTGCAGTTTGGCTGGTAGGACGAATTGTTTACGCTTGGGGATACTATCAAGCAGCAGAAAAACGCTTGGTTGGCTTTGGTATCAGTTCTCTTAGCGGTATGGTTCTACTTGTTGGTTCCCTAGTTGGTATCATTCTATCTTTAGTGCAGCCATAATTTATGCTTCTAACCAAGCTTGCAAATCAGCCAAACTAGTAAAATCTAGCAGTGCTTCCCCTAGATTCTCTAATTGTTCTAGGGGAAGAGATTCAACTTGTTCACGCACCTCTTGAGGTAATTCTCCCACCCGCCGAGTTAATAGACGAAGAATCAGCGATCTTTCTCCTTCTTCCTTAATTTCCCGGTACACTCTCGTTTCTTGAAGCGTAATTCCTAACATTGATTCAACCTCTTTACGACTCAATTGTTCAAATTTGTACACCATGATCGTGACCAATAACTCAATTATGGCGCGATTTGTAGGTTCGGGCTGTTCAATATTGCATAACTATTAATAGGGGCTGTTGACTGTTGACTGTTGACTGTTGACTGTTGACTGTTGACAGCCCTCACGATGGATTGTGCAACTTAAAAGCAGAATAACCGGATTGCTATTTTTTTTGTGAAAGTATTTTGCGGTGCGGACAATGAAAACGATTATCATTATATGTTAGCGATAATCGTTTTCAAATCTCATGTCATCAGAAAATCTTACTCCTACTACCCCAGTACATCGCCCTCGGCGCTTGCGTCGTACTGCTACCTTACGTCGCATGGTTCAGGAAACAACATTGACTGTGGATGACTTGATTTATCCGATGTTTGTCATGGAAGGAGAAGCGCAAAAAGTGGAAATTGCTTCCATGCCGGGATGTTATCGATATAGTCTAGATTTGTTAGTCACAGAAATTGCGGAAGTATCTCGATTGGGAATAAATGCGATCGCATTATTTCCAGTGATTCCAGAAATCAAAAAAGACGATACTGGTACTGAGAGCTACAACCCTGAAGGATTAGTACAGCGCACCATCAAGGCAATTAAACAAGCTGTGCCTGATATCTTAGTAATTACCGATGTCGCCCTTGACCCATTTACTACCCACGGTCATGATGGCATTGTCGATGAAAATGGCGTGATTCTCAACGATCCCACAGTCGAAGTATTAGTGAAAATGGCAGTTTCCCAAGCTGAGGCTGGGTCTGATATGGTTGCGCCTTCCGATATGATGGATGGTAGAGTAGGGGCTATCCGTCGGGGATTAGATGCAGCTGGATATTTTGATGTGAGAATTTTGGCATACTCAGCAAAATACGCCTCTGCATATTACGGGCCTTTTCGCGATGCATTAGATTCTGCGCCTAAGTTTGGCGATAAAAAAACATACCAAATGGATGCGGCAAATGCGCGGGAAGCAATCAAGGAAGTAGCCCTAGATATTGCTGAAGGTGCGGATATTGTCATGGTGAAGCCGGCTTTGGCTTATTTGGATATTATCAGAAAGGTAAGAGATTATACTAATTTACCCGTAGCTGCATATAACGTCAGTGGTGAGTACGCCATGATTAAAGCTGCGGCGCAAAATGGTTGGATTGATGAGAAAAAGGTGATTTTAGAAACTTTAACCAGTATGAAGCGGGCTGGTGCTGATTTGATTTTGACTTATTTTGCTAAGGAAGTAGCGTTGATGTTGCTTTAGTTGGTCATTTGTCATTTGTCATTTGTCATTTGTCATTTGTCATTGGTTATTGATGAGGTATTGGGTTCAATAAGTTACTTTGCTTGTGGATGTTTAGGCGTTACATAATAAGGTGCGAGTAACTTTTTTGATAAAAGTTTTAAGTAATTTACCTATGTGAATTAATTTAGTGTAATTACTTGGGTAAATTATTGTTTTGCACCCAGAGGTACGCAGAGTTGTCAACTCACATTTTACACTAAGTATTTATGTTTAAACAATGCCTTTTCAATAAACATTATATTTTCGCAATAAAACGAAAAACGAAGTTTATCAGCCTGCGTAGGCAGACTTTGTTTGTATAGCATCACCCTTATAGGGTGTAGGTGCAAGATATCAGTCAAGAGGTTTTGGGCGTGTCTAGTTTAAAAGCAAAGATACAAGGAGAATTTGAGCAGCAGTGGCGAGGAATGCTGTCAGATTATGTTACAGCGATCGCTTGGTCTCCTCAAGGTCAAATTCTCGCCGCTTGTTCTGCCCATGGCGAGGTGATGATGTGGCTGGTGGGAGAAGGAGTTGAGGGAATTTCTCTCCTACCAGGAAATGGAGAATCTTTAGACTGTCTGGCTTTTTCTTGGGATGGTCAATTTCTCGCCGCAACTGGGCAAAATGGAGAGGTGAAAATTTGGCGTTTACAGTCCCAGCAGCCAGAATTAGTGATTGTGCGGCAGAATGATGGTACTTGGATTGACCGCATGGTATGGAGTCCAAACGCCAATCTACTAGCTTTCAGTTTAGGTCGCATCGTGCAGATATGGAATGCAGAAATCGGTGAACTTGAGGCGATACTAAATTTTAATACTTCCTCTGTGCTTGATATTAATTGGCATCCCAATGGAGAAAGTTTAGCTGTTGCTGGTTATCAAGAGGTAAAAATATGGATGGCGGAAAATTGGAATGATGAACCTTGTGTGTTACCTGTTGATTCTGCCAGTTTGATGATAACTTGGTCGCCGGATGGTAAATATATCGCTTCTGCGAATATGGATCGTTCAATTACTGTTTTAGAATGGGAGAATCCCAACCCTTGGATGATGCGCGGCTTTCCGGGTAAAATTCGTGATTTAACATGGTCAGATACAGCCACAAAATCTGGCGCACCGCTTTTGGCTGCTGCTAGCGCCGAAGGTGTGGTGGTGTGGGAAAAAAAATCTGATGATTGGGAAGCGCAGGTTTTACCTGTACATCAAGATACAGTGCGATCGCTCCAATTTCAACCCCAAACTCATCTGTTAGGTTCTGCTGCTGAAGATGGTTGGGTTTGTCTCTCTAATAAGGGTAAGCGTATCTCTCAAGTTCTTGATGGTGCTGCAAATGGTTTCTCTTGTCTATCTTGGCATCCCCAAGGACATTTATTAGCCGCCGGTGGGAATAATGGTGAGTTAATTATTTGGAAAAAGGGGAAGCGAGGTCAAGGTTTTGGCAAAAAGTAGATTTTTTTGACCGACTCCCCACCCTCATGGTGGGGAATTTTCTGTGTTTTGGCGTATAATGATAACGATTATCATTATAGTTCAACTATGGTCAGTTCCTTAAATAAACCCCAGGAAAACCTATCCCAGGAAGACAGTGAGAAACTGCTGCGAATTCGTCACACCTGCGCCCATATCATGGCGATGGCGGTGCAAAAGCTATTTCCTGGGACTAAAGTAGCAACTGGCCCAGTTATAGAAAACGGCTTTTATTACGATTTTGATTGTCCAGTTAGCATTACCCCTGATGATTTGGGAAAAATTGAGCAACAAATGGGGCGGATAATCAACGCCAATTTTCCTATCATTCGCGAAGAGGTAGAAAGAGCAGAAATTCGCGCCGAAATTACCGAATTAAACGAACCTTATAAATTAGAAATTCTCGACCGGATTCCCCCAGCAGAAACAATTACTCGTTACTTTATTGGTAGTCCTGATATTGGGACACCGGAATCTTCTTTATTTATTACAGATATTCAACCTAACAATAATTATTGGTGGGATTTATGTGCAGGGACCCACATTAATTTTACTGGTGAAATTCAACCTGATGCTTTTAAATTATTAAATATTGCTGGCGCTTATTGGCAAGGAGATGAAACCAAGCCCCAACTACAACGTATTTATGGTACAGCTTGGGAAACTCCCTCCCAATTAGCAGCATACCTCAAACAAAGAGAAGAAGCCTTACGCCGAGATCATAGAAAATTAGGTCAAGAACTGAACTTATTTAGTATTCAAGAAGCAGCTGGTGGGGGATTAGTTTTTTGGCATCCCAAAGGTGCAAATATTCGCTACATTATTGAAGATTATTGGCGCAAAGCCCATCTAGAATCAGGATATCAATTACTCTACACACCCCATATAGCCAATCTTGATTTATGGAAAACATCGGGTCATTTTGACTTTTATCAAGAGAATATGTTTGACTCGATGGATGTAGAAAATCAGGCTTATCAAATTAAGCCGATGAATTGTCCCTTCCATGTTTTAACTTACAAGCATCAACTACATTCCTATCGCGAATTACCCTTAAGATGGGCAGAATTAGGTACAGTTTATCGCTATGAACGCTCCGGGGCTTTACATGGTTTGATGCGGGTGAGAGGATTTACCCAAGACGATGCACATATTTTCTGTTTACCTCATCAAATCGCTGAAGAAATTCTCAAAGTTTTAAATCTTATAGAACAGATTTTGTCAGATTTTGGCTTTAAAAATTATGAAGTTAATCTTTCTACCCGTCCAGATAAGTCAGTAGGAACAGATACAGTCTGGGAGTTAGCAACATCAGCGCTCAAACAAGCTTTAGATGCTAAAGGCTGGAATTATGTTGTTGATGAAGGTGGTGGTGCTTTTTATGGCCCCAAAATTGATATTAAAATCCAAGATGCTATCGGTCGTTTGTGGCAATGTTCCACAATTCAGGTAGATTTTAATTTACCAGAACGTTTTGATATGGAATATATTGCAGCTGATGGTAGTCGTCAACGACCGATTATGATTCATCGGGCTATTTTTGGTTCTTTAGAAAGGTTTTTTGGCATTTTAGTAGAAAACTATGCTGGTGATTTTCCCTTATGGTTAGCCCCAATTCAAGTACGCTTATTACCTGTGAGTGATGATGTGCGAGAATATGCTGAATCTGTAGTAATTGCTTTAAAAAAAGCTGGGATAAGAGCCGAAATAGACAACAGTGGTGAGCGATTAGGAAAGCAAATTCGTACAGCCGAATTAGAGAAAATTCCTGTTGTGGCTGTTGTCGGTAAAAAAGAAGTAGAAAATCAAAATCTGAGCGTCAGAACTAGAATCGGCGGAGATTTAGGAACTATGAATCTGGATGAATTGCTTCACCGCTTAGAAGAGGTTGTAATTGCTAAACAAGTTATTTAAAAGCAGTTAATAAAATGTTGAACAATTTGCAGTTTAACGACCAAGGTTTGATTCCAGCTATCGCCCAAGATTACCGCGATGGTACAGTTTTGATGATGGCTTGGATGAACCGGGAATCAATTGAAAAAACACTCGCTACTGGTGAAGCTCATTATTGGAGTCGGTCGCGTTCTCAATTATGGCATAAAGGAGCGACATCTGGGCATATTCAAAAAGTCCAAGAGCTTTTTTATGATTGTGACGGAGATACCATTTTGTTAAAAGTTGAGCAAGTTGGTGATATTGCTTGTCACACTGGTGCAAGAAGTTGTTTTTTTAATGCTGTACCAATATCTGTAACCAAATTTTAGATTTTGGTTGGCGGATTAATTTTTAGGGACGGGGCGATACCGTCCCTAAAATTTTGCTGAGGAATTTTGAATCGATTCATTTCTTTTTTGCAGATGTCAGTTGTTGAATTAGTCTAGCTCTTTGATGAGCCATTTCTGGTCTGGTGAGAATTCCTTGTGTGGGGCTTAATAAAAGCGCTAATAAAAATAGTCCAGATATGACTAGAACAATTGCGGCTCCTGAGGGGACATTTAAATAATAGCTGATATACATGCCGCTCACGCTGCCAATTACACCAATAATTGCTCCTAAAAACATCATTTGATGTAATTCTTTGACTAATAAATAAGCTGTGATAGCAGGCCCAATTAATAGTGATACTACTAAAACTACTCCCACTGCTTGCATACTAGCAATGATGGTCAGGGTAATGGCGGAAATTAAACCGATTTGCATTAAGTTTACAGGTAATCCTATTGCTTGCGCTGCTAAAGCATCAAAGGTGTAAAATAGTAATTCTTTGTAAAATAATTTTACGCCTAGTAAGACAATTACTGTAATAATTAAAGTACGTACAACATCAGATGTGGTTACGCCTAAAATATCGCCAAATAAAAAACTATGCAGGTCTATTTGACTTTTTAATATGGTAATTAGCATAATTCCTAATGCTAAAAATCCCGAAAAAACCATTGCCATTGCTACATCAACTTTTACCCGTGACTGGGTTTCAATCCAGGCAATAATCAAGGTACTGATTGTACCAGAAATGAACGCACCGATAAAAATATCGACACCAAAAAAAAAGGCGATCGCTAATCCTGGTAAAACAGCATGAGCAATCACATCTCCTAATAATCCCATGCGTTGTACAATCAAATAGCTACCGACAACAGCACATAATACCCCCAGCATTATGGATGTAAATAAGGCGTTGCGCATAAACTCAAATTGTAGCGGTTCTAAAAGTAAATTTAACATTAAATAAACTCCAGATTAATTAACAGGTATTACGTAAATCTAAGAGAAATTTAACCGCAGAGAACACAGAGAACGCAGAGAGATAAGAGTTTGATTTTTTGTGCATCAGTTCTAATTAAATTAATTCACTGCGGAGAAAAAATACTCCATCTCCATAGGCTTTTTGAATATTTTTAGCATTAATTACTTCCGCACTATTTCCATCAGCAATAATGGTTTTATTGAGGAGTAAAAATCGGTCATATCTGCGGGAAACTTCGCCCAAATCGTGACCAATCACCATCAAGGTTTTATTTTGATATTTCAGTTCGTTAAATACTTCAAAAATTACCGCCTCGGTTTTTTTGTCTACACCAACAAATGGCTCATCAAAAAAGAATAACTCAGCTTGTTGCGCAAGCGATCGCGCTAAAAATACTCTTTGCTGTTGTCCTCCCGATAACTCCCCAATCTGGCGCTGGCGCAATTCCCACATCCCCACACGTTCTAAAGCTTCTCTGACTATGGCTTGGGATTGGCGAGAATGGGAACGAAACCACCCTGTATGTCTAGTTCTCGCCATCATCACCACATTAAACACTGTAATCGGGTAATCCCAATCAATTTGACTTTTTTGCGGTACATAAGCAATTTGCGCCAAATGCTGTTTCAAGGAATTGTTACGAAATTTAACTACCCCACTTTCACGGGGAATTAAACCCAAAATCGCTTTTACCATCGTACTTTTACCTGCACCATTGGGGCCGATGACACCAACGATTTGTCCCGGTTCTAGGCGGAAACTGACATCAGTCACCGCACAAACGCCTCTGTAGTTAACTGCTAAATGACGAACTTCTAACATTAGGTAACTCCAAAAAATAAATTATTCCGTTAAAGTCGTTGACGGTTCACAGTTAACAGTCAACAGTCAACAATGAACAATAGCAATGGAATATTTTTTTTACTTAAAAGTCTCTGAGACTCCGATTTTATGATAATGATAATCATAATCATAATTTACGAGTATCAACAATGTTAGAAAATCGACAAAATCAAGGACTGATGGTATTAGCTATTACCTTCAGCTTACTGGGATGCGAGGCGACACCAACCACAACACAACAAACAAAACCAGTAGACAGCGCTGCTTCCATTGCAACTGCAAACCCAGCCACCGCCGCCAGCGAAGTTCCGTTAGTTGTAGCAACTAATACGATACTTTGCGATTTAACCAAACAAATAGCCGCCACAACAGTGAATCTGCAATGTTTGATTCAGCCTGGTTCCGATCCTCATGTTTACCAAGCCAAACCAGGCGATCGCAAAGCCATTGAGCAAGCTAAATTGATATTATATGGCGGTTATGACTTTGAACCGGAGTTAATTAAGTTGATCAAAGCAACTTCTAATCCAGCTACCAAAGTCGCAGTGAACGAACTAGCTGTTCCCAACCCGCAAAAGTTTGCAGAAGATGGCAAAACTGTCACCGACCCCCATGTTTGGCATAATGCTCAAAATGGGGTAGCCATAGCGAAGGTAATTGGCGACAGTTTGAGTAAATTAAAACCAGAAAATGCTAATTTATATAGTGAAAATACGCAAAAAGTTACTAACGAAATTAGCAAAATCGACACTTGGATTAAATCGGAAGTAGCAACAATTCCACCAAAAAATCGCAAGTTAGTCACAACTCACGATGCTTTAGGTTATTACGCTCAAGCCTATGGTATCCCTGTAGAACAAGCATTAGGGGGAATTAGCACTGAAGCCGCACCCACAGCCGCCAGGGTGAGTGCATTGGTGAAAGATATTCAAAAAACTGGCGTACCGACGATTTTTGCAGAGGTAACAAATGATGCCAAGTTAATTACAGCAGTAGCGAAAAATGCTAATGTCAAGGTTTCAGACAGAGAACTCTATGCTGATAGTTTAGGAGAAGCAGGGAGTGATGCCGATACCTATCAAAAAATGCTGATTGCAAATACCCAATCGATTGTTGAGGGTTTGGGAGGGAAGTATACGCCATTTGGCACTTCTAATTAAAAAAAATATTCCATTGCTCTTTTTCACTATTGTACGGGCGGGTTTTGTCAAATATTCATGCTTGAAAACAGATATGTTGGTTAAACCCACCCCTAATGACTCTTAACTGTCAACAGTCAACAGTCAACAGTCAACGAGATAATTTAGGTATTATTTTTGATGACGTACTTCCACCACAGTATGCACATTCCCACGGGGAGTAAAATCTGCTTTGACTGTCACCTCTAAAGGATCGCAAGCAGCGACAAAATCATCAAGAATTTGATTTGCAGATTCCTCATGAGAAATATAGCGATCGCGGTAACTGTTAATATAAAGCTTCAGCGCTTTTAATTCCACTACCCGCTCATCAGGAACGTAGGTAATATAAATCGTCGCAAAATCCGGATAGCCAGAAAACGGACATTTACAAGTAAACTCCGGTAAAGTAATGCTAACGTCATATCGCCTACCCACACGCGGATTCGGAAAGGTAATTAATTGTCCTTCCGCAATCTCACGTTCGCCATATTTCATTTCTTTGGTGTCAGTTGTCATTTGTCAAATAGTCAGTTGTAATTGGGCATTGGGCATTGGGCATTGGGGAGCCAGTGGGTTGCGGGGGTTCCCCCGTTGTAGAGGCGGAGCGGCTTCCCGCAGGGTAGCAACTGGCGTCATTGGGCAAATAGAATTCTTAATTTTGAATTTTGAATTTTGAATTTTGAATTATTTGTCCCTAATCCTGTTCCCAGTCTGGACAATTATTATCATCCCAGCCGTGAGGATGCATGGCACAAACTAATAAATTACCACCATAAGCTTGTCCGTGGTAATGGATACAACCGATACAAGCCGGATTTTTTTCTGCTGTGGCTTCAACTGAATAGGGAAAACCCGGATCTAAATCTGTAACTACATCTTCTAGTTCCCAGTAAGCCTCAAACATTGGCTCGGCTAAATCTTGTAAATACTGATCAACTTCTGTCGCAATTGTAGTTTGTACCTGTTCAGTAATTTCTTCTGTGAGTTCCAAAAAAGCGTCTACCATGTCACTCATTCCCAGGAAAAACTGCTCTACTTCCTCAGCCACAGTCTCAATGATGTCGATCAAATCTTTTTGCCAATTGTCCATAAACTTGACACCTTTACTGGCTGATGAATAGAGCGCTCAGTGTGACCTGGCTGGAAGTACTAGTATCTTAGCTGAAAGTTCACAAAGGATTTTGGATTCCCACTATGATTTACTAGGTAGATCCTAGTTCAAGTATATGCAAAAATTTACTGTGTTTGGTGCTGTTGCTAAATTACTGCTATTGACTAGTCGTTGCGTTGCAACCGTTTTAACTCTTCTTGCAGTTCTAGCACTTGGTTACGCAAGCCATCTACATCATCAGTTGGGGAAGAATCCTTGACTGTTGGTTCTTCATCTTCCTCGACAATTTCGATGCGACGAGGTTCAGCAGGCGGTGTTTTGTCTGTAGGTGCGGTAGATGATGGGGGCTGTTGAGCTTGCTTCATCATATCTTCGACAAAGCGGCGGGCTTCATCTGTGGTCATTTCGCCCTTTGCCACCATTTCATCTGCCAGTTTTTGGACTTGCGATCGCAATTCGGCTAATTTTCCCCCTGCTTTCTCACCCGCGTAAGAAGCTAAACCAACACCGAGGTAAAAAGCTTTTTGAACAATATCTCCAAAACCAGGCATTGCTGCTGAACGCTCCTAAAAATAGGGCGACCCGGAGTTTACGCCTACCACAAGCATCCCGTATTGCTGCTACCTTCCGGTCCTGACAAGATTTGGGCGTTGAAGTCGCATAAGTCCAGGTCTATTAATAGAGTAGCACAATAATTCCGTAATTGGATGTTATTCCACAATAATTCGCCATTCGTGTAGCTGATAATTCACACAACCGTTTGCTACCAAGGGGTCACGGGCGATAATTTCTTGGGCTTCTGTCATTGATTGCGCCTCAAATACCATCATCCCGCCGCCGAATTCTGCCCAGTAACCAGTTCTGGCTTTATGTCCTTTAGCAATTAAATCCTCAACGTAAGCCTTATGGGCGGGTACGTATTTGTCAAAGGTAGGTTTATCAACTCTGCCCGTTTCAATTTTGACGAAAATTGGCATTTATTTACAACCTCCAGAATTTTGCTATCCTCAAATCCATAGGATAAGTCGTTTCGCTTCTGCCCTCTACCTTAAATTTAAAATTGAATGAGCCTGTTTTTCATAGCCTTGCTACCACCGCAAGATATTCAAGATTACGCCAACGACATCAAGCAGTATTTTGCTGATAATTACGCCAGCCGACACGCGCAAAAGTCCCCGCCGCACATTACGCTACAACAGCCTTTTAAATGGGCAAATCGTGATGTATCTAAAATAGAAGCTACTCTGGCGGAGTTTGCGAGTCAAAAACAGTCGCTACCAATTACTCTGAATGGGTTTGCAGCTTTTCCGCCCCGTGTCATCTATATAGATGTGGTGCAAAGCCCAGAATTGCTGAATTTGCAAGCAGACTTAAAAGCCGTTGTCGAAGCAAATTTGGGTATTGTAGACAAGGAAGGTAAAAACCACCGCTTTACACCCCACATGACAGTTGCTTTCCGCGATTTAACCCGACAAAATTTTCAAGCAGCTTGGACAGAATTTGCAAATCGCCAGTTACATTTTGAATTTATTGCTGATAAAGTAACATTATTAATTCACGAAGGTAAGCGATGGCATATCAAATCAGAATTTGCTTTTTTATGCAATTGACTATTATCTAGTTGGCAAATTATCTAGTATCACCAACAACCCATCTGCTATTTTCAGCATCCCATAATAATAGAAAAGTCACCTTAGCTGGGACGGTTTTTCCGGTTTTCATCGTATATTCTAAATTAGTATTAAGTGTAGCGGCATTTTCGTTTGCTTGTACTAAATTAACTTGTGAAACATATACGCTTTGGACTCTATTTCCCCACCAATCTATATAGGAAAGATAGCCGTTGGGGTGAAGTTTGCGATTATTTTGATAGCTGGGTGCTAGGAGATTCCAAGAAGTTGGAAATTGACCTTGATTGATAATTGCAAAATAATTTTGTATCGCTTGTTCTGGTGATGGACGTTCAACTGATGTGGGTGTTATGGGAGAAACTTGCACAGATGGGGTAGGACTGGGAATGGTGGTATTTGGTGTAGCGGTTTCTTGGGGTTGATTGCGGATTGTTGCAGATTCGTTAGATGGCTGTGGGGACTGTGCTATTTGCGGTTGTTTATTATTAGCGATCGCAAAACCAATTATAGCTGCACCCACAATCAAGCCACCTGCGATTAAACTGGCGATTAAGACTCCTTTTTGTCCGTTATGTGTGGGTTGAGGATTAGTTGGTTGATAAGATCCACCTGGACTAACGGGAATTGTCTGTTGTTGATAAGATACACCTGGACTAACTGGGATTGTTGGTGGTGTTGATGCTACTGGTGGAGGGTTATAAGGTTGTGTGGGTGGAAAGGTATTTGCGCCAATTTGCAAGGCTTGTAGCATTTCTCTAGCTGTGGCGAAGCGATCGCGTGGATGATAGGCGATCGCTTTATCGATTACTCCGGCTAATGTTGGACTCACGTTTAATGCATAATGAGACCAAATAATTTCTCCTGTTCGCGGATCTGTTTCTAATTCTTGTGGTTGTTTCCCCGTCAGCAAATAAATTGCTGTCATCCCTAAACTATATAAATCGCTAGAAAATACCGGTCTCCCCATTGCTTGTTCGCTGGGCATATAACCGGGTGTACCAATGACAATTGAACTGGTAGGATTGCCTTGAGAATTAAATACTGTCCCCATTGTTTCCCGCACTGCACCAAAATCTATCAGTACGGGTTTGCGATCGCGATCGCGCAAAATAATATTATCTGGTTTAATATCGCGGTGAATAATCCGCTTTGAGTGAATATACTCTAAAACTGGTAATAAATTTACTAATATTTCTTTAACAGCACTTTCACTAAATCTTCCTTGCTGTTGCATCTTTGCAGTCAGAGTTTGACCTTGAATCAACTCCTGAACCACATAAAATTGCCCTTCTGACTGAAAATAAGCATATAAGGCGGGTATTTGGTCTGTAGCGCCACCTAAATCTTCTAAAATCGCTGCTTCTCTTTGAAACCGTTCCTGAACCAGTTGATAAACCTGGGGATTATTTTGAATTGGTTTAAGTTGTTTAATCACACAGCGACGCCTAGAGGGCATTTGGGTATCTTCTGCTAAGAAAGTTTCACCAAATCCACCGCCCCCTAAGGTATCAATTACTTGATAGCGATTATTTAGCAGCGTTTGCATAAGTTGGCGTTAGCCAGTCAGAATCAGGATATCAATTGTATATTTTATAGCATGTTAGCTTTGGGATTTAAAGAAGATAGCTTTGTTGAAGGCAAGGGGGACGCAGCGACGCGGAGAATAACAAATGACTAGGTTTGGTATTGATTGGCGATCGCTTCACCACACCTATGAAAATATTAGTTTATTATCCTGCTATAAATATCTGCTCTACTGTTAAATTTAATTCCGGGAATGTTGGAGACTGAATTTGATCGCTACCCCGAAATTGAGTAACTTGATATTCACCATTAATCAATTGATAAAGTGAAAAAGTAGGTTGTTTGGGATTGCCAATAAATTTTCTTGCACCTAACGCTGCATAGTCAACAACCCAATATTCAGGAATACCCATTTCTTCGTAATCAGCAAGTTTTAAATAGTAATCATCTCGCCAATTAGTACTGACAACCTCTATAACTAAAGGGATTGATGCACCATTGATAATAGTGGAAGATTTTTCCCAAAGAGGTTCCGAGGCTAAAGCTGCATCATTTACGATCAAAACATCTGGAAAATAACCTGATTCTCTTGCTGGAGGTTTTACTATCGCTTGATTGGGGATAAAGTAGGGAAGATTTAACCTGTCAAACTCCACAGATAGCTTTCTTACCAAAAACCCTTTTACTTTCTCATGTTTCCCTGTAGGCTGTGACATTTCCACAATTTCCCCATTGTGCAGTTCGTAGCGTACCCCAGAGTTTTCGGGATACCAAGCAATAAATTCATCAAAAGTAACTATTTTTGGTACAGCTTGAGTCATAATATCTTTATTTTTATTTAGGTGTATGTATTTCCATGATGGCAAAATTTCCAACTTCTTATTTATTGCTGATTTCTCGCATTAGCAAATACTGCGGCTGCATTTGCTGAACCTACATATCGCCAGTGCCAAGGTTCAAAACTGACACCTTGTTTATTGTTGGGAGGAAAAGACAGTTCAAAGCCAAATTCTTGAGCATGTTTAGTCAACCAACGATAAGCATCTGTATTTTCAAATGCTAAAGTAATATCTTTTTTTGGAGATTTACCATCTGTTAAATCTAACGCAAAACCTGTATGATGTTCACTATGTCCAGGGGGTGCGCTAATTTTTGCGGCTGCTTGTTCAGAACCCCGGCGTTTAATTTGGTTTTGAAATAATTTTTCTTGTTGTTCTATAGTCCGAAATCCAGATACAGGAATAATCCAAATACCTACTTCTCTGGCTGCATAAGTCATTTTCATAAATGCTTGTACAGCTTCAGTGTTTAAAGATTCAAAGCGCTGATCTGCACCTGTTGCATAGCTACCAATCAGCATCATTTGGCTACGATCGGCTTGTGCGTAAGGAAAATGCCCGTAAGCAATTTGATTTGATGATGTTGTTGTATTTTGATGTTTGGTTTTCTCAATTTGCAAGGTTCTACTAATTTCTAAGGGTGTGGAA
This sequence comes from Calothrix anomala FACHB-343, assembly GCF_014696435.1. GTDB lineage: Bacteria > Cyanobacteriota > Cyanobacteriia > Cyanobacteriales > Nostocaceae > Aulosira > Aulosira anomala_A. The sequence continues at coordinate 16,451 of NZ_JACJQG010000024.1, read as the reverse complement.
TTAGTAGGAATATTCGCTGTTGGTAAAGCTATAGGTTCTGAGTTGGGTTGCGCTGTGACTGTAGTTGTTACCGTTGGAGAAGTTTTAGCTTGCACGGGTACATTTGAGGTAGAAAATCTCATCATTAAAGTACCGCACAGGATAATACCAAATGCCACAATTGTAGCAATCGCTAAAATTCTCACAATATAAGGTAATTTTGAGAAAAATCTCATGATCGTTTATGAATTATTTGCTAATTAGTTACTAATTATTTGCGTAGAGGCTATTTTCCAACGTTGGTCTACAAATTGTAAAGTATATCTGACTGTTCTCGTTTTAAAATCAGTTTCTTTAGGTATAATATTGCCATTTCTATCAAAAAGTGTGCGATCTTCCGTAACTTTGACTTGAATAGTCGCTTGGTTACCGTTAACAGAAAACTCGTCTACTCCATCAATTTGTTGTAAACCATATTGGTAATAATGACCATCAGTTTTGAGGGAGTTGATTGAACCATCATAACCAGCAACTTGCTCGTATTGTTGACCAGTAGTTAACTCAGAAGCTGGTTGAGGATTGTAGGGTGGTGCAAACATAACTTGCTTGGCTTTTAACCAATTATTAATTACATTTTTTGCTCCTGCTTCTGTGAGGGTTGCTGTTGATGTTATAGGTGTTTCTACATTGGTTGAATTATTCTCAGATGTGGTTGGTCTTTCTGTGTAAATAGGTGTTGAGGGAGTATTAATTTGACGATTAGAATTAGAAGAGTTTGACTCAACTACTTTGGATGTTGGGGGAGTTGATTGTTGCTCATTGATATTAGGTGAATTATTAGATGAATTTAAGCTTGGCGATCTGGTTGGTGTAGGAGATGTGGCTACATTTATTGATGGTTGAGTTGGACTAGATAATTGCCCTCTGACTAACCATATACCACCGACAACTAATGAGCCAATTACACTACCAATAATTACCCCTTGTTGCCAAGTAGCCAAACTTTTAGGAGATGGTACTGGTTCTGGAGAGTAAGAAATTGGCGGCTGATATACAGGGGGTGGAGATGGAACTGTTGGCGTTGAAACATGTCCTCCGTTGACTGGTGTGGCAATTACTGTGGGATTAGCAGGGGGTACGGTGGGTATAACAGGTACAGTAGGTGCAACGGGATTTTGCAATGCGATTAACATATCTCTAGCAGTAAGATAGCGATCGCGCGGTGATTGTTGTACAGCTTTATCCAATACAGCCGCAAAATCTGGGCTAATATTAAACGCAAAATTTCGCCAGAGAATATCCCCTGTAGCGGGATTTGTGGGAAATTCTGAGGGGATTTTGCCTGTAAGTAAATAAATCGCTGTCAGTCCTAAACTATAGATATCGCTGGAAAATACTGGCCTACCTACCGATTGTTCCATCGGCATAAATCCTGGTGTTCCAATGACAATTGACGGGGTGGAGTTACCAGAGGCGGTCATAATTGTGCCCATTGATACTTTAACCGCACCAAAATCAATTAATATGGGCTTGCCATCAGCGAAACGCAAAATTATATTATCTGGTTTAATATCTCGATGAACTATATGCTTGCTATGAATAAATTCTAGAATTGGTAAAATATCAATTAATATTCCCTTAACAGCAATTTCACTTAATACCCCTTGCTGTTGGATTTTTTGGGTTAAGGTTTGACCTTCAATATATTCTTGGACTAAGTAAAATTGCCCATTGTCGATAAAATAGGCATATAGTTTGGGTATTTGATTGCTGCGATCGCCTAGTTCTTCTAATATGGCTGCTTCTTGCTGAAAGCGTTGTTGAATTAATTGGTAAACCTGGGGATTATTGGCTATAGGCTTAAGTTGTTTAATTACACAACGGCGATTAGAAGGCATTTGAGTATCTTCGGCTAAAAAAGTTTCCCCAAATCCTCCACTCCCTAGCACTCGCAAAACTTGATAACGATTATTTAATAATGTCAAGGTCATAAACACTCCTCTTTGATTTGTGAACTTACTCGTAAACAGAGCAAACACAGAACGGGTAATGGAAAAGTATCAGAGTAGGCTTTTTTCAAAAATCAAACTGGACTTTGCTATTTGGCATTGCTGAATTTAGCGATGACTGTCTAACCTATGCGCCGGACTACGCAGGATAAAACTCAGAATAATTCCTCAATATATTCATTATTTAATCAATATCTAATGTTGTAATTGCCTATTTTTTACATATAATTTATATTTAGCTGTTCAATATCATAAACTTTTAGTACCTGTAATTAATTTAGTTTTTGCGTAAAAAATTAATTTTTGATAAGTAAACAACTATTACTGTTAACCAGCTAAATTTCAGAGTAAGTAGCCATCATGAACTGCGTACACCAGAATTGATGAAAAACAGCCATTCACGAGAAAATATCACAAACCTGTCCATGAAAATTTCTAGCCCCTAGCCCCTAGCCCCTTAAGCAATTTATGGTGCAGCCACCTTCCCAAAGTCGGACTGTTTTTAGCTCCAATCCTTTTCTAGAATTAAACAACCAAGGTGAAATTCTCTACTTTGAACTCAAAAAGCCTCAGCATATTTTGGGACGAGATCCCAGTACCAGCGATTTACTAGTACCCCAACATTGGGAAGTAGTTTCCCGTTGTCAAGCGGTGTTGTGTCAAGAAGGCGCAGACTACCGCATTTATGACGGCGATGGGCAAAAAGCGAGTAGTAATAAGCTATATGTCAATCATTCCCTAATTACCCCCAAAGAAGGCTATTGTTTAACCCATGGTGTAGAAATTCAAATTGCCCAAAACCCAAATCAACTGATTCAAATTAGATACGGCAATCCTGCTAACGCCCATACAGTAACTACACCAGCAATTCGGGCAATTTCGTTAAAACAGCGATCAATTTTACTCGGACGCGATCCTCAAGCTAGTTTACAGTTAGATGCGCCTACGGTTTCTCGGCGTCACGCAACTATTGATACTGATGGACAAGGACGCTATATTCTGCGAGATTACAGCACCAATGGGGTGTTTATTGACGGTAAACAAGTCATGGGAACGGCTGTACTGTCAAATGGGGCGAAAATCCGCATCGGGCCGTTTACTTTGGTGGTGCGCGATGATAATTTAGAAATTCTCGATCAAGGCGATCGCATTCGTCTAGATGCACAGAATATACTTTTAGAAACTAACGGTAAGCGACGATTAGATAATTTATCTTTTGCAATTGAACCAGGACAATTTGTTGCTTTAGTCGGGGGAAGTGGTGCGGGTAAATCTACATTAATGCGGACGCTGTTAGGAATTGAGAAAATTACTAAAGGTGAAGTGCAGATTAATGGTGAAGATTTGCAAAAAAACTTTAATTTGTACCGCACCCAAATTGGTTATGTTCCCCAAGATGATATTATTCACCGAGAATTGACTGTTGCTGAGGTACTCACCTATGCAGCAAAATTGCGCCTACCACCGGATATCCAGTTGCAACCACTGGTAGAACAGGCGCTAGAAGCAATTAAAATGACTCATCGGCGTCATGCTTTAGTTAGCGATCTCAGTGGCGGACAGCGCAAACGGGTGAGTATTGGCGTAGAATTATTAGCCGATCCCAAATTGTTCTTTTTAGATGAACCCACCTCTGGATTAGATCCTGGCTTAGATAAGCAGATGATGCAGCTATTAAAGGATTTAGCCCATCAAGGGGGAAGAACGATTATTTTAGTCACCCATGCAACAGCTAATATTACCGAATGCGATCGCATTGTCTTTCTCGGTTTAGGTGGTAGACTGTGCTATTTTGGTACACCCCAAGAAGCTTTGAAGTTTTTTGGCGTGAGTGACTTTGCCGATATTTATATTAAACTCGAACAAGAACAAGCAGTTGTTAACTACGCAACTTTATTTCAGCAATCACCGTTTTATCAACGTTATATTGGCAATCAAATCAATACTGTAACTCCGCAGCCATCAAAGTCTTTAGCACCAACACGCAAAAAAGTTTCCTTTTTACAACAGTGGTTTTTATTAACGCAACGATATTGGCAATTAATTTTACGCGATCGCGTTAATCTTCTCCTCTCACTTTTAACCGCACCTATCGGTATTGGTTTAATTACTTTAGCAATTAAAGATAAAATACCCTTTGTTTTAGGCGCAGAACCAGATCCCAAACTCGCACCTTTAGCTTTGCAAGTATTGTTTGTCTTTACTTGTGCTGCGTTGTGGGTAGGACTTTCTAGTTCTTTGCAAGAAATTGTCAAAGAAGCAGCAATTTATTTAAGGGAAAGGCTAGTTAATTTAGGATTATTAGCTTATCTTAGCTCGAAAGTCACCGTCCTTTCAATTTTAGCGATCGCGCAAACTTTATTAATGCTGATAGTCATTATCATCGGCTTTAAATCTCCAAATTCAGAATTAATTTCTTGGCCGATAGGATTATCAATTACTACTTTCCTCACCTTATTAGCTAGTTTCAGCTTAGGTTTATTAATATCAGCATGTGTGAGAAATAGTAGTCAAGCTAATAGCGCTTTACCATTACTTTTACTACCGCAAATTATCTTTTCTGGAGTATTATTTAAAACCACTGGTGATGTCAATAAAATTTTATCTTGGTTGATGTTAAGTCGTTGGTCAGTAGGTGCTTATGGTGCTTTAGTAAATGTCAACAGTTTAGTCCCAGAACCAACCAAATTACCTGATGGAAGTACAGTCCCTCAACCATTTGAACCCACAGCAGTTTACGATGCAACATGGGGAAATTTACATTTAAATTGGGGATTTTTATTATTACATGCCGCCATTTATTTAACTATTACTTTTTGGTTACAAAAGCGAAAGGACATTTTTTAATATATTGGGCATGGGGCATTAGGAAATATTAAAATTATTTCCTAAAATATCGCAGGTTATAACGGTCTTGATATTTGGCAATATAATCCGCATTACGAATTTCTATAGGTGTTAATAATCGATTAGGAAATTGTTTTGGTGAATATGTCGGTTGATACCAAGGTTGATTATTAAAGTAATCTTGTATGCCGGGAGTATCAAACTTTCTACCATGAATTGCAAATACCCAATTACGCATAATATCTAATTCAAAACCATCTTTACCCGCTAAATCTGCATCAGTCACAGCCCTTTGGGAAAGCCAAGAATAATCGTTAGTTGTAGCGTTATTAGTTGGTGGTGTATATGTATTTGTAGAAGCTGAAAATGTGGGAGTAGGAGTAGCGTTCCCCGAAAGGGTTGCCGTAGGCGTCGCTTGCGGTGTTACAGTGGGTTGAGCGATGGGAGATGGCGTACTAGTGGGAGTTTGTGCAATTGGAGATGTCGCGTTTGATGAGGTGTTTGTCGGTGTGACTGTTGTTTGTGCTACTTGTTGAGTAGGTTTTAATACCTGACTCAGAATTACAGACGCACCAATTAATCCCCCTGCAATTAAACCACCGATAATAAAAGCGTTGCGATTATTACTTTCAGTTCTGGGGTATTCAGTTCTGGGGTATTCAGTTTTTGGTGGTTCGGTTCTTGGCGGTTCCGTTATCGCCCCAGGACTCACAGGAACCGTTGGCGCTAGTGGTACAGAATTCACCTGCGGCTGGTAGAATGGTTGCGTTGGTGCAATGGAGTTAGATATGCTCTGTAAAGCATCTAGCATCGCTCTAGCAGTAGGATATCGATCGCGGGGATGATAAGCGATCGCGCGATCGATAATCTCTGCCATCATGGGGCTAATATGACTAGCATATTGTCGCCAAACAATATCCGCCGTTTGCGGATCTGTTTCTATTTGCTGCGGTTGTCTACCCGTCAGCAAATAAATTACCGTCATCCCCACACTATATAAATCGCTAGAATAAACCGGTCTACCTGCGGCTTGTTCGCTAGGCATAAATCCCGGCGTACCAATCACAATTGAACTGGTAGGATTACCTTGAGAATTTACTACTGTTCCCATCGATTCCCGCACCGCCCCAAAATCAATTAGCACGGGTTTACCATCACGATGGCGGAGAATAATATTATCTGGTTTAATATCTCGGTGAACAATATATTTACCGTGAACGTATTCTAATACAGGTAACAAATTTAGCAATAATTCTTGGACAGCGCCTTCACTAAATAAACCTTGCTGTTGTACCCTCGCTGTTAAAGTATCTCCCTCCACCCATTCTTGAACCAGATAAAATTGTTCTTTTGCTTCAAAATAGGCATATAAAGTGGGGATTTGGTCAGTCGCACCACCTAGAGTTTCTAAAATCGCCGCTTCTCTTTGAAACCGTTCTTGCACCAGTTGATAAATCTGGGGATTATTTTGAATCGGTCTAAGTTGTTTTACCACACAACGGCGCTTTGAGGGCATATAAGTATCCTCTGCAAGATACGTTTCCCCAAAACCACCAGCACCCAACGTGCGGATAACTTGATAGCGATCGTTCAACAGGTTCATGGTAATTTGTAATTAAAAAACATCAGCTGGATTTAGCTCCCCGACTTTTTTAAAAAACCAGGTATCTAAGTATTTTATGCCCTAGACTAACGCACTTATAATAATCGATACTAACAAGTTGAATATCTGTGAGCTAGGGTACTTTTACCTGTTGAGCCTGAAAACCCACTCGCAGACCAAATTTACCAATATATTTGAGGTATCTTAACCACCACTAGCTCAAACCCAAAACCTTAATTCCTGTTCCTCCGCAGTTTGTAACGGAGGTTTCCCTCTCTTGCTGGTAGTAAAAAATCTAGATCCCCCTAAATCCGCCTTTTGAAGGGACTAGAGGGAATCAATAAATACTTATAATTACAGCCAATCTCTTTTCAAACAGCCTCTAAGAGTTCCTCTCTCAAGGCTTAATCTAACGACTCAATGAGGATGGCTATATATCCTCATTGTTAGATATATGAAATTAATCTCTCTCCCTCGCTCAATTTTGACTAGTACAGCACGGCGTAAATAAACAGACCATTCAAAATCAACAAAACGCTTACTCTGTCTTAATTTTGAATTTTGAATTTTGAATTTTGAATTCCGCCTTGCGGTACTAGCTTAATTACGTAACAGAAACATTTACCATCTGCACGCGAGTCACCTGTAAGCCGATGAATTAAATTATTTATCCTGCTTGGCTTTTTTGATTATTTGCAAGTAGACATTAATTTCATTAACTTCTACATCATGTTCAACTCTCGTTACTTTCCAGTTCTCCTTTTTTAGATAAACTTCCTCTCCCAGTCTGGGAATAAATTGTAAATCATAAAATTTTTTGAGGAAATCTTTTTGGTTCTCTTCCCATAAAATTACTTTGGCTCCTTCTTTGCTCATAGTCATGGTTTATCCTTACTTTGTAACTTAATTTCAGTCAGTAGTTTAATGACATACATCCAGGCAGTTTATCTTAATAATTCAACTCAATAGTGTAGTTCAAACCACATTATTTCCTAACACCTATGTCCTCTGTGTGTTATTCGCGCTCAAACTACAGTGAAGATACTCAATATTTTTTCTAACAATTTCAATATAGTAATACCAACTGGAAAAAAGAATGCGGAAGATTGTAGGGGCACTGGCACTGCCATGCCCTCTAGAATATTTTAATGTGTTGCAAAGATTATTTGAATTGCTATAAGCCGATTTCATTGCTGAAGAATATTCAGACCTTTATGGTGGGCAATTTCCACCTAAGCCTGTATTACAAAAACCAATTAAGAATAATTGTAGGTTGGGTTGTAGCTTGCTTCCCGTAGGGTACGAAGTGAAACCCAACAAACCCCTGGAAATGTTGGGTTTCGTTCCTCAACCCAACCTACTCAGTTTATGGTTTTTGGTGCTAACTGAACCGTATTGATTAATGAGGCGAGGAAAAACAGTTATTTTTTACAGAATAAAATAGCGATCGCATTTATTTTTATATATGAAAAACCATCATTATTAAACAATGAAATATTATTAAAACTGGGGTTAAGAGAAATAAAAATAAAAAAAGGAGCCAAATAATGTGGCTCCTCAATCAACAACAGGTTTTAAAAACTGGATTACTTCACAGTTACCTTACCACCAGCTTCTTCGATGCGCTTCTTAGCATCTTCAGCAGCTTCCTTAGCAATACCTTCCTTAACAGGCTTGGGTGCTGCTTCCACCAAATCCTTAGCTTCTTTCAAACCTAAGCCAGTGATTTCGCGAACAATCTTGAGTACAGCAATCTTCTTGTCAGCAGGTACAGATTCGAGAATTACGTCGAATTCGGTCTTCTCTTCAACTGCTTCAGCAGCAGGTGCAGCACCAGGAGCAGCCATCATCATCATACCGCCAGCAGGTGCAGCTGCGCTAACGCCAAAAGCTTCTTCAATTTGCTTAACTAATTCAGCAGCTTCTAACAAAGTCAAAGATTTCAACTGTTCTAAAATGTTATCGGTTGTAGCAGACATTGATATAACTCCTATGATGTTTGATTTAGTTATTTGTCAATAGTCAATAGTCAATGGTCAATAGTTAAAAACCACTTTACTTTGGACTGTTGACTCTGGACTTTTGACTTTTGACTGTCTATTCGCCAGCACTATCGGCACTATCGCCTTTCTCTGCATCAGCAACTGCTTGCAATGCACGCGCCAGTGAACCAGGAACTTCGTTGATACCCACAGCAATCTTGGTAGCCAAAGCGTTGATGGCTCCAGCAATTTGACCCATGAGTTGTTCCTTAGATGGCAAGTCTCCTAGAGCCTTGACATCAGGTTCTTTCAGCAAGCGACCTTCCATCACACCGCCGCGAAGTTCTGTCTTCTTGGTGGCTTTTTGGAAATCTTGGTAAGCCTTAATTGCTGACGAGAAATCGTCTTTAACTAGCAAAAAGGCAGAAGACCCTTTGAGCAGTTCTGACAATGGTTGCCATTGCTCTTGGTCTTGAATGGCAATGCCCATCAGGGTATTTTTTGTCACCTTACATACAGTACCGCTAGGACGCAGCCGCCGCCGTAAGTCTGTGATTTCAGCCACAGTTAACCCCTGGTAATCAATTACCAGTGCCAGAGTTGACTCGCTCAAAGTTTCTTTGAGGTCAGCAACTATCTCTTGTTTGTTTTCTAGCGTTCTACCCATCTTTTATTTCACCTCCCAGGGCAAAATCATCGATTTTCCCTACTTTTGCGTTTTGTTCTGACCAACTCAAACAATAAACCCCAGCTGGGACAGCCGGGGTTTATTAGCAAGTCTGTTGTTGCCATAGTCATCACACTATCACTAGCGGTACTTGAGGCAATTTAGATTTGCAACCTCGGCAGGATATTAAGCCATAGGCCCCTGCTGTCTTTGGCTGTGTTTATTTAGCTTTACTTGTCAATTGTCAGTCGTCAGTTGTCAGTTGTCTTTTGCTATTACAAATGACTAATGACTAATGACCAATGATTATGCTGCTTCGGTCAGTTTTAAATCCCGTAGGGCACCGATATCGACTTTAATAGAGGGCCCCATTGTGGAAGACACGTAAATTGTGCGCCAATAACGACCTTTGGCACCTGAAGGGCGGTTACGGTCAATCGTCTCTTGCAACGCCTTCAGGTTGACTAACAAATCTTCTGGCGAGAACGATGCCTTACCAAACATAACATGGACGATGCCTGTTCTGTCAGCCCGGAATTCTAATTTACCAGCTTTGAATTCTGCGATCGCACTTGCTACGTCAAATGTCACCGTACCACCTTTGGGTGATGGCATCAAGCCTCTCGGCCCGAGCAATTTACCCAACTTCGCTACCTGTGGCATGACATCTGGTGTCGCAATCAGCTTGTCAAAGTCCATTCTGCCTTTTTGGATCTCGTCAATCAGCTCTTCTGAACCAACGACATCCGCACCAGCAGTACTTGCTTCGTTAACTTTTTCACCTCTAGCAATTACTGCCACACGTACTTCTTGCCCTGTACCTTTGGGCAGTGCTACAGTTGTCCGCAATTGTTGGTCTGTATACTTTGGATCGATCCCTAAGCGAATATGCGCTTCCGCAGCTTCGGGAAATTTTGCTGTTGCTGTTTCTTTCAGCAGTGCTAGCGCCTCTAAGGGTGCGTAATCTCTATCTTCTACTTTTGCTTGCAATGCCTGCAAGCGCCGTGATATTTTTTTTGCCATTCTTCTCTCCTGGGGTACTTCCGAAGCTTCGCCTCTCCCCCGATAAGTTTTTGTGATTTGTCATTGGTCATTTGTCATTTGTCATTTGTATCTAAATTTTTACTAATGACTATTGACTAATGACTATTGACTAGTCTGCTATAGTTACGCCCATATTCTTGGCAGTACCTTCGACAATCTTCATCGCCGCGTCGATATCGTTGGCGTTGAGGTCAGGTAGTTTGGTTTGAGCTATTTCTTGTAATTGCGCTCTGGTAATCTTACCAACTTTCTTTTTGTTGGGTTCGTTAGAGCCACGCTCAATTTTCGCTGCCTTGCGAATTAGTACTGATGCGGGTGGGGTCTTGAGTACAAATGTAAAACTCCGGTCTTCATAAACCGAAATTTCTACAGGAATTACCATCCCAGCTTGGTCTGCTGTTTTGGCGTTGTACTCTTTGCAGAACATCATGATGTTAACGCCATGTTGACCCAACGCAGGGCCTACTGGCGGTGCTGGGTTGGCTTTTCCAGCATTCAGGGCCAATTTAATGACCGCTACTACTTTCTTTGCCATTTTTATTTAACTCTGTTTCTCTACCTGATTAAATTCCAACTCTACTGGTGTATCTCGTCCAAAAATCGACAGTAAGGCTTTGAGCTTACTCCGTTCGGGAGAAACTTCAATTACCTCACCTTCAAAGTCTTTAAACGGCCCAGAAAGCACAACTATCTTATCACCAGTCGCCATATCAATTTTCAGAACTGGCTCCTGTTCGCTGGTTTGTTTGAAGATGCGCTCAACTTCTGAATGACCAAGGGGTACTGGCTTAACATGTCCGCGACCTTTTCCAGTGCCGCGTTTTTGTTCTGCTCCCACAAAATTAATTACATGGGAAGTGTTGCGCACTACCTGCCAAGTATCATCATTCATCACCATACGCACCAATACATAACCAGGGAATACTTTTTCCTCTGTAGTTTGGCGACTGCCATCTTTACGGATTTTTACCGCCGGCGTGTGCGGAATCTCGACTTGGATAATTTTATCAGCCACATCAAAAGTTTGAATGCGCTGTTCCAAGTTTGTCTTGACACGTTTTTCACAGCCTGAGGCTACTTGCACCGCATACCACCGTGCTTCTTTGAGCGCTGCTTCTGCGGCTTCCTCTGACTGCAACGTCTGGTCTTGTGGTTCGTCTGTTGCAAAAGTCATCAGAACACCTGTTTTGCTGCCCACCCAAACAATCCATCGACCAAATAGATCAAAGATGCGGATAATGTCACCATCAATAAAACAGCTGCTGATTCGCTCACCAGTTGTTTCCGACTAGGCCAGACAACTTTCTCAAGTTCTTCTTTGGTTCCTTGAAAAAAGTTATTTAAGGCTGACCCATTTGTGTTTTCTGGGATTTCCGCTTCATTTTTTTTGGCCACAGCCGTTTATCCCCCCGTTTTCTCTAGAGCTAGAAGCTACTAATTGTGATTCAGGTTTACAGCTTGAGTCAATCCCAACTTAAATCTGGAAGCAAAAAAGCTGCAAAATAATTATACCCGAAATCACCACTACTAGCTGCTATGTTAGCAGCTGTATTGATATTCCGGGCTGTGTTTTTTGCTTTTGAGCGCGCCCTGGAGGACTTGAACCCCCGACATCAGGTTTTGGAGACCTGCGTTCTACCAACTGAACTAAGAGCGCACAAGCTGTCTTGGATTCAGCGATTGCGTTGAACTCATTTACTAGTTTAACGCAATTCCGGATTTAATCATACCTTACTTTTGTCTGGAATGCAAGTGAGCGGCAGATGCCGCTTTTTGAGGCTCGCTTCTCCCATACTTGTAATTTACAATTACAAAGCGCGATCAAAACGTTGCTTAATCCGAGTGGCTTTACCAACACGTTGACGGAGATAGTAAAGTTTAGCACGACGTACTTTACCACGGCGCATGACTTTAATACTATCAATCCGAGGAGAATGTACCAGGAATACCCGCTCAACGCCTACGCCTTGAAATACCCGCCGGACTGTAATTGTTTCGTTGATACCACCATTACGTTTGGCAATGACTACGCCTTCATAAGGTTGGACGCGGTATTTATCGCCTTCTTTAATTTTGACGCCTACTTTAACTGTATCGCCCACATAAATATCGGGCAGATTAGATTTTAGCTGTTCCCCTTCAATGGAACGGATGATCTCTTGAGCGTTCATTGCCTGTCTGCTTTAAAAAACTCACGATCACCAATCATAAATCTATTCCAGCCTGAGAGTCCAGTAGTTAGATATGGATGATTTTACTTCACCCTAACCACCACAGAGAAAAATTATTACATAAGTGTTATGGCAACCAAGTCAGAAAAAAGTTACATATATTACATTGATTTCCTAGTGGTTAATCAATTGCCAAAGTGATGAAATGGCTAATAAGCAGAATATTATTCATGATTTTCTGCCACTGACCACTGACTACTGACCACTGACTATTGAAAAAATTATGAAATTTACTGTAGTTATAACTACTTATAATCGTTTAAATTTACTCAAACGAGCCATTACATCAGCACTTAAGCAAACGATTCCTTGTGAGGTGGTGGTTGCTGATGACTGTTCCTCTGATGAAACTGAAAATTATGTTAAAAGCTTAGGTAACTCTGTGATTTACCATCGCAATGGGGTAAATCAAGGTCATGCAGCGACGGTAAATGTTGGCGTGGAAAAAGCTAGCGGTGAATGGATCAAGTTTTTAGATGATGATGATTATCTTGCGCCTAATTGTCTAGAAGAGATGACAAAGGCTATTTTACTCCATCCTACCGCAGTTATCTGTTCTTGTATTGCGGCTCAGGTAGATAGTCATGGTGTGGAACTCAGCCGTACCCCCAAATTTGGTACGGGGTTAGCTTTATCTATTCCTCAAGCTGATATTCATTACGGTATGCTTTTGGAATTGGTACCTTTTGGGACGCCAGTGCAAGTAGCTTGCTCGCGGAATGCATTTTTGCAATCTGGTGGTTGGGATTCTCAACTAGATGCTAACTGTGATGATATCGATTCTTGGATTCGGATTGCCCAGTTTGGCGATGCTATCTTTTTAAATCAAAGTCTTGCTTACCGGACAATTTGGCCTGGTGCTTATAATCAAAAGTTGTCTTTATTTAAACGCTTAGAGACTAATATTTTGATGAAAGAAAAGATTTATGCGTTAGTTAATCAAAAGCATATATCGCATATACCCAAGTTAGAGAATACCAAAAATTACCTCGTATTACATTGGTCTATTGTCGCCTTACAGCAAAGACAGCTAAAGGTATTTTTCTCGATGGTATATCCAGCGATTTGTTCGCCTGTGGCTTGGTGGATGTTGTTGACTGCTGTATTATCGCGGCGTTTAAATTTTCCTAATTCTCGGCTGCAAAAGTTGGTGTTAGGGACTAGGGGCTAGGGCGTGTTTTCAAACTCGTTATATGTCCATTAAATTATTATTGTCCAATTTAAATAATTATTGTCATCTCTGCATTGAGGAGAAAAAATAGCCAAAAACCTTGTGCATGAATGGTGTCGGTTAACTAATTATTTGTCGTCTTAACAAATTATTGTCGCTGAAATTAAAAAGGCTATAATCCTTGGCACACAATAATTATAGCCTTTTTGATTGCCATTTAACCGTTCATTTTTTTAACAAATTAAATGTCGCTTTTTGAAAAAATAACATTTTAGTTGTCGTTTTGTTAAAGTCATCGATTTCCAAATTTTGATTAATTCATAACAAAATAATTGTCCTTTTCTAGAATAAGTTCAGTTTATAAAAAATTAAATGTCGTTTTTTTGAACAAAGTAGTATGATATTTATTGAACAGTAATACACAAATACTAATTATGTCATGCTCCTACTAAAACCTCATTCTCTATAGTTGCAAGAACAGCAATTGGAGACGAGTTTTTTCGCAGAAGCTTTGCAGCATCTCAATACTGAAGTTAAGGGTGTGAGAAGCAGCTTTAGGTATTTAGAGAATTTCAAGCAATGGAGTTGTCTGATGGGTGAAACGCTAAACTCCGATGAGGGTAATACATCTTTATCTTTTGATAGTTCGGATGAGCTTGACGAAATTTTGGAGGATGAGTACGCAGAACCAACTAACACGATTATTACTCAACTCTCGGATGAAGCCAAGCTGAGGATGGAGGTATTACAAAGTTTAATTGAGCCATGCGATCGCAAAACCTATGGAATCAAACTCAGGCAAGCGGCACAAAGGCTGGGTCAGACGGTTCGGACGGTGCAGCGACTTGTAAAAAAGTATCAAGAACAGGGTTTATCGGCTATTACCGAACCAGAACGTTCTGACAAAGGCGATTACCGCATCGATAAACAATGGCAAGAGTTTATTATCAAAACCTATAAAGAAGGTAATAAAAGCGGTAGAAAAATGACTCCCGCTCAAGTGGCGATTCGGGTTCAAGTGAGAGCCGAACAATTGGGTTTGGAAAGATACCCCAGCCACATGACTGTTTACCGGGTTCTTAATCCAATTATTGAGCGCAAAGAGCAGAAACAGAAAGTTAGAAATATTGGTTGGCGTGGTTCACGGGTATCGCATCAAACCCGTGATGGACAAACTTTGGAGGCGGGATGAATTCAGATTTTTGGACAAAGCTGAAAGTCGATTCTTTGCGCCTTTGCGCCTTTGCGTGAGATAAAAATCATCCCATTAATCAGCAACGCCGAAAAATTGAATTGCGATCGCCAGTTATGTTTAGTGCTTTAGGCATTCGATGCAACGCCTGTTTGTCGATATGGGTAAAACTAGTAGCCGAACGATCAATTGAGTCAGATTATTTGCACTTTCAGCCAAAATCACGCCATTGATGTGTTCAACCAATTTTTCACCAAGGCTAGCGCTAAGTCAGTACCACTATGTTTCCCAGGCTCTTGTTTGGGAATAGGGTAGAACTTATCGAAGATGCGGGGGGTTGGTGTCTTTGAGTTGATTGAGTCGTTGGAGTTCTCTTACCTCGGCTTGCACGGCTTCATAAAGACGGGCTTGGCGTAATGCGATCGCACATTGGTTGGCTACTTGTTGCACTAAATGGATTTCCATCTCTGTAAATAAGGAATCGATGTCTTTAAATAGCCATAAATCGCCCAAAATACCTGTTTGTTCTACTTGGTCGTCAAAAATGCTACAGGCTAAAATTGCTGAATGGTTGCGAATTGGTTTGAATTAAACCGGGAATATGAATTGGTTTGCGATCGCAGTTAGTTAAATCAACTTGATATTGCATGGTTTGGTATTGATCCAATTAATGAAAATCCTAATTTTTGTAATTACAAGTTTTTATTTAAACCCTAATTCAATTATCACTTGGATGCTAAATTGCTAAAGCCGACTTCTAAATCTACAAGCTCTGTGTAAGCAGATTTAATTTTTTGTAGAGAATGAGGCAGTTCAAATCTCTGATCGAGAAAGTAAAAAATACCCAAAGATAACGCTAATTTATCTAATTTTTTGTAGGAAGTTAGCAGTACCAAAGGTAATTTAATTCCCTGGGCAAATAAGTCTAAATAAATTTCGCCTTGGGTTAACTGTGGCATTCGGTCATCTAAAATTAATAATTTTGGTTGTTCTTGAAACAGCTTTTCTATTGCTTCTGTGCCATTTTTAGCTTCATTTACATCCCATCCTTGCTGTTCTAAAATAAAGGCGATCAAAGCTCGATAGCTCTCTTCAGATATGGCAGTTAAGACTTTAGGTTTTTGCGGATTTTGATAATTCATGATTTTATTGTTTACCCCTATTAATTTAAGAGAATAAAAAACATTTAAATTTATTTACTGTTTTGCTTTTATGCTTGAATTCAGCCGAAAGTCAGCACAATTTACTCAATTTCAAAGAGTAAATCAAACAACTTGAAATGAGTAAAAATGCTCTCTGGTTGTGAATTTATTTTTTATCGCTATGCCTAAATATCAGTGTTTTTATCTGAAGTTAGATTAAGTATTTATACTCATTCCTAGCGACAGCATCAATAAATCAACTATATTCGTTATCGGTTTAGTTAAGAACGCCTTTAATTTAACGAGAAAAAATAAAAAACTGATAAAAAACATAAAATCTTAATGAAATGCAATATTTAAGATATAAGCTACCTCGTTTAATATTAATTTTTTTAAAAAAAAATTGAAAAACATATAGGAATCCGATTTTTTTCTGAAAAAATCTAAGTATATGTAGTGGACTGACACAACTAAAATGGGAGCATCCCAATTTTGACGCAATACCCTAGAAGGGTATTGCTATACCAACAAAGCCTGCCTTCGCAGGCTAAAAGTTTGATAGCCTGCGAAGGCAGGCTTCGTAT
>NZ_JACJQG010000023.1 GCF_014696435.1 Calothrix anomala FACHB-343 | reverse complement strand
GCAGGTAGGGGGACTTTTGACTGTCCCTTCTAAGTGCTTCTTAGAGAATCCCCCGACTTTTTGTTTAAATGAGCGTAGCGAAATTTAAACAGTCGGGGGAGTGTCAAAATAGCTGATTGTGATTTAAGCAGATTTACTTGCAGCCGCAAATCGCTGATTAATCTCATCCCAATTTAAGACATTCCACCAAGCTTCTAAGTAATCAGCGCGGCGATTTTGATAGTTGAGATAATATGCGTGTTCCCAAACATCATTACCCAAAATGGGGTATAGTCCTTGGCTTAAAGGCGTATCTTGGTTAGCTGTAGTCGTCACCTCTAGCTTGCCAGCTTTATTACGCACCAGCCAAACCCAGCCACTACCAAATTGGGCTGCACCTGCGGCGTTAAATTGTTTTTTAAAATCAGCGAAACTACCGAAATTTTCTTTAATTGCAGATGCGATCGCACCTGTGGGTTCCCCACCACCTTGGGGTTTCATAATTTGCCAAAACATTGAATGATTAACATGTCCGCCGCCATTATTGCGGACTGTTTTCCGGATATCTTCTGGCACTCGATCCAGTTGACGTAACAAGTCTTCTACAGTTTTACCTTTCAGTTTTGGATATTTTTCTAAAGCAGCATTGAGATTTTTTACATAAGCAGCATGATGCTTATCGTGATGAAACTGCATTGTTTTCGCATCAATATGTGGTTCTAATGCGTCATAGGCATAGGGTAACGGTGGTAATTGAATAGCACCAGTGGTATCTGGTTTTGGTTCGGGGCTAGTTTGGCTACCGCTAGGAGATTGTTCGGCAGAAGCACAAGCTTGTAAAGCTAAAGTCCCCGTACCTGTAGCAAGTAAAAACAAAAAATGGCGTCGATTAATAGTCATAAAAAATTTGCAGCCAAATCAATGAAAATATCTCGATAGCTTTTATTTTCGATGATTAAGGCTGCAAAAAGATAGGAATTTGGGCATGGGGCATTGGGCATTGGGCATTGGGCATTGGGCATTGGGCAGAGACGCGATGAATCGCGTCTGTACAATTGTCCCCCTTCCCTTGTCCTCCTTGTCCCCCTTGTCCCCCTTCCCTAGCCCCTAACGTTAGAGTCGATGGGCGGTATTATCCGCCGCACCTCTCTGTTCAATCTGGGCGTGCAAGTTTCCCTGCACCCAGCTTTCGATGTCCTTAGCTTTCGCTTTTACCCATGTGGATGTAATCGTGGCAGCTTTCGTGTATAGCCAGAAGGTTGTTGTTTTTCCAGTTATTATGGTTTCCATCGACATGATGTAGATGTACCTTCTCATCACTAAGCAGTTTTAATCCACAGTATCCGCATTTATGGTTTTGCCGTTTTAGGGCTTTAGAGGTAGCACTATCATAGAGTTTGCTGTTTCGCTCGCTCCAGTAGGTTAAATCTCCGTCGAAAGGTGATTTCTCGCCTCTGACTTTGATGTGCTTATTCTCGGAGTAGGGAACTTTAGGGAACGCTTTTTCCATTAGTTTTTTTGTGGATTGGCGGTTTTGCTTAGGTTCCCTGTTGAATACCTTGGCTGCTCTTTCTTTGATGTTGTTGAGCGTGAGTCGGTTTCCATCCATCTTGCAGTAGCAGTGGTATCTTCTCCAGCCTCTAACTACAGGGGCTAGTTTCATAGCCTTTGTTGTAGCTCCATAATTCGAGTTGTTGACGATGTGTTTTACTTTCTTGCGGAAGGTTTTGAAGTTATCCATTGAAGGGAAGCATCTAAACTTTCCGTTGCCTTGCACTCTAAAGTGCCAGCCGAGGAAATCAAACCCATCTGTCGAGGCGGTTAGCTTGGTTTTCTTTTCACTTACTTTCATCCCTCGTTCTGCGAGAAACTGGCTTATTTTCCCAAGTATTTCGTCGGCGTTGTCTTTGGGTTTGAGCAGTATTACCATGTCGTCCGCGTAGCGGACTGATGGGTGTATGCTTTCTATTCCGTTGAGCGCGATGTTGGCTAATAAGGGACTTACCACTCCCCCTTGTGGGGTTCCTTGTTCGGGATATTCTGGGTTGACTCCTGCTTTTAGACATCGGAAGATTCCGAGTTTGATGCCTTTTGGGGCGACGAGTCGTTCCATTATGGCTGAGTGGTTTATCCTGTCGAAACATTTTTCGATATCGAGTTCTATGACTCGCTTATCTTTTCCGTTTGCGTGGGAGTTTAGGTTATCATACAGGTGTTTTTGTGCATCGTGTGCCGAGCGTCCTGGTCTGAAACCGTAGCTTCTAGCGTGAAACGTTGTTTCGTGTGCTGGTTCTAGCGCATATTTGGCTAGGCATTGCCAAGCCCTGTCTGCGATGGTGGGGACTTTGAGAATGCGGGTTTTTCCATCCTTTTTTGGGATTGGAATTTCCCGTAGTGCTTGATGGCTCCAATTGTTGGCTTTAGATTTGAGTTCTTCACTCAGTTTCAGCCTTTGCTCAAAGGTGAGCGATGCCTTACCATCAGTTCCTGCTGTCTTTTTCCCAGCGTTTAGCTGTGTTACTTGACGGATTGCCAGTAATATCGCCGAGGTGGATTTCAGTATAAGCCTTTGCAGGGACTTTGCTTTCCGCGTGTCTCCGACTCGAACGGCTTTGTACACTCGTTTTTGTAGGCGGAAGAGATTTTTGCGGAATTGCTTCCACGGTAGGTTCTTCCAGGATTCACTAGCATTGTTGCTGTGTCTAATCAAGCTCTGACTCCAATTTGTGTATTCTGAACACCTCGACCCAGTTACGGGTCGTCCTACCCGAATTAAGGGATTTCCGCTACTCGTCTAGCCTACTTGGGGTTCGACCTCCCCTAGACCCTTAGTTCGTTTTTCTTCGTTCCCTCGGTTAGATTGTTATGTCCCGTTAGGTGGAACCAGTTCAACCACTGGATTCCCTAGACTCTTGCCATGTCCTAGACATAATTATGGCGGGAATGCGGTTTGTCTCCAGTCAGGTCAGGGATTTTATTGTTGTGCCCTTGCCTTTTAGTGGGTTGCTTTTTTAGGTTCTGTTTTCACCGTAGGGACTCCCTGTTAGCGCCAGTGTCATCCCACAACTGATGTCTGATTGCGCCCTGTTCCCAGCTTCACTCTCCAGAAACCGAGTCTGGTCGGTGTGGGCAGATAAGGAGTCACAACTGAGTCTGTTGGGCGGAGCTTTCATCCGCATCAGACCGAGAGTTCAACCCTTAGTGACAGTAATCTGCTGTCGGGTTGGTGTGATTATGTGCGGGCTGATTACCGCGATTCATCACACAACGAATCGCACGCCTAGCCAAAATGCTTAATGATTGCGTCGGCGAATTCAGAACATTTCAAGGGTTCTACTGCTGGTTCGAGCAAGCGTGCTAAGTCGTAGGTGACTTGACGATTTGCGATCGCATCTCCTAAACCTTTCTTAACTAAGTCTGCGGCTTCTTGCCAACCCAAATATTCCAGCATCATGACGCCAGACAAAATCACAGAACCGGGATTAATCCGATCTAAACCGGCGTGTTTGGGTGCTGTACCGTGGGTAGCTTCAAAAACTGCGCAAGCATCGCCAATATTCGCCCCTGGCCCCATGCCTAAGCCGCCGACAATCGCCGCAGCCGCATCGGATAGATAATCGCCGTTTAAGTTCATTGTCGCCAGAATTGAATATTCATCAGGTCTGGTTTGGATTTGTTGAAAAATACTATCAGCAATCCGGTCGTTGACCATGATTTTATCTTTCCACTTGCCGTTGCCGTGGCTATCCCAAATTGCGTTAAGAACTGTTTCAACTTCCTTGACAATTTGCGTTTTTTTCTCTTGGGTTAGAGCATCAAATCCCGGATCTATTTGCCGCGCGTTGTCTTCTAAGGAAATATTCGGGTTTTTTTCCTTATTACTCAAAATCCAAGATTCCCGTTCGGTGACTGTTTCTTGGCGGAATTCGCTGGTGGCGAGTTCATAACCCCAATCGCGGAAAGCGCCTTCGGTGTACTTCATGATGTTGCCTTTATGCACCAAAGTCACTTGCTGTTTGTCTTTGGGCAATGTTAAGGCATGTTTGATGGCACGGCGTACCAAACGCTGAGAACCCTTTTTACTGATGGGTTTAATACCAATACCAGCATCTAGGGGAATTTGCTTTTTCCCGTGTTCTGGGGTGGCGGGGATAAGATCCTCATTGAGAATTTTAATTAAGCGATCGCCAATTTCGCTGCCTTGTCGCCACTCAATTCCCAAATAAATATCTTCTGTATTTTCCCGATACACAATTACATCAAGCTTTTCGGGGTTTTTGTGGGGTGAAGGCGTACCGGCATAATAGCGGCAAGGACGCACGCAAGCATACAAGTCAAAAATTTGTCTGAGCGCCACATTTAAAGAACGAATGCCACCACCCACAGGAGTGGTTAACGGGCCTTTAATAGCAACACCATATTCTTCAATTGCTGTTAATGTATCTTGAGGTAAATACTGATAAGTACCGTATAAATCGCAAGCTTCATCGCCAGCATAAACCTTAAACCAACTAATTTGCCGCTGACCGTTATATGCTTTTGCTACCGCCGCATCAAGTACCTTTTGGGCAGCAGGCCAAATATCTATGCCCGTTCCATCGCCCCGAATAAAGGGGATAATAGGGTTATCGGGTACAACCGGCTCACCATTCTTGAAGGTAATTTTTGCACCAGTTGTAGGGGGTTTAATCTTGTCGTACATAACTTACACACTCCTGATTGATTGGCTGTTGGGATTAGGGCATAGGGCATTGGGCATGGGGCATTGGGCATGGGGCATTGGGCATTGGCAACAAGGCAATAGGCATTTATCCCCCTTGTCCTCCTTGTCCTCCTTGTCCCCCTTATCCCCCTTATCCCCCTTCCTAGCCCCTACCTATTGAAGCGCAGATTATCCCCTGATAGGACTTCAAGTATGGGATGAAGTGAAACGATCGCAATTTTGTACGATCAAAAATAGTAAACTACATTTCGCTATCAGTGTTTCACTTTTGGTAAAACCTTATAGCGATCGCTTTTTCACGCACCCGCTAAAACGAGTAATTGGCATGACAGACCCAATGATTGTATCAGGCCCTGCTAATGACATCGACTCCCTCCGACAAACGTTAATCGCTGGGTCTATTCAAGTCCAACAACAAATTATCTCAAAGTTAGCTGACTTGGGTAATGAGGGATTGGATGTATTGATAGAATTCTTACGGAAACGTTCTGACACCCCGGCAACTTGGATTGATGGCAAAGCCTACCAAGTACTTTACAATTCTGATGCACCATTAGCCAAAGAATTTCTGCTTTCTTCTTTTCCTGAGGGCATTGTACCTCTAAAATCAGATTGCGGGATAGATTACCATCCCTTACAGCAGCTATTGGCTAGTCAAGACTTCCAAGCAGCAGATCGTCTCACCATCCAAAAGATGTGTGAATTAGCAGGCCCAGCAGCTTTACAAAGAAAATGGTTGTATTTTACGGAAGTTGACAGTTTCCCTATTATTGACTTACAAACCATTAATCATCTGTGGTTAGTCCACTCTGAAGGTAAATTTGGCTTTTCTGTACAGCGAGAGATTTGGTTAGCTTTGGGGAAAAACTGGGATAATTTTTGGCCGAAAATAGGTTGGAAAAATGGTAACAATTGGACACGCTATCCTCATGAATTTATTTGGGATTTAAGCGCCCCGAAAGGCCATTTACCTCTATCTAATCAATTACGTGGAGTGCGCGTCATTGCTGCTTTATTTGCTCATCCTGCTTGGAAGTAGTCATCATACCAATTTTGGATTTTAGATTTTGGATTTTAGATTTTAGATTTTAAACTGGGGATGAAACTTCTCAGCGTGAGACAATCTAGAAATCTCCAACAATACTAATTAATCCAATTTGGTATATTCATGAGTCCTGATTTCTCAAGGACAACTGACAATTGACAACTGACAACTGACAAATGACAAATGACAAATGTTCGTCTAGAAGACATTAAACGTAGATTCAACAACGTCACAGCCATCGAGGATATTTCCTTTGAAATTCCCGATGGTGAATTTTGGGTTTTGGTAGGGCCTTCAGGGTGCGGTAAATCGACCATTTTACGCACAATCGCCGGTTTAGAAACAGCTACATCTGGTAACCTGTTTATCGGCGATCGCTTAATGAATAACATACCCGCTAGACAACGGGATGTGGCGATGGTATTCCAAAACTATGCTCTGTATCCGCACATGACGGTAGCGCAAAACATTGCTTTTGGCTTGCAGATGCGGAAAGTTGACGCGAAAATTATTCAGGAACGGGTGATTAATGTAGCGCGATCGCTTTCTTTAGAACACCTATTAGATCGCAAACCCAAACAACTCTCTGGGGGACAGCAACAACGGGTAGCCTTAGGGAGAGCGATCGCCCGTCAGCCCCAAGTATTCTTATTAGATGAACCTTTGTCTAATTTAGATGCCCAATTACGCGATGATACAAGAGCAGAGTTAAAACAACTGCATCAAAATCTAGCCATTACAACTATATATGTTACCCACGATCAAGTTGAGGCTATGACCTTGGCAGATAAAATTGTGGTGTTAAATCGCGGGCGAATTCAACAAATTGGCGACCCTCAAAGTATTTACGCTCTACCTGCAAATCAAATGGTGGCATCTTTTTTAGGCAATCCACCAATGAATATTTTACCAGCAATTTATCAGTATTCAGGGTTTAATATTAGCGGGCAATTATTAGAAATTCCTCCAGATTTACAGGCAAAATTACCCTTATCTCAAGGGCAAAGTGTAGATTTAGGAATTAGACCAGAGCATATTCATATTCACCAACCACAACCACAAGCAAACCAAGATGACACAGTTGTTAACTCATCACAGTTGATGGTGGAAGTCAAGGTAGTAGAACCTTTGGGAAGGGAAACTTTGATTCGCGTCAGTTTACCCGATTCATCCGCATTATTGAACGTGCAGCTTGGTGGTGGCGTGCGGTTGCGTCCAGGCGATCGCTTAACTTTACAATTAGATTTAAATCAATTGTTTATCTTTGACTCAACTACTGGTGAGAGAATTTGGCCTAATTAATTAATTTGCCAAACATCTGGGAAATTGAGCCATATTCTGCCATGTATTCAAGCTAATTACTAATTCGTAAAAAAAATAAATTATGCCAAATTGTAGAGGCGGGGTAACTCCCATACTTGTCAACGTAACGTAAAACCCCTATCCTAACTGGCTCCCATGCTCTGCGTGGGAGCGATGATCCTGAGGCTCTGCCTCAATTTATTAGCTTTCGAGGCAGAGCCTCGCAATACGCATTTCCAGCCGGAGGCTGGAAACGAGATAGAGAAAGGTTTTAAACTTAAGTTGACACCAATGGGGGTTACCCCGCCCCTACGAGTTACGGGTTTGGTAAGTTAACGATCGCAATATTTTTTATTTGGAAGTCCCGTAAATTGAGAATTCTTGTTAATTGTTCACATCAACATAGCCAGCAGGACATTGTATATCTTCTTGTGATAGCTGAGGTTGTGGTGGCAGATCATGAGTTGGCTGAGTACTTTCACACAGTTTAGCCAAGGTAATTGCTTCACCAGTTGCAGCATCTTTCTTCAGATAAGCTATCCCTGTGTAAGTATGCAATCCTTCTATTTTTGCTAAAGCTATGTTCTGGACAGCAGCCTTGTCATCAATAACAACAACACTGTAATCGTAGCCTTCTGTACTAGGGTTGATGCCTAGTCCTAATTTGTCTAAATCTGGGGCAAATTGGCCATTTTCCAAAAAGAAGGCTTGTTGTGCGCGATTCATTGAACCAGTATACTGTTTTCCCTCTGCTTCTTTGGCTTTATTTGCTGAGTTGACTACTGTAATGCCAGCAGGAAGTGAAGCAAGATCAGAAACTTTCTGCAATGATTGTGTATTTGAACCGAACTCGGAAGAGTTTGCAGATACACCATTATCCATTCGTAACTGATTATCTGATGTCAATTCAAAAATTGCTATTTGTGGAGTTGGATTAGCAGAATTTGAGATAGTTAATTGATTTGGTTTAGTCTGATCGTTTACTTGATAGCTAGACTCTGTAGCTTCATTAGAATTAGGCGCTATAACGAACAGCTTTCCTTCAGGAGTAAAAATGAACTTAGTTGAATCTTGTTGCTGCCACTGACCCAATAGGCGGTTAGGCTGAGATTTTTCTGTAGTCGTATTTGCAGCAGTACTTGATGAAGAAGAATTGCTGGCAGGTTTTGATGCTACTAAATTCCACAGACCAAAACCTGCAAGTGCCAGTATGATTGTAGAACCAGAACCAATTAAAATCCATTGCCAAGGCTGTAGGTTAATATTTGTTTGTGGAGAATTCATAATGTTATTGTAATTATTGAAAAGTTATTTTTGTAAGCCACATCAAGTGGGTAAATATTTTTAAGTATTTAAATATTTATATTTATTTGCTATTTTCCTTTTGGTTAGGTTTAGCTTGACTTGTAACTGAATTATTTCTGTTCATTCTGTAAACAATTGAAATTTAAATGACAGTATTAATAATGTTATATAACGTCTGTAAACATATATACATGAGTGGATATACGTATATAAATCATTATTAACCCGACATATAGCCGTAGCCAGATAGATTAGGACATCAAGCTAAAATAAAATCTTGACAATAAAAACCTTTCCAGTCTGTCAACAGTCAACAGTCAACAGTCAACAGTCAACCGTCAACCATCAACAGCCACAACATAAGAAAATCACCGTATACAAAGAGATTGCTCTACAATTCCTTTGTTGGTTAAAAAAGTTATGCTCAATTTATGACGAATCAAGCTCCTATCCCAGTAATTGTTAATGGTGCTGCTGGCAAAATGGGCCGTGAAGTGGTAAAAGCTATAGCGCAAGCACCAGACTTAAACCTAGTGGGTGCAATCGATCATAGCCCTGAACATCAAGATAAAGATGCTGGTGAATTGGCTGGTTTAAGCGAACCCTTAGAAGTACCAATTACCAATCAATTAGAACCAATGCTGGGATATGTAGCTGGGGACAGACAAGGGCCGCCAGGGGTAATGGTAGACTTTACCCATCCTGATTCAGTTTATGATAACGTTCGCAGCGCGATCGCTTACGGGATTCGTCCTGTAGTGGGAACTACCGGGTTAAGTCCAGCACAACTGCAAGATTTAGCAGACTTTGCCGATAAAGCCAGTACAGGCTGCTTAGTTATTCCCAACTTCTCTATTGGTATGGTACTGCTCCAACAAGCCGCGATCGCCGCTTCCCAATATTTCGATCATGTAGAAATTATCGAACTACATCACAATCAAAAAGCCGATGCGCCTAGCGGTACAGCAATTCAGACCGCACAATTACTAGGGGAAATGGGTAAAACTTTTAACCCTGCCGTTGTTCAAGAAACAGAAAAAATCGCTGGTGCGAGGGGTAGTTTAGCAGAAGAAGGCATTCGCATTCATAGCGTGCGCTTACCGGGATTAATTGCCCACCAGGAAGTAATTTTTGGCGCAGCTGGTCAAATTTACACTTTAAGACATGATACAAGCGATCGCGCTTGTTATATGCCAGGAGTCCTACTGGCAATTCGCAAGGTCATACAGCTAAAGTCATTAGTATATGGATTAGAAAAGTTACTATAAACTTTAATGGTCATTTGTTAGAGACGCGATTAATCGCGTCTGTACATTGGTCATTAGTCATTAGTATTTCTCCCCTGTCTCCCTTGTCCTCCTTGTCCTCCTTGTCCCCCCTCCTCCCTTCGTCCCTCATAACCAGTACTCATGCTTGTCCCACTGACTCGACAAAAATTTGAACAAGTCATTCCTTTAATCGCCAGTGGCCCCCAGTATAAGTACTACTGGGGAAAATTTTCCAGCTTCATACAGAGGCTATTAATTTCTGTAGTCGCTGTAGTTGTGGTTTTACTAGTCAAAGTCTTATTCAAGTTTGAGTTTGATCTCATCGTATTTATCCTGGGGATAATTGGCGCATTTTTTTGGCTTTGGTATCCCGTGTTTCAGGCAAGTATCCGGAATTCCAAATGCCGTCGTTACAAGTACTGCGGTTTTTTCCGGGGTCGAATACTAGATTGGTGGATTACAGATCGGTTGATTGGTAAACAAGAAACTGTTAATAGTAAAGGGGAATTAGTAATTGTCGAAAACCGAGAAAAAAGAATTAACTTAGAAATCGGCGATGATACAGGATTTACCATTGAGTTTGACGCACCACTAAAACCTGCTTACAAAGTAATTAATCGGGGACTAGTTGCCGAAATGGTAGTCATGTCTAACCGCCCAGATTTAAGCAGAATTGAAGAATTCAGTGATGTTTATATTCCGAATCGCGATTTGTGGGTGAGCGATTACCCTTATGTGCGACAGGATTTTTTTAGCGAAGTTAGCATTCGCTTGCGTGAAGATGCAGACGAAGATAGGCCGCGTCGCCGTCGTCGTCCACAAAGACGGCGGGATGAAGATTATGAAGACGAATATTAATTCACAACTGTTTTTTCCCCTGCTCCCTGCTCCCCTGCCTATAAAGCAATGAGATACCTTTATAAGGAAGGCAGGCTGAAAACCCTTGAGGAACAGGCGCACAGCGCCGTATTCCGTACTTTAGGCAAGGGATGAAAGCTGCCTGGAAGTGTTTACGCCTCCGTGACGCAATATTTTCTAATCATCGCCTCTAAATATTCACTAGCGCTTACGTCGTTTGTTGCGGCTAATTCTTGCACAGAATGCCAAGCGGTATCTGTGAGCATAACACCTCTTTTCTTCTTCGTTTCATTGTATAAAACAGGTGTATTTTTTACTCTTTTCTTACCCTTTCCTGTTGACATACTTAGAACATTCACCCATACTATATACAGTATAAGCAAAACAAGGGGGTGAGTCAAGTTGCTAGTTCTAGAGTACAAAGTCAAAGCTAAAAAACTTCAATATTTAGCAATTGAGGAGGCTATCAAAACAACTCAATTCATTAGAAATAAATGTTTGAGATATTGGATTGATGCGCCAAGAGAGGCAAAAATTGATAGATTCGCACTCAACAAGTATTCAACAGAACTACGCAATGAATTTAAATTTGTGGCTAACTTAAACTCAATGGCTGTACAATCATCAGCCGAAAGAGCATGGTTAGCCATATCGAGGTTTTACGAGAATTGTAAAAAGAAAGTAGCGGGTAAAAAAGCGGAAAACGCGGTCTTGGGGTCTCCCCAAGTGGAGCGATTTTCCAAGACAGGCTATCCCAAATTCCAACATAATAATCGCTCAGTTGAGTATAAAACGTCAGGATGGGTGCTAAACCCAATTAAACGCCGTATAACCATTACTGATAAAAAAGGTATTGGAGAGTTAAAACTGCTGGGTAAGTGGGATATTCAAACCTACCCTGTTAAATCAATTAAGCGTGTTAGGTTGGTTCGTCGTGCTGACGGCTATTACTGTCAGTTTTGTATTGATGTTGAAGCTTCAGATATTCAACCACTAACAGGTAATGAAATCGGTTTAGACGTAGGAATTGAGAGTTTTTACACTGATTCTAACGGACATCAAGAAGCTAACCCTAAGTTTTTTAGAAAAGTTGAGAAGTCTGTTAAACACGCTCAAAGACGCATTTACAAAAAGAAAAAAGGTTCATCAGGACGTAAAAGAGCTAGAGCTATATTTGCCTCTAAGCACTTAAGAATAAGTAGGCAACGGAATGAACACGCCAAGAGAATGGCGCGTAACGTGTGCAAGTCTAACGACTTAGTAGCCTATGAAAACCTGCAAGTGCGTAACTTACTCAGAAACCATTGTTTGGCTAAGTCAATTGCTGACGCTAGCTGGTATTTGTTTAGGCAATGGATTGAATATTTTGCTGGTAAATTTGGTAAATTAGCGGTTGCTGTTGCGCCACATTACACATCACAAAAATGTTCAAATTGTGGCGCAATTGTGAAAAAATCTCTATCAACTCGCACCCATGTTTGTAGCTGTGGATGCAATTTGCATAGAGATGAGAATGCAGCAATTAACATTTTAAATCTTGCTTCTGAAGCTAGGACGGGGCACGTCCAAAGTAACGCTGTAGGACTCGTAACCTCTACTCTTTTAGGCGAAAGCCTATTAGAGCAAGTGACGAGGTAGATTACAGAATCTCCGTGGCTTTAGCCCGGAGAGTGTCAATAGTTGAAATTCTTATTTCTGATCTTGTCCGTAAGCTTGCCAAGCCAAGTCTATCAACCCATCCATAATTGCCGCCGCTACAACCGCATTTCCTTTGCGGCTGTCAATTGTGATATTGGGCACTAAAGATTCTTGTAAGCGTTCTTTAGCAACATCCACATCCACAAATCCTACGGGAGTTGCAATTACCAAAGCTGGTCTAATTTCTTCCGCTTCAATTAAATCCACGAGTGTAGTTAGCGCCGTTTGTGCCTGACCTACCACAAAAATACCTTCTGGATAACGTTGCGCTAAAGTTTCGATTCCCCCAGCTACGCGGCTTTTTTCTTTTTGCGGACGGATGGGAGTCTCCAAACTAGAATATACCGGATTGGCAAAGGTATTTTGAATATCGTAGCTAATGCCTACTTGTACTAGGGGCACATCTACAACAATACTGCTACGTGCCGCTAAGGCTGCTGCACCAGCCTGTAAAGCATGTTCAGAAAAGCGAATTAAAGACTTATACTCAAAATCGGCTGTGGCGTAAATTACTCGTCGGACAATTTCATACTCTGCTGGCGAGAATACGTGATCGCCAATTTCACCATCAATAATTGCTAAACTTTGAGCATCAGTTACGTGCCATTCCATTATTATTTCGCTCTCTCAATTTCAGCTTTCAGCTTATCAGCTTCAAACCATTCCGAGAATAGTGCCCTTTAACTTCGCTCTCAGCGCATGTTAAAGGGCACGGTGTTTAAGGGCACAATCACGTTTGATATAATATTTTCTGCTAATCTCCTTAAGATTCAGCGTTAGAAGAAGGACGATTGAAAACTGGTGAGAGATAAGCTACTAAAGCACCGATGAGGAATCCAGCGATATTGCGGAATAAAGGTAGCCAATCGCTAGTTCTGGTTACAACTGGGCCAATACCGAAGGCAATAAACAAAATCCCCCATAAAGGCGAAAAAATTAAAGCCCATTGCCATGAAAAAATTTGTCCTTCGCGCTGGGGTTGAGATGCAAATCCGCAGACTATACCGCCAATCACCGATGTAACTAGGGTGAGAATCCACTGTTCTCGCGGTAAACCGGGAACAACTTTACAACCACCATTAACTAAACAACCTTTAACTGAATCTAAGGCTTGGAGAATAGCTTGGTCTTCACCTTGTTCGCGGACAAAATACAAATTACCAAAACGGGTTTGTAATTCTATCCAAAAAGTTCGCGGTAAAAGTTCGTAAACTGCGTCACCCACACTAAAGCTGAGAATGTTACCACCACGGGAATCAGCAACTAACAAAATACTTTTGTCATCTAATCCCCAAAAATTGATGACAGCTCGACCCGGAGTCCGGTCATATTGGGTTAATACTCGCAATTTCCAACCAGTTTCTGTTTCAAACTGCTCTAAATCGTGAACGAGCTTTTCTTCTTGTACATCAGTGAGCGATTTGGCTAAGTCTACAACTGGAGTTGGTGTACTGGGTAATAACTCAGGATTGTCATAAGCCAGTGCTGGGGGAGTATGCATCGCCCAAATTGACCCAGCCAAGAAAAATGCTGCAATAGATAGGATAATTCGTCGCCAAAAACAAGACTGCATGGACGTTTTTATACAAATATCAACAGTAGAAGTGAACAAGTTGTTTTAAAAGGTATGGGAAAAGTGATAGTTCTTTACACTTGTTTACTTTACTCTAATCTTGGGTAATTAATCTATAAGGTGTCAGTTGTCAGTTGTCAGTTGTCAGTTGTCAATAGTCAATAGTCAATAGTCAATAGTCAGTGGTCAGTTGTTAAGTATCAATACTTTATCTCCCCTGCTCCCTGCTCCCTGCTCCCTGCTCCCTGCTCCCTAGTTACTCTTGGTCGTCAAAACTTTTTTCCCAGTCAGGATTGTCGTTGTAACCGTCATTATTGGTGTATATTTCTGATTTAGAACGGCGATTTTCCGATCTGAGTGTTTCGCGATCGCGTAGATTTAAAGGTTTTTTCTCAGGAATCGGTAAGCGCTCAAAAGATGAGCGTCGAGAAGGTTTTGGACGGGTGAAGGTTTTCCAGGCGGTTTTCACACCCACGAAAATACTGCGCGTGTTGACTTGAATATTCTGAGCTTGTTTTCTGGCACCATCTAAGCTTTGATCGACTTGTTTAACCACTTGACTGGCGCTTTTAACACCTTCGCTGACATCATCGGTTAAATCAGTAATTTCTAAGCCAGTAGTGCGAATCGCATTTAAAGTTGGCGGTAATTCCCGTGAGAGGGTATCAAAGAATTTTTCGGCACTGCGAGCGGCACGGGCGACTTCTTGCAATGCAGGAATAGCCGCTACTAAAACAGCCGTGAGACTAGCAGCGACTAAAAGTATGGAAAGTCCCAGCCAAAACAGGGGATCGGTCACGGTTATGCTATCTATTAACGTTCTAGATGCTGGGTAAGAGAATCGGAGTCTTCTTCTGTTTGCGCATCGCTGTGGCGAGTTTCAACAACGTTTTGCCGTTTTAAGACTTGGCTTTCTCTTTGAGAGGCAATAATACCAGCTGCGATCGCATCTCGCAGCCGATCTAATGTTTCATCCCAGTTACGTAGTGCATTGGCAGAAAGACGATCTGCCTGTAACTGTACGCTTGTTGATAAATCTTCTGCCAATTCTGGTAAAGCATCAGCAGATTTTTTTAATAGTTTACGTGTTTCGCGCCCTGTGCGTGGAGCGACAAGCAACCCGGTTAAGGCTCCGATAGTTGCTCCTAGCATCATACCGCCAATAAATACTCCAGAACGGTTGTTAGACATTTTTATATTGGTTTCTCTCCTTACACTCATTTTAGGTGGGTTTTCTTTCCTTGCAAGACTCCAGTGATTTTATTTATTAAAGGGCATGGGGCAATGGGCAAGAAGAGACGCGATTCATCGCGTCTCTACAATTTTCCTCCCTGTCCTCTCAGCTTTAAGAATTGCGAATTTGCTGTAATGTTAATAGCTTGCTACTCAGATAACGCTGCCAGATTTGTCTTCCTAAAATCAACAGGCTCATAATTTGCCGTATTTGCTGAATTTGTAGCTCTAGGCGTTGATTTCCTTGTCTTAGATGATGAATATTCTGCTGCAAACAATAAATTTTTTCTGGGGCTGTATATAATAATGCATGACTACATTTTTCATAGTTAGTTAATGTATCTGATATCAGGCGCAAGATTCGCTTAAACTTCCATACGCGCCAAGCAATATAAAATAACAGTAAAGAAATTAAAGTATTTATAACTACAACAAGTGTGACCATTTTGACTGGTGTGTTAATTATAGACAGTAAGCATGTAAATAAACTGTTGGTGAACTATTGGCGATCGCTCAATTTTAAAAGTGTCAAAATCAAGGAGGCGACGCTAAAAAACATCATCTGGAGTTTAACTTGCCGAAATCGATTCAATCCATTCAACCACCACTAAAATTTATTCCTCCGCGCTTTAACGCAGTCATACTCCAGATTACTAGATGGTTGTTACCATTAATGCTGCGCTTGCGGTTGCGGCCTTGGTTACCTGCTGGTATCGTCCAAATTGAAGCTAAAAATGCTGAGGTATTAGTTCAGCTTTATCAACAATTCCAAGCTGGCAAAATTAGGTTTTTACTAGCCTTTCGCCATCCAGAGGTAGACGATCCATTATGTATGTTTTATCTACTATCGCGGATTGTGCCACAAGTTGCTCGTCAGCAGGGAATAAAATTAGCATATCCAGTTCATTCTCATTTTCTTTATGACCGAGGGATGACTTTGTGGGCTGGCGATTGGCTGGGGTGGTTTTTCTCTTGTTTAGGGGGTGTAGCCATTCGCCGGGGTAAGCGCTTAGATAGACAAGCGATCCAAACAGCTAGGGATTTATTTGCTAATAGTAATATGCCGATCGCAGTTGCACCAGAAGGTGGTACTAATGGTCATAGCGGCTTTGTTAGTCCTTTAGAACCTGGTGTTTCTCAATTGGGGTTTTGGTGTGTCGAAGACTTAGTTAAGGCACAACGTCTAGAAACAGTTTTGATTGTACCCGTTGCTATTCAGTATCGCTACGTTAACCCACCTTGGGCAAAGCTGGAACAGTTATTGCAAAAATTAGAAGCTAAAAGCGGGTTATCATTATCGCCAATTGATAATAGTATCAATGCACAACCAGAAATTTATTATCAACGCCTCTATCGATTGGCGGAACATGTAATTTCCGAAATGGAGGAATTTTACCGCCGTTTCTATCATAAAAATTTGACTGATATCCCAAATCAAGATATTAATTCTCGTCTTCACCGCCTCATGGATACGGCTTTACAAGTACCAGAGGAATATTTTAATGTTCAGGCTCAAGGAAATTTTATCGATCGCTGTCGTCGGTTAGAAGAAGCTGGTTGGAGTTACATTTACCGCGAAGATGTAGCGGATATCGCGGCGTTATCTCCTATACGACGGGGTTTAGCAGACTGGATTGCAGAAGAAGCAGACTTACGAATGCGACACATGCGTTTAGTGGAAAGTTTTGTAGCTGTGACTACTAACTATCTGCAAGCACAACCAACTGCGGAACGCTTCGCTGAAGTGACGTTGATTATATTTGATATGCTGTCACGAATTAGCGATACTAAAACACCTGCGCGTCCGCGTTTAGGTTGGCGAAAAGCTAAGATTAGCATCGGTGAACCCATTTCTGTGACAGAACGCGCTGCAAATGCCCAAGGCGATCGCCAAGCCACTAGACGCGCTGCAAGTCAATTAACACAAGATTTGCAAGTTACCTTAGAACAATTAATTAAGTAGGGTGGTGCAATTAAAGATAACTGGCGAGGTTTGTCATTTGTCATTTGTCATTTGTCATTTGTCATTGGTAAGGGTTTCAAGCATGTTTACATTGCACGACATAGTTTGTTGCAATTGCCGACTTACTTAGAGCAATTTGAAAAAAGAATGCAACAGATGGTAGGGGCACGGCATCCACAATCTTCTCGTATATACAATAATATTACTTGTGCCGTGCCTCTACAGTGTTGTCTATTTACCTGAAAATTGCTGTAATGTGTTGCGAGTATTTACCGCGTTACAGAAATAGCTTTTAGAGCTGCATCTGCCAATATACGATGTGCTGCTGTTGTCGGATGAATCGCATCCCAAAATAAAAATTGATCTGGATTGTTACAGCTAGTAACACTAGATAAACAAGAAGCAGTCACATTAGTAAATCCAAATTGTGCAGGTTGGGTAATTGCATCTCGATAGAGGCGATTAGTATCAAATTGGATGATATTTTTCCCGGAACCAAATTTTTGTTGCAAGGAATTAACCGATTTACTCAACTCTAAATTATGTTGATTGGTGACTGCACTTAAGCTGTTAGCTTTTGCAGTATTGTAAGTAGCAGGAATTTTCCCTAAATCTGGTAAATTAGCAACCAAAACTGTTTTCGCCCCGGCTGTTAATAAGGAATCAAGTGCATTTGATAAATTGGCGATCGCTCCATTGGTGCTAGTCGTACCGTAAAGATAATCATTGGCTCCAGCCCAAAGGATGTAAAGGGCATTTGGGTTTATCTTTGGTTGAGATTTTGTATAACTATTAACTTGTGCTAATGCTCCAAGAATACCGTTAGCAGTACCGTTAATAGTCGTCGCTCCACCAAGAGCAAAATTAATATTCTTGCTAGGATTCAAGCCTAATTTAGTACCAAGATGTTCCACCCAAACTGGCCCGTTAGAATAACGTCCTTGAAAGTAGGGCGGGCTAGGGGGATAAACTCCGTTTGTAGCTTTGAAGATATTACCTGTATCGGAAAGACTATCCCCAAAAACATAGATTTCATTAATGTTTTCTTGAGAAAAGCTTTGAGAATTCTGGGTAGAAGCCGCAAATATAACCATAATAAATGTTAAAAAAGCCAGTGCTACTGCAAAAAGTTTCTTGTTCACGCCGAAAGTTTTTGTTTAAAAACTAGGGAAAAATTTAACCAAGCACAAGAAATATATATCAAGCACAAGATATATATATAGGGTGGAAGCATCCTAATTTTGATGCAATACCCTTGAGGTTATTGCTATACAAACAAAGCCTGCTCTTGCAGGCTTCGTATTTATAGCCCCACCTTTGGGGTGAGGCATTTTTACTTATAGTTAAGGGAGCTTATATCTTAAATTTCTCCCAAATATAACTGCTTGATACCGCGATGGTATTGCTTTTCTTGGTTCTAGGTAGCAGCTTACTGGCTGCTGACTTCTTAAATATAACAAGCTAAACTTCACTTCTTTGGAGTATTAACCGTACTTTGTTTGGATGGTTATACTAGGTTGAGAATGGGCATGGGGCATGGGGCATGGGAAATAGAAGTTTTTCTCTATATTTGGTTGTGATACCAATTTAAATAATGTTGGCAGTACATGACTATATTCTAGAGGGCATGGCAATGCCATGCCCCTACCGTCTGTGGCATTCTTTTTTCAAATTGGTATGAGATTTTCTCGTGAAAGACTAGTTTGATTTTGGTAGAGGCTTAATGTTCTGGTTGCTTGTTTTGGTAATCAATCAAGTTGTTTCACCAAGGAAAAATAATGGCGATCGCATTTAATTGGGTGTTGTCTAATTACCAGGAATTTAAAGCGCGCAATTGGGGTGTCTTTTTCTGTTGATGGGCTTCCATTCTGGTTAAAACATCATCCAAAATTGTCACAGCTTCGGCAATAAAGGGGCCTTTATTTAACATGACACATTCCGCCCGTTCTGCCATTGCAGCGTCGGTAATTTCTGCGCGTGAGGGAATTCCTTTTTTCACGAGTTTTTCTAAAACCTGTGTCGCCCAAATTACAGGTACATGGGCTGCTTCACACAGCCAAAGAATTTCTTCTTGAATTTCTGCTAACCGTTGATAGCCAATTTCAATTGCTAAATCTCCTCTCGCAATCATAATTCCAAATGATTGTTTACCTGCTGCTTGTACAATTAATTCGGGAAGATTGCGTACAGCTTGCGGTGTTTCAATTTTAGCGACAATTGCAGGGGGTTGATTTGGCCTTCTGCGTTCTAATTCCCATTGCAAATGCTCAATATCTGCTGGTTGTTGAACGAAGGAATAGCCAATGATATCCGCATGAACTGCGACAAAATCTAAATCTTGCAAGTCTTTATCTGTTAAAGGATTGAGCTGCAAATCTGTATCTGGAAAGTTTAAACCCTTTTCGTGGGGAATTTTGTTACCTTTTAAGTCAGCATAGGTGATGCGTAACAAAACGCCATCGGGTGTGATAGATTCAACTTGGGCACCTATATTACCATCATCAATCCAAACAGTAGCGCCAACTTTTAATTGTTCTAGAACTTCGGGAATAGAACAGTTAGCTTGAAAGCAGTCTGAGGAGATTGTGGTAGGTAAATTACCAGTGAGTAAGATACTGTCTCCTCTGTATAAACGCTTAGGAGAATTAGGCGCGATCGCCATGCCAATGCGCGGTTTGGGGCCTGCTAAATCCATCAGCACTTTGCAAGGATATCCTCTTTCTCTCTCGGCTATGCGCACGTTAGCAATCATCGCTGACCATTCGGTAGCGCTATCATGGGCACAGTTGATGCGTACACAATCGCATCCACGTTGTAGCAAATTTCGCACTAAGTCATAATTGCTAGCTGCTACGGTGGGTAAGGTAACCATAATTCTTACCCGACGATTACCAGGTTTGTTACCAAATAAGTCATCTGTATTTTCTTTGAGTAGGCGATCGCCTGCAAAAAATTCCTCTAATGATGGACGATGAGGTAATGAATCGGGATCGGCTTGGCAAATTGCACCCAAAGTTGCGATCGCTGCATCTAAATTTGGCAATACCCTCGATTCAATCCGTCCCAAGGAAGACAAACCCCAAGGTATCAAGGCTGCTTGCAATGGACGCAAATCGTGTCGCCGCAAGGCTAAATAATAGGCGAGATTTTTGCTACTGCTGATAAAAGTTGACCTTTGGATCTGCGATCGCCATTCCTGAAAAATTTTGTCTCCCTCTTGTATTACCATCTGACGCAATTGTTGTAGCGTATTTAGCAAATTCTCAGCATTCGATAATTCCATAGCTGAATAATTATGTCCAATTTGGCGATTTTTATCTAACTTAAACATCACGCTTTACCTTTAAAAGATATTTGCTCTTGTAACCAATAGAACATTGATTATCAATTAAATATTTAAGTCGATTGTGATAAGAATCACTATTTTACAAGGTTGTTTTAATATATTAAATACATGTTGTTTAATGTTTTTTTAACCAATGCTTAACCGGTGATTAATATTGGAAAATTATGTAAAGTCAGTATTTTTCAACAATTCACAATTAAGGATTAACTATTAATAAGTTTTCAATATTTTTTAATATAAATATTGGATATATACTCAAGACTACGATCCCAAAAGTCAGGGTTTACTTACTATCTACCGACTTTTATTTTTTGATGAGAAAATAATAATATTATTATTGATTTAACGATGGTAATAACAATTTAAATAGTGTTGGCGGCACATCAATATATTCAAGAAGGCATGGTATTGCCCATACGTGTCAACTTAAGTATCTCTAGCTTACCCAACAGACCGCCCACAGGCTGTAAGCCTGGGGCTAACGTTACAAAGCCCACCTGCGTGGGCTAGATTTTCTTAGCCCACGCAGGTGGGCTTTGTTCAATTAGCCGCACCCTTGGAGGGTGACGGCGGTTTATTGGGTAAGCGAGGGGTTGGGGATGAGGACAAAACCTTTTCAACCAAAAGGGTTTCACGTTAAGTTGACACCTATGGCCATGCCCCTACAATCTGTCGTATTCTTTTTTCAAATTGGTATAAAATGCAATTAGCCGTAAGGGTACGGCATCAACAAAGATTGAGATTGCTGCACCCTTACAGAATGTGGCTAAATAACTACACCGAACAGCTTAACTCACCGGCTTTTTGCGTAAAGCGGCGATTTTCGCGATAGTCTACCGGACAATCAATTACCGCAGGTACATCTTGCGCTAAGGCTTCTTTAAGTACAGGAATTAAATCAGTAGCAGCTTCAACTCTGTAACCTTTTAAACCCATACTTTCAGCTAATTTGACAAAATCGGGATTACCAAACCGAACAAAAGCAGATTGTCCGGGGCCGAAATGATTTTCTTGTTTCCATTCAATTAACCCATAGCCACCATCATTAAATATGAGGGTGACAAAGGGAGTACCCACACGCAAAGCTGTTTCTAATTCTTGACAGTTCATCATAAAACCGCCATCGCCGGTGACAGCGACTACTTTGCGGTTCGGGTAGACAAGTTTTGCAGCTAAAGCACCGGGAATCGCAATTCCCATTGCCGCAAAACCATTAGAAATAATGCAAGTATTGGGGCTATGACAATGATAATGGCGAGCCATCCACATTTTATGCGCGCCAACATCAGAGATGACAATATCATCTGGCCCCATGACTTGACGCAAATCATAAATTAATTTTTGCGGTTTAATGGGGAAACCATCATCATGGGCGTGTTCTTCGTAATCGGCGCGAATATTTCCGCGTAAGCTGATAGCGTAGGGATTAGGTTTACCTTGTCTATCTGCTAATTTTAAAATTTCAAACACCGAATCAGAAATATCACCAATTACTTCAGCACAGGGAATATAACTGCTGTCAATTTCCGCCGCACTTAAGCCGATATGAATAACGGGAATTTCCCCGTCAGGATTCCATTTTTTGGGAGAAAATTCGATTAAGTCGTAGCCAATCGCAATTACTAAATCTGTGTTATCAAAGCCACAAGTAATAAAATCTCGTTGTTGTAATCCTACTGACCATAGGGCTAAGTTGTGGGTATAGGGAATGACACCTTTACCCATAAAAGTATTAGCTACAGGAATATTTAATTGAGTAGCAAATTGGGTAACAGCATCACTAGCTTGGGCACGAATCGCCCCATTCCCAACTAAAATTAAAGGATTTACGGCTTGAGAAATTGCGGCGGCGGCTGCACGAATACTCGCAAAAGATGCATAAGTTTTTTCAATTTTATCTTTGTGTAATGGCTTGCCTTCTACAGACATAGCCGCAATATTTTCGGGTAAATCGATATGTACAGCCCCAGGCTTTTCTGATTGCGATCGCTTAAAGGCTTTGCGGACAACTTCTGGTGTAATACTAGGGCGGACAATTTGTTTATTCCACTTAGTAACCGGGGCAAACATTGCCACTAAATCTAAATATTGGTGGGATTCAATGTGCATTCTATCTGTTCCCACTTGTCCGGTAATGGCGACTAAAGGCGCACCATCCAGGTTAGCATCAGCAACGCCTGTCATCAAATTTGTTGCCCCAGGGCCAAGAGTAGAAAGACATACCCCAGCTTTTCCCGTCAAACGTCCATAGACATCAGCCATAAAAGCTGCACCTTGTTCGTGACGAGTAGTGATAAATTTAATCGAAGATTTTTTTAAGGCTTCTAAAACATGCAAATTTTCTTCACCAGGAAGACCAAAAACGTATTCTACACCTTCATTTTCTAAACATTGAACTAATAACTCTGCTGTATTCATTTGATTTCCTCTATTTTGTCAGTAGAGACGCGATTAATCGCGTCTGTACAATTGTCAGTTGTTGCTTGACTATTGACTATTGACTATTGACTATTGACCATTGACTATTTATTTGACCCACACTGTTTTAACATTGACAAACTCATGTATCCCCTGGATACTCAATTCTCTGCCATAGCCAGAACGTTTTATACCGCCGAAAGGTAGACGGGGGTCGGATTTGACCATACCGTTGATAAATACGGCACCGGCTTCGATTTCTTCGACTAAGCGATCGCATTCTTGTTCGTTAGTTGTCCAAGCGCTTGCGCCTAAGCCAAAGGGTACAGAATTAGCCAGTTTAATCGCTGCATCAATATCAGGGACGCGGAATAGTAACGCTACTGGCCCGAAAAATTCTTCTTGGGCGATCGCACTATCTTGGGGGATATCTGTGATAATCGTCGGTGCATAGTAATTACCAGGACGATCGGCTATTGCCTGTCCACCGGTGAGGACTTTTCCGCCACTTTTGACAGCAGCTTGCACTTGTTGGTCTAAATCCTGGAGAATACCAGGAGTCGCCAAGGGGCCTAAGTCAGTGTCTAGTTGCATAGGATCGCCAACTTTTAAGGCCAGGAATTTATCTAACAACAGTTTTTCAAATTTATCAGCGATCGCTTCTGCAACAATAAAACGTTTCGCTGCTATACAAGATTGCCCGTTATTTAACATTCTTGCTGTAGTTGCTGTGACAACTGCTGCTGTTAAATCAGCACTCTCTAACACGATGAAGGGGTCACTTCCACCTAATTCTAAAACTGTCTTTTTAATTTGCTTTGCCGCCGCTACTGCTAAAGATATGCCTGCGGGTTCGCTTCCGGTTAAGGTAGCAGCTTTAACTCTGTCATCAGTCATGATATCGGCAACTTGCGCCGCCCCAATTAACAGAGTTTGAAACGCACCTTGGGGAAAACCTGCCCGTAAAAATATATCTTCAATTGCTAAGGCGCATTGAGGTACATTAGAAGCATGTTTGAGTAAACCTACATTACCCGCCATTAATGCCGGTGCAGCAAAGCGAAACACTTGCCAAAATGGGAAATTCCACGGCATCACAGCCAGAATTACACCTAAAGGTTGGTAGCGGACAAAACTCTGACTTGCATCGGTTTCTACGGATACATCAGCGAGAAAACTAGCAGCATGTTCGGCGTAGTAGCGACAGACAAGGGCACATTTTTCAGCTTCCGCGATCGCAGCTTTCAAAGGCTTACCCATTTCCAGAGTCATCACTTGAGCAAATTCAGCCTTTTCTTGCTCTAGAATATCAGCAGCTTTTTGCAGCCATTGCGATCGCTCTTGAAAACTAGTTTTGCGGTAATGCTCAAAAGCCTGACCGGCTAAATCCAACTTAGCAGCGATTTCGGTATCATTCAGCGCCTCAAAGGTTTTGAGCGTCTCCCCAGTAGCGGGATTAATGGTGGCGATAGCCATTACCTGACCTCCCGTTTAAAAATAACTTGAGCAGCTTCTGAGTATTACACAGATAAATTGTGGAAGCTACCAACCAAATTGTAGTCTTTTAATAAAGAAGTCGTGGGTTAATATTACGATTTCAAAATAAAAATAGAAATAAACTATACAATATGTTCTGTATTTATACTTGAACCTATAGCAATCTTAAACAAGTCATAAATACTCATCAAAAAAGGGAATAGGGAATAGGGAACAGGGAACAGTTTTTCTTATTCCCTATTCCCTCTAGGAGTAAAAGACCCCTAATTCTACAAAGTAGCAAGTTTTAGGTGGGGTTTAAATTCACAGACATTACATTCTGTTCCCTGTTACCCGTTCAGAGTTCCCTCTTTAACTTTCTAGTCCCCCTTGTCCCCCTTGTCTCCCTTGTCCCCCTTGTCCTCCTTGTCCCTTTTGTTTACATATCAAATATGATTGCTATATACAGGAGTTAAATCTCAACTTCACTCAATTCCCGCGCCAGCAAAACTCACCGAATTTTATGTCACTTCCCGATAGTCCCAAAATTCCCAAATTTATGCAGCTATTGCAGTGGATTTATAATCCATTGCATCTCATGTCCGCATCTAAGAAAAGTTGTGGCGATTTATTTACCCTATGGCTAATCAACAAACAGCCAATGGTATTTCTTAGCCATCCCCAAGCTATTCAAGATATTTTTACCACTCATGCAGAAAAGCTAGACTCTCGAAGTACAGCCACAATTTTACAACCATTATTAGGGGATAATTCCTTATTACTCATCACAGGAAA
Organism: Calothrix anomala FACHB-343; assembly: GCF_014696435.1. Taxonomy (GTDB): domain Bacteria; phylum Cyanobacteriota; class Cyanobacteriia; order Cyanobacteriales; family Nostocaceae; genus Aulosira; species Aulosira anomala_A. The sequence goes on along the minus strand of NZ_JACJQG010000023.1, from coordinate 90,390 downwards.
AACTCATCAACGTCAAAGAAAATTATTAACACCGCCTTTTCATGGCGATCGCATGAAGGCTTATGGCGATTTAATTACAGGACTTACCAAAGATGCGATCGCTAAATGGCAAATTGGCGAACCTTTCTCTGCGGCTAAATCCATGCAAGAAATTACTTTGCAGGTAATTTTACAAGCGGTATTTGGACTACAAAAAGGCGATCGCTACAATCAATTGCGAACAAGCTTATGCTCAATTTTGGAGTTATCATCTTCTTCCTTACGCTCTTCGTTATCTTTTTTCCCTGCATTACGCATAAATTTAGGACGCTGGAGTCCTTGGGGAAATTTTCTCTATCAACGTGAAAAAATTGACAAATTAATCTATGCAGAAATTGAAGAACGCAGAAATCATCCAGATGCCAGCCGCAATGATATTCTTTCTTTGATGATGTCAGCCCGTGATGAAAATGGCGAAGCCATGACTGATGTAGAGTTACGCGATGAGTTAATGACTTTACTTCTCGCTGGGCATGATACTACAGCTTCGGCTTTAACATGGGCATTATACTGGGTTCACCATCTACCCGCAGTCCGTGAGAAACTATTAGCTGAATTGAATAGTTTTCACGATGCAGATTTCAATGAAATCGCCCGTCTTCCTTATTTAACGGCTGTATGTCAAGAGACACTGCGGATTTATCCAATTCTGATGATGACAATTCCCCGCATTGTCAAATCACCTATAGAAATTATGGGTCATAAATTTGCACCAGGAACAAACTTAACTGGCTGTATTTATTTAATACATCATCGTCCAGATTTATACCCTGAACCAGACAAATTTATCCCAGAAAGATTTTTAGATAAACAATATTCACTATATGAATATCTACCTTTTGGCGGTAGTAATCGGCGTTGTATCGGAATGGCTTTTGCATTATTTGAAATAAAACTAATTTTGGCGACAGTTGTAGCGAATATGGATTTAAAATTAGTCGAAAATTATCCAGTTAAACCTCAACGTCGCGGCGTAACCTTAGTACCTTCAAGTGGCAAATGGTTAATTCGTAATTCGTAATTCGTAATTACAGCAGATTGCCAGTGAGGTACAGATTATCGTTGATTGTAGGGGCACTGGCACTGCCATGCCCCGAAGCGCGTACCTTATTTACCTGAATTTTGAATTTTGAATTTTGAATTTTGAATTAATAATTACTTCCCCTTTTCTCGTCGCCATTTTCCCCTGACTAAGCGAATTTCATCATAACTATAATTCTCTCCCAACTGTTCGCGAATTGGTGTGAGTGCAATATCACCCAACACTTCTAAAACTTGCCAAATTTTCTTTTGCTTTTCTAAAGGAACTAATTGATTTATATCTACTGGTTGATTTTTGGCAATTAAATCTTCTAGATGACGAATAATAGTTGTTGGGCGAAAATTTCTTTTTTGGGCTATTTCTTCAACGCTCAAACCACGTTGATATAATAGTAATGTCGCTAATTCTGTATCAGAAGGTAAGGTATTTCTCACCATCGGTTGAGAATTATCTGGCGGATCTATCAAACCTTGTTCTTGACGATAAGCGCGAATTTCTGCAAGAAATTTTTCGCCATATTGCGCGAGTTTATGACTACCTACACCAGAAAGTTTCGCAAACTCCGTTAAATTTCTTGGTTGTACCTGCGCCATTAATTTCAAGGTGGAATCTTGAAAAACTACATAAGGCGCTACAGATTGTTCATCTGCAAGTTGTTTACGGAGCGATCGCAATCTTTGCATTAACAGTTCCGCATCCGCAGCTTTTTCGCTTCCCTCTTCCCAGGTAATCTTTTGCACTGTAGGAACAGCCAAGCTAACTGTGCGCTGTCTTCGCATGACTTCCCAACTCAAGGCGTTCAGCTTTAATACAGAATAGCCATCGGTAGTTTGTTCTAATAAACCTTGATGTAAAAGCGATCGCCCCAGTATTCGCCATTCATCCACAGTTCTATCTTTACCAATTCCGTATGTAGACAGCTTATCATGTTCGTTTTGGATAATTTTCTGACTTTTCCCACCCCGCAACACATCAATAATGTGCAACATGCCAAATCTTTCTTTACAACGCGCCACGCAAGATAGAAATTTCATCGCTTCAATTGTCCAATCTTGCATTGGTTTGGGATAGCGACAATTATCACAGTTACCGCAATTTCCCGCAAAGCGTTCGCCAAAATAACTTAACTGAATTGTCCGCCGACAATCTGTACCCTCGGCGTAATCTATCATTTGTCTTAATTGTTGTTTGGCGATTAATTGTTCTTGCGGATCGGTTTTTTGGTCAATACTCCATTCAATAGTTTTAATATCACCAAAACTAAAAAAGATTGTACAGCGCGAGGGTTCCCCATCTCGACCTGCCCGCCCTGATTCTTGATAGTAACTTTCTAAATTACGGGGGATATCAAAATGAACTACTAACCGCACATCTGGCTTATTAATCCCCATTCCAAAGGCGATAGTCGCCACCATAACGCGCACATCATCGCGAATAAATCGCGTTTGATTTTTACTGCGTTCCTCATCAGGTAAACCTGCATGATAAGATAAAGCAGAAATCTTATCTTTTTGCAGTTTAAATGTTAGTTCTTCTACTTTTTTGCGCGTTAAACAATAAACAATAACTGCACCGGAAGTTTCTCGAATTAATTCTAATAACTCTGCATAAGCATATTTAGTTTTCCCTCGGACTTCATAATAAAGATTTTGGCGATTAAAGCTAGCAATGTGGATACTCGGTTGCTTTAACCCTAATTGTTGAATGATATCACTACGGACGCGATCCGTAGCCGTAGCAGTCAACGCCAAGGTGGGAACATTGGGGTAACGTTTGCGCACAGATCGTAACTGACGGTATTCTGGGCGGAAGTCGTGTCCCCATTCCGAGACACAATGCGCTTCATCAATTGCAAAGGTAGAAATCCCCATTTGGTGATTGATTAAATCGAGAAAGGGGAGAAATCTTTCACTCAGTAGCCTTTCTGGCGCAACGTAGAGTAATTTTACCTTACCTGCGAGGATCGCTTCTTCCCGCGATCGCACTTGGTAAGCATTCAAACTACTATTCAAGAAGGTGGCAGAGATATTATTATTGCGCAACCCTTCCACCTGATCTTGCATCAAAGCAATCAACGGCGACACCACCACCGTTAAACCCTTCTTTAACAGCGCAGGTAGCTGAAAGCACAAAGACTTACCACCACCCGTAGGCATCACCACCAACAAATCCCGATTTTGCAGCGCATCTTCGATAATTTGCCGTTGTCCCGGACGGAATCGGTCATAACCGAAGTGATATTTTAGCGCTTGTTCGAGGTTGGGATACTGAAGCATAGCGATCGCTGTTTCTAAACCCTGCTGCGTGAGTTGTTATGATAACAGGATTTTAGCAATCTCTCTGAGGAAAAGGCACAAGGGAACGCAAACAAGAAAAATATGGGGGATGCAATTTGAACAATTTAGGACTTACGCAACTGTCACAAAAAATGAAAATTTTTTCTCTGTAGTCAGGGCTTCATACCCATTTAATATGAAGATGCATACAATTAAATTAATTTAGCCTGCGCAAGCAAGCTTTGTTTGTATAGCCCCAGGCTAGAAGCCTGAGGGCTTGAATATGCAACTTCACAGAGAATAGATTTTAGATTTTGCTAGCTATAATTTCTTGACAATTTTTCAGAAACTTTTCCACCTCAGAATGTTGCGGAAAAAGACTTTTAACTAACTTAAATCGCTGCAATGCTTGTGAGTAATTTCCTTGATTGTAAAATTGCAGACCTTCCTGATATTGTCGATTAACTAAACTTTGTTCGTTAATAATACCAGCTTTTTGGAGGAACTCTTGAATAGTATTACTAGTGAACAGAAAGATATAATTATTGCTGTCAGGTACACCAAAAGTTACCATACCAATAACTTCACCTTGTTCATTTAATACTGGCCCGCCAGAATTTCCAGGTGCAGCAGCAGCACTAATTTGAATCACAGGTATATCAGGATCGAGGTTTTTTTTGGCAGAAACTATTCCCTTAGTAAAAGTAGCTTCTTGAAAAGAATTTTCTTTCCAATCAACCGGAAGTCTTTCTACTACACCTGGATAACCAACAGCTATTACTTGATCCATCAGCTTGACTTGCTCAGAATCTGCTAGCTTAAGAGCAGGAGCATTTTTTAAATTAACCTGAATAATAGAAACATCCTTACCTTCACCCACAGGATCGCCAGAAATAATTATTTTGAAAGGAAGTTTCTCACCATTAGGTAAATAAACTAAGTTTATAGGTTTATTTTCAATCCACTTCAAATCTTTTTCAACATCTTCTAAATTCTCTTTATCAGTCTTTAATTGGTCAGATAATTCTGACTTTAAGATGTATTGACATTCCTCTGCGCTGAACTGTGTTACATGAGCATTGCTAGCAATAGTGCCACTTCGATGCACAAAAAAACCAGAACCATGACTAATGATTTGGCTTAATTTATAAACTTTGCCATTTTTTGGCAAGTAAACTTTAGCTTCACAGCCTAACACTACTCGGACTACTGATGGCTTAACAGTCTCCGCTACTAAATTGTCTGGTGATAATTTAGCTGGATTATTCTTAACTGTTTTCGCCTGACTAGACTTTGTTGCTACTTGATATTGTCCAGTTTCAGTAGTTTGAGATTTAGCGGTATTAAAGGGAATTAGAGTAGTAAATAATGCAGATAACCACAGGAAGGTTTGAAATCGTAGTTGCGCTTTTGACAACATAATATTTACCCTGGATTCACGAATTATCAATGTAAGACTTGCTGATTGTCTTGTTATTTACTTCTGAAGTATTCTCTAACTTTTACGCAAAAGAACAGATTTTTTAGTTATTTGACTAGAGTAAATTTTTGTTAATTACTCAACGTCAGTGTAAAATCGTCCTCCGAGAAAACTCATCAGCGATATTGAGAAAGTAATGCTTGCTTACCCTCTCAATATCTAATTCCGAAAAACTTCAAAGCTTTTACGCAAATTACCTAAATTTTTGCTCGCTAACTTGGCGAGAACAAAGCAAATTATATATTTGGCTCTGACACTACTTATAAGTGTCAACTGAATTATGGGAGAGACTTTTCCGGTTGATTGATTCGGGTAGCTGCGTAGCTGCGTAGGTTGGGTTGAGGAACGAAACCCAACAAAGCCGCGATAATGTTGGGTTTCGCTTACGCTCTACCCAACCTACAATTATCGTTAGCTGAACTGTATTGGTTGATTGATTCAGGGTAGTCGTTGATTGATTCAGGGTACAAAACCCAACACCCCTAATGCTTTGTATATGTTGGGTTTGGTTCTCTTCTACCCATTTGTCGCTGCTGTAGATAATTTGATGTGAGTACTTTGTTACACCTCAACGCCAACAGCAGTGTAACTACATCCCCTCTACCTCAATTTGTAAACTTATATTAAAAATTTAGGCTTTTGCGTCAAACCCTTCCACATCTCCAGATTAGACATTAGAGGTTCAACCAACGTGGGTATACCTAAGTATATAAGGCATTAAAACTTTTATCTGGCCCCGGATGATGACTATTATGACCTTTGATGAGCCATTTAATGATGAATTAAAACTTCTCGCCCTAGAAGTTCAAAAACAACCACCTCTAACTCCTAAAAGACAGCTGGCTTTGAATAAGCTGCTGCAAGCAATTCAACAACCATCAGAAACTACAAGACTTAAAACAAGTCTCAGAGCAAAATATCCAAAGTTACGAAATGAGTTTCAAGACCTATTTGATGAAGCACTGCAAGAAACTTTAATTGCAATTAGCAAAGGTATTGATAGTTATAATCCTCAACAGCAGCGATTTATTAGTTGGGTTATTGGCATTTTGAAGAATAAGTTTTCTGATGTTCAAAAAAAATACTCACGGACAGGCTTCAAATTCATGCCCCATTCAAAATCTCAACATCGAAACTTACCAGTACAAATCATATCTTTTGATGGATTAGAAGAATTCGTGGTTGATTCTGAATTAGAAAAATCAATTTATTATGAAGAACAATTAGCACAAAAAAAATTAGCATCCAACTGTGATTTTCTTAGAGAACTGCTAATAAAAGACCCAGATAATCAATTTCAAAAGCATATCAAGGGCAAACCAGAGCTAACTTTTCAATATATTGCTAAAGCTTTATATATAAAAGGTATAAAAATGACTTATCTTTCCAAAATGTTAAATTTACCTAATACCACCCTTACTAGTTTTTTCTCCAGAGAATTGGAACGATTAAAGCCATATTTTCAGGAAAAATTATAGGTATCGATGTAATTTACAAAATCAATGACAATTAACCGAGGATTAATCATGACTAACTCTGCTGAAACTTTAACCTTTACCGTACCTCTTTCTTTTAGCGCACATTCCTTAGCACAACAGTACAGTAAACAACATCATCAACCAGAAAAAGCCAAACAAGTTTATCTTAATACTTTGGCTATATATGCAGTAGAACATTACTTTAAATGCATGGGATTTGAAAGCGATTGGGAAAATAGCGATAGTCGTAATTTGATAGTGCAAAAATTTCTAGATATAGCGGATTTAAATATCAAGAATCTGGGTAAATTTGAATGTCGCCCTGTATTAACACATGCCGAAGTTTTCACAATACCCTCTGAAGCTTGGGAGAATCGCATAGGTTATGTAGCAGTACAGCTAAACTCATCTTTAAGACAAGCCACACTACTAGGATTTTTACCACAATTAGCACCAGAACAAGAAAATGTACCTTTAAAAGATTTGCATTCCCTAGAGGAATTTCCTGATTATTTAAGCGAGAAAAGAAAACAATTACAACAGATTGCAGAAATCCCCAAAATTGTGCATTTAGAAAATTGGTTAAATAATATTTTTGATGCAGGTTGGCTAGCTGTAGAAGAACTTATTCGCAATCAAACACCTAGTATGGCTTTTCGGTTTCGTAGCATAGCATCTGCAAGAGTTGATCCCAATGATACTCACAGTATTAGGCGTTTGATTGCACAGTTATACGCTAAACAATCACAAAATATTTCTCTAGCTGAATTAGAACCTAGTACAGCCTTAAGCCAACTTATAGAATCTACTCAAGATGAGCAGATTCGCTGGAAAGCAGCTGAACTTTTATGGCAAATAAACCCTCAACATCCCGATGCTGGCGCAAGAAGAATAATTGATATAAGTATGCGTTTAGGAGGTATTCCAGTGGCGCTGATGGTTGCAGTTTTACCCACACCTAATACTAGAAGATCCATTCTACTGCGAGTTTATCCAATAGGTAGCCAATCTTTTGTACCCGCAGGTTTAAAATTATTGGGTTTAGATGAAGCTGGTAACATTTTTTATCCGGTTACAGCTAAGAAAGAAGACAATTATATTCAGTTCATATTTAGTGCAGATTTAGGCGATAAATTTAGTGTCAATGTTACTTTGGCTGATGCTAGTGTAACTGAGTTTTTTGTTGTTTAAAATTTGAAATGTAAATAACAATATGTTCAGATCCCCGACTTCTTAATGAAGTCGGGGATCTATAATATTTAGCGCAGATTTGGCGGATAAATTTAGTGTCAAGGTTGCTTGGGCAGATTATATTTAACAAACTTGCAGGAATTATTACTAGTACATTTAACTTTTACCAATACCCCAATTTCATCTGAATTCGTATCGTTACGTATACGTTCGCCATATTGAGTAAATATTACTGGTTTCGTAGCACCTTGAATTGAAGAATCATCGGGTTGCAAAAGTTTGTCTTTAAGCTGCTGGCGATATGTTTTAAGCATTTGGGGATTGTATTGTAAGTTTATTTGCGTTAAACCTGCAATAATTGCTTGAGTTGCATCATACGCCATAGCGTTTCGCCAGTCTACTTCTACATTATTACCCCAAAGATTATTAGCCTCTCTATTGAAAGGTAATTGCTCGTCATCTGAGTGCCAAGGAACAGCAAGCACCAAATTACTTTTTTCTACAGTCTTTTTCTTGGTTTTACTGTGGTATAAAGAATCTCCACCTATTAGTATCAGATTTGGATTTGGAATCTGAGAAACTTGCTCAATAATGGTTAATGCATTATCTAAAGTTGTACCTTTAGCAGAAGTAATCAGTAGTAAAACAGTCGGCGTATTGGTTTCTATTTGTTTTAGAATATCTTTTGGTTTTTGAGTCAACAGATCGAATTCTGCATCATACTGTGCTAACGCAAACGAATTTTGAAAAGTCTTTTTTAAAGAGTCGCTATAAGGATTACCTTTAGTATATGCAACAATAAATTTTAAATTTTGACGCTCGCTTTGATTTAATGATCTCAATCTTTCCTGAACATAACTAGACAAAATTTTTGCACTACTATTGTCATTAATAGTAGTGCGAAAAATTTGAAACCCATACTCATTTATGTCAGAAGAGGTACTGCTAGGAGAAATGACAACAATTTTATTATTATATATCTTTAAAGATGCAATAGTAGTTTTGCTCGAATAGTGACCGATAACTGCTAATATATTCCTATCAAGTTTAATAATATTTTCTGCTAGTTTGGCTACATTGTCTGCGTTATCCTGATCGTCTACTATTTCAACTACTAATGGTTGCTTATTAATACCACCTTTGCAGGTATTCAAAGCTGTACTGCTATCATTTTTAATAACATTAATAATATTATCCACACTACCGCAATTTAGTCTGCTTTGAGCATGGGCGACTCCTCGTAAAATGTTTTCAGAACGCTCAAGGTCTTTAGTCATAGGAACGCTTACTGCAATTGTAATATAGTTTTGGTTTTTTTGTTCCTTTCTTAGCTCTGCTATAGCATTATTTAGATAAATTAGTGTTTCCGGATCATTTTTTTGTAATTTTAAATATTTACTAAAATAATCAATAGCTGCTTTCCACTGTTTATTTTCAAATGAATTAATTCCTTGCTCTTTTTCACGATTTGTATACTTTTGATCTGGTGAGATTAATGTTTTTTGACCACGACTAAAGAATTGTTCGTTAGGGTTAATATTTGCAGTAGAAATTGGTGAAACTGCTGTAACTGTAGGGGTAGAAGGAGGATTGGGAATCTTTACTGAGCAATTATTACTTAGTGTACATTTTATTTGAGGAAATAAGATAACTATAAAGCAGCATATCAAAAATAAAAAGATATATATCGCTAAATTGATATTACGCCGAAGCTTTTTTATGCCACGGTTGAGCTTATAAATGTTAATCAAGTGAGGCCAAACTGGCGACTTTGCTGCGGGGTTTTGATAAATAACAGGTAGCCAGGAAGCGCAAGGATATTGATTTTCTATACTCTGTAAATTCTCTTGTGCTTTGCGCACAGCTAGATAAAACAATTCACCTTGGGAAAATAACTGCAAGAATTCTTTTAAAAATTGATATGCGACTTCATCTGGTACCAGTTCCCGCATAATAATTACTTGGGGAATTTGAAATTGCATCAATTTATTTGCTAAACCTGAACCATCGCAAGAACTGAAAATTACTAATTTTAAGCCGTTTCGTATAGCGCCTCTAAATGCATTTCTTAACTCTCTCATAGATGGACTATCGCTAGGGTTGATCTGCAATTGTCCATCATTGTTTGTATTTATACTCCAACTATGTCCTGAAAAACAGACAATATCCCAAGAGTACTCATTTTGTAATTCTTGACAAAGTTCTTGGCGCGTTGGTGTTGGTAATTTTTTGACTCTTGCACCAGGTAAATTGTTGAATAAGTTTCCATCACGTTCAAAATTATTGGTATTTGGATCGGTATTTTGATCGCTACCCAAAATAGCTAAAATTCTTACAGGTCTTTTTAGTGGTTTAGAATGTGTATGTATATTAGGTTGATGTATATTAAAAGTTGTACTTAGGGAGAACCAAGCTTTAGGAAAAATTTCAAATAAATCCCATAAATGCCAAGGTAGCTTTTTTAGTATTTCATTGTCGGTCTGGAAAATGACCTGAATAGGTTCGGTTCTTCTTAGGTGTTGTTCTATGTAAATACGCAATGTTTTCATAGAAGGATGATCAAACCACTCTTCGAGACGCATTTCCAATCTTCGAGCAGCTTCTCTACACTCTGCTATGGTAGGAAATTCGTTGTTCTGATCTGGGGGAATTTGAAAGTTTAAAAAAGGCTGATCTAAATTATTATAAATTTCTTGGAAATTATGATAAAGCTCTGGAATATCAGGTGCAGGAGGAAGATTTGCTATTTTTGGATCAATGAGTCTACCTTTCTGACGAATTTCCACCTGGACTGTAAAACCTTGCGCAAAATCACCATTAATGATATTGAGTTTAACTACTTTAGCCATTAATATTTAATTATTTTTTATAATTAAGTTTAATTATTACTGATGTTAGTTCTCTCTTGATTAATTATCATTTTCTTTTGATTAAAGAATTTATTTTTTAAAAAATTTTGGTTTAAATTTGGCAAATTGACAGCAACACATATGATTATCATAATTAAGTAATCTATCTAAAGTAGTAGATTATCATGATTTACTCATTTTTGTGACTAGTCTGAAAGAATAACTTACAACCCTGATATATATTGGCTGTAGGGGCACGGCATCCATAATATTCTCGCATATACAATAATCTTACTGGTGCCGTGCCCCTACAATGTGGTCTATTTACCTGAAAATCACTGTATATTCATTTTTATATTGAATTGGTATGACATAGATTTTGTATTTTCTCTGAATGCATCAGTCTTAATAAATTATTTTTGCACCGCAGAGGCGCAGAGAACACAGAGAGAGAAAATTGAGTTTTCACATCTTCGCCTAAGCATGGGATGATCTTTGTTCTGAGATTGTCTACATTATCGGCACTATGACTCAACAAGCAAATTCCCAATTTCGCATCGAACGGGATTCAATGGGCGATCGCCAAATTGCAAGTAATGTTTATTACGGTATCCAAACGCTGCGGGCTATCGAAAACTTCCCTATTAGCGGACTTAAGCCGTTATCTACTTACGTAGATGCTTGTTTATTAATCAAAAAAGCTACAGCAATTGTTAACGGCGAACTGGGTTGCATTCCCCAAGATATTAGTCAAGCAATTGTGCAAGCATCAGATGAGATACTTGCAGGAAAGTTGCGCGATCAATTTGTGGTTGATGTCTACCAAGCTGGTGCGGGTACTTCTCACCACATGAATGTAAATGAAGTGCTGGCGAATCGGGCTTTGGAAATTTTAGGGGATGAAAAGGGCAATTATAAAAGAGTAAGCCCCAATGACCATGTGAATTATGGACAGTCTACCAATGATGTGATTCCTACAGCAATCCGCATCGGTGGGTTATTGGCACTGACGCATACATTACACCCAGCTTTAGATAATGCGATCGCCTCTCTTGATGCCAAAGCGGTAGAATTTCAAGATATCGTCAAATCTGGTAGAACTCATTTGCAAGATGCTGTACCTGTGCGGTTGGGTGAAAATTTCCGCGCTTGGGCTTATATCCTTGCAGAACATCAAAATCGGATTTACACTGCTTCTGGCGATTTGATGGTGTTGGGTTTGGGTGGAAGTGCTGCGGGTACAGGGATGAATACTCACCCCCGTTATCGGGCGCGGGTGGTGGAAGTTCTCGCAGAATTGCTAAATACACCTTTAGAACCTGCACCTCATTTGATGGCGGCGATGCAAAGTATGGCACCATTTGTAAATGTTTCCGGTGCTGTACGCAACTTAGCTCAAGATTTAGTCAAAATTTCCCACGATTTGCGGTTGATGGATTCGGGGCCAAAAACAGGATTTAAGGAAATTCAACTCCCGCCAGTACAACCCGGTTCTTCAATTATGCCAGGGAAGTATAATCCGGTGATGGCAGAGATGACATCGATGGTATGTTTTCAAGTTATGGGTTACGACAACGCGATCGCACTTGCTGCCCAAGCTGGACAATTAGAATTAAATGTGATGATGCCTCTGATTGCCTACAATTTAATTCAAAGCATCGAAATTTTAGGTAATACCATCGCCGCCTTGACGGAACGTTGCATTAAAGGCATTACCGCGAATCAAGAACGCTGTTTAGCTTATGCTGAAGGTAGTTTAGCTTTAGTTACCGCCCTTAATCCCCACATTGGTTATCTGAATGCAGCATCTGTAGCCAAGGAATCCTTAGAAACTGGTAAATCCTTAAGACAGATTGTATTGGAAAAAGGATTGATGAGTGAGGCGGAATTAGCCACCGTGTTAAATCTGGAACAGATGAGTGGTATCTTACCCCTCACACCAGAAGCAGACAATTTAGATTAGAAAGATAATAGGAAGATACAAGAAAGAAGAATTTCTTCTTTCTGTTATCTTTACTAATCTGAATTTATTATCCATGCAGACCCAAAAACCATCGGTCAGTTTAATTCGTGCTACTTCTTACGAACGCGAGTCTCTACGTGAATCGTTAACAACGCTGCTGGAACCTTTAGGGGGAATGGCGGCTTTTGTGAAAAAAGGCGATCGCGTTTTGCTCAAGCCTAATCTCCTCACTGGGGCGCGTCCAGGTAAAGATTGTACCACACGCCCCGAACTGGTTTATGCAGTTGCCCAGATGGTCATAGAAGCAGGCGGTAAGCCATTTTTAGGCGATAGTCCCGCTTTTGGTAGTGCTAAGGGTGTAGCGATCGCTAATGGCTATGAACCAATTTTAGAAGAACTCAACCTGCCAATTGTAGAATTTCACGGACAGCGCTACGAAACTGTCAGCGAAAATTTCAACCATTTATTGTTATCCAAAGAAGCAATAGCGGCGGATGTGGTGATTAATTTACCCAAAGTCAAATCCCATGCCCAGTTAACCTTAACTTTAGGGGTAAAAAACCTTTTTGGCTGCGTTCCTGGGAAAATGAAAGCTTGGTGGCACATGGAAGCTGGTAAAGACGCTAACCGCTTTGGCGAAATGTTGGTAGAAACAGCTAAGGCTATTAACCCCAACTTAACCATTTTAGATGGCATTATCGGTCATGATGGCAATGGCCCTAGTAATGGAGAACCTCATCCCTTGGGAATTTTAGCAGCTGCCACCAATGTTTTTGCCCTAGATCGAGCAATGGTGGAAATTCTCAATGTACCACCCTCTCAAGTTCCTACCGTCGCCGCTTCCCAAAGATTAGGCTTATGTCCCGAATTGGCTGAGATTGATTTTCCTCATCTAGAACCTGATTTACTCAAAGTAGAAGATTGGAAACTACCAGATAAGTTAATCCCCATCGATTTTGCCATGCCGCGCGTGATTAAATCCACCTTTAGACATCTATATATTCGGTTTATTAAAGAACCAATGACAGCCTACGGTAGACGGTAGTTGCAATTATGCAATCTTGACTACAAAAATCTTCAGTTGTTCAAGAGTAATCTATATCTACCCTCCGATTGCTTAACTAAACCGCCCTCGTTTTGCGGCGGTTTTCTCATTGAGAATTTTGTTATAGAATTATTTATGTAAAGTTTTTTATCTGCCGAAATTGGTTGTAATTGTTGTTCTATATCTTTAAGACGATATTCAGCAAAATTTTCTATACATACAGCTAATTAATTGATAAATCTACCTATATATAGATTTACAAAATAACAAAAGTAATATTTTCGATTGAGAACCTAAAGTTTCAATGGTTGTGAGTGCAATAACTGAATTAATACCTCTAACTAAGATAGATATATCTGTATTTATCCGGTGTCAATTCATAGAGCAAAAACCTACCTCAACAGCGAGAAGGAAAACGAAAATTGATTTACGTATAACCACTGTTGAATTGTGCGTGAAATCAAGCCATAATCGGTACTTTTGCTGTATTGGTGTGAAGTAGCACAAATTCAGCAATTATCCTTAGAACTACCTTAGACAAGGGTTTTAGAGATGTTATACTGATGCAATCAGGTTTCAATTCTGGAAAAAATCAGCAGCAATAACTGTAATTTATAGTGCATTATTACCAATCATGAAATATTCAACAATTCCTCCCTAGCGCAAGTATTAATTAATATTAATGAACGCCTGAATGGGGAAAATGTTTGTAGCGAACAATGTATTCAATTTTCCAGCCAATAAACAGAATTTATGCTAGTTACCAAAGTGGTTAAGATTCTGTATTAATTCAGGGTTCGCAGCTAAAAATTAGTTAGAATAGTAGTAATACTCTCGTCAAGAGAGCATAACTTGAAGTGATTTGGTGAATTTCAATTTTTTTGTATGAATTCAAATAGCCAGTCTGCCAATACCGATACATATTCCCATAGGTTGGCAGACATTGTGGGAACTGCGATCGCTCTTTTAACTTTGACATTACCAGTTTTTGTCATTGCCCACTATTCTTCCACAAATTTACCCTATAATCAGCCATCTCTGACTTATAGCTTGCCACGAATGGACGATTAAACAATCTCAACAAAAAAATATTCACAAAACAAGCATTGCAGAGTCATTAATACTAAAACATCAGCACGTACTCAGCACCAAAGAGAATGAAATAAATTTCCTTTGATGGTGTTAAGCATAACTCCGATGCTGTTTCAGATTGTGGCTAGTTATCTAGTTAACACTGGCGCAACTCCAGGTTGTTAAAAACCCAAAAATCCCATTAATCACAGTCAATGGGACAAATAAACAAAAAAAGCGGCGATAATTTAGCGATCGCCGCTTTTTTGTCATTGGTCATTTGTCATTAGTCATTGGTTAAGAATTCTCGACGATTGACTGTTGACTGTTGACTGTTGTACAGACAAGGGTTATCGCGTCTCTAACAAATGACTGTTGAGCGCCAATCGAAAGAATTCTTTAAGATTTGTCCATCTTGGCCATAAAATTCTACACGGGGAGCCTAAATAATTGCACCCAAAATCTACCTGTTATGAGAGGAACCTTGTTGTGGATTTATCCCTAATACCACCCCAACCAAAACCCGGTTTGCTGAATGTTCTCATTGAAATTCCCGGTGGGAGCAAAAATAAATACGAATACGATAAAGATCTTCAGGCTTTTGCCCTAGACCGAGTCCTGTATTCTTCGGTACAATATCCTTATGACTATGGCTTTGTACCCAATACTTTAGCTGATGACGGCGATCCTCTAGATGGTATGGTCATTGTCGATGAACCAACCTTTCCTGGCTGTATAATTGCTGCACGACCAATTGGTTTGTTAGAAATGATTGATGGCGGCGATCGCGATGAAAAAATCCTTTGCGTTCCTGACAAAGACCCACGCTACGCTCAAGTAAAATCATTAAAAGACATACCATCGCACCGTTTGGATGAAATTGCTGAATTTTTCCGTAGTTATAAAAATCTGGAAAAGAAAGTAACTGAAATTCTCGGATGGCAAGATGTTGAGCAAGTAACAGCATTAGTAGAAAAGTGTATCAAAGCTGCTCAAGCCTAATCGGTTAAAGTAATGGGTAATATTTCAGTTGTCAGTAATTCATAAACTAACTTTTGCATTGTTGACGATTGATTCATTACCCATTACTAATTTGCTAGAACGAGTAATCCTGAGTCGCTTTGCTAATTAATGAGCTAAAAGCTATATGTCGCCATCCCTAAAACAAAAGAAGAAGCACAGAACAAACCAATGAATAACTAATGACAAATGACCAATGACAAATGACCAATGACCAATGACTCTTGAACATCACCAGAGTCAAGCAATCATCAATAATAACAACTTTTGCTATTTGCAGAACGCAAAAATTGCTACATAAACCCAAATCAAATGCAGCGAACTCTCCTTTCGGCAAAAATTCATAACTGTACCCTGACAGGGGCAAATGTTAACTATGTGGGAAGTATTAGTATAGATAACATTCTGTTGCAAAAAGCGGGTATATTACCTTACGAACAGGTACAGGTAGTTAATAAGGCGAATGGCGAGCGCTTTGTTACCTATGCCATACCTGCGCCAGCTTACTCAGGAGTAATTGAGCTAAATGGGGCAGCTGCACGTCTAGGCATAATAGGCGATCGCCTGATTATAATGGCCTACGGGCAGTTTACTCCGGAAGAGTTACAAAATTACTCGCCTACGGTTGTCATTGTAGACGAAAAAAACCAACTGTTGGAAGTACGGCACTACGATGACCTGCTCAGTAAGGTCTAAAATGCGAGGACAATGTCAAATTTTGAACTGTCAGGTTCCCAGAGCTACTTAACTGAGACGGAAGCTACCCCCCTCAGTCATCCCGCCACAGAATTTTTGGTGCAATTCTGGGGTGTGAGAGGTTTGATTGCTACCCCAGGAAATAACACCAATCGCTACGGTGGAAATACTGCTTGTGTAGAAATGCGCGTAGCCGGAAAAGAATTGATTTTTGATGGGGGTACTGGCTTAAGAGTACTGGGTAAAACTTGGCAGCAAAGGGAACAGCCAATTGAAGCGCATATATTTTTTACTAACTCCCAATTAAATCGCATTCAAGGCTTTCCCTTTTTTGCCCCTGCATTTATCGCCAAAAATAACTTCCACATTTACGGTACAGCCGCTTCTAATAGCGCTTCGATTAAGCAATGTCTGTACGATCAAATGCTTCAGCCGCACTTCCCCTATCCTTTACAGGTGATGCAATCACAATTGCATTTCCACAATCTCACTTCAGGGAGCAAGGTTAGCTTAGATGATGTAACGATTTATACGGCATTAATTAATCAACATCAGCGATCGCTTGGCTATCGTATCAGCTGGCAGAATTTGAGCGTTGCCTACATCACAGATTTGCCCAAAAATCCTGATGAAATCGAGCAAGAACGGATTTTACAGCTAATTACAGGGGTAGATTTATTAATTGCTAACGGTACTTATAATCCGCCGACAGCACACAATCACGATTTAGCAGATTTGCAATGGCAAACTGCTGTAGATTTAGCGCATCATGCCACAGTCAAAAGCTTAGTCATCTCACATTATCATCCAGATGATGACGATGATTTTCTCGACAGCGTGCAATCTGAAGTTAAGTCTGTATTCCCCAAAGCATTATTAGCCCGTGAAGGGATGGTTTTATCGCTTTAGGGCATTGGGCATTGGAAGATGAAGCAATCAGGAAAACAACTGACAACTGATCAATTGTACAGACGCGATTCATCGCGTCTCTGACTATTGCCCATTGACAACTGACAACTGACAACTGACTCTGGACAATTGACTGAGTTGTTTGAGTTTGTCTGCTACTACGCCACTCATAAATAATTCTTTGGCTGTGGCTATACCCGATCGCATATCGGGAGAAATACCACTACGCCATAGATAAAATCCACCATTCCATAAGGCGGTTTCCATTAATTCTGTGGCTGTACCTGCTAAAACCGCTTGCATTTCCGTCAGCAGTTCTTCGGTTGTGCCCAGGGGGACGTTTTTCGCTGGGATATCATAATCACGGGGCGCGAGGTGTAGTCTTTCTATTTCTCCTGTTGGGGATGATAAGCCAATAATCGCTGTGCGATCGCGTGGTAAGTCGCAGCTACCTTCCAATCCTTTAACCAATGTATATTTTGTGATGTTGTGCAACCCAAGCGTGGATTGAAATAAGGCTTCTGTTGGCGGATGGACAAACCCTGGAATTATATGTACATCCCCGGCGTAAGGACACCAAATTAGCTCCATTGTGGCAAAAGGCGGACGTTTGCCTAGTTGGTCGCGGTATTCCCAAAGACTGTTAATTAAGGGAAAATGCTGAGGCGTATAAACAAAGCCAATGCCAGTTTCTGCAAATACCTGCTGGGTTTTTTCTAGTGACAAGCTTGTCCAATTGACTCCTAAACCCTGCCAAATTTCTGCTAAGGGTAAACCGTATTTTGTCGGTAAGCGATCGCCTCCATGCATCACCACTGGTTGACCCACAGTAGCTAATAATAAAGCCGTAATTGGGCTAATAGGTGCCGTGCGGGTTCTGCCATCATAAGGAATACCAAAAACGATGACTGGTTTCTCAGTAGCGATGGGTTGAAGTTTTGGCCCTAGTTCGTTGTAAGCATCTAACATTCCCGCTAACTCGTCTGCTGTAGGACGTTTGATGCGGTGAGCAATGAGAAACGCCCCAATTTGGGCTGGGGTCGCTTCACCTAGCAATATCATCTTAGTAGCTGTTGCAGCTTCAGTGCGAGTTAGATTCTCTCCTGTATGATTTCCGCTACCAACC
This sequence comes from Calothrix anomala FACHB-343, assembly GCF_014696435.1. GTDB lineage: Bacteria > Cyanobacteriota > Cyanobacteriia > Cyanobacteriales > Nostocaceae > Aulosira > Aulosira anomala_A. The sequence goes on along the minus strand of NZ_JACJQG010000023.1, from coordinate 72,205 downwards.
TTCTGTAGAAATTGCCTAAATAGATTGCTCATAGGAGTCAACAGTCAATGGTCAATAGTCAATGGTCAATGGTCAGTGGTCATTAGTCAATAGTACTGAGACTTCGGACTCTTGATTTGGGACATTTGACTGATGATAGCTTTAAGAAGCCGATCGCTGTTGATTAATTTGTGGTGGGATATTGTCGCGTACTAGTTGCCAAAAGTGTTTGATTGGAGGAATTTGCAAGCGATCGCCAGTTGTTACCATGACTACCCGACGGGTCAAACTAGAAGTATCGGGTACAGTACCATTATTATTACTGGCTAAGGGGCGGACGGCTAACGTCGGGTCAAGTTGGGCTTCCATTAATGCAGAATGGGGTAGCAAAGCTATGAGTTCGCCTTGACGCACTACTCCCCGGAAAGCATCTAGAGTGTTGACTTCTAAAGCCGCTTGCAATGTCGCTTCTAGTCGCTCAAATCTATCTTGAATTAAGCGTTGCATCCCATAACCATCTTTAAAGACTACTTGGGGATAACGCACTAATTCTGACCAAGGAATACATTCATATTGGGCTAATGGATGTTTTGCTGAGGTAAGAACTTCTATCGGTTCTTCATAGAGTACTTCTACCACCATTTCTCGCCCTGTGGTTAAAAAGCGATTGTTCATCACAATTGCTAAATCTACCAAGCCGTCTTTGAGGACTTTTAAAGCGCGATCGCTACCTAAGGAGGTGACGCGCAATTGCACATCTGGATAGTCGCGGCAAAATTGCTGCAACACTGGTGGTAAATAGGAGGCGCACAGGGAGTGAATTGCTGCAATGCACAATTCTGGCTGCTTCCCTGCAATTAAATCTGTTAACTCCTCAGTTGCAACTTGCCATTCTTGACAAATTTTGCGCACGCGAGGAAGTAATCGTTCACCTCCCAAGGTTAACTTGGCGTGAGTGCTGCGATGAAACAGTTCTATGCCCAAATCGGCTTCTAATGCCTGGATTTGGCGGCTGATGGTCGATTGGGTTACCCCACATTTACGTGCTGCTTGTTGAAAGCTGCCGGTGTCCGCGATCGCTATAAAAGCTTGCAACTGCTCTAGTCGCATTTTTTTGTAGCCTGAATTACATTTATGGCTTCCATTAACTTAACGGTTTTTTTACCTCAATTTGGTACAGTTTGTTACAAGTGGTGAGCTTTGCAATATTTTAATGTAAATTTTTCTCCAGTCATCCACGACTTATACCAATTCTCCAAAATATCGCTACCCATAGGCAGCAGGGGGAGAATTATTTGTAGCCTGAATTTAGAGAAATGGTATTACTTACCATTCAGCTAAAGCGATCGCTACTCCTGTTTGTAAATCGGATGCGATCGCAGTATTATTCGCTAGCTGCTGTAATTGTTGATGGGCGCTTTCTGGTGCGAGATTTTTCAAAGCCGCGATCGCATGAAGTCTCACGGCTGGTTCGGAATCGGCTAAAAGTAAAATTAAGGGTTCAATCGCTTGGATATTACCTAACTGTCCTAAAGCCAGCGCGATCGCACTTTTAATATGGGCAATTTCTTTAGCTGGATGCTGAGATTGCAGGATTTCTAGTAAAATTTCTGTGGCTAGTGCAGTTAATTGTGGTTTTTGCACTCTCCCTAAAACTGTGACAATTTCTTGCCACAATCTTTCTGATTTTATTTGTACAAATGCTTGTTGCAGATACTTTAACCCTGTCGCAGTTTCTAACCAACTTAAGGCGCGAATAATTTCTAATTGCAGCTTCAGCGATGAGTAGGGTGATAGTAGCACTGGAAATAAGCAATCAGCAGCTTTGTCACTACCCATCCGCGATAAAGCTATGGCTGCTGCACAAGCTACATCTTCGCTTAAGTCATGGAGTTTAGGTTGCAGCTGAGTCACTAAATCTAATGTTTGACATAAATCAGCGCGAGAAGCTAAACCTTGCACTGCGGCGAGTCTCACGGAAGTAGAGAAATCATCCAAAGCTTTTAATAATACTGGCGGGATGCGTTCATCGTGAAAGCTGCTGAGGGCTTCAATGGCTGCTAACCTGACTGTAGGTTGGGTGTCTTCCACAACAGTTAACAGAGGTGCAATGGTTTCTTTACGGCGGATGTAAGCAAGCGATCGCACTGCTAACAGTCTGGTACTTTCCTCAGCTAATAATTCAGTAATTTCCGCAATTGCTAAAGTATCCATTTGACCCAAAGCAGTAGCGGTCATTAACTTGAGTTCTTGATTATCGCTGGTTTTCAACAATTGCACCAAAGAAGCAATGGTATCCGGTTGCTGAAACTCACCTAAAATTCGCGCCGCATACCAGCGTACTTCTTCTTCTGCATCTTCATCTTCTAAGATGGCAATTAATGGCGCGATCGCAATATTTCCCAACTGAGTAAAAACTTTGGTAATCTCCCAACGTTGCTGAAAATCTCCCTGTTCTAAAATCGCCATTGCTAATTCCAGCCATTGCTCGCGATTTTGCTCAATTTCTGGATTTTTAGAGTTGGCTTTTAAAGTCAACTGTTGTAAATATAGAATCAACGATGACCAATCAGCTGCATCACGTGCTAACTGCGCCTGCATCAAAAGCTGGTTGATGTTATTCACAACTTTTCAAAACCCCTATATTGCTAATTTGCATATTGTCATAGACTACTACCGACGGACATTTAATTGTTCGCCAGTTCTAATATTTTATTTTTTTAAACGATAGAATTTATTTACGACAAGAACACCATTATATCAAAGCTAATTTAGCACTTACCGCATCAAGGCAAGTATTTAGAAAGACAAAACTTACAGCAGATTGCAAAGGCGTGAGGTAGAGATTAAGGGGAGCATCCCGCTTTTTTAATCAATACCCTAGAAGGGTATTGCTACACAAACAAAGCCTGCCTCCGCAGGCTTCAAAAACTTATAGCCTGCGGAGGCAGGCTTCGTCTTTATAGCCCCAGGCTTCCAGCCTGCGGGCGTTTGAAAAACTGGGATGCACCCCAGATTAAGGAAAAATCCTATAAATATCTTTACGATGTGCGACTCGTTGGCAAATTAATGTTTGTGTTTCTTTATCAACAGTAATACCTATTCTGTAATTGCCTACGCGAATCTTATATTTATCATCGTATCCCTGCATTTTTTGCAAATAACCTAATTCAAAGGGATTTTCTGACTCTAGTTCTTGAAAGACAATTGGTTCTATCCTTGCTCAAACATCTTCTGGTAAATCCACCAAATCTTTTAAAAACCTTTTAGTATATTCAACTTTCCACATTCTTATTTTTCAAATATTGGTAATATTTAACTGCTTCATCTTTAGAAAGGCGTTCATCATCTTCCGACTCTGCCATTAGCTTTACCAAGCCGTAGTTTTCTAATATTTCTTCAATTTTTTCAAAGTCAGCAATAGGAATTTGTACAGCAATAGGTTGCTGATTTTCATCCATGACGTAATTTTTGGTTATTTCTAGCATTTTTTTGTTTTTGAATAAGTCACTACAAAAGATGATGTCGTATCAACACAATTACTCAGTATTTCTTGGATACAAATATTGGACTTACGCGATAACTCTCCCAAACCCTTTTTACTACCCTTCGGGAAGCCACTTCGTGTCTACGTGTTCTTTGCGTTCTAGCCTGCGGGAACGGCTTCTCTACGAGACGCTGCGCGAACGCCGTAAGTGGTTCGTTTTTTCATGCTTCTGCGTAAGTCCTAAAATAGTAGAAGTTAATCCTATGACTTCACCACCACCGAATCACCTTCAATCTTAGCAGTATAGGTTTTTAGTGATTTATCAGCCGGGCCTTTCAGAACTTTACCATCTGCGGCAAATTCTGAGTCATGACAAGGACAGGTAAATTTTTTCCCGGCTTCATTCCATGTCACCGGACAACCTTTATGAGTGCAGTTAGGGTTTACAGCAATCAAATTGGCTGCTTGCGATTTACCAATTACTAAGACAGCACCAACTGGAGAGTCTTTCGCCAATAACTGACCGCTTTTGTCTAATTCTGCTACAGAGCCTACTTTTTGCCAACCACTATCGCCTGTAGATTTTGCTTCTGGTGTGGCTGTTTGCTCAGAACAAGCGGCGATGGCTACAGGTAAAGAACTCGCTAGTAAACCTAAACCTACCCAATTAATGAAATCACGACGTTTCATGAGAAATGTTACTTTTAAGAATTTTGAAGTTTGGCGGAATAGCGATCGCTTTCCATCAGCGATTATATTATGCAGAAAATGCATCTGACGATTACATTTTTGGCAATTACTTTAAATTTTCGTAGCGATTTATACGATTTTAGCGAAAATCCACCCTTAACCTTAATAGTATGTAAATCGTTACACTTTCAGTACCCGAACATTCCTTACACAACTACCCAATGAATACACGGAAACATTTTTCCTGAAGCAATCATTTCCGCACCAAATACCTAAATATAGATTATCACTGCTTTTGCCCTAGTAGACAGAGGAATGGTCAAACTACGGGTTAGTTCATGATAGGCAAAAACTCGCTTTGGTTGTCCGGGATTCAAAACTTGCAATGAGAGTCAGCTCATGACAGACACAGCAACTAGCACTACAGCCAGCCTCAATAAGTTCGAGAAATTCAAGGCTGAAAAAGATGGACTTACCGTCAAAGGTGAGATAGAAAAATTTGCTAACCTTGGCTGGGAAGCAATGGATGAAACAGATCGCGATCATCGCCTGAAGTGGGTGGGTGTATTTTTTCGCCCAGTCACCCCTGGTAAATTTATGATGCGGATGCGGATACCCAACGGTATTCTCACCAGCGATCAAATGCAGGTGTTAGCAGAAGTAGTGCAGCGTTACGGTGACGATGGTAGTGCTGATATTACCACCCGCCAGAATATCCAATTACGGGGTATCAGAATTGAAGACTTACCCGAAATCTTCAATAAAATGCACGCCGTTGGTTTAACCAGCATTCAATCAGGGATGGATAACATCCGCAACATCACAGGCGATCCGGTAGCGGGATTAGATGCGGATGAATTGTTTGATACGCGGGAATTGGTGCAACAAATTCAGGATATGCTGACCAACAAAGGTCAAGGCAATCCAGAGTTTACCAATCTTCCCCGTAAGTTTAATATTGCCATTACAGGTGGAAGAGATAACTCTGTCCATGCCGAAATTAACGATTTAGCTTTCGTTCCTGCGTTTAAAGAAGGTATATTAGGCTTTAATATCCTAGTAGGCGGATTTTTCTCAGCCAAGCGTTGTGAAGCAGCCCTTCCCTTAAATGCTTGGGTTGCACCTACAGATGTAGTTGCGGTATGTAGAGCGATCGTAGAAGTATTTCGTGACAACGGCTTCCGTGCTAATCGCCAAAAAGCGCGGCTAATGTGGTTAATTGACGAGTGGGGTTTAGATAAATTCCGCTTGGAAGTCGAACACCGTCTAGGGAAAGCATTTTTACCCGCAGCACCAAAAGATGAAATCGACTGGGAAAAACGCGATCATGTTGGTGTATACAAACAAAAGCAACCAGGGTTAAATTACGTAGGTTTACATATTCCTGTAGGACGGTTTTACGCTGGGGATATGTTTGAAATTGCCCGTTTAGCCTCAGTTTACGGCAATGGGGAAATCCGGTTGACAGTAGAACAGAACGTAATTATTCCCAACATTCCGGATTCGCGGTTAGCAACATTTTTAACTGAACCACTACTAGAAAGATTTGCCATTAATCCAGGGTTATTAACGCGATCGCTAGTTTCTTGCACAGGCGCACAATTTTGCAACTTTGCCCTGATAGAAACCAAAAACCGCGCCTTAGCCACCATTCAAGCCTTGGAATCCGAGTTAATTCTCACCCGCCCCGTCCGCATTCACTGGACTGGCTGCCCTAATTCCTGCGGACAACCACAAGTAGCCGATATCGGCTTAATGGGAACAAAAACCCGTAAAAACGGCAAAACCTTAGAAGGGGTTGACATCTACATGGGCGGTAAAGTCGGCAAAGATGCCCATTTGGGAACATGCGTTACCAAAGGTATACCCTGCGAAGACTTACAGCCAGTATTACAAGATTTACTCATCCAGCATTTCGGCGCAAAGCTCAAAGCAGAAGCCTTAGTTACCCATTAGACAAGGACAAGGGGGACAAACAATTCAAAATTCAAAATTCAAAATTCAAAATTAAGAATTTTATTTGACTTTTGCCCAATGCCCAATGCCCCATGCCCATTACCACTAACAACTAACCAATGACTAATCTCTCGCGTAGAAAATTTATTTTCGCTTCCACAGCTGCGGCTGCGGCTTCTATCTTGGCTCATGGTTGTTCTTCTAGTGATTCCACTACAACAGGTGAACAATCTCCCTCAGCAGCGCCAGCAGCTAATGTTTCTACCTCGGCTAATGCACCTAAAGTTGAAACAACCAAAGCCAAGTTAGGATTTATCCCCCTGACAGACGCCGCACCTCTGATTATTGCTAAAGAAAAGGGCTTCTTTGCTAAATACGGTATGACTGATGTTGAAGTCATTAAGCAAAAATCTTGGCCTGTCACCCGCGATAACTTAAAAATCGGTTCTTCAGGTGATGGTATCGATGGAGCGCATATCCTCAGCCCCATGCCTTACTTGATGACAATTAATGATAAAGTGCCCATGTATTTATTGGCACGGTTAAATACTAACGGGCAAGCTATTTCTGTTGCTAATAAATTGAAAGATTTTAAAGTCGGCTTAGAAAGTAAAGCTTTAAAAGAGGCTGCGGAAAAAGCTAAAGCTGATAAAAAATCCATGAAAATGGCGATAACATTTCCTGGTGGAACCCACGATTTATGGATGCGCTATTGGTTAGCTGCTGGCGGAATTAACCCCGATCAAGATGTAGTTTTGGAACCTGTACCACCACCACAAATGGTAGCCAATATGAAAGTTGGTACAGTTGATGCTTTTTGTGTAGGCGAACCTTGGAATGCTCAATTGGTAAGCCAAAAGTTAGGTTACACAGCTTTAGTTACAGGCGAATTATGGAAAGATCATCCAGAAAAAGCCTTCGCTATGCGCAAAGATTGGGTTGATAAAAATCCTAACGCCGCACAAGCATTATTAATGGCAGTTTTAGAAGCACAACAATGGTGTGATAAAGCAGAAAATAAAGAGGAAATGTGCAAAATCTGTGCCGATCGCAAATACTTTAATGTTGCCGCAGCAGATATTTTAGAAAGGTCTAAAGGTAATATTGACTACGGTGATGGACGTACAGAGAAAAACTTCGCCAATAGCATGAAATTCTGGGCTGATAATGCTTCCTATCCTTATAAGAGTCACGATACTTGGTTTTTAACAGAAGATATTCGCTGGGGCTATTTGCCAAAAGATACCAAAGTCAAAGAAATTGTCGATCAAGTCAATAGAGAAGACTTATGGAAAAAAGCTGCCCAAGCAATTAATGTACCTGCGGCGGAAATTCCTACTAGTAGTTCGCGGGGAGTTGAGACTTTCTTTGATGGTGTGAAATTTGACCCAGAGAAACCAGAAGAATATCTCAATAGTTTGAAGATTAAGAAAGTTTAATTATAACTGTGATCGCTGTTTGTTGAATCAACTAAAATTACACAGGAGAAAAGAAAAATGACAGCTATTGCGGGCATTCGGATTAGCAAAAAAAAGTCCCAAAAAGCTATTAGTAAATTATTCTGGCGAAAAATTGCGCCACCAATAGCAGCGCTAGCAGTTTTTCTGGTGATTTGGCAGCTACTTTGTTTAAATCCTAGCTTTAAGTTACCAGGCCCAATTGAAACAATAAAAGAAACTTGGAATCCGTTTATTATTCAGCCATTTTTTGATAATGGTGAAAGTGATAAAGGTTTAGGTTGGCAAATCCTCAATAGTTTAGGTAGAGTCGGTTTAGGATTTTCTCTAGCAGCAATTGTTGGTATTAGTTTAGGAATTGTCATCGGTGCTAATCCATTACTATTTAATGCTGTCGATCCCCTGTTTCAAGTATTGCGTACTGTACCGCCCCTAGCTTGGTTACCTATCTCCCTAGCAGCATTTCAGCAAGCTAATCCTTCAGCAATTTTCGTCATTTTTATTACCTCAATTTGGCCGATTATTATTAACACTACAGTCGGCGTCCAACAAATTCCCCAAGACTACGTAAATGTCGCTAGAGTTTTACGCCTCAAAGGTTTTAAGTACTTCTGGAAAATAGTTTTCCCCGCTACTGTTCCCTATATCTTCACAGGTTTACGTATCGGAATTGGTTTATCTTGGTTAGCAATTGTCGCGGCAGAAATGTTAGTTGGTGGCGTCGGGATTGGCTCATTTATTTGGGATGCCTATAACACAACGACAGAGACCAATTTAAGTGAAATTATCTTAGCCCTTATCTACGTTGGTTTAGTGGGCTTAATGTTAGATAGATTAGTAGGTTTTATTGCTAGCAAAGTTGTTGCAGAGCAGAAGTAGTCAATAGTCCAAAGTCAAGAGTCAAAAGTAGATTATTGACTCTTGATTCTTGACAAATGACCAATGACGAATGACTAAGGACTAATAACAATGACTACTTTTGTAGAAGTCGATCATGTCGATCGCGTGTTTGATTTACCCAATGGCAGTAAATATATTGCCCTGAAAAATATTGAGTTGAAAATTAAACAAGGTGAGTTTGTTTCACTCATTGGGCATTCTGGTTGTGGTAAATCTACCTTGCTAAATATCATTGCAGGTTTAGATCAAGCCAGTATTGGCGGCGTAACGTTGGAAGGGCGAGAAGTTAGAGAACCCAGCCCAGACAGGATGGTAGTATTTCAAAATTACTCCCTGCTTCCCTGGTTAACGGTACGGGAAAACATCGCCCTAGCAGTGGATGAAGTTTATAAGGATCAGCCCAAAGGTGAAAGACGGGGTATTGTTGAAGAACATATCGACATGGTGGGGCTGCGCCTCGCCGCGAATAAACGCCCCAGCGAATTATCTGGAGGGATGAAACAACGAGTTGCGATCGCGCGTGCTTTGGCTACCCGTCCCAAGTTGTTATTGCTAGATGAACCCTTTGGGGCGTTAGATGCGCTGACAAGAGGTAGTTTGCAACAACAACTGATGAAAATCTGCAACGAACACAACGTTACCTGCGTGATGGTGACACATGATGTTGATGAAGCGCTATTGTTGAGCGATCGCATCGTTATGCTCACTAATGGCCCGGAAGCCCACATCGGCCAAATTCTCGAAGTCCCCATCCCCCGCCCCCGCCAGCGTTTAGAAGTCGTAAATCATCCCAGCTATTACAATCTGCGGAACGAAATGATTTACTTCCTCAATCAGCAAAAACAAGCAAAAAAACGCCAAGCTGCACAAACTCAAGCACCCGTCATCATCTCCCGCAACGGCTTAGAAAAGGTAAATCTAGACATCGGCTTTCTACCCCTCACCGATGCTGCACCCTTAATCGTGGCTCAAGAAAAAGGTTTCTTTGCCCAGTACGGCTTAGAACAAATCACCCTCAGCCGCGAAACTAGTTGGAAAGACATAGCCAAAGGTGTAGGTACTGGCAGATTAGACGCAGCCCAAATGGTTGCCGGTATGCCCCTCGCCCTCACTTTAGGCGCTGGTGGTAAAAAGTCCATTCCTATAGTCAACGCCCTAAATCTTTCCCGCAACGCTAACGCCATCACCTTCAGCAAAAGATTATATAACCAAGGTGTGAGAACCCTCGCTGACTTAAAAACAGCAATTAACGCTTCTCCCGACCAAATTTTAACTTTGGGAATCGTCCATCCCACATCCATGCAGAACCTAATTCTGCGTTACTGGTTAGCAGCCGGGGGAATCGATCCCGACACAGACGTTAGCCTGACAGTCATCCCGCCCACAGAAATGGTTTCCCAACTCAAAGCCGGCAATATTGACGGTTACTGTGCTGGCGAACCTTGGAACTACCGTGCTGTTCATGAAGATGTCGGTTTTATCGCCGCTACCGCCTTAGAAATTTGGTCAGGACAGCCGAAAAAAGTTCTGGGAGTGCGGGAAGAATGGGCGCAGAAATATCCAGAAACTTATTTAGCTTTAGTCAAAGCCCTCTTAGAAGCTTGTAAATACTGCGACGACTTCCGCAACCGCGAAGAAATTGTCGAATTAATCTGTCGTCCTGAATACCTAAATACAAATCCTGCATACATCCGTCCTGGTTTTACCGATCCCTACGATCGCGGTGACGGTACAGCACCCCAAGAATTAGCCAGATACAACCAGTTTTACCTCAATCAAACCAATTATCCCAACCGCACCGAATTGTTATGGATGGTAACTCAGTTAGCACGTTGGGGTTTAGTCAGCTTCCCCAAAAACTGGGTAGAAGTAATTGACCGAGTATGCCGCACAGACATATTCGGCGCAGCTGCACGCGATCTTGGCATTCTCGACATCGGTCAAGACGATCCCATTCATTTATTTGATGGTAAAGTTTTTAACCCATCAGAGCCACTAGAATACCTCAACAGCTTGGAAATCAAACGGCGAATCCGTGTTGAAGAAGTATTTATTTAGTCAATGGTCAATGGTCAATAGTCAATGGTCTATCGCATCAATTTTACAGAGTAAACTGATTCTCTCTTTCTCTTCTTCTTTTCTTTCTTCGTGTACTTCGCGTCTTCGCGGTTCGTTTTTTTTATCTCTCTGTGTCCTCTGCGTCTCTGCGGTTAATAAATTCTTTTGAACCGCAGAGGCGCAGAGGCGCAGAGAAAAAAGAGATTTTACATAGCAATAACTAGCTTAAATATAAATAACCATGCAAACAGCCAAAAAAACCACCAACACAACCCAAACCAACCACCTACAAACACAGAAAGCCGAAAACTTTCTTGTAATCGAAGGCGTCAGCAAAATTTACCCCACCCCCGAAGGCCCTTACACCGTATTAGATGGAATTGACCTAAAAGTTCGTGAAGGTGAATTTGTTTGCATCATTGGTCATTCTGGCTGCGGTAAATCAACTTTACTCAACATGATATCCGGGTTCAACACCCCCACCGATGGCGTTGTTCTTTTGCAAGACCAACCCATCACCGAACCAGGCCCCGATAGAATGATGGTATTCCAAAACTATTGCCTTTTACCTTGGCTAAACGTTTTTGATAACGTTTACCTAGCGGTAGATTCGGTATTTCCCAAAAAAACCCAAGCCGAAAAAAGAGCGATCGTCAGAGAACATTTAGCGATGGTAGGGTTAACAGAAGCTGCTGATAAAAAACCCAGCCAAATTTCTGGGGGAATGAAACAGCGAGTTGCGATCGCGCGCGCTCTCTCCATCCGTCCCCAAGTTCTGATTCTCGATGAACCATTTGGCGCATTAGATGCAATCACCAAAGAAGAATTACAAGAAGAACTATTGCAAATCTGGCGCGATCATCAAGTCACCGTATTGATGATTACCCATGACATAGATGAAGCCCTATTCTTAGCCGACAGAGTTGTGATGATGACAAATGGCCCATCTGCACAAATTGGGGAAATATTAGAGATTCCCTTCGCTCGTCCGCGCAATCGTCGCCGCATCATGGAAGACCCAGAATACTATAACTTACGGAACTATGCTCTAGACTTCTTGTATCGCCGTTACGCTCACGACGATGAATAATCACAATTAGAACAATTCTTTGGCAATGGTATTGAAAAATCTAGCCTGCGCAGGCAGGCTACCCTGCGGGAAGCCGCTACGCGTCTATGTAATTATAGCCCCAGGCTTACAGCCTGAGGGCGTTAATAAGCAGCCTCACATAGAATTGGTAGAAGTATGATTTTTAACGCATAGCTCTGATGCCATTTTTACATTAATACCAACAAACTGTAATTGTAGATACAAATCAACCTGCTAAGTAAGCATAATTTAGTATTAACAACATCTTACGTACTCCCGAATATTTCACTAGTCTGGGAGTCATAATTTCAGCTTTAAATCCAGCGTCAATAGATAGCCAGAAATATCCGAATTTAACAGGGTAATTCAATAATTAAAGACCTCTATATCTAGATGTAGATGTAGCAGATTGTTTTGGTTTTAAATACCAACTTAATTGTCTTTAATTTTGAATTTTAAATTTACGACTATGCTTGGGGTCAATTTTAAATTGTTAACCCTGTATTGCTCCATGCAGTTTTGTAATTGAGGAAACTTTGAATGCTCAAAGGATTATTTTCATTCAGGGATCGCTATCGTATCCTGCATCAGACTTGGTTTGCTTTTTTTCTCACCTTTGTCTGTTGGTTTAACTTTGCTCCCTTTGCCACAACTATTGGTAAGCAACTAGATTTAGCACCTGAGCAAATTAAAACTTTGGGCATTTGTAACCTCGCTTTAACAATTCCTGCAAGGTTAATTATTGGGATGTTGCTGGATCGTTTTGGCCCCAGAATTACCTATTCAATACTATTAATGTTCGCGGCTGTTCCTTGTTTAGCAACAGCATTATCCCAGGATTTTAATCAATTAGTAATCAGTCGCTTACTGATGGGAATTGTGGGTTCTGGGTTCGTTGTTGGTATTCGTATGGTAGCGGAATGGTTCCCACCCAAAGAGATGGGAAGCGCTCAAGGTATTTATGGGGGTTGGGGTAATTTTGGTGCTTTTGGTGCAGAATTTGCCTTACCCATGATTGCTGTAGCCACAAGCTTTTTAGCTGGTGGTGCTTCTAACTGGCGTTTAGCGATCGCACTTACAGGTATCGTTGCTGCTATCTACGGCGTAATATATTACAACAGCGTTCAAGATACGCCGGCTGGTAAAGTTTACAAAAAACCGAAGAAAAATGGTGCTTTAGAAGTAACTAGCATTAAAAGCTTCTGGGCAATGATTATCTCCAATTTTGGGTTAATATTTGCCTTGGGTTTATTAGCTTGGCGTTTAGAACAAAAGAATATTCATTTTTTGACTTTAAGTCAAATGTATTTGGTTTGGTTTCTCTTAGCAGGATTATTCGCTTACCAAACCTATAAAGCTTATCAAGTTAACAAAGAATTGCTAATAGGAAAGAAAACTTACCCAGCTTTGCAACGCTATCATTTTAACCAAGTTGCATTACTTGAATTCACTTATGTAACTAACTTTGGTAGTGAATTAGCAGTAGTTTCTATGCTCCCAGCGTTCTTTGAAAAAACCTTTGCCTTAGAGCATGTAGTCGCAGGGATGATTGCTGCAACATATCCCTTTTTAAATTTAATTTCTCGTCCTAGTGGTGGCTTAATTTCTGATAAATTTGGCTCGCGCAAATGGACAATGACAATTATTAGCGCTGGTATTGGTATCGGTTATTTAATGGCACATTTTATCAGTAGTAGCTGGCCAATTCCGTTAGCGATCGCAGTCACAATGTTTGCCGCTTACTTTGCTCAAGCTGGTTGTGGTGCAACCTACGGCATTGTACCTCTAATTAAAAAAGAAGCTACCGGACAAATTGCCGGTAACGTCGGTGCTTACGGCAATTTTGGTGGTGTAGTATACCTCACAATTTTCAGCCTCACCGATGCATCAACCCTCTTTACCACAATGGGTATAGCTGCTTTAATTTGCGCCTTTATGTGTGGCTTCTTCCTCAAAGAACCTCAAGGTTCCTTCGCTGGTGCTTATGAAAGCGACTCATCAGAAACGATCGCAACACCTCCACAGATTTTAGCTGAAGAGTAATTTTGGGGCATTGGGCATGGGTGATTTGTCACCTGTTTATGTATCCCTAATCCCTAGCCCCTAGTCCCTAATCCCTAGTCCCTAGCCCCTAGCCCCTACTTATGAGTGAATTTACCAAAACCCTTTGTCCTTACTGCGGCGTTGGCTGTGGGTTAGAAGTTTCGCCCCCAGCGCAACCAGGAAAAGCGACTAATCGGGATAGTCAAGGAACTCCAATTTGGCGCGTGCGAGGAGACAAAGCGCACCCATCTAGTCAGGGGATGGTTTGTGTTAAAGGTGCAACTATCGCTGAGTCGTTAGATAAAAATAGGCTCCATTACCCAATGGTGCGAGACTCTTTAGAGCAAGAGTTTCGGCGCGTCAGTTGGGATGAAGCGTTTGATATCATTACCAAGCGCATTCAAACGGTGCGTTACACCCAAGGTTCAGAAGCTATCTGTATGTACGGTTCTGGACAATTCCAAACGGAGGATTATTACATCGCCCAAAAACTGATGAAGGGATGTCTGGGTAGTAATAATTTTGATGCCAATTCGCGTTTATGTATGTCTAGCGCTGTATCTGGCTACATTCAAAGCTTTGGCGCAGATGGCCCTCCTTGTTGTTACGACGATTTAGAGTTAACCGACTGTGCATTTTTAATTGGTACGAATGCTGCTGAATGTCACCCGATAGTTTTCAATCGCTTGGCGAAGTATCACAAGAAAAATCGCAAAGTCAAAATGATTGTTGTCGATCCTCGACGCACACCCACCGCAGAAGCAGCCGATTTGCATTTAGCTATTCGTCCAGGTACAGATATTGACTTGTTAAATGGTATTGCTTACCTATTGATGCGTGGGAATGCTATTGATGTTGGGTTTATTGACGACTGTACGAGTAACTTTCCTGCCTATGCAGAGGTGATTCGTCATTATGCTCCCGATATCGTGGCGGATCGTTGCGGTATTAGCGTTGCAGATTTGGAAACAGCAGCGCGTTATTGGAGTCAATCCGAGAGGGTGTTGTCTTTGTGGTCGATGGGTGTGAATCAATCCAGTGAAGGGACAGCGAAGGTAAGGACAATTATTAACCTGCATCTGATGACAGGACAAATTGGTAAGCCGGGAGCCGGGCCTTTTTCTTTGACCGGTCAACCCAATGCAATGGGGGGACGGGAAGCTGGCGGTTTAGCGCATTTATTACCCGGTTATCGCTTGGTGAAAAATCCCCAGCATCGCGCCGAAGTTGAGGATTTTTGGGGCTTAAAGCGAGGACAAATTTCACCAAATCCCGGTTTAACGGCGTGGGATATGATTACTGGATTAGAAGATGGCTCAGTGGGATTGCTGTGGATAGCGGCTACTAACCCAGCTGTGAGTATGCCAGATTTAGAACGGACTAAAAAGGCATTGTTGCGATCGCCCTTCACTATCTATCAAGATGCCTATTATCCCACGGAAACGGCTGCTTACGCTCACGTTCTGTTACCTGCGGCGCAATGGGGTGAAAAAACTGGGGTAATGACTAATTCCGAGCGTACAGTCACCCTATGTCAAGCATTCCGCCAACCGCCTAGAGAAGCTAAAGCAGATTGGGAAATTTTTGCCGAAATTGGACGGAGATTAGGTTTTATCAAAGAATTTAGCTATGCTAACTCCGCAGAAGTTTATGCAGAATTTGTCCGCTTAACTCGCGATCGCCCTTGTGAAATGACTGGTATTAGTCATGAAGGATTGCGAGAGTTTGGCCCCACCCAATGGCCTCATCCAGAAGCAGCAGAAACTCCGAGACATGAAAGAAAGCGCCTCTACACAAATCTCCGCTTTCATACCCCTGATGGCAGGGCGCGGTTTGGCGCGTATCACTCACGGGGATTAGCGGAACCACCAGATCCCAATTATCCTTTTGTACTGACTACAGGACGCCTATACGGACATTGGCACACGCAAACCCGTACTGGACGGATTGGAAAAATTCGCCAAATGCATCCCGATCCGTTTATCGAGATTCATCCCCGTGATGCAGCAAAGTTGGGGATTACAGATAACCAATTGTTAGAAGTGCGATCGCGTCGCGGTAAAGCCAAATTTCCTGCTAAAGTCACAAAAGCGATCGCCCCTGGTACCGTATTTGTCCCTATGCATTGGGGCGCACTTTGGGCAAACGAGGCGGAAGCTAACGCCCTGACTCATCCAGAATCTTGCCCAGATTCATTACAACCAGAGTTAAAAGCTTGTGCAGTACAATTAGTACCCATGTCTGTGGAAGTGACATTTAAAAATTTTCAACTCCAGTCCTCCCAATGGTAAGCTGCTAAATAGATTTCTCAATTTTGATTGAGAATATAACCCATAGTTAATATTCAATAGTTACGATTATTTTTTTAAATCCTCTAGATTTATCTATAGGATTTTTGTTTTATGTTTGAATATTTACTATGGATCAGAAAGAGTAATTTCACAAATAAGCAAACTATTCATTAGTAAGTTGGGCACTGCTTAACATCCACTCAAATCTTGAATGGGACAGTTATCGGCAGTGCCTAGCCTACAATAATTTATTTGTATTTTTATTTTTGATAATTAAATTTAGCTAAAAAATAGGGGCAGCAAATGAGGAGACTATTCAAAAATTTGGCAGAAAATACCAAAGATGAGAAATTTATGCACTTTATTGAAAGTATCGAAGTGCTAGTTTCCAAGATTTTATCTTTATTAATGGTATTGGTAATTTTGGCAGCATTAGGAGATTTGGTGATCTTTCTGGCAAAAGAGTTATTTACTACCCCATACGGCAAATTTAATACTACCTTATTTAAGATATTTGGTTTATTTCTCAATATTTTGATAGCTTTAGAAATCTTAGAAAATATCACTGCCTACCTGCGTAAGCATGTAGTTCAGGTAGAATTAGTAATTGTTACATCTTTAATCGCTGTCGCTAGAAAAATTATTATTCTTGACCTAGAAAAAGTGTCAGGAATTGATATCATTGGGTTAGGTATAGCAGTTTTAGCTCTATCAATTAGTTATCTCATAATTCGTTATAGCAATTCCCATTCTCGAAAAAATAAGGTAAACTCATCTCCTTTGGTGTATAAAGAACTTGATAAATCCAAGAAAATAATCAGAAAAGACCATTCTTGATTTCAAGATATATATCTTAGGAAAATAGAGACACAAATAATTCATACTGCTGCCATATCCCCTTTTGTCGATCGCAAATGACAAATGACTAATCATCAAACTTTCTTTGATTTTGAAGCAGATTTCGTTGAATCCCTCCGTTGCATCCCCATGCAAGTGCGCTACAAACTAGATACTTGTGGTATCAAACTCAAGTTGTCTGATTGGCATCAAATGTCTCAGGCTGAACGAGAAGCTTTAGTTGAATTACCTTGCACTACAGAAACAGAAATTCAATCTTATCGCCATTATCTCGAACAGTTAATTGTCACTCGTACAGGTGTACCAGCTAAACAATTACCCATTGAACCCCATCCGGAGTGGATGGACTCGACTAATTTACCAGCTAGCGTTCAAGAAAAAGCTCAAGAAGTAGGTGTTGCGATCGCAACTCAACAATGGGAAGCTTTAACCCCTCTACAGCGATTTGCGCTGATTAAACTCAGCCGTTCCGGACACGAGAACAAAAACTTTCCCAAAGCGGTGAGAGAATTTCATTTACTCTGAAACTAGAGGCTAGTACGCATCAACAGTCAACAGTCAACAGTCAACAGTCAACAGTCAACAGTCAACAGTCAACAGTCAACAGTCAACAGTCAACGATATTTTCAAACTAGGTACAAGAAAAGATTAATTTTCATAACCTAGTAGTGTAATTTATCACATAAACTTTAGCATCAAGATAGCATTGAGGTTACACCATTGGGACAAGATTTAATGTTAGGGTTGTCAACAGTCCACAATCCATAGTCTATAATTTGTTGACAATTGATCGTTAAGCATCTACAGCCTCAACTCCAAATCAACCAAAGATATAGTCTTAGTGCTAACAATCTACAGCTTGTCAGCACGCGATCGCATAATTTTGGTTTTTACGGAGAAAATTTCGGATTGTTGAGCAGTGAGTGAAGCTATATTGTATTTAGCCATGCCGCAGTTACAGTAATCCAGTATGATGAACAAATTTAAAGTCACAATTCAGGTACGGCAGATAATTTTTTTTGCAACATTTAAATGAGATTGCTGTAAATTGGTTAGGCTTAAGTTCTAATAACAAGTAATTTCCGAATTCTTTGAGACAAGCAATCTAACTCGATGACAGGCAAAAACGCAAGACATAATGCATTTCTGCGGCTAGTGTCTGGTAATGGGGCACCTCTTAGGTCAGAATTCCGCTACTCGCTGCTCCCAAGTCAAGAGATGATCGTTGGACGCGACCCCAGCTGCCAAATTGTCTTGGATGCCATGATGTATCGGATGGTATCTCGTCGTCATGCTGTGGTTCGTCCGCTCTCTTCCCCAGATAACAAATTTAGCTGGCTTATTTGTGATTTAAATAGCGCTAACGGTACGTATTTAAACGGACAGCGCATCCAAGGTTGTCAAGAATTACAGCCAGGCGATCGCATTTCTTTAGGTGCTGACGGGCCGCAATTTGTGTTTGAGCATGATTATGTACCCCAAGCCACAATCATGACCAGGCCAGCCACACCTCTGCCATCACCAGGGAGTTATCCCGCACCCTTAAAATCTGATTCGGTGAGCTTTACTCAACTGTTCCCGATTATTTCCACTGGTAAAGATTTAACTCGTAAAGCTTATCTCATACCAGGAATTTTAACAGTAGTATTTGTGGTATTAATGTTTGCTACGGTAGGCAGACCACAAGCCAATCAAGTGATTGTTGCTAGTTATATAGCCTTTGCCGCTTATTACTTTGTATACCAACTCTGCGGTAAACAAAAGCCTTGGTGGGTACTAGCATCTGTAGCTTTAGGTACCGCAGTAATATTGAAAAGTCCCCTATTGGATTTGTTTATTTTTGTATTTCGCGGTTTATTGCCTGGGAACTTACCTTCATCTCAGGATACACTAACCTTCACCGAATTGCTGATACGGATGTTTTTTGGTGCAGGTTTAATGGAAGAATTACTGAAAGCATTACCTGTATTAGCAGCCTTAGCTATTGGCCTGATATTGCCCTCACCTTGGCGAGAACGCATAGGTATCTGGGAACCTTTAGATGGCATTCTCTTAGGAACTGCTTCGGCAGTGGGTTTTACTTTATTAGAAACTCTTGGTCAGTATGTGCCTGTTATTACTCAAAATGTGGCGCAACAAGCGGGAGTAGGCACTGGTCAACTCGTAGGTTTACAATTACTAATTCCGCGAATTTTAGGTTCTGTAGCCGGACACATGGCTTACAGTGGCTATTTGGGCTATTTTATCGGTTTAGCTGTACTCAAACCCCGTCTAGTTTGGCAAATTCTCCCCATTGGGTATGTAAGCGCAGCTGCACTTCATGCCTTATGGAATGCTACTGGTTCAATCAATGCCTTGTTATTGGTAATTGTTGGGGTATTATCCTACGCCTTTTTGATGGCAGCAATTTTAAAAGCACGTGCCCTTTCACCCACGCGATCGCAAAATTTCGCTACTCGCTTCCTCGGCCCTAAATGAGGGAGGAGGGAGAAGAGGAGGACAAGGAGGACAAGGGAGACAAGGGGGACTATTGACCATTGACCATTGACCATTGACTATTGACCATTGACTATTGACCATTGACCATTGACCATTGACTCTTTTCTACCTTGAGATAGATAGCGCTGCTTCCGCAATCAGCCTATAGTTGGAATTATACTAGGGAAATTGTCTTTAAAAATAACGAGAAAAAAAGTATAAGACCCGCAATACAAGCGTCGAGTGCGGGCAAAAGCAAGAAGTCGCCTGAATTAACTGACCCCTAAAGGATAAAAGACAACTGATTTAGGATTCTGACTGAAAGCTGTGAAGTTGGGTCAGAGCATAGTAAGAAATCGCTAAACTAACCTTTGCTCGCTCGACATCGGATAAACTTTCCCATTCCTTATTTTCAAATTTACTCATCACAGATCCTGGGTTATGTGGTTCTCCGCTACGCATAGCATAGGCATAAGGACGGGCTAAAACTAAGAGATCTTCTGCTGCCCAAGTTGGTAACACTCCTTGAACACACTCCACTAATTGCTCGCCAAGAGATTGCTGGGAGGTAAACATCTCAGTGGCTTTTTGGGCAATGTTATTTAGCCATTCTTGGGGTATGGCTGCGGCAAAAGCTGCTTGGAGATTAGCGAATAAAGTCTGACTGCTATTAGCTTGTTCCGGGGAATCAGTCGCATCTTCTGGCCATAGTGTATCAAGTTGTTGGTAAAAACCATGCGATCGCGTATTTAGCTCTTGTTCGTCCCATAACTCATCACTGAGAAACTGCTGTTCTAAAGCGCAAAAATAAGCATCTGATTCACTATCAGCAGGGTTCCAAGGGTAAGTTGCATCTTCTACTTCTAGTAAAGCGGCGAGGAAATCTAATTCGACTTGAGATGGTGAAGAAGTAAAATTAGCTGAGTTGTTAATATTGTTAATCATTTGTCGCCTCCGAGTTGATGATTGAGTTGATTATTTAGCGGTATTGACAGCTACAACTGTTCTTATTCCATTTCCGCAAAAATCAAATGAAATTTGCTGAGGATGAAACTATTTTTTCAGGCTGTTATTTTTTGGATAATCATTGAAATGCGATTAGTAATTTGGATTTACACAAACTACATAAATCACTCCTGTCTTGACAAGAAATCAAAACACGTTAGGTGTATGAACTAATTAGGAGTCTTCAATAATAAACTCCCAAGTTTCACCTCTGGAACTCCCAAACTTTAACTGCATTCCTGAGGTTAAAGGTACTTCCTCGCGGAGGATTTGTTGCCAGCCATTAGAACTAGAAACCCAGGTTGTACCGTAGGTAGATAAATCTTGTAAATAATAAGTTCTAACTGGATTTGTCCCGCTAAAAGTATTCCGACATAAAATTTCCGCATGGCGTTTAGACACAGAAGGTTCGGGAATGACAAGATCGTTGTCTTTAGTCCGACCAATGCGGGTGACACCAGAACGCAACAAGCAAGTTTTATCTGGTACTGCCAGCGATCGCAACGAAGCTGTAGGTACCGAAGCAATTATACTCGGAATTGTCGTATCTGGTAGTTCGGTAATTCCTTCATCAAAACTTTTAATGAGTTCGCCATCAAAATCAGGATGGAGATAGAGAACTGGTAAAGTCCAGGCTGGTTGATTAAACCTATATACTGTTAACAAATGTTGTCTAGCTTGGGCGACAGCTTCATCGATGGATTTACGCGATCGCAATGCTTCGGTAAAAGCTTGAATAAAACTGTGGCTTTCCGCATCCGCAATCTCATCTCGCATTCCCAAAACTGCCGGTACACCATGACGAATTAACACTTCTGCCAAACTGCTAGAAGGTATGGCTTGTTGATTAACCGCTGCCGGTCTTGCTAACCAACAAGCATTAAACACTGCTAATTTCACACCATTGCGAGTCAATACCTGAGCTAATTCTATGCCATTAAGAGTCATCCCCGGTCGTAAAAATAGTAAACCCCCGTCTGGATCGGGTAAACCATGACCGGCATAGAAAAAGACATTGTATGCTTTAGTTTCTAATTCTTGAATTAATTCCTGTGGTTGGGGTTGCAGCAATGTAGTTACCATACATGGTGCATATCCCTGAGAATAACTACCTAAAGGCCCTGCTTTAGTCAGAGTTTGTTTTAAAATTTCTGCTTCTTTTTCTAGTTGCAGATTTTTATTTTCATTTTCGCCTAATACCAACAGAATTTTCAGCGTCTGTTCTATACGTAAAGGCGGTAATGATTCAACTTCACTCGTAGTTCGGCTAAAGAGTAAATCTTGTGACAGCGACATTACCGATTGACCGGCTTCACGCTGCATAATTTCCCAAGGTAAGGCAATTAAATCCGGATCGCGAATTTCTAAGCGAAAGCGCAACCGAGTATGCTGTCCCATAGCTATACCCCGACTGCGTTCTAAACTACCGAGAATTGGCCCGTCAAATAACCAGCGCCACAGACTCATTCCCAAGTATTGCATCAGACGACTGCTATAACCTGCTGTTTGCCCTGAAGGGGATGAAGTCAAATTTATTGGTAATGGGGCTTTCTGTGGGAGGGATGCACCAGAAGCAATATTTAAAGGGTTATCACCTCCGAACATTTCCTGCCATTCTTGCCAAACTTGAGAGAGTTCAACTGGCCATATACAGTCATGCAAAACATAGCCACTAGGATAAGGCGCTTTAACTACCCAAATGGCGAAATTATCTGTGCCAGTGTTGGTCAAACGAGCGATCGCCAGGTTCAGGCATGGCAATGAAGTCATTAAACTTAAATGTGAAAACAATTATTTTCAATAACAGTTTTTCCAGGTAAAAGTCTTTACCTTGGCAGTTTTTGATTTTGGTTACTACCTGTATTATTTCAGGTTTTATCAGTTTATGGCGCAATTCCACTAAGTTGCATCACCGTCGGCTTGTGGTTTAGTTACAGGTGGCTGATTTGTTGGCTCTGGCTTGTTGGAGACACATGGATTTGGGTCATCTGCTTTTAAGACAGTCAAATCAGAGGCGGCTGCTGAAAGTTTAAGTTGAGATAGTCTAATCTTGACTTTTTTAGGGGGTACTGATGAAGCCGAAGGATTTTCTGGGACTGTATTTTGGGTTTCTTCATTATTTGGACAGACTCGGAAATCCACCAAAAAGTCACCTGGTTGACCATCTACAGAAATAGGTTTTTTATCAATTACTTGAAAAAAACCTTGAGGTAACTTTTCTTTGGTCGTTTCTCTTTGTATTTCTTTGTTAGTTTGAATTACCCAACCTGCCGCCAGATTATCAATGGTTCGCTCTGTTGGCGATGGATTGGGATTTGGCTGTGAATTAGGGCTGGGGCTAGTAGTAGCAATTTGCTGTTTCCCCTGGCGTAATTGCATGACTAAGTATCCCAAACTACCAACTATCGTCACCAACATTAAAGGTACAATCAACTGTAGCGGTAGTTGAGCAAAGCCGTTACGCCGCTTGTATTCATCAGGAATAACTTTGGTTTTATTGTTGGGATTGCTGACTAAATTCGGCTGTGCTGTTGTCGGATATGGTTCAGTAGAATTACCAACAAATGAGCTTTCCGGGATGATGGCTGTTATACTTAAATCTGGTTCTGTATATTTCGCCTGATAATGTACTAAAGCAATGGTGACATT
The DNA here is from genome assembly GCF_014696435.1 of Calothrix anomala FACHB-343. Classification (GTDB taxonomy): domain Bacteria; phylum Cyanobacteriota; class Cyanobacteriia; order Cyanobacteriales; family Nostocaceae; genus Aulosira; species Aulosira anomala_A. The sequence continues at coordinate 49,264 of NZ_JACJQG010000023.1, read as the reverse complement.
ATCGTGACCATTTTTAGTATTGGCGATTTCGACTAATTTCTCTGCCACGCTAGCAATATCTGCTTCGGCTTTGAGAATGGGTAAGATTTCTGTTTCCCAATAATCTTCGATCCGGTCAAAATCACTTAAGCCATCGGATGTGAGTAAAAATACAGCATCTTCATCGAGAATAAACCTCTGGGCGGTGGGATGAAGTGATGTACTAGGACTCATCCCTAAGGCTTGGACTAAGGAACCAGAACCACTTTGTTGTATGGCTTCTCGATAGAGAGCATAGCCTAACCTAACTTCGCGGGAGGCAACATCATCATCTAGGGTAACTTGATAGCAACCTTGGCGGGTAATCCAATAGGCACGACTATCACCCACATGGGTAATATAAATTTCATGACCAATGGGTAATGCCATGACGATAGTTGTACCCATGCGTTGACGACCTTGGCGATTTTCGCTGTCGTTGCGCTGGCTAATTTTATCATTGACGACTGCTACCGCCGATTCTAAGTCAGTTAGCAGCATTGAAGGATCGATATGATCGGCCGGAACTTGTGTGAGTCGCTGTACCTGCTGTTGAATTGTTTCAATGGCTAAATTTGAAGCCACATTACCACCTTCATGACCGCCAATTCCATCACAGACAATGGCTAAGGCTGTAGATTGAGGCGGTTTGGTAACTAAAGTCCCACTGAGAGGATAACAAGCATCTTCATTGCGTTGGCGACTGGGGCCTGTATCGGTTTTGGTAAAAATTTTAATATTAGAGGTTTGCGATCGCCCTAATTGACCTAGTCCTCGATCTAATGCTGCAATTAATTGTTCGGCTGAATTTATTTCTTCTGCTATTAAAGAACTACTAATTTTGTGAATAAATTCCGCTATGGCTGGTTTTGCTGTCTGCTCTAACTGCTGCCAAAATTTCCCTAATTCCGATAAACTCGGCTGGATACCAGCGTCAGAATGCAAATCTAACAAGCGGACTAAAGTACCTTCTACTCTAATTAAATCTGGTTTAAGTATAGTTGTCGCCACACCTTCACTTAACAGTGGTTGCCACAGATTAGCTAATTGCCACAGCCAGTGCAGTTGGCGTATAGAACTAGCATTACCCCAAGCGGCGATTAAATTCGGGTAGAGTTGGACTTGTCGCCCTGTACTATCGGTAAATATTGGCGGTTTTTCTAAAAGTAATATTTCTTGTTGAGAGCGTCCCTCAATGGGCGGTATAACTCCATACACCTGGGGCACTTGTACGCGATAAGGTATGAGCCGCAAATAAGGTCTAATTACAGACAAACTCTCTAATTCTGGTGTCTCAGGAACTAACCCCGGTCTGATATCTAAGACCACAGAGCGATCTATAACTAAATAGCGATCGCCTAATATCTCTCCTGGGGTGGCAAAACTCAAGCCTTCACCCTGCACCCAAAGATAGCGCTTAGGTATAGCTGTAGAACACCGCAAGCAAAACTTATGGGTCAGGGGATTGGGAGATTGACAAAGTTCATTTGGGCAGTAGAGCGTGGGAGCATCATTTTCCATAGTTTTTTCACCGATCGGCAATTGGCAATTTCTTCAACAGCATTGGCAGCGACCGTCTAGACCGCTCGTGTTTTTTGAACCTGGTATATGCAACACTTTGGTTCAATGATTTTAGCTGGTGGATCGCAGTGCTAAAACTTAATGATTCTACGATCTACTTATTCAAACAACTTACTCCTCAGTCAAACCTACAGCCCCATCATAGCCTCTATAACCTCTATCACTTTCTTGTCTCCACAATCCGCACAATGAATTTTCACCCTGTCACCAAAGTTTAACCCCAGCATCACGCTATTGCTGACTATTGTTGAATGATTTGATTAACAATAGGCAGATCGTGCTGGTATTTCTTTAGTTTATAATTTACAAGCTAGGAATTAACTTTAATTAAGAATTAAGATAGCTAAATATATATATCAAATAATTAATCGCTGCCGGAATTTTAAGAAATATTGCAGTCATCGATCGCAAAAAGTAAAAAGCCGATTGAGCATTTTTACTGTCTGGCTTAGGCGTTATTAGCCCTGGCTGTCTGTAGAAAGTAAATTTTGGTAACCTTCTCACAGCAAAGTTGGCACAAGATTGGGCGCTTTGTCATTGATTGTTGATTTTTCTGGCATCATTACAGGCTCTCACTAGTGATGTTTTGGCGGTAAAATTTGCGACTTCAGAATTTCCTGCCTTCATCAAGAATATTAGCAGATACAAGCCAGATATAAGATTAGGGCATTGTTACCCAATGCCCTAATGAATCAAGAGATACAAAAAATTATAAGTAAGTTGTTACGCACTTAGATCAAATATCTTCGCCTTAGGGCTGTCCAGGGTCAAGAGTCAAAAGTCCAAGCTGGCTTTTGACCCTAAACTCTGGACTTTTGACAACCTGAGTGCGAAATATCCACTTTAAATGCGTCACAGCTTAACTTTGGACTTGATTACTTATCGTCAACTGCTACTTGGGGAAGTCCCATGCTGTAGTTAGTGACGCGACTTTGCAGATTGTAGCTGATTTCGCCTTTTTGCAAGAGCGATCGCAAATAATGCTCTAGGTCGGAACCAACGCGACGTAAGTTGTAGTCCGTTAAATCAGCGCCACTAGATGCTTCTACTAGTTCATCAAACTTGCGATAAATCTTTTGTAGGGCATCTTCATTCCAGTTAAATTCATTATCTGGGTCAACATCTAAAGTTAAGACCTGATTACTGGGAAGTAGTTCGCCATCCTGGTCAAGTTCTGCCGCAAAAATGCGAATATGCCTAGTTGTAGACTTGAGCAGCGTCGGGTTGTCCATAAAAGGTGTAAGATTTTGGTTGACTACACTGAAATCATTGTAGACCTTATGCTAGAGCTTAAATGCCCGCCATCTAAAGCAATTCCTCTTGATTAGTCAGGCAGAAGCTCAAAATGCGTGCATCAACAGCATCTGCTGATAACTCCAGTAAGGGAGGTTTATTCAACGAGAAATGGCAGACACAATTTCCGCCAACTTCATGATGGGTGGGTTGTTTTCATTTCTTGTGGAAATCTCAACTTATTGTAGTGGTAAAACAATCATATATTCAGACAAATGTCAATATGTTTGCCCTCAGAATTTATGCAGCATCAGGGTAAGGTAATTAGGGCAAACAGGCAAAAGGTTTATGGCTAATTTGACTGACTTGTTGCTGTTTTGAGAGTAGTTAGTTAACTTTGTCCTAATAGACATTTAATCCCTTCAGAAATCGCCACCAGAAGCCACTGCGCTCAGGCGGTTTACCGGAGGCTAACTTCACAAACAGTAGCTTTCCCAAGATAGTGCGTCTCCTCAGGGTGGAACACAGCTTTAGCGAGCAAACTCAATTTTAATTTATGGATAAATATTCCATTGCCTTACATCTGCGACTTTTGCCGCAATTTTTTCATAGACTGTCATTAGTCTGTTGCAATGTTTATAATTCTGATTCAGAACACCAACAAAGCGGGAATTAGTTGGATGAAATAAATGTACATCTAGTAAATTTACGTACTTATGGTAAAACTACCTCTAGCTTTCATCAAAAAGCAAAAATTTAGTGATAACACGTAAGTAAAAACACTAAATTTTCAGTAAAATCACAAACTGTTGTTGACGTTCAGATAAAGTTGATGTAAAAACCTTTAAAAAGCTCGAACAACTTCTTACAGAAACTTTATTGTATAGAATCTTAAAAACTGAATAATAGTTATGGCTTAACTTGTGCCACCTCTGGTACAGGAGAAGAGTAGCCTAAGCAGAGTGAGGTCTGAATGAAAAAACTCAAGGAGATGGCAATGGAAGACAAATGTGGTGAATAAAGAATAATTCTTAATTCAAACACTTTGGATTCAAAAGAAAATATAAAGAATTAAAGAATTTTTGCTGGAGATTAACTCCTAAACCCGATGACCACCAAATAAAGGAATCCTGAAATCTATGAACTCCAAAGCCTTACCACGCCAGATAAATAATATTGAAGTAGGTGTTTATGAGTGCGAAATCCATCTCAAATTCCGGTTGATTGAGGAAAAAAGTCTCTTGAGCGATCGCGAACAGCTATTACAGGTATTGTTAGATGCTTTGACCGAAGGCTCTGATGACTTTTTAGAAACCTTGCAAGCATCAGTCAAAGCTCAGGAAATTTCTGAGTTTAAAGCTTCACCACAAATGCGTCGCCAGTTAATGCGGTTACGTAATTTCGCTGATAATAATCAATAATTATTGCTGTTAATTATCAGTAGTGGCAATTGGTTAATTGAGCCGCAAATGGTAAATTTGTGATAAATTTGTCATCCGCTCTCAACAATAACTGAGTTGGCTTGTGTAATTTTAAACTAAGGCTAAAAGCCGATTGGATTTACCAAACAGCTGTCAAAGCCTCGCAGTAGCCCTCACCCTTTGCACTACGGAAATACTTGGGTGCCTACTAATGTATGTAATACTTCCTCATGAGGGCGGGTTAGAGTTTTTCAAAAAATATATTCTGAGGAATTTAGGTTTAATCAGGGTGTTACTTCAAGTTGGCGAAATACTAGGAAGCGATCGCCTATCTGACATACTCAAAAAATTTTGCAGATTGCTGAATTTATAGCTCTATTTTTGAGCGATCGCTTGTATTCGCAATTTTTTCTCTGCTATTTTGCGAGCTTGAAGTTGCATTCCGCCCAGATTGTTCAGTAGGGGCGGGTTTGTTCATATCATCTCTAATCGGCACCTAGAGACGCGATGAATCGCGTCTGTACAATCGCGATGAATGGCGTCTACAATTGTCCGCAAAGCAATAGTTATTGATGATTCTGCCTTGTGTTCCTTATTTCTGGTTCGGTTGTCAGATATTTATTTAGCCAAACCATGTTCTAAGGCAAAACGGACTAACTCTGTACGGCTATTTGTACCAGTTTTACTAAACAAACGACTCACGTATTTTTCCACGTTCCTGACGCTGGTCTCTAAGCGTCTAGCAATTTCTTTATTCATTAATCCTTCAGCTACTAAATTTAAAACGCTTTGCTCTCTGGGCGTTAAGTCAATTTTAAAAGGGGCTGGTGATTGCGAAATGGCGTTTCTTTGGGTTAATAACGCCTTAATTTGGGCAATCTGATTTGCTAATTCAGCAATATCAGGTGTTTCATTTTCTTCACCTGTACTCTGAGGTTTAGCCATGCGTCGATTTAATAAATTTTCTACGATGGCAATTAATTCATCCGGGTCAAAGGGTTTTGGTAAATAAGCATCAACACCAGCTTGATAACCTTGGATGCGATCGCCAGTCATCCCCTTAGCAGTCAAAAATACAACAGGTAGGGCTTGAAAACGCGGATCTTCACGTAGCTGTTTCAAGAACTGATAGCCATCCACCTGAGGCATCATGATATCCGAAATCACCAAATCAGGTGTATTTTGCTGCATCAAATCCCAACCTTCACGGGCGTTACTGGCGACTTGAACGCTGAAACCGCTTTCTTGCAAATAATCTTTCACGGCTTCCCGCAATCCTGGTTCATCATCTACCAATAACAATTGTGCTGACATTGAAAATTTCCTTGAATATACCTTGTTCCAATTTAGCGAAAGTTGGCAGGCATTGGAAGAAGCAGGGGGCAGGGAGCAGGGAGCAGGGGGACAAGGAAGACAAGGAGGACAATTGTAGAGACGCGATTCATCGCGTCTTTGCCCAATGCCCAATGCCCAATGCCCAATTCCTATAACCAATCAATCATTTTGGCGTTTTCTGGAAGTTTGGCTTCAGTTTGCCCGCAGTAACGTGCTTTGGCTGTAAATAAGCCTATAGGAGTAATCAAAAAGTCTATCAGGCTAGCTTTGCCTGCGATCGCTTTTAAGGTGTTTTTGGGAATTTCTTTGACTAACCAACGTCCTAAGCAATAGCCGTAGTCTTTGGATGTAAATTCTGACATTAGCTCCACACCATAAAGTTCATGTAGGTAGCGATTTGAACGCCCGTAACGCCGCCATTGACTTTCCAATTCCTTAAGTGTGGTGCGGTGGCGATGTTGAACTATGGCATCTGGGACAAATTTTAAATCTCCTATCTTTTCCTTGAGAATGCGCCAACAGATGTCTGCGTCGCCTCCAGTGGTGAGATAAGGACGGAATAATCCAACTTTTTCTAAAATAATGCGGCGAATGGCTAAATTAGCAGTTTGACCGTAAGGGCAGAAGGGATGGGAAAGGGTATGCTTTTGGGAGAGAGTTTGTTGATAATCTGCGTATTTTTCTAAAATATTTTTACCTGGTAGTGCGGTAATTTCACCTGCAACAATTACTATATTTTGTTGATTAAAAGGTTGAATTAATGATTCTAGCCACTGTGGTTGCGGACGACAATCAGCATCAGTAAAAACAATTATTTCACCTTGAGCAGCGCGAATACCAGCGTTACGGGCTGCATAGGAGCTTTGAATTTGATTTTCGCTTAAAGGATGAATATTGAGGTGACTAAGTTCTGCGGTGGTTTTGAGAAAATTTAAAGTGCGATCGCTACTGTTATTATCTACCAGTAAATACTCTACCTGCTCTTGCGGGTAAGTTTGAGCTAAAAAACAAGAAATTAAATCGGGTAAATCAGCCTCACCATTATAAATAGGCACAACCACCGACACATAAGGCAAAAAGCTGTGGTCGGTGGTTGCATCAACTGGGGAATTATTCATAAATAAAATCAATGGTTGATTGGGATTACTTGCTATTATTCCCAATCAACGCACTTAGTTTGCTGGAATACTCAGATTTTTATCCTGATTACGCAAGCTAAACTCTAAAATTTCAAGTCTCTAGCACTACTGCTCATAGCTCCAGTCGGTTGAGTGGCTGGTGGTTGAGCAAAGTTAGTGTTAGATAGCGCACTAATAGCCTTTGCATATTGTGGATCGTTTTGTGTACCAATTAAATTTGGATTAGATGCTAATTGACGTTCTTGAGCTTCTGTCAAATCTAATGTGATATCTGGTGTAATTCCTTTATGGTTAATATCTGTACCTTTAGGAGTGTAATAGTGAGCGATGGTGACTGCTAAACCAGAACCATCAGACAGTTCATGAACCGACTGCACTAAAGCTTTACCAAAGGTTTGACTACCAACAACTACAGCCCGTTTATTATCTTTGAGTGCGCCTGTGAGGATTTCGCTAGCACTAGCTGAATTACCATCTACCAATACTGCTAAGGGAAGATTAGTTAAGGCTGTGCGATTCGCTTTGGTATCTTCAGTTCCGCCTACACGGTCTACTGTGCGAACAATACCACCTTGATCCAACCACATGCGGGCAATTTCAATGCTGGCTTGCAACAAACCGCCTGGATTTCCGCGTAAATCCAAAACATAAGCATTAACTTGCTGAGAGTTCAAATCGCGGATAGCGCGGCGCATTTGGTCTGCAGCGTGGGAACTAAACTCGCGTAAGCGGATATAACCAACTCGGCGGTTACCTTCTTGCTTGACGGTATAACGGACAGTTGGTACTTCAATTGTCGCGCGGGTGAGCTTCAAATCGAAAGCGCTTTGTCCTGAGCGTCCCAAGCGCAAAGTTAGCATGGTACCAGCTTTACCACGGATCAGTTTGGAAGCATCATCCACTTTCATTTCTTGGGTGGATTTGCCATTAATCGCTAAAATTTCATCGCCTGCTTTAATTCCAGCTCTTAGGGCTGGAGAATTTTCTATAGCTTCGACAACTGTGAGGCGCTTAGTTTTTTCGTTTAATTCCATGCGAATACCAATCCCAGAGACTTCCCCTGAGGTTTGGCTGGTTAAAGCTTCATACTGTTTAGGGTCCATAAATCTGGTGTATGGATCGCCCAAAATTTTTAAAGCTTCACGAATAGCAACATAAGCCTCTTCCCGAGAAGCATAGTTTTTACTTAAAAGGCTTTGTCTAGTAGCTTGCCAATCTTGTTGATTAAATTTTCCATCAACGTATTCACGATTCACCAATTGCCATACTTGGTCTACTATTGCTTTCGGACTATCTTGTAGAGCAGCACGAACGCAGCGAGTCCAAGCAGGGCCAAATACGGATGCGGTGGCTGTCGTGGCGATCGCTCCACCAATCAAGGCTACTTGGAGCGGTGAGTAACGTTTCGCAGATTGGTTCATGTATATCAGCTGGAATAATTGTGTTGTTGACAGTTTAGCAATCAGGATTTCCAGAATTTTTTAAGTTTTCATACTCAAACTAAGCTTTTCTTTGTGATTATTTCATGTAGAAACGATCCTAAAAATACAGCTTAAGTTTCAACCATCATTTCTCTGTTTGCTAGCTTTCTCTGGGACGAGCATCGAGAGAGATGATGGCACTTTTATATATGTCATCTTTGTCTCTTCGATTATTTTTATAAGATAGCACTTCGCTAACTTAGTTGCTGGTATTTTAAACACCGACTCACTAAGCTTTTCTTAATTGTGTAATGAAACGTAATGGTTCCATTAATTCAACAAATTCCCGTAGAACAAAACCGAGGGAATTGTGGCGTTGGATACAAAATTTTTTCTGTGGTATGTGGCTTATATTTGGCTTCTGGCTGATCTGTACTACTATAACCTGAGTTTCCGTATCTTCCCAGCCAGTAGATGCTCTGCTAGTGCTGGGCGGAAGTATTTGCCGTGAAATTTACGTAGCAAAGGAAGCTAAAAAGTACCCTGATATTTCTATATTAATCTCTCATGGCTCTTTAGAAACTTGAATGTGGTTAATTTTCGATGAAGAAAATACTGAGTTACAAAAAGTTTGGTTATCAAACTGCACCAATTCGATTTGGGAAAATTCCTACCATAGTATTCCCATTTTGCGATGCTGAGTAACAAATAAGGTAAAACTAATTACTTCTACACTCATTTAGCGCGTGCTAAGGGACTTAGAACTAAATAAAGGGAAGGGGGATAAGGAAGATAATTGTACAGACGCGATTCATCGCGTCTCTAACAACTGACTATTGACTATTTCCCAATAAACTGGGAACCGAGAATCATTGTGCCAATACCAACGTCGGTGAAAATTTCTAAAAGTAAGGCGTGGGGAATGCGACCATCAATAATATGTGCGGCTTTGACTCCTTGAGCAAGCGATCGCACGCAACAATTGACTTTAGGAATCATTCCACCGCTAACTACGCCGGAATTAATCAACTCACGGGCTTCGGGAATATCGACTTTGGGTATTAAAGTAGAAGGATCTTTGTAATCTTTTAAAATCCCTCTGGTATCAGTCAACAAAATTAATTTTTCTGCACCCAAGGCGGCGGCTATTTCTCCAGCTACAGTATCTGCATTAATGTTATAAGCTTGTCCTGTTTCGTCGGCGGCGACACTGGAAACGACGGGAATATAGCCGTTACTAGCTAATGTTTCCAAAATTTTGATATTGACGTTGCTGACTTCCCCAACGAAACCAATGCCTTCTTGACCTTGGGGACGGGCTGTAATTAAGTTACCATCTTTACCACAGAGTCCCACTGCCAAACCGCCAGCTTGGTTAATTAGTTCGACAATTTCTTTATTGACTCGACCGACTAACACCATTTCTACCACATCCATTGTGGGAGCATCGGTGACGCGCAGACCATTTTTAAATTGGGGTTCAATTCCCAGTTTATCTAGCCAACTGTTAATTTCTGGCCCGCCACCGTGGACGAGAATGGGACGCAAGCCGACGCAGGATAAAAAGACAATATCGCGGATAACTTGATCTTTGAGGGTGCTATCTTTCATGGCTGCGCCGCCATATTTTACCACTACAGTGCGTCCAGTGAATTGTTGAATGTAAGGCAGCGCTTCACTTAGCACTTGTACACGAGTGGCTTCGGTTTGCCTGATGTACTCAGTATCGTTGACCATTATGAGGAGCTTTTAAGACTTAAACACCTATCAAGTCAGTGTACAAGACTTTGTCAATAGTCAATAGTCAATGGTCAATAGTCAATGGTCAATAGTCAATGGTCAATAGTCAATAGTCATTGGTCATTGGTCAGAGACGCGATGAATCACGTCTGTACAATTGTCTTCCTTGTCTTCCTTGTCTTCCTTGTCTTCCTTGTCTTCCTTGTCCGCCCTGCTCCTCGATCGCGCTAATCTGTTATTGAGTTAGTGCAATTTTTGCGAACAGCAAGATAAGTATTAATTCTAAATTAAAATGTATTAATTTATATATGAATTCGCAAAAAGAAACCAAGCTACTAGTTTTATCTCTGCTGTTAACTACTGTTTTACTTGGTTTGGGCTTTTGGCTGTTGAGTAGAGTTTCTGGTAATAATTTAAATTCTTTATTATCAGGTAATAATTCGCCTGCACCTTCTGGTTCTACCTCAACTAAGGTCAGTATGGGTGAGAAAATTTTAGTAACTGCTGATACTAGTCCTGATAAAGAAGCGGGAGTACAAGCTTTTGCTAAGGGTGATTTTGTCACGGCTACTGCTAAGTTAAAAGCATCTTTGGCAAAAAATCGTAACGATCCAGAATCCTTAATTTATTTAAATAACTCCCAAGCACAAAATAGTAAATCTTGGAAAATTGCTGTTAGCGTTCCTATTGGCGGGAATTTAGATGTCGCTAAGGAGATTTTGCGGGGTGTAGCGCAAGCTCAAGATGAGGTAAATCGTGGGGGTGGGATAAATGGTAAACTGTTGCAGATTGCGATCGCGAGTGATGATAACGATCCAAACCAAGGGCAACAGGTAGCTACACAGTTTGTGAAAGACAGCAGTATTTTGGCTGTAGTCGGACATAATTCGAGTAATACTTCCATCGCAGCTGCACCAATTTATCAACAGGGAGGATTAGTAATGATTTCTCCTAGCAGTACAGCGCAAAATCTTTCGGGAATTGGTAGCTATATTTTTCGGACTGTTCCTAGTAATGGCGCTTTTGCGGAACGTCTAGCTAATTACACTGTGAAAACGGCGCGGAAAACTAATATTGCTATTTGTACTGATTCTAAATCGATTGATACTCAATCTTTTAGGGATGAGTTTATCAAAGGTTTAGTCGCTGGGGGTGGAAAGGTGAATTCTACAAGTTGCGATGTTGCTAGCGCAAATTTCGATCCAAATACCTTGATTTCCCAGTTTATTAGTAGTGGTGCTGATGGTTTAGTTTTAGCGCCCAATGTGGATAGAATTAACAAGGCTTTAGAATTAGCAGCTGCTAATAACGGCAAATTAACATTATTTGCGAATCCCACACTTTACACATTTAAAACCTTACAGGTAGGAAAAGCCGATGTTAACGCAATGGTGTTACCTGTACCTTGGCATCCTACAGCAATTCCAGGCAATCCTTTTCCCCAGAATGCGGTAAAACTTTGGGGTGGAACTGTGAATTGGCGAACAGCTACAGCTTATGATGCAACTATAGCGATCGCTAAAGGTTTACAACAAGCTAGTACTCGCGACGGTTTACAGCAAGTGCTGCATAGTTCGAGTTTTACCGCCAAGGGTGCTACAGGTACGATTCAATTTTTGCCTTCAGGCGATCGCAGTGGCACGGCTATATTAGTTAAAGTGCAACCTAGTAGTAAATCTGCTACTGGATACGACTTTGTGCCATTTTAGTGCTGATTGCTATCAGTTTTAATGGGAGACTGTCTTTTTCAAAACGCTGGGTATAGCTGCGATTACTCTGTTTGCAATGTCTTCTGGTGTTTCTTCGGCGCTGATGGTAATTTGCAAATCTGCTTGGGAATATAGCGGTTGTCGTTGTTCGAGAAGCGATCGCAATTTGCCTAAAGGATCGACATCTTTTAATAATGGTCTTGTGGTATCCTCTTGCAAGCGGCTATAAAGTAACTCTACTGGCGCGTCTAACCAGACAATTAAACCATGATGTAGATAACTCCAGTTTTCTTGGCGGGTGACAATACCGCCACCAGTAGCTATGGTTAATTTAGTGAAAGCACAAACCTGTGCTAGAACATCGCTTTCTAATTGACGAAACGCTGCTTCTCCAGACTCAGCAAACAGCTGATTGATAGATTTTCCTGCTGCTTGGACAATGACATCATCGGTATCGACAAATCCATAACCGAGATGCTTGGCTAGTAAGCGTCCTACTGTACTCTTACCGCTACCCATCATCCCAATTAAATACAGATTCACCCCTTGCAATAAGCTATTCACTGAACTACCGTTCTCTCTCTGACTTCAACATTTATCAGCTATTATACCAACTGAAAAAACATTAGAATATGTCAAAGTAGTTAAAAATTACATCTGTGTCTTAGGGTGCTGATTTTGCAGATATTGTTTGAAGTATTCTGTAAAAATTGTATTACTTAGGAGTAAATTATAATCTTTATCTGCTTGCAATTGAGCGTTTTCTTCTATTATTCTTTCAAGAATATACTTTCGTAAAACTGGATTTAGAGACAAGCCAGACGCTTGTTTATCAAGGAGAGAGCGTCTTTGGATTAATTCCATAGCTTCCAAGATTAATCTTTGAGACATTGGCGGCGATAATCCTGGTAAGAGCAGATTTTGCTGTAACTCTCTGATTGACTGCAAATTATCTTGGACTGATAAAAAGTATAATAGCTGTTTTTCTAACTGAGATAAGCGATTAAACTGTTGCTCAATAATTATTCTGATATTGCCAAAAATTCTGGTTTCTTGGGCGATAAACTCAGCTATATTTCCCGCAAATAATTCTTGAATTGTTGTCGCAATTAATTTAATAAATAAAGGATTACCAGCATACTGCTCAATGAGTATTTGACAATCTGATTGTGAAGATTGATTAACCAAACCTTTATCTTTAAGCAGAAAAATGCTGTCTTGTTGATTTAAACCATTTAATTTTAAACAATGAACTGGTAATTCTATCCCTTCTAAAGCCGCAAGTTCCTGAGTTTTTTCCCGACTAGTCAATATGACACAGCTTTGATGTTCTATATCGCCGATGCGGTTGATTAACTCAGCGTAACCTTCATACCCTTGACGATAAGAGATTTGGTTAATCGTTGGTGTATTTGTTGTAAGATAGCGATCGCTATATTCTAAAATCCCATCTAGCCGATCTAGTAGCAACAAACACCGATGAGAACGCAGAAAATCAATCAGTTGAGCGATTTTTTGGTCGATTATTCCAGGAAGAGTTGCGGGGGAAGCTGGGGATAGCTGTTGAATGAGTTGATCTAAGAATAACTCTAGGGGTGGTGCAAATTGCAGCGATCGCCAAATCACATAATCAAACTGTGGTTTTATGTCTTCTATCAGCTTGAGTGAAAAAGCTGTTTTACCAATCCCAGCCATACCCAAGATTACCACTAACCGACAACGTTGTTGAAGAATCCATTCTTTAACTTGAGTCAATTCTGGTTGGCGTCCGTGGAAGACATGACTATGAATTAATTGATCGCTACTATCTTTGAGTATGGATTTATCAGCAAGTAAATCTAACTCCATATCTTTGTTGTCGATGATGGGATTAATTGGTTGTAAATTAAACCAACCTTTTTTGTAGCCAGCCTTTTCTAGCAACTGGGTGACTCTACTCCAAGTCTTTACTTTTACTGAGTCTCCCACTTGATTACTCAGCATTTCCTCTATATATTTATATAATCCATTTGATAGATATACTCTCACAGTACTGCTACTGCCACTTTGATATACTACCTTGGCAATCTCTGCAGGGCTACAACCACAAAGCAAACCCCGCAAGAATTTTTTCTCTACTGGTGTCAAAGCTTTTCCCTTGGCTGATGCCAAATCCACGTATAATTTTTCTAACTCCCAATTATTTTTAGCTTCTATAAAGTCTGCTTCTAAGCGATAAGAATCATCGGCTGCCATTAGCTTCATTAATGTAATTAAAGTAACTTAGGCAATATACTAACGATTCTTATATCAAAGAAGAGTAAACTAACAATGAAATTCTAACGAATTTAATAACTGGCGTTAGGTGACTAAGGGCTTGTCACTTGGTTATCTTGGGCTTAATTGAAATTTAATAAAAATTGTTTGAAACTTTAAGTGGAAAAATTCGGTCAATCTCAATAGCTAAGACTTTCTTTGCTGGAACGATTTTAGGTTTACACAATACTGTGTTTCTACTAATACAATGCAAGCGATGTAAGATTCAGTTCTTGTAAGCTTTTGTTCCCTAATCTGGTAGATACAAGGTGTAAAAAATAACTATTTTTTAACTGAAATTGTACAAAAAATATTTGTCACTTTGACAATTTAGTTAAAGAAACTACGGAAAATTTCACCTGAGTCAGTCCAGATCAATAAATGTGGTATGTATGAGGTGCCGGCCATGACTCGAATTCGTGATGTTGTGAAAAAAGCTTTAGCATGTGGCTATTTAACTGTAGAGGCAGAAAATCAATTAAGACATTTATTAACCACTAGATATGATTTAGAAGATTTCAACGCTTTTATGAGTTTGCAAGAAGCAGCGATGAATGGTAACGTCAGGCAAGAATCACGGGAGCGTTGTGGAATTAAGTATTAGTTATTGGTCATTAGAGACGCGATGAATCGCGTCTGTACAATTGTCATTTTTTATTTATTTTTTCGTCGCCAGCCTCTAGCCCCTAGCTTTAGCGACGAGGTTTGTCATCCTCAAAGTCTTCGTCGTCATCAAAAAAGCTCCAATCATCTTCATCATCATTAGCTTGATTGGTAGTCGGGGGTTGATAGGGGGGAACGATTACTCGGTAATCAGCATCGTAAACAGATTCGGTTTTACCAACGGCTGTATTTTTTGGCTCGCGGTAGTTGTAGGAGTAAACAGAACCAGATTGAGAAGAACTTTTAGGTTCTTGTTGACGCTCATAGGTTTTAGGCTCGGAAAATTCTGAAGTTTGCTGTCTAGATGCTGATGTCTCCTGGGGATTTTCTTCTAAGTTCCAGTCATCATCTTGATTATTTGTATTCCAATCATCAAATGTATCGCTGGCACGTTTTTCTGTTTGATTAGTTGGTGCTGGTTCAGGTGTTGGTTGTTTATAGGCTGTTTGATTACGGGGTCTGGTTGCTGATTTATAGCGAGTTTGGCGTTGTTCTGGGACAAAGTAAGTTGATACTTTGATCAAACTCATGATAAATAAAGTTGTCAAACCACCTGCGGTAGTAGCAAGTAACATCCACATTGCTAATGGTAATGGTTGAGTCCGCATACCGAGAAATACTAACGGTATCTCAGGCGACCAATTTTGGGTTAACAAAAGCGTTAGCCCTCCCAATATCACTACCAACAGAATTAAGCGAATTACACTCATAAAATTGTTAAAAAATAAAAGATAAAGAATGAAGAATAAAGACCAAAGATGAAGGTTAAAGGAGGTTTCTCCAGTTAGGTTTAAATTTTATCCTTCAAACTTCAGACTTCAAACTTCAAACTTCATGCTTCATACTTCCTACTTTAACGGTGACCTTGCCATCGCTGAATGGGGATGCAGTCAATATCGAGTTGATCTAAAGCACGAGCAACTACAAAATCAACTAAATCCTCAATACTTTGAGGTTTGTGATACCAAGCAGGAATTGCCGGTACAACCCGAACGCCAGCTTCGGCTAAAACGGTTAAGTTACGCAGGTGAATCAGGCTAAAAGGAGTTTCCCGGGGAACAATGACTAATTTGCGGCCTTCTTTCATCTGCACATCAGCAGCGCGTTCGAGTAAATCGGAACTTAAGCCAACTGCTAATTTAGCAACGGTACTCATGCTGCATGGCATGACAATCATGCCCAAAGTGCGAAAGGAGCCGCTAGCAATCCCAGCTCCCACATCGCTCCAAGGATGACAACGTAGTTTCCCGGAATTGCTAACTCCTGCTTGTTCGCGCCAAAATTGCTCTTGCGCGGCGGCTTCCGATGGCATTTTGATATCTTGCTCGGCTTGCCAAACCATGTAGGTTGATTTGGAAGCCACTAATTCAACTTGATAATCTGCTGCTAGCAGGTATTTTAGAGCACGAACGGCGTAAATCAAGCCAGATGCGCCTGATACGCCGAGAATTAAAGGATATGTGTGATTAGACACTCGATTACTAGTAGATTTACTCATCCTCCTCGTAAGGTTCTAAGTCAGCCGGATCGAGATGGGCTGAGAGATAAATTTCCGATAAATCGTCATTCTGGCTGTTGAGATCCAAGCCTTTAGCGACGCCATCGCTACCCACTGTAACGAGGTCGATTTGCTGACGGTAGTAATCAACACTCTTAACTTGAACAGAAACGCGATCGCCTAATCGATAAGAAGCACGATTTTTTCGCCCAAATAAGGCTTGTTGTCTGGCGCGGTATTCATACCAGTCATCTTTAAGGGAACTGACATGTACCAACCCTTCAACCCGCAAGGGGACGCCAAGATGGCTACTAGCTTCCACTTCGCTGGCGGGAACTTCAATTTCTACAAAGAAACCGTAGGATTGCACGCCAGTAATGACGCCTTGAAATACTTGGCCGATGCGCTGTTTCATTAGTTGGGCTTTTTGCAGTCCGGCTAAATCGGCTTCGGCTTCTTGAACTTCTTTTTCCCGGTCGTTAATTTGGATAATTACCCGCGTTAAATCGCTTTGCAGTTCTTGTTGCAATTCTGGGGGTAGAACGTTCCAGTTAATTTCAATGTGGGAAGAAGAATGGCGCAGATTGACACGTTCTTTCACGCGGGTGTTGCGGCGATCGCGTCCGTGTTCGAGTAATGTGTAATATACGCGCTGCAAGAGTAAATCAGGATACCGTCGTAAGGGGGCTGTAAAGTGGACATATTCCGGTAAAGCTAGCCCAAAGTGCGGTGCTTTGGTGGTGCTATAACTTGATGGCTTGAGTGTATCTTGTAACAAATATGTTAATACTTGCTCGGAAGCAGATTCCACAAACGCCCTAGTTAAATGTTGATAATCTAAGGGTTGAATATCTACTTCTGGTTCTAGAGACAGTTCCACACCTAAGTTAATTGCCAATTTCAGCATTTCTTGGACATCTTCGGCGTCGGGTGTACCTTGAACGCGCCAAATGGCGGGGACTCCCAAAGCGCTGAAATGGCTAGAGATGAGTTGATTTACTAACAGGACTAACTCTGTAATTAGAGAATGAACTGGTAAATCATTGACGACTACCGCACCGAGAATTCCCTCATCGTAGTAGGGATTTTGACTGGGCGGTAAATTTAACTGTAAGCTACCGCGATCTAAACGCACCTGTTTCAGGATTTTCCGTAATCCTTCCAGGTTTTGCAAAGTTTGCACCACCTGTTCTGGTTGTTTGTGCTGTTCGCCTGCGAGGACAGCTTCGGCTTGTGGCTTGGTGAGACTGTTATCGACGTTAACAATGCTGGGTTGAATTTCCCATTCTTCGATTTCTCCCGATTTGGGATCAATGGTAATTAAGAATGATAAAGCGAGGCGATCGCTCCCAGCAACCAAAGAACAGCGATCGGCGACGGTTTCCGGGAGCATCGGTAATACTAATTCTCCCAGATACACCGACCGCCCGCGCTTGAGTGCTTCCCGATCTAAGATTTCATCTGGCTGGATAAAGTGGGAAACATCGGTGACATGAAATCCTAAACGCCAATAGCCATTGGCAGTTTTTTCCAAACTAAAGGCATTTTCTATTACTTTCGGGTCACCGTTGACCCCGGTAATGGTGAAGGTAAATAAATTGCGTAAATCCAGGCGATTTTTCAGATCGGCTTTCAGTAGTCTTTTTGGTAATTTGGTAGCTGCTTCTAGCACTGCTTCTGTAAAATTACGATTCAAGTCGTGCTTACAGGTGACCAAATCTATGTCAGCAGCAGCTTCCGCATCGCTTCCCAAGATTTGCACTACTCGACCCAATGGGGGATATTGTGCTAAGGGATACCTTAATACTTCCACATGGGCCAGGTGGTCGAGTGCTTCATCTAACTTCATCCCGTTGGTTTGTAATTTGAGTTCAAACAACAGGCGATCGTCGAGAGGAACCGCACGGAAGCCGCTTTCTACTTGCTTAATCCGCGCCAGTAAAGTGTGATTAGAGCGTTCGAGAATCAGCTTGACTTCGCCTTCTGGAGAACGCCGACGACTACCTTCTTTGAGGACTCTGACTAAAACGCGATCGCCATTCCAAGCATTACTCAGATGGCTTTCCCGGATATAAATATCCTCAGCCCCTTCCACATCTTGAATTGCGAAGCAAAATCCTTTGCTAGAACAGCGAAGTTTAGCTTCAATTAAGCCTTCTTCCACAACCCGGCGATATTTACCGCGTTCTTTGACAAGAATGCCAATTTTCTCTAAAATCTCCAGGGCAATGTGAAGTTTTTCTAAACTAAGTTCATCCTCGCAGCCAAGTTTTTTTTCCAAAACCTTACGAGCTACCAATTTATCATCGGTGAAATTGGCAAGGAGTGTAGCGATTGAAAATTCCATGCAGTGAACCGACCTTTGGTCAAAACATCATTTTTCTTTTAATCTGGTTGTTTCCTGTATACCCTTAAGGACTACAGACTCTAGCTAGAAACTAAATACCCTCAAGCAGGGATTCTGAAGTTCCAAGGGGTTTTGCTGACTCAACTGGCGAAAATTCGCAGTAGCGTCTACAAGCTTCTCACTGCACGATAATCTCAGAGTTCGCTTGGGTTTGAGTTCCTTCATCCAGTCCAACCGACAAAGCACGCCTGATAAGATTTTGCCCCACAAGGTAGTTACGCGACTAGTTTTGAGATGCCGGGCTGGTAGAAATACCCATGCGACCTGAAAACGTTATACAGGGAAACAGGTGTTTAATTGTCTAGACTCAAGGTACTTTTACGCCATTAGAATCTGATTTTTACTAGGAGAAACTGCCGATTGACCTAACTTTCCCATATGTAGAATCGGTAACAATTAGGTAAGCAGCTTAACGGGCAGTGAGGGCGAACCTTACCTTCATTATTGTAGATTTAGAGCGCATTTCCAACAAAGAGTTCTGCATATCGAATTGGGTAATTAGTATAGCATTGCCTGCACTCCTACTCAGATTTGATGATTAGTAGCCAAAAATGTTCTCGCAAAAGAGCTACTGCTACAATCGGGACACAGGAGTGAGGAGCGAAGATTACTTCGATCCATGAGAGCATGGCAAAGTTTGTGACATCTGGTTACAGTTTCCTCTCCAGCCAAGCTGCTATGAAAGTGAGGAGGGGAGAAAATTTGATTTCGTAGTACGTCATGCCGGAAATCAACATATCATTTGACAAAGTATCCAGCGCAAAAGAATACAATTCTTTTGATATTGCCGATGAGGGATTTTGTGGCTTGATCCCGCGCCACTGCTGGGAGGAACAAATTCAAAATTTAGGAAAAATCCTCTAACCTTCTTTCTGGGGTGCTTGGGTTCAATCCCACATTTCAAATCCCACAGCCAAAATTAACTTTTGGTTTATTCGGCAGAGGTACTAGCTTGTATACATAGTTAGTATCACCCCCTTTATTCAACAGAATTAAAATTGGTGGCAGTATTATGTTGGCTCAATTCCAGAGCTTGTATCCCAAAGGTAGTCTTATTTCTGAGTTAGTGCAAATTTTTCAAGGAAAATATATAGTTCGCGCTAGCGTACAAATTGATGGCGTTACCCGCGCCACTGGTTTAGCCGCAGCAGATACCGTAGAAGCAGCAGAAGATCAAGCGAGAATGAGAGCGCTAATGGTTTTGGGAATGGAAAAAGCACCCCAAGCAACGGTGACAGCTGCTCCCCAAGTTCCAGCACAGGTACAGCCTAAACCTGCTAGCTTGACGAGTGGATTGAATGAACCTGCTTATTCACCAATCAAGGAAAGGGAATTTGTTAATAGTCAAGAACCTGCTGTACCATCCTTTGCGGGACAAAGTATAACTGGGGATAATGTAAAGAGCGATCGCGAATTGTTCGCTAATGATACAGCTACCGCTAGTAAAATCCCTACTTACAGTCAGGAATTAAATCACAACTTCTCTACCACTAATGAAATTTCCAGCGAAATTTCCAGCCAATTTGATACACCTAGCGATAACTTAGGCAGTATTTTTGGGAAAAATCCTGACAATCAACCTTTATCTGGGGTGACTCCTAGTAATGTCACTCCCTTTACACCCCGTAACCATAGTTCATCAGAAGACGTTGCGACACCAACAACAGCCAGTAAGAGAAAAAAGAAAAGCGAACCTGTAGATTTATCTGATGTCATAGCCAAAACAGATGTCGAACTACAACGTTTAGGCTGGACACCAGAACAAGGAAGGGAGTATTTAATTAAAACCTACGGTAAGCGCGGACGAACTTTACTTACCGAAGACGAGTTATATACCTTTCTGCAATACCTACAATCTCAGCCAGATCCCATAGCCGGATTTTGATTAATTGGTCATTTATCATTTGTCATTTGTAATTAGCAAAAAACCCCGTTCAACTTTCCTCATGAGTCAGGATTGTTGAATGGGGTTTAATTAAATGGTGTAAATGACCATTGACTATTGACTATTGTACAGACGCGATTAATCGCGTCTCTAACAATTGACCAATGACCAATGACCAATGACCAATGACCAATGACCAATGACCAATGACTAAACAACAGCCATTGGACGGCTACCAGCAGAATGGCGGTCAATTACTTGGTCAATTAAGCCATATTCTCTGGCTTCTTCTGGCGACATGAAAAAGTCGCGTTCAGTATCGTCTGCGATGCGTTCTAGGGGTTGCCCTGTATGTTCGGCTAGATAGTCATTTAGCCGCCGCTTGTGATACAAAATTTCTCGCGCTTGAATTTCAATATCAGTTGCTTGTCCTTGCGCGCCACCTAGAGGTTGGTGAATCATAATCCGAGAATGGGGTAGACTCATCCGCTTACCTTTAGTACCAGCGCTGAGGAGGAAAGCACCCATACTCGCCGCTAATCCGGTACAAATGGTACAGACATCTGGGCGGATATGCTTCATAGTGTCAAATATGCCCATACCGGCTGTCACCGAACCACCAGGAGAATTGATGTATAAATAAATATCTTTCTCCGGGTCTTCAGCATCTAAAAATAGTAGTTGGGCAACAATCAAGTTCGCTATGGAGTTATCAACCTGTTGTCCTAAAAAGATGATCCGCTCACGCAACAGCCGTGAGTAGATATCAAAGGCGCGTTCGCCGCGACCCGATTGTTCAATGACTATAGGAATCATGCAGCCTGCTTGTAGCTATTTCAATCCATTTTATCGTTTGTTTTTGAGTATTGGGTATTGGGTATTGGGTATTGGGCATGGGGCATGGGGCATGGGGCATGGGGCGAAGGCAAAGACGCGATGAATCGCGTCTCTACAATTGTCATTTGTCTGCCTTGCGGCTTCGGGAACTTTTTATCCGTAGTCTGTGTCTTAATCGATATCCGCAAGTCGTGGTAACTAATCTAGATGTTTGTGGGTTGGCTGCAAAATTTTTGTAGCATGTTCACCAACCTCACCCTTGAAGGGTGAGGATTGTCTAAACCAATTTAGGCAACGCAAGAGGTGAATACCGCATTGAGACACAGGTTGGTACGCACTTCCAGATACTTCCCTAGTCTGGACTATCTGCAAGCCTAATTGGTTAGGTGCTGTTAGACAGGACATCTTATCTGTGTTGCGGGAAGGGACTTAAACGGGTTTTGCTGGTTTCCTGGGCTTATCGCCATTTAAAAATCAGTCCCCGTAAGGGGCTTGTAAAGCCGTCCTTATAGGACGGGGTTTCTACCCATTTTTCTGATGACGAAATTTATTAACATCTGCACCTGATTGGTGCTTTTTTGTCAGGTGTGGGTAACTTTTTAAACAATTCTTCAAGATTGTTATGGGCAATTATCCGGAATATTAAACAATTTTCGGTAATGCAATAGTACAGGGTGTAGTTAGAGTAGCTAGTCAATGTAAAAACGCTTTCCGTTGAGAAGGAGACCTGCCATGCCAGAAAAACTTGTGCAAGCCGCCATTATCACTTTCTTACTTCATTTAATAGTAGGTCTTAGCCCAAATACTAGAGTTCAAACAAAGTCTTCAGTGTCTTTGCCAGAAACACCAGCCACAATTGTTAACTCGCTGTTTGCTTCTATGCGCTAAGAAACTGGTGTGAATTAACACGCATGGGTTGTTTGTTCGCTACATTTGTGGTTTATTGACCTAAATTCAATATTATGGCTGCATTAAATAGCCCCTTTAACTAATCTTGCTCATGCTTGATGTTGTTAAAGGGGCAACTCGTTTTTATTGACTATTGATGAAACGGGAAAAATTCCAATCTGCAAGCCAAATCACAAATAATGTTTCTTTGCTTAGGTGTCTATCTCACCAGACTCCATTTTGTAAATATTTTGTTATAGTATTTAATATAACTACACAAAACTGTCGCTCTCATGTGGTGAACCACTAAACAAGCGAATGCCGAATACCTAAATGAGTGCATGAGTTACCGACATCAGCGAGTTAATTAGCCAGACGAATATTAGTCAGCATTCAACCTCTAGTTGTCGCCCAATTTGGGCATAGGAGCCAGAAATGAATCAGCCCATTAAATTATCTTTAGAACAAGAATTTAGCCTGAGAAGCTTTGCTAACCAAGTGCAATATATGTCTCTTGAACAAGCCCAGGAATTTTTGCTCAAACTGTATGAGCAGATGTTGATTCAGGAAACAACTTACAAAGAATTGTTGAAGCAGGAGTGGGAAATAGATTCAGGTGCATTCTCTGGCTAAAGCTAGAAAGCAAATATAGGAATCTGGTTTGACTTTTGAAAAATTGCCTAGACTTGAAGTTTAATTGTAGGCAATTCCCACTAAAACCCTGATAAGCTGGGGAGTTGCCCACCTAAGTGTATTCTGTACAAGAAGATAAAATGAGGTAGGAGCTTGCTAGCGTGACTCCTAGAGTATGTCTTCAACTAGCTCAGAGGCATTGATAATTAAGCCAAAGAAGTTTTACGGAGGCAATCTCTATGTTCAACAGTCTAACAAGTTTAGCCAATCCTACTGACGGTGATTGGGGAGAGCGTTTACTTAACACCGTTGCTAGCAAAACAATTCGCTACTTATTTACTCACAGCGAGTCTGTAGAAGTTTTTGTCAAATGTCATCCTTCGAGTAAACTTTTGCAAGGTAGCATCGATAGTTTCAAAATGAATGGGCGTGCACTAGTCATTCGTGGAGATTTCCAAGCGGAAGAGTTATCTTTTGAGACAGATGCTGTAGTAATTGATTTTAGTAATGTTTTGAGAGGAAAATTGACTCTCAAACAACCAACCCAAGCTATTGCCCAAGTTACTTTATCAGAAGCTGGGATTAACCAAGCTTTTCAGGCAGAACTGGTAAAAACGCGGCTACAAAATCTTTCTCTGCCTGCTTTAAGTGACATACTTGGTGGTGAGTTCGTTTCCTTTGAAGCTATTCAGTTCAAATTGTTACCTAATAATGGGGTAAGGATTTTCGCACAAGCCGATCTCAGTAATGGTGAAATTGTGCCGATTAGCTTAAGTGCAACCATCAGCATTGAACGGCGACGCCGCCTTGTGTTCTGTAACCCGAAATTTGAAGCAGATACTGTGCCAGAATCTCAATGGAAAATATCTCAAACTTTGTGCGCTGTATTAGCTGAAATTTTGGATCGGATGGTTGATTTAGATCGCTTTGATCTTGATGGCATTACTATGCGAATCAATCGCTTAGAAACTCAAGGTAAACAATTAATTTTCATTGGCTACGCACAAATTGAACGTATTCCTAGTAGTAGTTCACCACATTAATTTTATGGCTACGTAGTCAGTACAGATTGTGCTGAAGATAAGGAATCAAGTCCTAACTACGTCATAATTTTTCCATCATTATTAATGTAGCAAAGTACTAGTAAAACATGGTGGAAAAGCCCGAAATACAATTATTTTGACTTTTAACTTCCGCATAGCGGTGCTAATCCAAGAAAAATTTTCTAAAGGTGGGAATTTCTTTGAGGGATTGAATAAAATCCTTCAAACTCAATAATTTACCTGTGAAGGTGAACTTAGGGGTTCCATTTTTAGAAATGATTTTCAGATCACCATCTTGGATTTGAATTTGATTTTTAATAGTTTCCCATAGAGTATCGAAGCTATCGTCATCCTGACAACCATTTGCTTCGAGGAACTTTTGTCGTACTTCGGTTTTGAGCGCTCTTACTTCTGCTGCTTGGGTGCGCGTCTCAAAGTCTTTAATTACATCTTCATAGGTGCTTTCTCTAAGAATTTTATTTTCAGCTTGAACTTGCTCTAACTGATTTTTGATAGCTTCCAATTGTGATGCTAAAGCGGCTGACTTCTGGTATTGAACTTTTAAGGCCTGCTTTGCATTAGTTAACAAGACTTTGTAATCTAGCTGGTCTTCGTTTTGAATTGGATTCGATTCTTGGCTATTCATAAGAAAATACAATCTATTATTTTTGTACCATTAACTAAATTTTATCTTTTATTTAGAAAGTTGATTAATAATAAATACAAATTTTATCAATAAAATAAATTGCTTTTAAATAAGGTATATCTAGTCATTATTTGATATCTTTTTGATTAAAAAAATGGATATAGCATCGTGTTTATCATGCCAATTTAACCAAAATTTATAAGCTCTACTTCTTCAATAATCAATCATTTTTTTGTATCCAAAACTCTGGATTAAACATCCTAGATAGAAATCGGCTAAAATACTCTCGATTGTTTAATATGTTTATCGCATAATTTGGAATACCATCATATATAGGATGTTTAAATCCTGGTGTTTTTGCTGTAGCTTCATAATCTATACTTGTTACATCGCAATATATTTCTCTGACTAATCCTGTTGTTATAATATCAAAATTCTTACAATAACTATCTTCCATCAAACTTTTCTGATAACTTTCCCATGTCATACAAGCATGATTAATTGAAATTTTTGAACCTTTGTAATCTTGATTAACTCGTTTAACTACATTTAGACCAATTCTAAATAGATGTGAGTTCCAGAGGTCATACAAATTAGAAAGATAGTTATATTCTTTATGAATATTTTTTGCACTTTTATTCAGACCAGGTAAAATATTGGTAATTTGAAAATTTTTTCTATTTAGCATTTGTGAAATGTTATTTTCTAAATAATTATTTTCCTTTATGTACCAGTAAGTATTGCCTATAATGTAGGGATTTAAAGCTGCTATTATCATTGAGTTAGGGAAAGGGAAAGCTTTATAAAGTTCTGGCCATACTTGAGAGCAATAGACAAAACCATGAAGTCCTTGAGCTTCCATTATTTGTGCTGTCAAAACAGAAACTCGATTAAAATTTGCAATTACCCAATCTGAAGGATCTTTATTAGGTTCATTCCAAAATTCTGGAATATATTCCCAAGCTATTTTTACCAAGCTAAAGTTTTTATGATCAAAAGCAACTCCTGTAATTTTTGATAAATCTTCTGAGGAAGGAATCCAAGGTTTTAGGCGTAAAGTTTCAATATTATCTTCGTCCGTAAAGTAAGGAATTAATGCATAAATAGGTCTTCTATCAAAAACAAGAGTATGTATTACAGACTCTCTAGTTATTCTTGCTTCCATTGGAGCAATGAGAACAGAATAAATATCTTCTTTGCACGTAGTAGGAAAAGCTGTAGTTATATGGTTGGAATATGCCAAAAGTTCGCTAAATGCTTGCCTTTCTGTTTGAACATTTTTCTTTAGCTCAATAATGGCGAATATTGGTTCATCTATGGATGCCCCTAAAAAATCTGCTCTTAATGTAGAATCTAGTTCCTTATCTAAAGGTACTTCACAACCAATTAACTCTATTGTACGAACATTTTTATCAATTCTTGAAAGACGATTATATATATGATTCTGAATCACAGAATTTGGAGTAATATCAGATAGATCATCAGCAAATAAATATGGCTCAGAAATTTCTGCTATATCAATCAATTCTGTCCATGTATCTCGCTGTTTCCATATATGTTCTTGAATTTGTTTTTCAGAAAGCATTAGTTAAAAATTTCCTCCAAATTTTATATGTTTAGTTATATCAGCTTGGCGGTTCGATAAATTAAGCTTTTTGGTAATTTTTGCGTAAGTTCTATATCATTAGGAGTCTAAAAAGTGGGGCAAATGCAAATTGATAAGAGAAACTAAATCTCGTCTATCCTTAAGAACTTGAGTTTTTTACCAAAGTTTGGCGATTGCTTATTTCGTTGTAAAGGGATTTTACATGACGGTTATGAATCAACGTTCTGCTTTGCTTAATTTTACGATGATTACAGGAACAATTCAGTTCGTCAGGTTTTGCTGGTAAATATTGACTGCTGCACTCAGGCTGTGGAGCGATAGACTGGGCAAAGAAGGTAACTAACTCCCATCAGATCATGACTAACCGTCTTGTTGAAGCAAAAAGTCTCTATCTGCGCAAACACGCTGAAAATCCAATTGATTGGTGGCCTTGGTGTGATGAAGCACTAGCGACTGCAAGGGAAAAAAATCTGCCGATATTTCTTTCTATTGGGTACTCTAGTTGTCACTGGTGTACTGTCATGGAAGGTGAGGCTTTTTCTGACTTGACTATTGCTGAGTACATGAATGCTAATTTCTTACCCATCAAAGTAGATAGGGAAGAAAGACCGGATATTGATAGCATTTACATGCAAGCTTTGCAAATGATGAGCGGTCAAGGGGGATGGCCGTTAAATGTGTTTCTTTCTCCAGACGATTTAGTACCATTTTACGCTGGTACTTATTTCCCATTGGAGCCGCGTTATGGTCGTCCAGGGTTTTTACAAGTGCTGCAAGCGCTACGGCGTTATTACGATACAGAAAAAGATGATTTGCAGCAACGCAAAGCTGCAATGGTGGAAGCATTACTGACATCGGCTGTATTAAAAGATGGTACGGCGGCTGATGTTGCAGAACAGGAATTACTCCGCAAAGCTTGGGAAACTTGCACAGCGATACTGACGCCTAATCAATCTGGTAATAGTTTCCCAATGATTCCCTATGGGGAATTGGTATCGCGTTTAAATCGGTTTAATTTTTCTTCTCGCTATGATGGTACACAAGTTGTTACTCAGCGAGGACTAGATTTAGCGTTGGGTGGAATTTACGATCATGTGGGTGGTGGTTTTCACCGTTATACTGTTGACCCGACTTGGACAGTACCCCATTTTGAAAAGATGCTCTACGATAACGGGCAAATTGTCGAGTATTTGGCAAATTTATGGAGTGTGGGAGTACAGGAACCAGCTTTTGAAAGAGCGATCGCTAAAACTGTACAATGGCTCAAAAGAGAAATGACTGCACCTGAAGGTTATTTCTATGCAGCTCA
Source organism: Calothrix anomala FACHB-343 (assembly GCF_014696435.1). Classification (GTDB taxonomy): domain Bacteria; phylum Cyanobacteriota; class Cyanobacteriia; order Cyanobacteriales; family Nostocaceae; genus Aulosira; species Aulosira anomala_A. The sequence goes on along the minus strand of NZ_JACJQG010000023.1, from coordinate 21,957 downwards.
AGATGCTGATAGTTTCATTGACCCCTCAGCCGCAGAACCAGAAGAAGGTGCTTTTTACGTTTGGAGTTACAGCGAACTCTCACAAATACTCGCCCATGAAGAACTCGCTGAATTACAAAAGCAATTTACTATCACTCTTAGCGGTAATTTTGAAAGTCAGAATGTGTTGCAACGGCTACAAGCTGGACAACTGAGTGAAACTGTAGAAGTTGCTCTAGATAAGCTATTTGCTGAACGCTACGGAAATACACCTGAGTCGCTCGATACTTTCCCGCCAGCACGTGATAATCAAGAAGCGAAAACTTATAACTGGCCGGGACGGATTCCTTCAGTCACAGATACAAAGATGATTGTGGCTTGGAATAGCTTGATGATTTCTGGTTTAGCTAGGGCGGCGGTTGTCTTTCAAGAATTATCATATTTAGAACTTGCAGCCAAAGCGGCAAACTTTATTTTGGCGCATCAATTTGTCGATGGGCGTTTTCATCGACTCAATTATGACCAGCAACCCCATATTTTAGCCCAGTCTGAAGATTACGCCTTTTTTATTAAGGCGCTGCTAGATTTACACCAAGCTTCCCTGGGGATGGGAGATATAGCTTCCGCTTCATTGTGGCAAGAAAAAGCGATCGCGCTGCAAGATGAATTTAACGAATTTCTTTGGAGTGTAGAATTAGGTGGCTACTATAATGCCGCAATTGACGCTAGCCAAGATTTAATCGTCCGCGAACGCAGCTATGTAGATAATGCTACACCCTCAGCCAACGGAATTGCGATCGCTAATCTTGTCCGTCTTACCCTACTCACCGACAATCTGCATTATCTCAATTTAGCCGAGCAAGGTTTAAAAGCCTTTAAGACTGTCATGGCTCGTTCGCCACAAGCTTGTCCCAGTTTATTTACGGCTTTAGATTGGTATCGAAACTCAACCATTATTCGTAGTAATACTGAACAAATTAAGTCACTAATGCCCAAATACTTGCCGACTGTAGTATTTGCCTCTGTATCAAATTTACCAGAAAACACTATAGGCTTAGTTTGCCAGGGTTTAAAATGTCTTGCACCAGCACAAAGCATTGAACAATTATGGCAACAAGTACAGCAAAGCCAGAGTAGGGGATGAAGGAAAGCGGACAAGGGGGACAAGGGGGACAAGGGGGACAAGGAGGACAAATGAAAATTGTACAGACGCGATTCATCGCGTCTCTGACAAATAACCAATTAACAGCCATCGTTTTAGCAGGTGGGCAAAGTTCGCGGATGGGTGAAGATAAAGCCCTGATTCCCATACAAGGAATACCAATGCTACAGCGCGTTTGCAGCATTGCTCAAGCTTGTGCTGATACCGTTTATGTAGTCACTCCCTGGCCAGAACGCTATCAACACCTACTTTTACCAGGTTGTCAATTTATCCCAGAAACCCCCATATCCCCCTCATCCTCCTCCCACGGGCCACTAGTGGGATTCTCTCAAGGACTGGCGCAAGTACAAACCGACTGGGTGCTGTTGCTGGCTTGCGATTTGCCTAATTTAAAAGTTGAGGTATTACAGGAATGGATCGCTAGACTTGATACTGTGGGAGATGATGCGATCGCAGCTTTGGCTCATCATGCTAAAGGCTGGGAACCTTTGTGTGGTTTTTATCGCCGTCGCTGTTTACCCCAACTTTTAGAGTTTATCAATCAAGGCGGGCGATCGTTTCAACAATGGCTGAAACAACATTCTGTGCAAGTTTTACCTGTCCTTGAACCAGAAATGTTATTTAACTGTAATACACCAGAAGATTTAGCTGGTAATGAATAAACTTTATCCCAACCTTATACAAAGGTTAAAGAAATCAATGCACTTACTTTCGTAACTTTAAGGTTACTTAATAAATCCCCGATATGCTTTTGGACAAACACTTATACCAATTTGAAGAATGATCGCTACAAATGTAGGTTGGGTTGAGGAACGAAACCCAACATCCCAAAGCCTTGTATATGTTGGGTTTCACTTCGTTCAACCCAACCTACGTATCTGTCTTAATAAATCCCCAATACGCTTTTCTACGAAGACTTATATTTCTGTCTAAGAAATAACATTTTTTAAGACAATGTCAATGGAAAATTAAAATTTCAGTGAATTATTGATAAAGGAGAAAATATCGCAAAAAATCTTATAAGTTTTCAAAAAAATATTTTTTGGCTGTAATATTTTAGGAATTATTACTATATATTAAATATAGGATTTCTCAATAAGCCTTGTATAGTTCCGAGCGAGTAACGCAGTCATCATCTGATTCATAGATTTTGGCTAGTGATTATACTCGCTTTTTTCTTGTAAAGAATTGTATAATATGAAAATTTGCCAGAAATCAGATCATTTTGTGCAGAGATTTTTATCTATACAATTCATCAAGGATTTTGATATGCTGCGTCGTTGGCTATTACCTGTTTTCGGAGTTTTATTAACTATATTAATTGCTGCTTGTGACAACGCAACTATTCAGCAGCCATTAACAAATTCACCGATAAACCCCAATTCTCAGGAAGTAGCAAAAGCACCTGCGAAAAGAGTCGTGGCTCTCTCTTCCCTAGCAGCTGATATTATTTACCAACTCGATGCAACAAAGCTAGTAGGGATTACTGGAAGTAGATTATTTAAAAATGATGCAAGATTCGCTAATATTCCGCGTGTGAGTGAAGGACAAACTCCACCTAATTTAGAGAAAATTATTGCTTTAAAGCCAGATTTAGTGATTGGTGCAGAAGGTTTTTCTAATCAACCTATTCAAAAACTCAAGGATTTAAAAATTCCTACTCTTCTTACCCAAGTTAAAAATTGGGAAGCTCTAGAAAAGTTAACTCAACAATTAGCCGAGTTAATTAATGCCGATCCTCAACCTTTATTAAACCGCTACAAAGATTTTTTAGCAACTAAATCAAATCAAAGTCCTTCGACTTTAGTGTTGGTAAGCCGACAACCAATATTAGCACCGAATAAAAATAGTTGGGCTGGGGATTTATTAGCAAAGTTTCAAGCGAAAAACTTGGTAGCTGAACTCCAAGGAACAAGTCCCATAGGTGGTTATGTAACCCTATCAGCCGAGAAGGTTTTAGAAGCAAATCCAGATATTTTAATAGTAGTTAATAATGCAGATCCTCAACTTTTAGATTCTTTAAAAAAGGAAGCGTTTTGGCAAAAACTTCAAGCTACTCAAAATAACCGAGTTTATACTTTTGATTATTATGGGCTAGTGAATCCAGGTAGTATTAATGCAATAGAAAAAGCTTGTCAGCAATTAACGCAGGTTTTATCTACAAAATCATGAATTGAGGGCTTTTTTCAGCCTTCAATCTAAAATCCAAAATCTAAAATCTAAAATATTAATGGTGCGTTAGCCTGCGGCATAACACACCCTACTTATGCTACTTATGCTTATTTTAAAATTTAGGCAATGGGTTTGATATTTTTTGTTTGAGTAGAAGAATTACCAGTGATACTGCGGAAATAAGCACCGCCAACTGTTAGTAAAAATGTTAAGTAACTGACTGCTTGTACCAGATAAAGATGTTCTCTGTAGCCAAACAAAGTTTTGAAAATCACACCAGGGAATTGTTCATCGGGTAGGATTTTATCTGTATTCCAAACCATTGGGCCTAAAATACAAGAATGAATTTTAGTAAAGCGCTCGTAATAAAAACACAGACTTTCAGTAGCGCGACTACTTAAAGCTAAGTTGGCGACAGCTTCGTCAAAATGTTTTAACGCCGAAACTACTAAACCAGCTACGATCAAAACTAATAAAATACCCATTACTTGAAAGAATTGGCGAATATTAATTTTGATACCCCATTTAAATAACATAACGCCAATGGCGATCGCAGTTACTAAACCACCAATAGCACCTAAAGCGGGCATAAATCCTTGTTGAAAATTAGCCGCAATAAATAAAACCGTTTCAAAACCTTCGCGAACTACTGCAATTAAAATTAAGCTAAAAACACCCCAACCTGCATTTGATTTTTGTGTCAGCGCTTCTGTAACTGCTCCCTCAACAGCAGCTTTCATCGATTTGGCTTGTTGAGTCATCCAGATTAACATCCAGCTGAGCATGATAATCGCTAATACACTGAAAACACCTTCGAGCATTGGCTCAACGACAGAGGTGTATTGAGGATTAATTTTGCCTAAAGCTTGAATTATCCAGCCGAAAAGTACGCCAATGAGCGCACTAATAGCAATCCCAACACCAACACCAGCATATACCCAAGAATTGAGTCGAGATTGTTTGCCTTTTTTGAGTAAAGCCAGCACAATCCCAACCACAAGGGCTGCTTCTACTCCTTCTCGGAGTGTAATTACAAACGTAGGTAAAGCAGTACTAAAATCCATTTTTAATAGTCCAACGTCAACAGTCAACAGTCAACAGTCAACAGTCAGTAGGGGCGGGTTTATTGAGAATATTCATTGATCAGTGAGCATATTTGTGAACCCGCCCGTACAGTTGTCAACAGTCAACAGTCACAATATAGACCATTGACCATTGACTTTTGACTAATGACTATTAACTAAAATCACGTAACATTTTTTTCAATTCCAGATTATGCATCTCTTCTTGACCTATCATGCCACGGGCGAACTCTTCTAAATAGATACTGGCATTAGTGACAGTTTCTAGCAGAGCTTTATACAAATCCAACGCCTTTTTTTCATGAGATAAACTTTCAGCCAAAATATCTTTGACTGAATGTTGGTAAGTTTCCTCCATTGGCGCAATTCTTAGGGAAGGATGGCCCTCTAAACCTGTTAAAATCTCTCCTACTTGTTGAGCGTGGAGTAAAGATTCACTAGCTTGGGCTTTAAAAAAAGCCACGATGGGAATGCGGTTAGGGCCAGTTACCATCAAGGAATAATGGGTATAGCGGACTACACCTGCTAGTTCAAATTCCATGATGGCGTTTAATAAATCGACAGTCTTTTTGTGGTCAAGCTCTTGCATCAGTTGTTAAGTTTAGCAAAGGTTAGGAATGTAGAGTAATGAGAAATAAGTTAAGGATGATACTTTTTTGCAGTGTTAAAAGTTACGAAGATTTTAACTTTTAGCTCCTAACTGTTTTCTCATTATTAACTTATTTTAAACTCCTGTTTCCATCTCTAGTCCAGGCCAATTATTATTGTTGTGCTTGGGTGCTAGTTTTATCGATAATTTTTTGAGAGTTTTGCTCAATAGTTTTTACCAGTTTGGTGACTTCTTCTGGGGTTTTGACTGGTGTAGCAGGTGGAATAGCCGCAGGCCAAACTTTCAGTAAGTCAGCAAAACTGGCTTCAATGGCTTTATTTGCTTCGGGATTGGTTTGTGCTATTTGGCTAGCAATTCCTTTGTACAAGTCATTAGCGTAGACAACAAAGCCACGGGAGTCTTGATATTCAATTGCAGCAGCTATTTTACCATCAGCGATCGCAGCTCCATATTCTGAGTTAGCTGCATCTAACAATCCGTTAATCACTTGCAGCACAAATCCAGGTTTTGTCCGTTGCGCTTCTGGTAAAGCCGCGATCGCGCCGTCAACTGATTGCACTGAAGCGGTAAAATCAGTTTTAACTTTGGCATTCTTGGGATTAGATTTGACCAAATCTTGCAAACTCACCAAAGTAGTCTTAAATTCTTTGACTTTGCGCTCGTTGAGTTGCTCTTCCACATCGACATAAATCTCTTCCACCGGATGTCCAATATGGGGTTCGGCTTGTTTGGGCTGATTTTGATCTAAAAGTTCTTGGGCGACTAAAAGATGTCCTTTCATTAAGCCCAGTTTTGTCATGTAATCAACATCTTTAGGCTCACCTGTAAGCACAACCTCTTGCACAGTTACTGCATCTTTAATTTTGTCAAACTGTTCTTGAGTAATGACTTTCTTGCTAACTAAATCTTCTGGGCTAGCGTATGGTCGATTAGCCTGAATTTTATTAGATAATGCTGGAACGCCTAACTGTGCCTCAAATTTATCCAACTCCGACAAAATCGCAGTATTAATGTTAATTTTCGCTTTCCCACCGTGATTGCTGTGAGTTGTTGTTTCAGCTACCTGAGCGCTAGAGTTAGCAGATGGTGTAGCTGGATTTTCTGCTGTGGGTGTACTGTTACAGGAACTTAAACTAACTATGGCAGCAGCAGCAATAGTGAGACAGATATAGCGATATTTTATCATTTGTGCTTTGGTGATGATTTTGGTGGATGGCAATTGCCACATCTCAAACTACAAGCAGTAGTTTCCTTCGACAATTTGTCATAGATTGTACTTTCACATATAATGCAACTATTTATCAACTAGGTACAAAATATTAACTAGAATTTAATAATTTTTCTAATTTATTTATGTGACTTGATTTAACTATATCAACCAGAAAAATGCATTTAAACGCCTAAATTAGCTATTACCAGGGATAAGACTGTTAGTAAAGTAGTTAAAAACATTGAGATTTGATAGCAAAAACTATCTGGGTATTATTGCCAATAGTCAAGAGTACACAGTCAATGTCTAGAATTTATAACTATGGACTTTTGACCATTGACGATTAACAATCCTAGAGTCAATGCGAGAACAAGAGTTTACTTCACAGATTGAGAATTTTGATTGTTAGCTGGAGCCAGTGAGGTATAGGAAGATACAGGTCTTTGTGGCTCATCCCAGGATAGGGATTTTAAAGCTGCATTACCATACTTATGGCTTTGACTGACTCGCAAGCAAGCAATGGGAAAAGTCAGACCAAATAATACCAAAACACTCACCATCGCCAAAACATAATGGTGTAATTGGCGAATTTGTTGGTTGTATTTTTGTGTGTGCATATTTTCATTCCTCCTAGAGTTTGATCAATTAACAAATCAGAAAAGCTGGTGAAAATTCTCTTTTTTGGATAATAGAATTTTCTCCAATTACCGCAAACTGCTGCTTATGTTGGCATTAAAGGTAAATAAGGGAATAAAGGATGCCAATTCATTACAGTTGCAGCTACCAAAAAGCAAAATAAGCAGAAAAATATAGTTCTCGCTTTAATCTGTTTATCTTGCCAAAGCTTACTGAGGATTAACCAGCTAACTAACCAGCCAATTAAAAGCACAGTTTCTTTACCAGCGTAGCTGCCAATTTCACCATATAACGGATTAGCATTGTGGCTACCTGGTATCCAATCTCCCAGACTCCAAATAATTTTTTCCCAAGGTTTGAAAGCCGATGTAATGTGTTGCCCAACCATTAAAATAAAGCAACCAAATGCTGCGCTAATTAATGCTGCTGCCGCCGGGCCGGAAACAGTGGGAGATGTTTGAGAACCTGCTGAAAGTCCTTTAGGAAAGGTTTTTAAGCGGTTCCAAAACTTGACATATAGGGGCAGTGTTTGAGAATCTTGCGATAATTTATGAACCATTAGTTATAACCTCCTAATGGATAATTAAGTGGGATATTCACGTGAAATATATTTACAAAGTATGGATTCTGGCGACGTTTAATCCACTCACAAAACCGCCAATTGCAAAGAACATCATTGCCATTAAAGCAACGCAAGTGGCATTGAGGACTACACGATTCTTTTTATCTAAAATTGAGTCGCCATACTTCCACAAAATCCAGGTACAAGCTACTCCCAAAGGAAATGTAAATAACACTGTAAATTCATGGTATTCCATGAAAAGGTAATGAACTAAAGGTGTATTTTTAGTTAACCAAGCGCGGGCACCACCTATAGGTGCGCGGTAACGCATATACACCCAATTACCTGAAGCAATTGCCATAAAAGATAGGCAGGTAGCCCAAAAAGTTAGAGTCCGCATTTGGGGTAAAATTTTGCCTACTCCTCGCAGTAAAGGAAATGCCATATGTCCGGCATAAGCAATGACAACTACTGCTAATAAGGCTGCTGTTCCATGTATCGCACCCATATAACGTTGCCAAGGGCTAGGGCTAAGTAAATTAACTAACGGTAAAAACAGGAATAAACCCGCAGATAAGATACTCAACCCGTAAATACAAATTGTGGCGATATCTAATTGTTTAGGTAAATCGCCGGTAACGGAATCAGCGTTTGTGTTGAATGTCATCAGGAAACCTCAACTTAGAAATACTCGCAGGAATTTTTAGCGATATCGATGCGATCGCTAAAAAAGCTAAACTTATAACACTAAATATTTAGTGCCTAAATTTTTATGTCCTAAATACTTGTGAATATGTATCACAAGGCACTTTGATCGCATCAAAAATTCGGGAAATAGATAGTTTCATGGGTAACTATCTTTCCTCAACAAGGTGACTATGCCTAAATAACTTGATTGCTGGCAGATATCCTAGCAATCACGGCAAATTCTCAACAGAATGATTTTGCGATCGCATACTTGCTAAGGGCGTGCAAATTAGCGGAGAATTTCGATATGCCCTGTTTCAAGCTTCTATGTTCTTTGCTTGATTGGAAATGTAGGCTGCACCAAAAACTTGTGGTAGGTTAGCTGTCTAGCTTTACCTAAACCTTATATTTATTGACTAATGTGAAGTCTTTATCAAGGATACCATACAAGATTCAGATTTTAATGTCAAATTTTATGCTTGAATTTGCACAAAGCCTAGTAGATACAACATTAAAGCCTGCAAAATTTATCTCATAAAGTATCATTTAGAGAAAATTTTTAAACATTAATCAAATTAAATTGAGTTTTTTCACGATCTGTAAATCACGTAACGCAAAATTGCGATTTCAGGTATAAATCGCCCATTTTTTGCCATTTTAAAAACGCTCGACCAAGGTAACATCTCTGCAATGTGTTATGAATTGATGACTTCAAAGACACCCATGCAACCGTTTTCTGCGATCGCATCTTGGTGGGGATGAAACATATACTTACCTGGATAGCGAAAGCTAAATTCCAGAATATGTCTTTCTGCCACACCCATCGTAATCACATCTGTTTTCTCGCTCGGAGTCAAAGTCATACCTGAACGATAAACATCAAAGAAGTTGGCATGAAGGTGAAATGTAACTGCTGGATCGTATTCAATAATATTCAGCACATACAACCGAATTAATTGATCCTTGTAAATGCGAATGGGATTGTCCATATAGTGATGGGGCAATCCATTGAATGCATAATACTCATTGTGGCTATCATCATTTACGTCATACCCAGCCATAACTAGGACAATTTCATCAGCTGGCGGGCGTGGCTTGGGTGGATCGATGATGAACATCCCATATAGCCCTTTAGCAATGTGACGAGTAACAGGCTCAATATGACAGTGATACAAATGAACCCCGTAAGGTTCAGCATCAAATTCATAAATTGTGGCACTACCGTTACTGACTGGGCGAATTCCATCCATATCGGCTGAATGCACGCCATGAAAATGTAAAGAGTGAGAATGTCCAGCTTTATTGAGAAAAAGTATCCTTACCCGTTCGCCTTGTTTAACCCTGAGTGTGGGCCCTGGTATATGCCCGTTTAAGTCCCAGATATTGTAGGAAACAGCACTATTTAGTTGAATCACGGAAGTTCCCGCAGTCAGCCTAAATTCGCGGATATTACGTCCATTTTCATGCTTTAGCGTCCCATAATCGAAATTTCTCAGCATCTTCATCGGTTGAGTTACGCCTTCAGATACCGCAATTTCTGTGGGTGGAACTTTGACAAGAGACTGGCTGTGATTTGCCATTTGCCAAAGCGCTGCTGCTCCGACTACGCCAGTGCCACCTAAACCCAGCTTTAGTAATTGACGACGGCTTAAAAGTTGTTCTTTTCCCAAAGCTAAGTTACTGGGCATGACATTAAACTGCTGTTAGCGCTAGAATATAATGTTGCAAACAATTTTCAATTACTTCTGTGTATATTAGTTGAATTAAAAATCATTGTCAATAATTCTTCTTTAGGAGATCTTCATAATTTATTTGTTAAGCTCATCCCACCCTGAAAACAAAGTAGGATTTCGCAGGCATTGGGCTTGTAAGTCTTCCCATGCCTGATGCTTTATGATCTACCACGGCGGGCAGCGAGGGGTTCATCCCACCCCCTTGAAAGAGTAAGCGTTATCGCCGAATTTACTTTGTGTAAAGAGAAAACTGAGTTAGAAAAACTTGTCAAAAATTCAGAGTCGATATCAAGGTGCGATCGCATCTAAATGGCTAAATTTTGTCACCCAATAAAAACTTTTATAAAGCTTTGTTGTGATATAAACTACGTTTGCATGATGTGATAATCAGCAGGTTAGTCCTGGCTGAAAAAAGGTAACGATTGAAGAATAATTTTTCTACCTTGACTGTGCTTGATTTGGGGAATATCTATTTTGTAAAGCAGGTTTTAGATTGCCTAACGATCGATAAAATATTGTGTTAACTTGCTGGCAAAATAGATAAATATCAAATGGATATGCTGCTGAAGATAGATAAATATAAATATTTACAACTAGTTATCTAGTCTATTGTGGATGAAATCATCTACATAACATCAATCAATAGAGTGTTTTTGGCAGATTTGATTAGTGAATTTAAAAACAACTTAATAAAACTCTACATAATAAAAAATAACTATATTAGTTATGCAATATTTTATTGTCAATCTACCGGAAGTATCACTATAAAATCCCCCAATAGGGCATTGTATAAAAGGTGGTTTTTCTGCTTTTTATTAATTTAATGCCGCAGATAAATTGAGTAATTTGTGTGAAGCAAAACATAACACACGGGGCACATCATGCATATTCCTGATGGATTTGTTTCTTTACCAGTTGCAGGAGCGACTGGTTTAGCGAGTACGGCAGCACTTTTTGTGGCTTTAGGGCGATCGCAAAATGCTTTTGGGATTCGTCGCGCTCCTATACTGGGTTTAACCACAGCCTTTATTTTTGCTGCCCAGATGGTAAACTTTCCCGTAGCAGGGGGTACAAGCGGTCACTTGTTAGGGGGAACCTTAGCCGCAGTAGTTTTAGGTAGCCCTTGGGCAGGGGCATTGTGTATTGCTACAGTCTTAATTATCCAAGCTGTGCTATTTGCCGATGGTGGAATTACAGCCTTAGGCGCAAATATTTTAAACATGGCCTTTATTGGCGTTTGGGTTGGTTGGGGGTTAACTAACACTCTGCAACGGCTATTTGGCGGTTCTAAAGGGCGTTTACCCTTAGCTGCGGGGATTGCTGCTGGTGTAAGTGTGGTAGTTGCAGCTTTAGCCTGCGCTCTTGAGCTAGCCCTTTCAGGAACAGCACCCGCCGCTATAGTTTTAGGAGCCATGACAGGAACTCATATTCTCATTGGTATTGGTGAAGGATTAATTACTGGAGGTGTATTAATTTACCTTGCCAAGCAAAGGCCAGATTTGTTACCAGGGGAACAACAGCAATTTCGCGGCTGGGTAGTGCCAGTTGTGAGCATTGTTCTCGTGGCGGGTGTATTATCACTATTTGCCTCAGCTTGGCCTGATGGTTTGGAAAGGGTAGCCGAAAATTTAGGCTTTATCGACTTAAGCGAAAAAGTACGAGTAATTGTACCCACACCTTTAGCCGATTATGGCATTCAGGGATTGGGAACCATTGGTACGAGTATTGCGGGTTTGGTAGGTGCGGCTGTTTGCTTTGCTGTCGCCTTTGGGATTGCTAAGGTAGTGAAACCGAATAATGCTTAGAATTTCCTTAACCTTACGCTTACAAATAGCGCTGATTATTGTGATTGGGGCAGCTTTATTAAAGCATCATGCTTGGTATAACTTGGGTGCTTATGGAGCGATCGCTCTTTTATGGGCTTGGGTGTTACAGGTAAAGCTTCCCCAGTTAGGAAAATTACTCGGTACAGAGTTAATCTTCCTCTCATTTTTAGCTTTGCCCTTGGGATGGGAACGAGCTAGTTTTCTGCTAGTGCGTTCTTTTATCTGTTTAATTGTGATGAATAGTTTTTTGTTAACCTTACCCCCCCATAGTTTTGGTATAGCCCTCAAAAGCTTACCCGTACCGCTAGCCTTAAAGGAAAATTTGCTCTTAGCAGGTCAATACCTAGAAATTTTGCTATCAGAAGTCACGAGAATGCAGCGTAGCGCCCAATTACGGGGTTTAAATGGTACAACTGGCTGGTTGCGCTACACCAGTGCAGCCACCATTGGCGCTTTATATCTCCGTAGTTTAGATAGAGCCGAGCGCGTTTATACCGCAATGGTAGTTCGGGGTTACAACGGACAATTACCAATAGACTCAACATTAAAACCAAAAGAGCGTGTGGCTGTATTCATAGCAGGTGCGATCGCGGCTTGTTTAACCATCAGTTCTTACCAGTTAACTCAGTAAGAACGCAGTTGTGCATTTTGAGTTGTAAATTTTGAAATCATTAACATCTAATCCCCAATCTTCAATTCATCATCCCCACGCAGCTGTGGTGGAGGTGCAAAACTTGGTGTACACCTACGCCAATCAAGAGCCTGTATTGCGCGAAATTTCCTTTACATTACAACCAGGCGATCGCGTGGCGTTAATGGGTGCAACTGGTTCTGGTAAAAGCACCTTACTAGAAAATCTCATCGGCTTAAAACAACCACAAAGCGGGAAAATTTCCATTAATGGCATTCCCGTAGAATCTCAAACTCTGTCTCAAATCCGCCGTCATATTGGTTTTACCTTCCAAGATGCCAACGATCAATTATTTATGCCGACTATCTTAGAAGATATTACCTTCGGCCCGCGCAATTACGGCGTACCACCAGCTTTAGCCATAGATAGAGCCAGAGAATTATTAGCTGATTTTGGACTAGAAGCTTACGCCAACCGTTCAGCCCATGAACTTTCTGGAGGACAAAGACGCCTAGCAGCTTTAGCGTCAATTTTAGCTTTAGAGCCGAGCATTTTGATTTTAGATGAGCCAACTAACGGTTTAGATCCTTATTGGCGGCGGCACTTGGCGCAAGTATTATTAAATTTGCCCGTGCAAGTAATGTTAATTGCTTCCCATGACCTCAATTGGTTAGGTAAAGTAACTCAACGTGCATTGGTACTTTCCGGAGGACGAATTCCCATAGATCGACATATCCAGCCACTTTTACAAGATGGAGAAACTTTAGAAAGGCTCGGCTTGCCAGTAGGTTGGTAGAGAGGCAGAGAGACAAGGGAGACAAATGACAATTGTAGAGACGCGATTCATCGCGTCTTTGCCTTTGCCCAATACCCAATGCCCCATGCCCCATGCCCAATGCCCAATACCCAAACTCACTACAAAATTCCAGAATTGTTAGATACTATGGTTGGAATTTTCATACTGGTGAGTTTTCATGTCTGTTGCGCGGAAAAATAATCTTATTGCTGTGATGAGCCTGAGTATTGCTTTAGCGATCGCTGGTTGCAATGAAAATAAAGCCTCTCAATGTCAGCGATTGGTTCAGGCTGTGAATGAAGGTAATTCTCTGATTGACAAAAATAAAGGGCAGCAGGTTACTACAAGCATACAACTATCTAAAGATTTAGAAGCTGTTACCAAGTCTATAGAAGAATTGAAGCTCAAAGATCCGAAGTTACAAGAATACCAAAGTCGGTTTGCCAAGAATTTTAAGAGTTTGAGTCAAGCGATCGCCAAAGCTGCTAGAGCTTTAAACACAGCTAAAACTGCTGAAGCTACCCCATCAGGTAGAGAAAAACTGGAAAAGGCTAGAGCCGAGATTGATACAGCACTAACAGCCGTAAGCAAAACCGCCGGTAAGGACGCTGATAAGTTAGTTGGCCAGCTAAATAAATACTGTAACGAACCAGAGTAAGTATTTTATCAGTAAGATTGATCGCTTACTTTTGCTTTTAAAGTTCACAGATTTGCCCGCCAAGATTTTCTCGCTATACTAGTAAATTAGCCTGTTGAAGTAACAAATGAGAGAGTAGCAATTATTGCTCTGGGTAGGAACGTAAAAATTTTGTATCAAGTCTAGGTAAATACATTTTATTGAATAGTCACAAAAATACATTTCCTGACACCTGGATTGATAGCTGTTCAGTAAAATTACCTGGAAGCATTTTAGAGACAACCTAAATCAATCACACCATTGTGAGTCAGCTTATGAAAGCGGAATTGATTGAATTAATGAACAGATTATTCCAAGTCTTACAAATCAATATGAGATGGATGACTTGGAACCTTTTTCTAGCTTTTATACCCTTAGCCTTAAGTGTCTGGCTGTTTCGGAAAAATCGCCGCAGGTCTTGGGTTTGGTGGCTGGGATTAATAGTTTTCTATGCGTTTTTACCGAATGCACCCTATCTACTTACCGATGTAATTCATCTGATAGATGATATTCGCACAATTCAATCAATATGGGTTATTACTTTAATATTAATTCCCCTTTATCTATTAGTAATTCTAGCGGGTTTTCAAGCTTACGTTATATCTTTAATTAATTTAGGTAATTATTTACACTTAATTGGTAAAAGCCAATGGATTTTTAGAGTTGAGTTAATTACTCATATCCTCTCAGCTATAGGTATTTACTGGGGACGATTTTTACGTTTCAATAGCTGGGATTTCATCACCCAGCCAGATGCGGTATTAACTAAGGGAGTAGAAGAACTTCTAGGAAAACAGCCTTTAGTAATTATTGCTATTACCTTTATTATCCTGACAGCGTTGCACGCAATTATGAAACGTGTAACTTTAGGATGGGTTCGCAAACCCCAACCAGAAGCACCCGTCAATTCTCAACAAGCAAAAAATGGATCGTAGATGGTTGACGGTTGACTGTTGACGGTTGACTAATGACTAATCACTAATCACTAGTAATACCAATTCCAGAAAAAAATGAGACAGATGTGTAGGTTGGGTTGAACGGAGTGAAACCCAACAATTACAGGACTTTGAGTGTTGGGTTTCGTTCCTCAACCCAACCTACATCCACTTGACTGTTGACTGTTAATCAATGCCCAATGCCCAATGCCCAATGCCCAATGATTAGTAAGTCCAAAGAAAGATGAAACTTTACCCTCCTTGACGTGAAATAAATCCAGATTCATTGTTTTTGCTGTTCAATTCCACATCAAAAAACATCTCATCAGAACTTTAAATATTTTGTGTTGATTCTGATGTTTCTGGTCGCGTTGCTAGGAGGGATATTTTATGCAATTAATTTCTAGAGAAGAAATCAAGCCACTTTTACAACAGCCAAAGGGTAATTGTGTGTCAATTTATATGCCAATTCACCCCGCAGGGCCAGAAGTGCGACAAGACCCGATTCGCTTTAAGAATTTAATTAAGGAAGCAGAAGCATATTTAATTGACGCAGGTTTGGAAGCACAAGAAGCAACTGCGCTATTGCAGCCAGCAATTAATCTTGATAACCAAGAATTTTGGGAACAAATGGGAGATTTGGGATTAGCAATCTTTATTTCTCAAGAATTTTTTCGTTACTATTCTTTGCCATTTAATTTTCAAGAGTTGGTTGTCGTCACAGATAGATTTCACATCAAACCATTGTTACCGATTTTAAATGGTAATGGACGTTTCTACATTTTGGCTTTAAGTCAACAAGATGTGAGGTTTTTTGAGGGAACTCACTATACGATTAACGAGGTAGAAGTAGAAAATTTACC
The DNA here is from genome assembly GCF_014696435.1 of Calothrix anomala FACHB-343. Lineage (GTDB taxonomy): Bacteria > Cyanobacteriota > Cyanobacteriia > Cyanobacteriales > Nostocaceae > Aulosira > Aulosira anomala_A. The sequence goes on along the minus strand of NZ_JACJQG010000023.1, from coordinate 6,397 downwards.
AAAAAGTTTAGCAGATGCTCTCAATCAAGATGAAACTGCTAAAGAGGGTCAGTTTCGCATTGCTACATCTAAAGGTGGAACTGCGAATTCTTTTGTCCAACCAGGTGCATTTCACGGACAGGGAAGTCCAGATAGAGACCAGCATCAAGAAGAAATTCGCCAATTCTTTTACATAATTGATCGAGCATTGCAGGAAAAGCTGCGAGAAGAAACAGCGCCTTTGGTATTGGCTGGAGTAGAGTATCTTTTACCTTTATACAAACAGGCGAATACTTATCAGCATTTAATGGCAGAAGGTATCACTGGAAATCCAGAAATTCTCAGCGCTCAAGATTTACACGATCGCGCTTGGCCAATTGTTGAGGCTGATTTCCAAAAGTCACAGCAAGAATTTCTGGAACGATTCCATCAACTCTTTGGTGGCGATTCAGGTAAAGCTACCAACGACCTCAAAAAAATCATCCCGGCTGCTTATTTTCAACGAATAGATTCATTGCTGGTTGCTGTCGGACAACAGCAATGGGGTTTGTTTGACCCCAGTTCAGAAGCCGTGTATTTACATGAAGATAAAGAAACTGGCGATGAGGATTTGTTAGATTTAGCCGCAACTCATACCTTATTAAATGGCGGTACTGTTTACGCTGTTCCACCGGAACAAATACCTTTTAGCACACCAGTTGCCGCAATTTTCCGATATTGATGACTATGATGGTGTTGTAAAAATCAGTCTGAATATATACAACACCCATAATGAATTTTATTCGTCAGTTTCGGAATCCATCTTTAATCGGTTTAGCTTTTATGAGTGCTGTAGCGCTATTTACTCAAGCTGCTACAGCCGAAACAATTACTGGTAAGTCAGGAAATGTACAGGCACAAATTTCCTATGACAAACCGGAAGAATTTCAATATAAAAATGTGCGGTTACAAATTACTCGTGCTGGTAAAAGGATTTTGGAGCAAAAGTTACCCCAAGATAGTGAATATGACCGCCCTATCGGGGAGTTTGACGCACAGAAAAATCAAATACCAGTGCGAGATTTAGATGGTAACAAAGAACCGGAAGTAATTGCCGATTTCTTTACAGGGGGAGCGCACTGCTGTCTTTATTCCTTAATTTACCGTTATGACAGTAAATCTCAGCAATACAAACAAATTCGTCATGAATGGGGTAATGCTGGTTACCAACTCAAAGATGTAGACAAAGACGGAATCCCAGAATTTAACAGCCGCGACGATCGCTTTGCTTACGCTTTTAGTTCCTACGCTGCTTCTGGCTACCCACTGCAAATTTGGCAATATCGTCAAGGAAAGATGGTTGATGTTACCCGCCGCTATCCCAAGTTAATCGCCAGCAATACTAAAGAACTATGGCAAACTTACCAGGAAATTCGCCAACAAGGCGACGACGGTAAAGGATTTTTGGCGGCTTATTTAGCCAGTAAATATATGCTAGGTCAAGGACAAGACGGTTGGCGACAAGTGCAACAGGCTTATAAAAAAAGCGATCGCGCTCAATTTTTCACCGACCTCCGCAAGTTTTTACGAGAAACAGGGTATATAAAATAGTGGGCATGGGGCAGAAAAAGTCAAAAGTCAAAAGTCAAAAGTCAAAAATATTTCTGAATGCGTGAATTTTGAATTGATTTTGTCCCCCTTGTCCTCCTTGTCCTCCTTGTCCTTTTCCTTATCCTCCTCTCAACTGTCGCCTTGCGGCTTCTAAAATCAGGCGATGTTCTGCACGAGCGATCGCGTGATATGTTCGCTCTACTGCTTCAGGTTCTACGGAAATGGCTGTAATTCCCCATTGCACTAAGCGGTCAATGATTTCGGGATACAATACTGGCGCTTGACCGCAGATTGTACAAGGAATACCCGCATCTTTGGACATTTCGATTAGTTGAGCGATCGCACTCATTACTGCTGGCTGAAGTTCATTAAATCTTCTGGCTAGTTGTTCTTGCTCTCGATCTACTCCTAGCAGCAGTTGGGTAAGATCGTTACTACCAATAGAAATCCCGGCGACGCCTGCTTTGACATATTCTGGTAGCAGAAATAACACGCTGGGAACTTCTGCCATAATCCAGAGTTGAAACTGGGGTAATTGAGTTAATCCAGCTTGCACAACTTTTTGCTGACATAAAGAAAATTCTTCGACGCTGCGGACAAAGGGTAACATCAGATTGACGTTGCTGTATCCGGCTTTTTGCACATTAGCTAAAGCGGCTAATTCTAACTCGAAAATTGCCGGATTAAGTAAATAGCTAAATATTCCGCGATCGCCTAAGACGGCTTGTGATGTAGATTGATGTTCTTGGGTAGCGGATGGTAATTCGTGCGATCGCCAATCTAAGGAGCGATACAATACTGTTCGCGGTGCAAAGCCACAAGCAAATTGTATAATCTCCTCAGTCCAAAGTTCTAATAATTCTGTTTGTCTGCCATCGGCTAGCCAACTATTAGGGTGTTGTCCTTCTAGTACGGTTAACATCATCAGTTCGGAACGCAGTAATCCGACTCCATCCACAGGTAAACTTTTGACTTGCTCTATTAAGCTGCTTTGACTGAGGTTTAATAATAGCTGAGTACCAATTAGCGGTTGAGAAGGTATCCCAGAACTACGTAATGGTGGGGATTGCCAAGGATTAGAGATGGCATGATTATCATCGAAATCGATATTTTCTGCTGAACCGCTTTTTGCTACGATCCTTTCTAAAGTTATGTCTTCTCGCACTCGCGAAACTTCGCCGCGATCGCCATCTACCAGTAATCTTTCACCTGGTTGAATTAAGGCTGTAACATCTGTAGCGCTGACTACTGCGGGAATACCTAATTCTCTCGCGAGGATGGCTGCATGGCTAGTCAAGCCGCCTTTCTCTGTAATAATACCGATAACTTTCTGTAAAATTGGTAACCAGTCTGGCGTAATGGCTTTGGCAACTAAAATCACGCCTTGAGGTAGCTGTTCTGGTTTTAATTGGGAATTGGCAATTACATAGGCATTAGCTGTAACGCGCCCTCTAGCGGCTCCTATACCCTTAATAATTTGGACGTTGGGAATGGCTGATTGGGGGGCGCTAACTTGGGTGAGGTAGAGTTTGGGTACTGGGCTAACCTGAGAAATTGTCCATTCTATGTCAAATTCGCTACCTAGTTCGCTGACTAGCTGATTGCCCAACATAATGACTTGTTGTAGGTATTCGGCTTGTAAAGCGTACTGTTTTTGTTTGCTTTCTTCGAGTAAATAGGCGACTAGACAATGATTATCTAGAGTCAGTACTGATGGCGTGACTGGTTGCAAACTATCTTTATTTGCGGAATTTTCAATTCGATAAGCGAGGATTTTACTACCTAGTTGCTGCTCGATTAACTGCCCGGTTTCTGGGTGAATATAGTAAACATCGGGTAAAACTTCACCATTAGCGATCGCTACTCCTAATCCCCAAGTAGCGCTAATTTCCCAGCCAGAGGTATTTGCATGAAATAAACCGCTAGCGATCGCATTACGCACCGGCTGGATTAAAACTGCAAAATTGACTCTTTTTAGCTCAATTCCGGCTCGTTGCCAATATAGTAAACTTTTGGCGCGAAATAACTGACTCCAAGTGCGCTTTAACCCAGATGCGATCGCGTCTGGATTACAAGGACAAAAAACCGACTCTAGTAATCCTGAGATATTTCCCGCCTTAGTAGCGCTTGGTACCATTACCGTAGGGCGAAAAATTAGATAGTCGCTGTCCCATTCTCTCGCTGCTGAGAGAATTTTTCCTACCCAAGATAGTGGTACAGTAGCAGTCACAATTTCCTGGCGCAAACGACCGGCTACTTGTTGCAGCTGACGCCAATTATTTACATCCAAATACAACGAAGAATGGGGTAAGTCAGCAACTAATGATTCCGAGCTATTAAGATTTTCTAAAAATTGTTGCAAGACTTCTGCACCTACAACAAAACCAGGTACTACAGGATAGCCACGCTGCATGATTCGGCTCAAGTAAAACGCTTTATCACCTACCTTGGCGCGGTCTTGGAGTTTAATTTGGTCAAGCCAGTAGAGTTTGTCCACTCAATTTTGTTGTTCTCTGTTGTAATTCATTGGTTATGGTCACAGTAGTAACCATTTGTGCAAGAGTGAAAAAAGTTAATAATTAGTAGCCAAACAGCCAATAGTACTACAAGCAGAAATTTATATTTACTTTGTACCAGAGTTTCAGATATTGCCAATAGGTGGTTTATTGACGCATCATTCTGTGCTTGTTAAGCTAATGCCTATCTAAATTGCATAACTACTAATAAGGGCTGTCAACAGTCAACAGTCAACAGTCAACAGTCAACAGTCAACAGTCAACAGTCAACAGTCAACAGCCAACAGCCTTCACAATGGATTGTGCAACTTAAAAGCAGATTAGCTTATCTACCCTTATGTTTCTCTGACTGTGCGCCTGTGAAACCTGTAAACCAGCAGTTGTGCTGTACTTGTCTATTTTTAACCTATTTCAGTCACAACTGAATATTTATAGCCTGAGACAGCGAGCCGAAAAACCATACCAGAATTAGCTTATTGCTGAAATTGCTACCTCAGGTTAGTTCCTGAGTCTAATTAGCTGGCAAATGCATATTTTTATTTGATTCACGCCAGTTATACTCCTCAAATAGCGATCGTTGCTGCAAATCTTGACTGTATGCTTAAATATAGCAATTTACAGTAGAATATAATGTTTAAATTATTTATCGCCATTAAATAATCATAGCTACAGCTTTAAATTACTACCTTTAACCAATATCATAAATAGTAGTACTAGCAGAATTAAAATTATTTATCTGCGATATCCTCAAAGGTAATTCATAATTGGTAATTACCTGGTTAAGCATTGCTTATTAAGAGTTGCTGAGTTCTACTTTGTCAGTTCAACAACCAAGTTAAATAGCTATATAGAATTTAATTATTCATTATGCAAATATTTTTTATCACTAACTATTTTGATGCTGCATGAGCCTTAATTTGCAAAATATTCTCTTTAGATTGTGCATAGCGTTACTCACTGGCGCAATCATCGGCTTAGAACGACAACTAAGACACAAACCGGCTGGGTTGAGAACTCATATGTTAGTCAGTCTGGGTTCAGCTATTTATACTCTTATTCCTTTATCTACAGCCGGAATGAATCCCAGCGCTGATGCTTTAAGTCGAGTTATCCAAGGTATAGCTGCTGGTGTTGGTTTTCTGGGTGCGGGAGAGATTTTACGCCAATCTCCTAATGAATCACAAAGGACAGAAATTCATGGATTAACCTCAGCTGCGGCGGTTTGGGTTTCAGCAGCCTTGGGAATAGCCGCAGGTTGTGGTTTATGGGAATTGGGACTAATTGGTGCTGTGCTAACTTTTTTAGTACTTAATTTTTTCAAGAAATTAGAACGAATGAATTAGTTATTGTTTATTTTGGCAATTAAATAACTCTAAAGCTTTGGCAAAAATAGTTTCATCGGCTCTGGTTTGCAAAATCAATTTTGCTAAATTCACGAATTCCCAATCTGTCTGCATATCATTTTCAATTGTCTTACTCGCTGCATAAAAGCTGACATCGTTGTCATGCAGTTCATTAGTAGTGCCAGTTTGGAATTTTAATTTTTTACTATCCCAAGAGATAGCTTTACCGCGTAGCGTTAATTGAAACCATAATATTTCATCATTTTTTAATTCAAAGAACACATCAAAATATGGTTCTTCTCCTTGAAACCATAGTCTGGTGATTCCTGTATTTTGGGATTGCTTGAGTAACTTCTGTTCAATTTCTCGCAATGATGCCCCTAAAACTGCAATTTCATCTTTGTGGGCAATTTCGTTTTGTGAATACATATCTAAAATTTCCAGAGATTTACTCATGTTTATTAGTTTTGGGCAATAGGATTTACTCAATAATTAAAGAAAATTACTGCTTATTTTAAAGCAGTAATATCAGGAGAAAGCAAGGGTGAAAATATTAAATCTAATAAATAAAACAGTGAAAATTATTAAAGATTGCTAGTAAAGACTAAATTCCTCAGGAAAAAATCAATTCCTAAATTTTTACATTGCTTAATATAGTTAGTTTTTTTGCACCGCTTTACTTAATAGATAAGTAGGTTTATTAATCAGTAACGATTATCTTGAGAGAATAAAATTTTTATTTAACTTTCTCAATTAATATTCACAAAAATTACCCGCAATCCGGAAAAATATCCTGACTGCTAGTTGTGCGAGCCATAAAGTTTAGATAATCCGATTTTTTTATACCCAAGTGCAATCTAAACCTATCTTCCGCACCCAGAACTGTCACACCCAAAAAACCGGATAGATATAGTACATAAGAACTAGCTTCTAGTAGAGCTTATTCCAGCTAAATAAGAATAACTTCTA